>CAZHHX010000090.1:0-4945 GCA_964532465.1 uncultured Syntrophorhabdaceae bacterium | reverse complement strand
CCGGCTCATACCTATATTAACCCGGCCGTTCCTTAATAAGTGAAACGGCCTTTTTTATATCATCTCTTGACAATAAGAAGCGGGATTCCTTATAATGTGTAAAATTTTTTGTATCCATTTGGAGGGCTTATGTGGGAAAGCTTAAGCATTAAAGAGGTTGTGGAATGTGCAAAGGATCCATACCCATCCATACGAAAATGGATAAAGGATAATGGGAAAAAAGCAATCGGCAGCACTTTTGCCGATGTCCCCGAAGAAGTAATATGTGCATTCGGTTTTTTACCTGTTACAATCATGGGGACAAATAAACCATTAAAAAAAGCGCCGAGCCACCTGCCTGACAATGCGTGTTCACTTGCAAGAAGTAACCTTGAACTTGTTCTGAGTTATGAGGGTGATATTTTCGACGGTTTTGTTTTACCACAGGTCTGCGACACTACCCAGCACCTATCTGACATCTGGAGGATAAACTTCCCGGATAAATACGTGGAAAGCTATCTTGCGCCCCGTCAGGCTGACAGACCAAGCGCACGTTATTGGGTAAAGGAGGAGATCGAAAGAATCATCTCATCTCTTTCAAACTGGTCCGGGAAAAAGATTGTTGAAGATGATTTGTGGGGAGCAATTAAGATACACAATGAAAACAAGATTCTCTTGAAAGAAATATACGATATTAAAAGGAATAATCCGTCAGCTTTAACAAATAAAGAATTCTTCGCCTTAATGAAACTATCACAGCAGGTTGACAAAACAGAGTTGAATCAAAGTTTAAAGAAAATCAGAGACGGTTTACAGTCCGGTAAAGACAATGGATATACGGATGTAATACTCGTAGGTATAACCTGCGACCCCCCTGAGATATATGACCTCTTCGACGAGATTAAACTCAACATTGTAGGAGATACACTTCTTGTAGGAACACGTTATATCCAGGGTATTGTCTCTCCTAACGGAAATCCTATTGATGCACTCACAGAAAGGCACTTTAAGAGAGGGTTCTTTTCCCCCATACACGATAATGTCTACAAGAATTTTGAAGAAGTAAAAGCGCTCTATAAAGAGACAAAGGCAAAAGCAATCATATATGTCCATATTGAGTTCTGTGAATCTCAGGAATACGACTTGCCTGACCTCAAGAGAATGATAAAGAACGAAGGCATATTGATGCACACGTTAGATACAGAGTACCAGACATTATCTCTTTCCCATGTAAGAACAAGACTTCAGGCATTCTTTGAGTCCTTAAAAGGAGGATCCTTATGAGCCCAACATCTAAAGAGATGTCAAAAAAGATTACCGACGAGTACATGGACGAGGCATTTCATGCCCATGAAAGAGGCAAGCTCATCGGTTATTCAACGGCAATATCGCCTGTTGAACTTTTTGTAGCCCACGACATTATCCCGATATATCCGGAAAACCACGCAGTAGCAAACCTGACAGCCAAAAAGGGTGCGGAACTCTGCTCGGTTGTTGAAAGCATGGGCTACACAAACCATTTATGCGCCTACGCAAGAAGCGACCTTGCTTACAGGAAAACTGGGATAACCGTTACCAAGGGCATTCCTGAACCGGATCTCTTCCTTGCCTGTAATGCCCAGTGCTTTACGCTTACAAAATGGTTCCAGGTCCTTGCAAGAAAAGGTAATTTGCCTGTATTTGTCTTTGATACCCCCGAACATGTTATGGACAGCAACACAAGGAAAGAGATCGTAAAATATTGTGTGCTTCAACTTAAGGAGTTAATCGGTTTCCTGGAAGAGGTAACAAAAAGGAAGTTTGATTACGATAGGCTGAAAGAAGTAATGAAATATTCTGCCGAGTCCAGCATCCTCTACAAAAAGTTCCTTGATATGGCTCAATATAAGCCATCCCCCATCAGCATCTTTGATGCCCTCATAGGTATGGCAATTGCTGTATACCGGAGAGGCACCCAGGAATGTGTTGATTACTATCAGACTCTCTGCGATGAGATTCAGGCAAAAGTCGATCAGGGAATTGGCGTGCTTCCGAAAGAAAAGGAAAAGTACCGTCTATACTGGGAAAACCTGCCGGTATGGTTCAAATTCAGCGACCATGCAAAACTCCTTGGCTCATACGGCGGCGTTATTCTGACATCTTTGTATGTTCATGCATGGAGCTTCGAATTTGATCTTGACAAAGACCCTCTTGTTACCCTCGCAGAGAATTACGTGTCACGGTTCTCAAATTCCACTATCGAGGACAGGGCAGATATGGCAACAGAACTCTTCAAAAAATATTCAATGAACGGCATGATTATGTTTATGAACAGAAGCTGCAAGGCAGTCTCCTTCGCAGTGCCCACTTTGAAAGAAATCCTTACGAAAAGAACCGGCATACCGGCGCTTGTATTTGAGAGCGACATGGGCGATCAAAGATTCTATTCGGAAACTCAGATAAGGACAAGGATTGAAGCATATTTCGAGACACTGGATAGACTTCAAGCTTGACAGCGCTTAGCGAATTGACAACCCTGCTACATCACAAGCAGGGTAAGCGATAAAAAACTGACAGACATTATTCTGGATCGCCTTCTATATATAAATCCAGAGATACTTCATCGCCGTCTTCTATCTGGAGCGCATCTTTCAAATGTATTGATGCCACAACTTCGAGAAGCCTTTCATCATAATTCTTAACAAGAGGGATGACAACTCCGCATTCATACTTGCTATTTATTAAACCCTTAATTAAAACAGCATCACAAAAACCTTCTGTCTGATGCACAAGCCTGTCCGTAGCCTTTTCTTTTAAAATTCCCTGCGCATTTACATCATCAACAGCTATATTCAATGTGCCGTAAAAAGGCTGAAATTTTAGTTTTTCCTTTAATTGTCTGTCTACCCAATCGATAGAAAGGAATCCTTTAGATTCACCTATGCCTTTAATTACTTTACCTTTTATTTTCATTTATATCACAGGACTTTAATTGCCCTATGCCTCCTCCTGGCTCCCCCATCTCCTGAAAAGTTTTGCGTCGATAGAAAACATATCAAGCGCCTTCCCCACAGTCTGGTTTATTATATCATCAATAGTTTTTGGCATATGATAAAAAGCTGGAACAGGGGGCATAATAATACCACCCAGTCGAGTCACCTTCATCATCAACTCAAGATGCCCCTCATGCAATGGCGTTTCTCTTACAAGAAGCAAAAGTTTTCTCCGTTCTTTAAGTGTTACATCTGCCGCTCTGATAAGGAGATTGTAGTTAAAAGAATTTGCAATTGCAGATAACGTCTTTATTGTACAGGGGGCAACGATCATACCGTCCACTTTAAAGGAACCGCTCGCAATCGCTGCTCCGATATCATTAACATCATATATTACATCGGCTAATAATTCCAAGGATTGTACACTATATTCTGTCTCAATTTCCAGATTCTTTACTGCAGATTCTGTGATGACAAGGTGTGTTTCCACTCCTGTCTCACGGAGGGCTTTTAACATTTTTATCCCATATACAACACCGGTTGCTCCTGATATCCCGACAATAATCTTACCCATTTATTACCCCGCAGTGAGATTTATGATCTTTTTTACCTTTTCACTATCCCCCTTAACTACATGTGCCCGTTCTTTTATCAATTTCCCCTGAACCGTGGCATTGATGCCTATTTTTCCAACACCGTTGCCGCCCTCAGACTGAGGATCGATGGGTTGCCCCTGAAGACCGTCAACAATGATAAAATCCTCGCTTGGGGAACATCTCGTAATTACTGCCCATTCAACATCTCTTAAATCTTCCGGGTTTACATCATCATCTACAATTACTGCCTTTTTAACCATCGGAAAGGAAAGCAGAAACATGATCAAGCTGCGTATCTTATATCTTTCTACATTTCCCACATTCACTACAACGGATGATCCGAATGTCTTCTGGACAAAGGTGATTCTCGATATAAAAGGGAAAAGTCTTTTAGCGTTTTCTTCAATATGTGCACTGCTCACAAAGACAAGATATAAGTCGGCTTCAGGACTGGTTGGCAGCAGCGCATGGTATATAGGCAAATCTTTGTATGTCATCCTCTGTACTTCTACAGTAGGTGTTTCTTTCAAGGTCAGGTAATAACCGCTTATTTCACCCAAGGGGCCATCCTGCATACATTTATCCGGGTTTACAAAACCTTCCAGATAAATCTCACTCTGTGCCGGTACATCAATCGATGAATCGAAAGATGGGATTACTTCGATGCCTCTGCCCTTAAGTCCTCCGGCAATCTGCAGTTTATCGGCTCCCCAGGGCGCCTTCAATGCCATGGCAATGAAGAAAAGAGGGTCAACACCAATCGATATTGTAACAGGCATTTTTAAATGCCGTTCCTTATATTTTCGGTAGATATCTCCAAGAGGCGGGTTAAGCAGGGTAGCTCCAAGCAGGTTTTTCCCGCGGTACTCCATGCGATGCACTCCGCGTCCGATAAAACCTGAGTCAGGATCAATAGAGGATATAATACTCGTTGTAATAAAGGGGGCAGAATCACCCTGATAATGTTTCAGGATGGGCAGCAAATCAAGAAGATCCTTATTCCGGACATCTATGGTATTCAGCTTCCCCGGTTTTACAGGCACTTTCTCACAGCTTTTTTTTACCCCTTCAAGAAAGGCCTCGCCTGGATTTGAGACACCGTCAAAGAAGATTTTAAATATATCCAAAGAAGGAACGCAGTTTGCAACAAGTCTGCAACTGTAACCCTCTACATGTTCAAAGAGCAACAGTTTTTTACTGTCAGAAAGCTTCTCTATAAGTTCAGGTATGTCCTCTTTTGAAACCGGGCCCTTTATTTCAAGGACCCGGCCATTTTTTTGCATTACTTCAATATATTCCCTTAAGGAATTTATCAACCTTTCAGTGCCTCAGGTATTACAGATTTGAATTCAACTATTTCCATCGAGCAGGGCGTCGGGACAAGCTGTCCTCTGCCGA
>CAZHHX010000089.1:0-5270 GCA_964532465.1 uncultured Syntrophorhabdaceae bacterium | reverse complement strand
TAACCGAACGAAATGTACAAATGCATAACAGCTCATTTCCTACTCTTGCTGTATAAGGTTGCCTTCCTGCAATGAGCGCTACGCGGTTTTTGCCAGAGGCATTGCTTTCTTTCCGAAATGCATACTGCGCGACTTTCGCCTTAAACACACTGTTGCTTCCTCCTACCATTAATTATTGTATAAGTATCCTTTAAGCAGGTAAGATTTGCCCCAAGAGAAGCAGGAGGACTTAGTGCTTCCCGGGTCGTGCGAACCCTTATTTCAGTCTGTCCCCTGCCTCTTGGAGCCATGATAAGTTGATTGGGCCTTAAGAGCCCTTGTCATTACAGGAGGATTAGCCGGAGGCAACCCTGTTTTTCTTATATTACCATAAGAGGTGCGTGTTATGAATTGCTTTGTTGGAATTGATGTATCGAAAGAAAAGTTTGATGTATGCAGCATAGGAGAACAAGGAGAAAAAGTATTCTCTCTGGCCTGTACAATGGACCGGGAAGGATTTGAAAAGCTTGTAGTCCGATTACCGGAGGATAAGACATCCTTCCTCCTGGGTATGGAATCCACTGCTTCTTATCATATTCCTTTGTTTTCGTATCTTGCCGCACATAGTTACAGGGTTGTTGTTATCAATCCTCTTCTTATTAACGGGTTCTCAAAGCGGTCTTTAAGGAAAACAAAGACTGACAAAAAAGATGCCTTTGTGATTGCTCAATTCCTCATGCGAGAACAAGAGGCCTTATCTCCACAGACACCTGATCATCTGACAACAGAACTTAAGGACCTTGCCCGGAGAAGAGAGAAGCTTGCCGATCATGTGACCTCTCTGAAGGCGGACATGAAGAGGATGCTCTCTGTCACCTTCCCTGAGCTTGAATATATAACCGGAGTTTTTACGAAAGCAACCCTTCGTCTCTTAATGGAGTATCCTTCTGCACATGCAATAAGAAAGGCTGATTTCTCTGCCATTGCAGATGTTTTTAAGTGCAAGGGCCGGGGTAACAAACCTCGCATCACCACCACGGACCTTATGGAAGCGGCAGTATCATCCGTCGGTATTGTAAGCCCTGCAAAAGAACTTACGCTCAAGCAGGAAGTATCTCTCCTTATGCATGTTGAGGAGCAGATGAAAGAGACCACAAAAGTGCTCATGAACATCATGAATGAGAAAATGAAACAGGACATAGAAATCCTTTGTTCCATGAAGGGCATAGGAGAAAATACAGCAATGAACTTTCTCATCGAGATGGGAGGGGCAGTAGAGATTTATGAAAATGATAAAAAGCTGATTGCTGCCTCCGGCCTTGATCCCTCAACCTATGAATCGGGAAAATATGCAGGAAAGAGTAAAATCAGCAAGCGGGGGAACCGGCACTTAAGAAGAGTAATCTGGCTTATGGCAACAAAGGTTATTATCAATAATGAACTCTTCAGGACCTACTACTTCAAAAGGAGAAAAGACGGGCTGCCTTATAAAAAGGCGGTGCTTGCAACAGCTCATAAACTTATTCGTGTTATGTTTGTTATGTTGAGCAGAAAAACATATTTTATTGAAGAGGAGGAATTAAATATAGTTGACTGTAAGCAACGAAATTAGATTCTTGTACAGAGTGGAAGATAGCAAATGGTAATCAATAATATCATACCACGGCCATTATTATTGACAATATATCCTGTAAATACTAATATTTCGGAAATTACTGCTTGCAGTATATTAATTGTTAGCAATGAATAATGCAATAATGGCAAAGAAAATAATAGAAGATGCTTTAGAAGCCACGCAGTGCATCATCAGTGTGATGGGCGAACATGCTGGGGAAGGGGTTGACAAGATTTTCAAACGAAAAATTGAAGACATAACAAAGATCAACCGCACTTTTTGGTTAGTTAAATCACCAAAAGCAAAACCCGAGTTAGTACAGAAAATGTGCAGCTTCGATTCTACCTATGTTGTTTTCGTTGAACCGGCAACCAAGGGTGGTGCACGCCCCGCTATTGCTGATAAAAAAGCCACGACATTTTCGGAAAATGGATTTATATGGAATCCGCTACCAAACCAGTTAGGCCCTGTTACCGGCAAACTCGATTCTCGGGCTTATTCCTTAGTTTTGAATAAATTGGAAACGATTGATGCGAAACAGGAAATAGACCTTTGGCACTACGCAGATTTTACTAATCAGGAGAAACCCATTAGAATGATATTAGGATGTTCAACCGTCTGCGCAATAAAAAAAGATATGAAAGGACATCCCGAAAGACTAAAGTCACGATTCCGGCGGGTTGTTGCAGTAGGTCTTCTCGTAGCGCCATATTGTGTATGGGTAAAATAAGTTTCACTATCAAGCCGCTAAAGCAGCCCGCAGCCCGCTGGGCTATTCCGGCTTAGCTTTTCTTTGGGCATCTAATCGGAGGGCAAATGAACCATTGGGGTATCCCTGACTGGATCGAAAGAGAAGTGAAAGAGCGAGATAAAACCTGTGTCTATTGTGGCACCCAAATGATCGAGCAAATGCCCCCACGTGGTCCAAGGAAAGCTGCGGCAACCTGGGAGCACATCATTAACGACGCAAGCATCGTCACGCGTGAAAATATTGCACGATGTTGCGTAGCGTGCAATTCAAGCAAAGGTACAAAGAAACTTTCTGAGTGGATTCAGCATAGTTACTGTAAGAAGCGCGGCATCAGCAAGGACACGGTCGCGGAAGTAGTAAAAGAGGCGTTGGCGTTGACCGAACGGTGACATAGGTAACACTTCCTGTATTAGGCACAGATAATTCGCCTATAAACATGCCTCAAAATAAAGGAGATGAATATCATGGATATGCCAAAATTTTATGAAACATTTATTCCAATTCTCGACATGCTTGCTGATGGCAGAATTATCCATCATAGGGAATTACTAAATAAAATTGTTGATAAGTATTATTCGAAATTACCAAAGGAATTGTTGGAAAAGAAAACCAAAAGTGGGGAACTTTTAATACTTAACAGAATAGCTTGGGGAAAATCATACCTGAAAAAAGCAGGATACATTCATTATCCAGAGAGAGGCATCGTACAAATAACTCAAAAAGGCAAGGAAGTTAATAAAGATAAGGTTAATTTGAAGGACATAATAAACGAATCCGGCATATTCGATTTTTATAAGGAAGAAAAAACAAAAGGCATAGATAATACGGAAATAAAAGAATCATCACCTCAGGACTTGATAGACTCGGGATTTTCAGCAATTGAAGCTCAGGTAAAATCTGATTTGCTTGAAAAACTCAAAAGTTTAGACCCATTCTTCTTTGAAAAAGTAATTCTCATTTTGTTGAACAAAATGGGTTATGGCGAATTTGTTGAAACGTCGAAAACAGGCGATGGTGGGATTGATGGAATAATAAATCAAGACAAATTAGGACTTGAAAAAATTTATATTCAGGCAAAACGCTATAATGAGAATAAGGTTAGGGAAAAAGAAATTCGGAATTTTATAGGGGCCATGAGTGGTGATACGACAAAAGGGGTATTTGTGACAACCTCTGAATTCGATGAGCCAGCGATCAAAAAAGCGCATGATGCACATCACACAATAATTCTAATTGATGGAAGGAAGCTGGTTGACCTTTTATATCAGTACAGTGTTGGAGTCCAAGTGCAGGATATTTATGAAGTAAAAGTTGTTGATGATAGTTTTTTTGATACAAATTAATGGGAAGTATTTTATCCCGTAATGTGCAACTGCTCATATAGGCTACTCGCAACGAGTTGTAGGTGCAGCAAATAATTTTGATATTTTAATTTTTGATAAAAACAAAAACATGAAATTTTATCAAAGTCTTACTGAAATGCACACTGCGCGGTTTTTGCTTTACATACAACATTTCAAACCATATTCGATAATCTTTCTCATGTTTTCTACTTGAAAATGAACTTGAATTGAAGGACAATAAATACTTGAGTGGGGAGTCATTGAACAGGAATTGAAAAATAATTATGATATTGCAATACTGGTTGCAGGTGATGACGACTATGTGCCTTTGGTGCGGGCCATAAAAGAAGAAGGACGAAGAATAATATTGTGGTTTTTTGAAGGAAGTAAAGGGCTCAGTAAAGCATTAAGGCGGGAAGCTGACTACTTTTTTGATATATCCTGGTTTCTCCTTAAGCCACAAGATAAAATTAGGAAATTCTTTACATAACGTACCATGAAAAGGAAGGGCAGGCCATGAACCGACAGGAACTTGACAATACTTTGCGTCAGATGTCGCAAGAGGAATTCACTGCTTTTGTGAAGGATTTAGGGGGTGAGCATAAGATACCGGATACAATCATACGCAATTACATTGACCACCCAGAGTGGGAACCACGACTTTGCCAGCTTCTCGGCTTTCTGACGGAAGAAGAGCGCCGAACTCAAGCGGTTTTACGGTCTGGAGCCGCTGCCAAGTGGTCTGCCGTAGCCGCTGCAGTCTCAGCGATCATCGCGCTCATGTCGTTGCTCTTTGCTCTCGGGTTTGGTAATGCGTCTCAAAAAGACGCACAACCATTCGCTCCAGCCGAACGGGAAAAGCCAGCCGTTTTGCAGCCAGCTTCCCCTGGCAGCTGAGTCCTCCATTATCCTCTGTTTCAATTCGTAATTCTCGATAATTCATTTAATTGAGGTCATTTGTTTGTAGGTGAAAAAAAATCATCCAGAGATATGTGGGGGGAAGTATTTCTTCATGTAATTCTTGCCTTTAGGAAACCATGCAGTTACAGCTTCGCAGGTGCTAAAGCATTTTTTCTCCTATATCCAGCATTAAACTGCAAAACCTTTATCGTCCGAGATAAAGGTTTTGCAATCACAGTCGCCGAAGGGTTACGCTCTTATATCTGCGCCCTTGGTTTATTGTCCGGTTTTTTTACATTTACAGTTTCCGGGGCATTCTGGAACTGCTCTTCCATGAAAGAGACTAAGACACGCAGTTCATCAAGGAATGTCTTGATATCTGATTTTACGTACATCCCGGTTTTTTTCTCAAAATACGATTTAGCGTTTTGCAGGACGGCAACTTTCTTTTTAATAGGCATAGGTTTAGATGTTGATTTCCCCCCGACTAAGACACTCGAGGGCAGGCCCCCGACTAAGACACTCGATGGGAGGTGTTTGGTTTTTTTATATGCGGTAAGCATCTTCTCTAATTTAGCATTTGTGACGGGTTTTGCCATTATTTCATCAAAGATAGTAAAGAAGTCGGGACTTCCGAGGTTTGCTGAGAAGATATATCCCTGGGAAACAGGCAGTGTTCCAT
>CAZHHX010000088.1:0-6134 GCA_964532465.1 uncultured Syntrophorhabdaceae bacterium | reverse complement strand
ACGGAATCAATAGGGTTTTCACTGCTTGTTCAGTTGGTGGAGCAGATTAACGGGACTATGGAATTCATAGGAGATAAGGGAACTCAATGTATCATTACCTTTTCTATAGATTAGGAGAAGACATCCATGCGTGAACAGGAAACCCCAAGGACTATCTTATTAGTAGAAGATGAAGCATTGATTGCCGTTATGGAGAGAGAAACATTAAAACGGCACGGTTATAATGTTGTTCTTGCTTCCAGCGGAGAAAAAGCAATTGAAGCCGCGCGAACCTACCCGGAAATTGAACTCATCCTTATGGACATCAACCTGGGAAAAGGAAAAATGGACGGCACAGAGACAGCGGAGGTCATCCTCAGTGAAAGAGATATTCCCATTCTCTTTCTTTCCAGTTATACCCAGGCTGAAGTAGTTGAGAAAACCGAGAATATCACCTCCTACGGCTATGTGGTAAAAGACTCGGGAGAGACGGTTCTTCTGACTTCCATCAAGATGGCGTTAAAGCTTTATGAGGCCCTCAATAAGGTACAGGAACAGAAATATGAAATTGAGGCGGCAAATGAAGAACTCCATGCCGCGTTAACACAGATCGAAATGTCAAACAGGATGCTCACCGCCTCTTACGCGGAGATGATGGAAGGAAAAGAGCTCTTCAGAACAACCCTGTACAGCATCGGCGATGGCGTGATTATTGCCAACGCGCATGGCTTTGTCCGGTACATGAATCCTGTGGCTGAAAAATTGACGGGATGGACTGAAAAAGAGGCAAGAGGAAAAAACATTGATGAGATTTTCCATATTATAAACGAAGAGAAACGTAATATTGTTGAAGACCCTGTTAAGCGGGTGCTGAGGGAAGGAACGGTGGTGGGACTTGCCAACCATACTCTTCTCATATCAAAAGACGGCAATGAAATCCCTATTGCTGACAGCGGTTCACCTATAAAGGACGCTGAGGGAAAAATCTTCGGCGTCGTGCTTGTTTTCAGTGATCAGTCAGCGGAGCGGGCAATCAGTAAAAAGATAGAAGAGAGTGAAGAGCGCTTCAGAAATCTGTATCAGGAAAGTTCCATCCCCACATTTACCTGGCAGAAAAAGGGGAACGACTTTATTCTTGCAGATTTCAATCGTGCCGCGGATCAGATTTCCCAGGGCAAAGTTCACGACTTTCTTGGAAACAGCGCCGTGAATATGTATAAAAACAGACCGCAAATTCTCATAAATATGGATATTTGCTTCAAAGAACAACGCGCTTTACGACAGGAAACCTTTTCCGAAGATTTCGCGTCAGGGAAATTCCTTTTAGTAAATTTCAGTTTTATTCCTCCTGATATGGTTATTGTCCATCTGCAGGATCAAAGCGAGCTCAAGGAGGTTCAGGGCAGACTCAGGGAGAGCGAAGAAATATTCGATCTGTTCATGGAGCACAGTCCGATCTATGTTTTCTTTAAAGATGAAAATATCAGGGTCTTAAAATTAAGCAAAAACTTTGAAGCAATGCTGGGAAAACCACTCCATGAGTGTATCGGAAAAACCATGGATGATCTTTTCCCTGCTGATTTTGCAAAGAGCATCATTGAGGATGACCGGAAAGTTCTCCGTGAAGGCAAACCCATTGTGGTTCACGAAGAGCTGAATGGCCGGTTTTATACCACCACAAAATTTCCCATACTCCGGGAAGGCAAATCCCCTTTTCTTGCCGGTTTTGTTATTGATGCGACTGAACAGAAACGAATTGAAGCAGTTCTTGAATCCACTGCCCATGAATTAAGGGAACGCGTCAATGAACTTCATTGCCTTTTCAATGTCTCCTCACTCATTGAGAAGCATAGTAATGATATCCCTTCTATTGCCCAGGGTACGGCTGACATGCTGCCCACTGCCTTCCGGTATCCCGAATATGCCTGTTCCCGGATCACTATAGACAACAATGAATACCAATCGGAAAACTTCAGGGAAACCCTGTGGAAACTGTCGAGTCCCGCAATATTTCACGGCAGACATAAAGGCTCTGTGGAGGTCTTTTATGTACGTGAAATGCCTGTGCATGATATAGGTCCCTTCCTGAATTCTGAGCGCGATCTGATTCACATCATAGCAGAGCGTCTTGTCAGGGTGATGGAGCGTGTCGAAGCCGAAGAGGCCCTCAAAAAATCGGAACAGCAGCTTATCAACATCATTGAGTTTCTCCCTGACGCCACCCTTGTTGTTGACCGGGAAGGCAAGGTCATTGCCTGGAATAATGCCATAGAAAAGATGACCGGAGTGAGCGCGGAGGATATGATCGGCAAAGACAACTATGCCTACGCGATCCCTTTCTATGGAAAACCGAGACCGATACTGATCGATCTTGTTTTTGGTTCTGATCATGATGTGGAAAAACAATACGATTTTATAAAAAAACAGGGCAATACCTATTATACCGAGGTTTTTATTCCCGAAATGTATAACGGCAAGGGCGCGTATTTATGGGCAACAGCATCAAAACTCTTTGACAGCGAAGGAAATATAATTGGCGCCATTGAATCAATCAGAGATATCAGCTACCCGAAGCGGGCCGAGGACAAGATCAAATCCCTTCTCTCCGAAAAAGAACTTCTTCTCCGCGAGGTTCATCACCGCATCAAAAACAACATGTCAGTCATTACAGGCATGTTGATGCTTCAGGCAGATACCCTGAAAGACCCTTCAGCCATTACCGCTCTCAAGGACGCCCAGGGCCGTGTCCGAAGCATGATGGTACTCTATGACAAGCTGTATCGTTCGGCGAATTTCAGAGCCATATCAGCAAAGGAATACCTCACCTCTCTTATTGATGAAATTATAGTTAATTTCCCTGACTATGGGCAGGTAACCGTTGAAAAACAAATAGATGACTTCATTCTTGACGCGAAGATACTGTCTCCTTTGGGCATAATTCTTAACGAGCTGCTTACGAACGCCATGAAACATGCTTTCACCAACAAAGACAAGGGGCTGATACATGTGTTCTTTTCCATAAAGGACAATCACGCGACCCTCATTGTACAGGACAACGGCGCAGGCATTCCCGGATCGATTGATATAGGAAATTCCACCGGATTCGGGCTCCAGCTCGTCAGTATGTTAACGGAACAGCTTGAAGGAACCATGAGGATTGAAAGGGAGAAAGGGATGAGGTTTGTGATGGAGTTTGAGATACAGTGAAAAAGACAGTGAACAGGGAATAGTTTAGAGGCAGTGAATAGTGAACAGTGAATAGTGAACAGTTTAGGGGCAGTGAATAGTGAATAGTTAAAAGGCAGTGAATAGTGAATAGTTAAAAGGCAGTGAATAGTTAAAAGGCAGTGAATAGTGAATAGTTAAAAGGCAGAATAGTGAATAGTTAAAAGGCGGAAAGAATGAAAAAGGCTGTGAATAGGATGACAAGGATTGGCTCTGAATTTGCCTTTCACTATTCACTATTCACTAACGACTATTCACTATTCACTAACGACTATTCACTGCCTCTTTACTATTCACTGCCTCTTTACTATTCACTGTCTCTAAACTATTCAAGGGTGTAAAAGTATTAAAATTTATTTGATCAGGGAAGGCAATCATGAGCGCGCAGGAACAGAAAACGATTCTTCTTGTTGAGGATGAGGCCCTTATAGCCCATTCAGAGGCAAAAATGCTCAAGGAAGAGGGCTATGGCGTTATTATCGTCCACAGCGGGGAGGTTGCCGTTGAAAAGGCCGGGAGCGCCGGCATTGACCTTATCCTTATGGACATAGACATGGGAAAGGATAAGATGGATGGAACCGAAGCGGCCTCCATTATCCTTCGGGATCACGATATACCGGTGGTTTTCATTTCATCCCATACAGAAGCGGAAGTTGTGGCAAAGACAGAGAAAATCACCTCCTATGGTTACATAGTGAAGGGTTCTGTTGATACCGCCCTCTTTGCCTCTGTAAAAATGGCATTCAAGCTCCACGAGGCGCATCAGAAACTGAAGAATCATGAGAGTTCCCTGAAAAAATCTTTAGAAGAACTACAGAAAGCAGAGCATGATATTCGGATGAGCGGAGAGCAATATCGTTCTCTCTATATATCCATGAACGAATCCTTTGCTTTGCATGAAATTGTTTTTGATTCACTGGGGAAGGCGCAGGACTACATGATTCTGGATATAAACCCGGCCTTTGAAAAGATTACCGGCATAAATCGTGCCCGTGCTGTCGGGAGCCTCGCGTCTGACCTCTTTGGTTTTGGCAGCCCTCCCTTTCTTGACATTTACGCGAAAGTAGCTTCTACCGGAGAACCTTTTTCTTTCGATTCATACTTTGCCCCTATGGATAAACATTTCAATATCTCGGTTTTCTCCCCCGGCAAAAACAGATTTGCTACAGTTGCTGCCGATATTACTGACCGCAAAAAAGCTGAGGAGGAACTGCGCATAAAGAATCTGGTTTACGAAGCTGCCCTTTCCGCTAACAGCACATTGGATGCCAATGGAATCATAAATACAATTAACCCCGCGTTCCTGTTCATCTGGGGGTATTCATCCAGTGACGAGGTCATAGGTCGGCCAGTAGCGGATTTTCTGCAAAAACGGGAGGAGTCCGAAGCCATAATCGCCGCTCTCAACAGGGACGGCAGGTGGGAAGGTGATTACATCGCGAAAAGGAAAGACGGCTCCACTTTTATCGCTAACAGCCTGGCCACAGTTTTGAATGATGAAGAAGGAAAGATCATCGGTTACCAATCTTCTGTCCTGGACATTACCTCACACAGGTCAGCAGAGGAGGCGCTTAAAAAGAGTGAGGAAAGATTCAGAACGCTCTGTGAAAACATACCAATCCTGATTGACGGGTTTGATCAAAACGGCCGTTGTATAATGTGGAACAGGGAATGCGAGAAAGTTTTCGGCTGGACGATGGATGAGATTAACTCCCATGATGAGCCGCTTGCGTTATTCTATCCCGATCCTCATGTGCGCAGGGAAGTAATCGAGACGGTTACATCCGGACCGGAAAAGATTTTCAGGGAATGGTGCCCCATAACCAGAGACGGCAAAGAGCTGACAATGCTTTGGGCAAATTTTCCTCTTCCGGATGGAATAATATTAAATATCGGATATGACATTACTGAGAAAAAGAAGTCGGAAGAAGCAATAGGGCATGCCAATACAAGACTGGAGGCGCTCTGGGACGTCGCGAAATTAGCTGATTCTGATTTTAAGACTATCTGCGATCGTATCCTTTCCGAGATTGTGTTTATGACAGAGAGTGAATATGGTTTCTTCGGTTTTATCAGCGAAGATGAAACAGTGATGACGATACATTCCTGGTCGGGCGAGGCAATGAAGGATTGTTCCCTGGCGGACAAACCGCAGCATTTTCCCATCAGCGAAGCCGGAGTCTGGGCTGAAGCAGTGCGTCAGCGTAAGTCTTTTGTTATGAACGACTACACTATTGCTCACAGGTCGAAAAAGGGATTCCCCCATGGTCATGTAACGCTTGCCAGGCTTATGGTGATGCCTGTCTTCTCCAAAAATAAAATAGTTTCCGTAGCGGCTGTGGCAAACAAGTCAGTTGATTACAATGATGCCGATATTAACCAGGTCGATCAATTCGTGAGCAGTATTCAGTTAATCATTGACCGTAAGCGCGCGGAGGAAAGGCTTCAGGAGAGTTTCCGCTATTCACGCAATCTCATTGAGTCCAGCCTTGATCCTCTTGTTACGATAAGCGCAGCCGGAAAAATTACCGATGTAAATATTGCCACTGAAAAGGTAACCGGAGTTCTCCGTGATGAATTAATCGGGAGTGATTTCTCGGATTATTTTACTGATTCCGATAAAGCACGTGAGGGATATCGTGAGGTATTCAAATATGGTTATGTTAAGGATTATCCGCTGTCCATAAAAAATAAAAACGGACAAATTATTGATGTGCTCTATAACGCTTCATTATACCAGAATGAAGATGGTTCGACAGCAGGTGTTTTTGCCGCTGCCCGCGACATCACCGACCGCAAACTCGCCGAAGACAGGATCAAATCCCTCCTCTCCGAAAAGGAACTCCTTCTCCGCGAGGTTCATCACCGCATCAAAAACAACATGTCAGTCATTACCGGCATGCTGGTGCTTCAGGCAGATACCCTGAAAG
>CAZHHX010000087.1:0-6959 GCA_964532465.1 uncultured Syntrophorhabdaceae bacterium | reverse complement strand
AAACAACCGCTGCCATCCATATGAATTTCTTTTTCATCTCAAACCTCCTTTTTAATTTCTCGGTATTGTCAAAAGCTTTTGTTGTTTTGATTTGATTTTTGAGCAGTTGTTTGAAGATGTGTTCGCTTGGCCGGTCAACGGCATGTCTGAAATTTGATCCTCCGACGTTTACCGCCTGCATGACACATGACAGGTAGCTGCCTTTCATACAATGGGCTGCTTGCGCGCACCCGGCTAAAACCGGCTTGACTATATTACCTTGGCTTACAGCCTGCAAGGCTTGCAGATCATCCAAATCTGACCCATTTTCTACATGCCATCGCACATCCAACGCGGAATTTATGTGATAGTCCAGGATGTCTAATGAATTCGCCATATTAAGAGAAGCAGCCATCTGGTTTTGCAGTGATTTTTTGCCATCTCCAAATTGCCGGACGCCATTTCCGCTGCTGCCATGAAACTCCATAACATAGAATTATACATATGCACGCCGCTCTTATCGGAGATATCCAACCCCTCGGAAAGAGCATGCAAAGCAGCATCATACTGTGCTGTAATCCAGTAATGGCATCCCTGCATCAATTTTAAACGAATGATGAAAAAGGGAGATGGTTTGCGGTGAAGGATTTCAGCCTCTGCCCTTTCCAGCAGAAGGGCATTCTTGTGAAACTCTCCTTTCCAAAGATAATGTATATTCATAAAAAATATGGTCTCCAGCTTAACGGCAAAGGATGGGCCTTCCTGCATGAGAGCGTTTACACGCGCCAACCATTCATCTATCAATTGCGGCTGGTCCATTTTTCGGACGATAAGCGATAGCAACATTCGGGATGATGCGATGAGGTCTATTTCTCTGGAGGGGAAGGCAGGATGTGTCTTTCTCAGGTCGTCGAAGACTGCTATGCAGTTGTCAAGGCGCCCCCACTCATCATCATAGGTATCCACAATGCCCGCCCAGGAAAGATAGAGGCCCGTGGCGTCATTGATGGACTTGAATGACGCGAAGGCCTTCTCCAGATATTCTCTGGCGCGGGACATATCGAAGGGAAAGGAGCACATTCCCTTCCAGTACAGAAGCCAGGGAATGTTTTCGGCCATCTCAACCGGTATACCCGCTATCCATTCCGCGATGGTATTATTTCTTCCCTGCATTAAAAATTCCTGTGCATGAGTTATAGTCAATTTAGTCAGACCATACCAATCTCCGGCATCACCGTAAAGCCTTGCCGCGTCTTCTATCTGTCCTGATTGCTCAAGAAGCGCAGCCGCTTCTCTCTGTATTACCGTCAATTCCTCGGGGGCCAATCGGCTCTTTGCCCTGTTTAAGAGAAAACTCCTGAACAACGGATGGTACTGGTAATCTTCTCCAGCACCGGAAAGCCTTTCCGTAAAGAAATTATAGCGGTTTAATTTTGAGAGAATACGACCCGCGTCTCCTATCCCTGCCAACTTCCCGGCAAGAGGCGCGTTGAGTATGGGTAGGAACGCGGTTTTCAGTAAAAATCCCTGAACCCTTTCTTTGGCCTTGTCAAAGAGTTCTCCAGCAAAATAGTCAAATACCCGGTCATATAGAACTTCCAATGCCGATCCCGCTGCCGTTCCTTCAATCCTTGCCCTCTCGATCATCAGGATGATTCCTGCCGCCCATCCCTTAGTATTATCATACATCGTTTCTATGGATTGATTGTTCAGTTCCGGAACACGCTTATGAATGAGTTCCTTCGATTCTTCAAAGGTTAGACGAAGATCGTCGTATTCAAGAAGGTTTTTTCATTCGCATGCAGCCGGGCCAATGCCGACGGCAGTCCGCTGCGGCTCATAACAACGATATGGATACCCTGGGGAATCATATCAAAACCCTGGGCTACAATATGGTGAAAAGGAGAGTCAAAAGGCACGTCCTGGTAGTTGTCAAGAACGATGGAAAAACCGTCATGCGCCTTCTGTGATCCATCCCGTGGGAGCAGGCGGCTGTAAAGCTGCTCAAAATATCTTCTGGTAAAGGCGGGAATGCCGGCCAGATATTCCGGTGTCAGCAGGGGGAGGGCTTTCCTCTGCCGCGGCGCTGCCTTTTTTGCAGCCAGTCCCATGTAATAGAAAAAGGTGGCTAGGTCCCCGTCTCCCTCGTCACATTGATACCATATACAGGGGAGATTCCGTGAGTCCAGATAGCTTGAAACGAGCGTCGTCTTACCGGAACCGGCAGGAGAAGATACCCAGACAACAGGCTTTTCCATCTTATTGTCAAGCAAGCTGAAAAGCCTTTCCCTTTGAATTACCACGGATAAGGTTGGACGTGTTATTTTAGCTGATGTCATATATCCCCACCATATACATAAACTAAAAACCATGTTCGAGCCAGGGGCATGAAAAAGAACTGCACACATGTTGCATCATGGTGCTAATTTAACAGATCATTTTTTAATTTTTACAATATTATGATATAAATAAAGGGGTGTCAATACCTATATTTTTACCATATCTATTTTATATATGTCTCAACTTTATATATGTCTCAACTTTATATATGTCTCAACGTTTTGCACTACCGGAGATGGCTCTTTATGCCGCTTCTTGTTCGGCAGGATGATCTCTCGCGCAACGCGCTTCTCCTCCATATTTTTGAGCATGAGCCTCTCGGCATAGTAACTATATATAATGATACATTAATCACTTATCTCCACGGCAGAGCCGGGGGATGGCGGTTTAGTCAAAAATACAGGATGGAAAAGTAATTTAACCATATCGGGATTTACCAATTACGGTTCTCCCTTTGAAATGGCATGACTTATCGGCAAATCCTGGCATCAACATCTAATCATCTAAAAAATGATGTTATTACAAATAGAAATCGTCTAAAAATGATTGACAAATTTGTATATTTCATATTAAATGTTTGTGAAATAATTATCAAATG
This sequence comes from uncultured Syntrophorhabdaceae bacterium, assembly GCA_964532465.1. Taxonomy (GTDB): domain Bacteria; phylum Desulfobacterota; class Syntrophorhabdia; order Syntrophorhabdales; family Syntrophorhabdaceae; genus JAPLKB01. Next base: position 4,042 of record CAZHHX010000087.1, on the reverse strand, counting down.
ACTTAGAAAAGGAGCGGAGTATGAAAGATGCGGTAATAGTTTCATGTGCGAGGACAGCAATAGGTCAATTCGGTCAGTCACTGAAAGATGTGCCTGTTGTAGAGCTTGGCGGCATTGCAATTAAAGAAGCGGTAAAAAGGGCAGGAATCAGGCCGTCAAAGAACAAAGACAAGGATTTTGCGCCAGATATCTTTGGAGGAAAAACCGAAACAGAGCTTGAAGCTAAGTACTATGATTTCGACAGCAGCCTGAAAGAGGTGGAGATTGATGAAGTCATCATGGGAAATGTCCTCCAGGGAGGATTAGGCCAGAATTCAGGAAGGCAGGCAAGTATACGCGGTGGAATGCCGAAAGAAACACCGGCATATACACTTAACAAGGTATGCTCCTCCGGGTTAAGAACAATTATTAATGGTATACGGTCTGTTGAATGCGGCGACAACGAAGTTGTGGTTGCCGGCGGAATGGAAAACATGAGCCTTGCACCATATGCTATGCCTTCTTTGCGTACCGGCGCCAGAATGTTTGACACAAAGGCAGTTGACCTTATGGTGCTCGACGGTGTATGGGAAATTTTCTACGGATATCACATGGGTATGACAGCAGAAAATATCGCTGAAAAATTCGGTATCACAAGGGAAGAGCAGGATGCATTCAGTCTTGTAAGCCATCAGAGGGCAATGAAGGCCATTAAAGAAGGCCTGTTTAAGGATGAAATTGTCCCCGTTGTAATTCCTCAGAAAAAAGGCGACCCCATTATCTTTGCCACTGACGAAAGACCGATGGACACAACTCTGGAAAAAATGGCGAAGATTCCCACAGCATTTAAAAAAGGCGGAACAGTTACCGCAGGAAACGCGTCAGGTCTCAATGATGCAGCTTCAGCAGTAGTAATTATGTCACGGGATAAGGCAAATGCGCTTGGCATTAAACCTATGGGTAAAATGCTGTCATGGGCAACAGGCGGCGTGGATCCTCAGTATATGGGACTCGGACCGGTTCCGGCAGTACGCAAAGCCTTGAAAAAAGCAGGCCTGACACTCGATCAGATTGACCTTATCGAGTTGAATGAAGCCTTTTCAGTCCAGGCGCTTTCCTGCATGAGGGAACTGAAAGTCAATCCTGATAAATGCAACATGTTTGGCGGCGGAATTTCTCTTGGCCATCCTATCGGATGCACAGGCGCAAGGCTCGTTACAACAGCCATGTATCAGATGAAAAGGCTCGGGCTGCGTTACGGATTGGTATCGATGTGTATCGGCGGCGGTATGGGATTGGCCGCAATTTTCGAGTGTGAAGGGTAATGGTCATGGAATATAAAAACTTAATAATTGATATAAATGACGGCATTGCAATTGTTAAGATAAACAGGCCAAAAGCTTTGAACGCCCTGAACTCTGAGACGGTAAATGAGATAAAACTGGCGAGTGAATCATTAAATGAAAATAAAGATGTAAAGGTTGTTGTTCTTACAGGAGAAGGAGATAAAGCGTTCATTGCCGGCGCAGATATTCTTGAGATGAAACCCATGAATGCTTTGGAGGGCATGGCTTTCTCTCATAAGGGCCATGAGGCTTTTTCCAAACTGGAAAATATGAGCAAACCTGTTATTGCTGCTGTAAACGGATACGCCCTTGGCGGAGGGTTTGAAGTAGCACTCGCCTGTGATTTTATTTATGCTTCTGATAAAGCCAAAGTAGGTTTCCCCGAAACAACACTGGGAATATTCCCCGGTTTCGGAGGGACACAAAGAGCTGCAAAACTCATTGGATTGGCAAAAACAAAAGAGCTGATTTTCACCGGCAGAACAATCTCAGCACAGGAAGCCTATGAAATGGGTCTTGTGAATAAGGTCGTTCCCCATGAGGAATTAATGAAGGAGGTGATGGCTCTCGCAGAAAAAATCAAAGCAAATGGACCCATCTCTATGGGCCTTGCAAAGGAATGTATAAATAGAAGTTTATTCCTTGATATGGACTCTGCATTAATGCTGGAATCAAAAGACTTTGGTTTATGTTTCAGCACAAATGATCAGAAAGAAGGTATGACAGCATTTGTTGAAAAAAGAAAAGCCACCTTTACAGGTGAATAATACAAAATAAAAGGAGGATACTGTGAAGATAGTTGCGTGTATAAAACAGGTTCCTGATACAGAAGCTGAAATCAAGTGGGATATACCGAAGGGCGCACTCAAGAGAGATAGCATTGATACAATTACGAACCCCTTTGATGAATTTGCTCTTGAAGAAGCGTTGCTCACAAAGGAAAATTATGATGGAGATATCGTTGCCATCACTATGGGTCCGGAAAAAGCGGATGATGTATTAAGGAATGCCCTTGCATTAACTGTAAATGAAGTATATCGCCTGACTGATGATGCATTTGCAGGATCAGATACATTTGGAACGGCATCAGTACTTGCTGCCGCGATCAAGAAAATAGGCGACGCAGATGTTATATTCTGCGGAAAACAGTCAACTGACGGTAGCACAGGTGTTGTCGGCGCAGAAATAGCTTCAATTCTCGGATATAGTCCGTTAACATTTGTATCAAAAATTCGGCAGATTGATGCGGCAAACAAAAAAATAGTTGTTGAAAGAGTTGTTGAAGGCGGCATTGAGGTTATAGAGGCAAAATTACCGGCCATAGTCTCTGTTATTAAAGGTATTAACGAACCTCGTCTCCCGAATCTCATGGGCATCAGAAAGGCTGCAAAGGTTGCTATACCTGTGTGGAATGCAGACGACTTAGGCATTGATAAAGGAAAAGTCGGAACAGCAGGTTCCTCTACAAAAGTTGTAGAGATTACTGTACCGCCTCCAAGAGGAGCAGGAGAAATCCTTAAGGGTGAATTGGAAGAAGTTGTTAATATCGTGACTGACAAACTGATTGATATGAAAGTCATAAAATAACCGGGAGGAGGGAAAAAAATGGCTAACGATGTATGGGTATATATAGAACATAAGGGCGGCAACATTTCACCAATGTCCTTTGAATTGCTGGGCATTGGGAAAACATTAGCCAACGATCTTGGCTCAAACGTCTGCGCCTTTGCAGTCGGCGAAAACGTTGGAGATATTGCCAATGAAGCATTCAGCTATGGCGCGACAAAAATGTACGCTGTTGAAGGCGAGGTTTTTAAAAGCTTCAGATCTGAAGCTTACGCGAAAGCAACAACATTTCTGCTTGACAAATACAAACCTGAAGTCGCACTTTTCAGAGCGACTACACAGGGCATAGATGTTGCAGCAGCCAGCGCGGCTCAGCTTGGTTTCGGACTTTGCACAGACAGTATTGGCCTTGCAATAGACGGCGGTCAGATAAAAATGACAAGGGCTGCCTTCGGCGGGAATTATACTGTTACCGTAGTAAATGAAAAGGCAAAACCACAGATTGCAACAGTGAGACCCAAGGCCTTTGCAATGCCTGAAAAAGATGCTTCAAAGTCAGGCGAAGTGGTTAAAGAATCCTTTTCCGTTGCAGAAGGTGATTTAAATACCAAAGTGCTTGAATTCCTACAGTCCGAAGTTACGATAAACCTTGTTGAAGCAGACATTATCGTATCCGGGGGCAGAGGACTTGGAAGCGAAGATGGATTTAAAATGATGAAAGAACTTGCAGATATGATTGGCGGCGCAGTGGGCGCATCCCGCGCAGCCGTTGATTCTGGGTGGATATCTCAGGAACAGCAGGTGGGACAGACAGGCAAAACAGTAAAACCAAAAATCTATATCGCATGCGGAATATCAGGCGCTATCCAGCATCTTGCAGGTATGAGAACTGCTGATTGCATTGTGGCAGTTAATAAAGACCCCGAAGCGCCTATTTTCAAGAATGCAACATATGGAATTGTTGGCGATTATAAGCAGGTTGTACCAAAGTTGGTAGAAACATTGAAAGCAAAATTAAATAAGTAATAAACTGTTATAAGTAATAAAAAAAGGGAGCTATCATGCTCCCTTTTTTTATTACTTATTTATTCATCCTGTCCTCAATCCACCATCAAAAATAATGAAAAACCTCATTGGCACTGAAATATCAG
>CAZHHX010000086.1:0-7392 GCA_964532465.1 uncultured Syntrophorhabdaceae bacterium | reverse complement strand
CCGGCTCATACCTATATTAACCCGGCCGTTCCTTAATAAGTGAAACGGCCTTTTTATGTCTTAATTAATACTAAATTTCTTAAACACAAAATAGGTATATATATTCGTCATCTATTGAACTTATATATCGTCTGATATCCAAGTAGCTGATTATTGCTATACTAATAAATATATTAATAATAATAGCAACATTATTATCCATAATAGTTACTAATTATTGACAATAGCAGTATCATTTGCTATATTAAAAAAAGTTAATGTTATATTAATTATAATTGTACTGATATCCAACATGAAAAGGAGGTAAGGATGAAAAAATTAGTTATTGCGGCAATTGCATTATTTCTTTTAATGCCTTCACTAAGTTTTGCCGGCAGCGTTACAAGCAGGTATGATGTAACCATCGGCGGATTTGTCAAATTCGATATGGGTTACGCAACCCAGGGCGTGGGAGCAGATCAGTCAACTGCTGTGAGATCAAGCTATCGCGGCAACCAGAACCAGAACGATGAATACGGCAACTTTTATGCTGCATCAGGCGAGACAAGGCTTAACTTTCTTGTTAAGGGTCCTGACGGATGGGGCGCAAAGACATCGGCCTTTATCGAAGCAGATTTCAGAGGCACCCAGGCAGGCGCAGCATACGGTCTTTTTGCTTTAAGACATGCCTATATTAAATTGGACTGGGCCAATACATCCCTGATTATGGGCCAGACATGGAACAGATGGGGTAATATCAGCACAACAACCAATGTTGTCCTTAATGTAAACGATGTCCTTCCTTTTATGAGAGGACAGAGACAGCCACAGATAACCGTTGAACAGCGGTTCAACAAAAACTGGTCCGCTTCACTCGGCTTATACACTCCAGCTAACTCGCTGGGAACCTTAGGCGGATCAACACAGGTTAACACCTTTACCATGAGCGGAATGCCCTTTGCGGAAGGTGAGGTCGTATTCCAATCAGACGCATGCGGCAAGATCGGTCCAAGAAATCTTCTTTTCGGTCTTGGCGGATACATGGGACAGGAAAAGCCGTCTTACATTTCTTCTGCAGCAGGCGCTCCTGTGAAGTATAGTGATGATACGGTTACTTCCTGGGGTGTTGCACTCAAAGGCTTCATACCCATAATCCCCGAGAAAAAGGGAGACAAAACCGGCGCCCTCGCTCTTTCCGGCAACATATTCACCGGTCAGGATTTGAGCTGGTTTACAACCACCTTTTATACCACCAGCTATCCGGTAGGCTCGGTTGCCAACAGACACTACTCAGCGCCAGTGATAACCGGCGGATTCGGAAACCTTCAATATTATTTTACCGATAAACTGTTTATCTCAGGCATATACGGATATGCAAGCGTAAATTTCAGCTCGCCCTTTGTGCAGGCTGCAGTTGGCAATGTAGCCAATGTAAGAACCCTTCAGCACGCAATAGTCAACCTTTCTTATGATGTAAACACTGCCATGAGGCTCGGAGTGGAATATACGAACATCTATACGCGTTATGCTAATTTCCAGGCACTTGGAGGCGGACAGTTTTATGATACAAAAGGCTCTGTGAATTCTGTCAGAGTCGGCGCATGGTATTTCTTCTAAGAAAATTGGTTTATCATAAGAAAAGGGAGGCTTAATGCCTCCCTTTTTATTGTTTAAAACCTTTTGCTACTTTCCCTCTTCATAAAAAGAGAGTATTTGTTACATATTATTCTTTAAAGATGATTGTTCCCACGCGTTCCCCGTTAAGAGCGCGCGTTATGTTGCCTTTCTCCAGACCGTTTATGATCTGAATTTCAGAAAGAACCTCGCTGTTCTGGAGAATTTCAAGGCATGGACGTTCAACGATAAGATCTTCCAGGTTCTTCTCCATCAAGGTTTTTGCGCCAATTTCCGGGATAAATTCAGCTTCAGGATTCTTCTTCGGGTCATCCGTATATAAACCCTTCTCATCTTTAACAAAGATGCATGAACGTGCACCAATCAGATTTGCCATGAGGACCGTTCCTACATCGGTACGATGAATCGGTATGCGTCCCTTTACAGGCGGCAATGCAAAATAATCATAAGGCGGCATGCCATGCATTACAGGAATGCACCCCTGGACAAAATAATTATTCAGTTTAACAATCTCATCGTGTCCGATTTTTATGCCGCCGTGTTTTGCAAGAAGCGTTGAAACGAGAAGCGCATTCTGCTCGGATACTGAGCTGCCGAACTTTGCCAGGATACCTGTCGGCATTCCCAGCTCAAGACCTATTGTGTAAATATGTCTGCTTCTGGTTCCGCCTCCTGTTGTTATAAGCATCTTGTGCTGCCTGCTGTTTTCAATAACTTCTTGAATAATTGGCGGGAGCGCCTTGCCTCCTCTGTCACAGATAGACTGTCCGCCGATTTTAAGCACAACCACATCCGGGAAAATCCGCTCTTGGGGGGGAGTTTCAAGCTCTTCAATAAAAGCCCTGCCCACAAGACTTTCTCCCATTAGCTTACTTTTAATATGCAGACGTCTTCCGTCCTTTTCTCTTACCAATGTCATACCTGGTTTACCTCACTGTTTTTTTAATGCCGATTTGATTATACTTCCACGTTATCGGCTTCTTTATACTTCTTGTCTCCATCATGTGAAAGCATGACAAGCTCTGCTCCCACAGCCCCGGCGATCTGTTCAAGCTCGCTTTTTCTTAAATGTTTGCCGTAAATTTTCAGATTTACATCCGCCACAGCAACCAGTTTAAATCTCGGCTGCTTTTTGCCCTCATCCGCCTTCTCTCTCTCGCGATAAAAAATTTTTCCTGCCATTTGACCATACCTCCTATTTTTATTTTGCGACGCTCTCATACACTTCAATCAAGACACATACTCTTTAAATATTCATCTTAAAAAGCAATGTCCTTCAGAAGATCACCCTGCGTCGACTTATTAGGGGTGCCATTTTTATCTCAGACAGAAAAGGATATCACCGGCATATAACCCGCTTTCTCATCCTGCATATCTAACCTGCATACAGGCTTTTAACGAAAAAATAAGCGGATTTCTATTTCCTGTGCTTAAATCCAACTGCCTGCCACACATTTTGTTCTATGGAAGTCACAAGAACTGTCGGTCCTGATCCTATGAGCCTTGGCCTTAACCAACCGCCGGTGAGAACCATATCATTCTCCAAAGGCATAGGCGCATCACGGTCAATTGAAACCACTCTTATTCCCGATTTTCCCAGATCTTCCACGGAAACTTTTTCTGGAAAATCACGGAGACTTCCATATTCTATAAATCTACCGCTCCATCCGTAAATTGTCAACCCTATCCCGGCAGCAGCTCCAATAATTCCGTCATTTGTTCCGCCATGACCTGACAAATGTATGCCCTGCGCTGCCTCCATTGCTTCCTTCTGGCTCGCAATTCTTGCTGTACACTGTTTTCCAAAAGGAATTAGCTTATCTATAGCATAATGATTTTCAGGGCAAACACAGAGGCCTGGGTCACTTCCTGAAATATAATTTGATTCAATATGTGTAATTGCACATGAAATAATAAGATCAACGGAAAAATCATCAGGGCACTCAACAACAACACATGCTGAACTGTTGTGAGAAGTATAGGGAATCCTCTCATCCACAAGAAGCTGCTGCCTCACAACGCCCCATACAGCACATTCCTTCGGCAATTCTTTTTCAAACCACCGTGCGAGCTTGCCTGTTCCACGTTTTGAACCCACAATGTCAGTATCATCAAAACCTACATAAATTCGCATATAATCACCTTTTTATATTTTCTAAATTCTGTATCCGACAACGATATTTCTATTGATTCTGTAAATCCATTCCGGAAATAACATGGATGGATGTTGCCTTAAAAGATGCAGTTACCTCTTTTCCTTCTTCAATATCGAGCCGTTTGCTCGAATTATTCGTGACATAGGCTACCAAAGGAAAACCACAATCAAGATGTATTTTCTGATATGGACCAAGAAGGGCAACTTTCAAAACCTTTCCTTTATAAATATTTCTTAAGCTTGTAGATCCTCTAACAGAATTATGGGAAACAACCACATGTTCAGGTCTGATACAGAGGATAACATGTTCCCCGGCATTTGCATTTCCCACTGCTTCAATTGTCTGGTCTCCTACTGAGATTTCGAGGATTCCTTCCTCTTTTCTTCGCACAGTTCCATAAAGAGTTGTCTCCACACCCACAAAGGAAGCAACGAATTCACTGGCCGGATGATTCATTATCTCTGTAGGCGGACCTATCTGGAGTATGAGTCCTTCTTTCATTACTGCTATGCGATGTGAAAGTCTTAAGGCTTCCATCCGGTCATGTGTAACTAATAAGCTTGTAATCTTTGATTTTTTTAATATCCTTTCCACATCCTCCACCAGAGACTCCCGCGTAGGAGGATCAAGAGCCGAAAAGGGCTCGTCAAGAAGGAGTATCTCCGGCCTTGTAGCGAAGGCCCTTGCAAGGCTTGTTCTCTGAGCCTCCCCTCCTGAAAGGGTTCTGGCAGAACGGTCGCTTAAGTGTTCGATACCGAAGCGCTGCAGATTCACCATAACTATGTCTTGAATTTCCCTTCCCTTAATGCCTCTGAATTTCAGGCCAGATGCGACATTATTAAAAACTGTTGTATCAAAAAGCAGAGGCTCCTGAAAAACCATGGCAAGCTTGCGCCTGTATATGTTTAAAGGGTATTTTTCTCCTACCCTTTCGCCTCTGAAATGGATTTCACCTTCAAATGGTTTTAATAAATAGCAGAGAGTTTGCAGGAGAGTTGTTTTTCCTGCCCCGTTCGGCCCGATAAGAGATATAACCTCGCCTTCTTTTACAATCAGCGACGGAATGTCAAGAAGCAGGGCATTCCCCCTTTCAACCTTGATATTGCGGCCTTCAAGTATGGGTATATTTTCATTCATTGAATCAAATCTCGTTTTTTTATGTTATTCTTATCTTTTAACACTTCACCTTTAACGCTTCACGCTTCACGAGTTTTATTATCTCGGCCTTTCTCTCTGCTGGGCATAGGTTAAAATGATATTTATGAAATAGGCCAGGGCAAGCAATATTATACTCAATGCGATAGCTATATCAAAATTTCCCTTGCTTGTTTCCATTACCGTAGCTGTAGTGAGAACTCGCGTATAGCCTTTAATGTTCCCTCCCACCATTATTGAAGCGCCCACCTCTGAAATTACACCGCCGAAACCGGCCATAACTGCCGCGAACAAGGAGAGCCTTGCCTCTTTGATAAGCATCCAGACCAATTGAAGTTTGTTCGCGCCAAGAGCAAGTATCTGGAGCCTCATTTTCCTGGGAAGCTGCTGCATGGCGGCAACCGTGATGCCCATAACTATGGGAGTCGCAATGACCGACTGTGCAATAATAATCGCAAGCGGGGTATAAAGAAGTCCGAGAAAACCTAAGGGGCCGCTTCTCCATAAGAAAATAGAAACAAAAAGACCGACTACAACCGGCGGGAGCCCCATAGCGGTATTTATAAGACCGACAACAATTTTCTTTCCGGGAAATCTTGTCAAAGCAACAAGAGTGCCGATTGATACGCCGAGAAAAAGACTGATTATAGTAGCAATACCGGAAACCTTGAGAGACAGGAAGGTAATTTCCAACACTTCCTGGTCCATGGTAAAAAGCAGTATAAATGCCTTTTTGATTCCTTCAAAGATCAAATCCATCTTATTAACCTCTGTTATAAAAAAAATCTTGCTTTGCCCTGCGGGAAAGCTGCAAGACAAAGCAAGTTTAACTGTAAATTAATTATTATTCTATTCTTTTTTGTTTTCGCAAATCCCTTATTGAGGACTTTGGTTCTATTCTTTACTTTCCAAGATCCTCCACCTTTTTACCGGCATCAGGGAAAAACAGCGGAGAACCGAATTTTTCCACGCCAAAGGTTTTTATAATGTCCTGCACTTCTTTTGATACCATAAAATCCGCGAATGCCTTTGCTCCTGCAGCATTCACTTTAGGCCATTTTGAGGGGTTTACCTCGATTACATGATAAATATTAAGAAGTACGGCATCACCTTCAGCCAGTATGTCAAGGGAAAGTTTCTTCTTCAATGCCAGATAAGTGCCGCGGTCGGCAAGCGTATATGCTGCTTTTTCTGAAGCGACGCTTAGTGTCTGTCCCATGCCGAGGCCTGTCTGCTGATACCACTTTTCACCATCACTCTTAATGCCTGCCGCCTTCCAGATCTCCTTCTCCTTTGAGTTGGTTCCCGAATTGTCACCTCTTGACATGAAAAGGCTTTTTGTGGAAGCAATTTTTTTGAATACTTCCAGGGTGGATTTCATGCCTTTAATTTTTGCCGGGTCAGTGGCCGGTCCGACTACAATATAATCATTGTGCATAACAAGCCGCCTGTTAATGCCGTATCCTTCTTTTACAAATTTTTGTTCTGCTGTAGGAGAATGTACGAGCAGAACATCCGCTTCTCCTTTCTGGCCCATTGCCATTGCCTGTCCTGATCCGACAGCAATAGTTTTCACAAAATAGCCTGTTTTCTTTTCAAAAACAGGTAAAAGCATATCGAGAAGGCCTGAGTCCTGTGTGCTCGTAGTGGTAGCCATAATAATATTCTTCTCAACTGCCTGAAGAGGTGAAAAACCGGACAATAAAAATACTGCCAATACAACTAAAAATAAACTTGCCAACTTTTTCATAATTCTTACTCCTTTATAATGATATTATTTTTTCAGCCCCTGAGCATCTTTCCATTCCTTTGAATTCGGGAAAAAAAGAGGGCTGCCGTATTTGTCTTTGCCGAAGTCCCTGATAATGGCCTGACCTTTGTCCGGCGCTGTAAGCCATTGAACAAAAATCGCGGTATCCTTCTCGTTTACTCTGGGGAATTTCTTAGGATTTACAGGTATGAGCGAGATGTAATTCAAAAGAATTTCATCTCCTTCCACAAGCACGACAAGCTTTATCGAGTCCTTAATTGAAAGAAAAGTCGCTCTGTCAATAACCGTATACGCGCCCTTCCGGTCTGTGTAGCGAAGTGTGGGAACATTCCCCTCCGCGCCTTTTTCATAAACAGAATACCACGGGCTTTCAGGCTTTACGCCGGCCTTTTCCCACATCACCATTTCAGCCACATGTGTCCCTGACTTGTCGCCTCTGGTAATAAATGTTGCGCCTTTTCCGGAAATCTTTTTCAAAGCTTCCGCGGCCTGCTTCATACCCTTAATTCCGGCAGGGTCATCCTTTGGCCCGACAATGACAAAATCGTTGTACATAAAATCCATCCTTCGGGTTTCGAATCCCTCATGTATATATTTATCTTCAAGTGATTTCGTGTGAACCATGACAAGATCAACCCTGCCTTTTCGTGCGATATCAAACGTTGCAACGGTTCATGCCCCCACATGGTGCACCCC
>CAZHHX010000085.1:0-7965 GCA_964532465.1 uncultured Syntrophorhabdaceae bacterium | reverse complement strand
TTTGCATGGACCGGGCGGGGAAGTCCCCGATCCATCCCGGCATGAAAGAGAATGAACATACCTTCTGCCGCTATTGCTTCATACAAAGGATACATCCGGGGATCATCAACAAAAAAATCCTGATAGTCAGGGTGAAATTTAAATCCCCGAAACCCTTCTGCCTTAAGCATTTTCATCTGCCCGGAGTCAAGGGGATCGGCAGGGTGCATGGCGGCCAGCGCTTCAATACCCGGTTGCCGAATGGATGTCAGCCATTGTTGAATGGATACAACCTGTTCCGGCTTTGTTGCTACAGCCGCCACGACGGAAAGATCAATCCCGGCGCCTGCCATGGAACTTTTCAGTCCCTCCAGGGTGCCGTCCGTATAGGCGTCAATCCCGGCCCGCTGACAAACAGTTGAGACCGTTTTAAGGGCTACACGATCAGGATAAATGTGGGTATGGAAATCGATCTTCACAGTGTGATTTCTATACGTCATTCCCTGCTTCTTTTCAAGATATAATTATACCCTTGCATTTTTATGATGTTTGGAAGAAAATGGAAAGAAAAAAGGGGGGCAGCATCACGGGGGGAAATTTTCTTACAATAGAGGGAAATCAAAATGATGTACTTGAATTTTTATCAGAATCATGAAGATGGTTATGAGGATGCTTATAAATTTGCATGCATAAAATATTTGCAACCCAGAATGAATATGAAACTTTATTATCGTCCCAGCGTACTTTTTGAAGCAAGAAACAAGGATAATAGAATTGTAGGAGTTATGGGGTTAAATACTGGTTTTGTCGCAAATAACATGCTTTCAAAAGACAGGCGTACAAGGACTTACATGAAAAATGACCACTCTTGTGATCAAAGCATTTTTGCATTAGATGAACAATATGCTTCGATAGCCCCGCACTGTCTTTCTTGCGCAGTATGCACTTACGCTTATTATTCAGGAGCAAAGTATTTAGGTGTTTTGGCCATACCTGTATCAAGAAAAATTATGCAAAGACTTGGAGTTCATCTGTTATCTCATCCAAATGAAAAATCTGGTTTTGGGGCCCCGGATATTAGTTTATTATCCCCGGAGCACCGTGATGATTACATCACTTGGTATAGATATAATAATCCGATCAGCATGGAGATTGTCGACACAGCCAAATCTTATAAACAATGTATTAATCTTTTAATGCAATTTCATTTCAGAAAAAAAGTTACTTTAAGTGAGAGTTTTCTTAACATTTTTAACGAGCTTTCCTTGTTAAAAGATCGACCTCAATATTCATTGCCACACATGAACCAACAGGGGGTTGGTGACTAAAACAAGAATAGTTCTTCGACATTAACAAAAATGTATCTCAGACGGCAGAGATTTTGGATTGCTATTGTCAGTTTATGTTGATAAGAGGTGAATTTTCCGACAATGTGGCGGAAAATTTGTAAATCAAATAATGGCAAGGATTTAATGATTTTCTGAATCCGTCACTATTACCGCTAATATCGAAAACAAGGCTTTATAAACCACGGCATGTTTCACGGCGATGTTTGATGCGCATAATTATTATCTTTTTTTGCTGCATTGTCAATCTCGTAAAGAACACGATAATCACCTATGCGTAATCTCCAATCCTTTAGGGAGCCCTTTATTTTTCTGCTTTCACGAGGATGAGGATCTGAACAAAGTTCTCTTATCTTTGTAGTAATTTACAAAAGAAAGTTGGAGGAATTTTTTGAAGGTCCTTTTCTGCGTGGCGTTCTATGTAAAGTTCATAGAGTTTTATCATGTTCCGCCAGGAAGTCCTCAAATTTTCTTACCTGAATACCACCCATACGTATTTTATCAAGGCCTGCAAGGTCTTCTTTATCTTCAAGCCTTTCAAGCAATTCACAATAGTCCTTAATGTCTATTATTGCAGCGCTTGTTTTGCCGTCTTTCATTATCACCTGCGGTTTAGTCTTCAGAAAGGTTTTTGCCATTTAACATCTCCTCATCTTTCAGATGGTATTGAATGATCCTAATTATAGTCTCTTTTCCATACTTCGGCAATTGTTGCTCTCAAGTAATTTAATAACTCCTCACTGCTTATTGCGGCCAAAATAGAAATTGTGCCTGGATAGCAATAAGAGAGTATATTTCTCACCGAGAGGATTTTTAATGAAAGCTGCCGGTTATTGCCTTAGGAGACAATTTCTCCGCCACTGTGGCGGAGAAATTGTAAATCAAGGAACAGCAGAGGTTTGCAAGGATTCAAAGGATTTTCAAATCTGTCCCAATCACCACCAATTTCAAAAATATTATCGTAACCCCCATGATGTGAAACAAGGTATATCAGGGATTTACGGGGAATTTCTGTTTTGCATCCACAGTGGATGCAAAAAAAGCTAAAGGTCTTGCGCCTGCCCAAAAAATCCCTCCGCCGATAAAATATTCCTTGCGTTTTTATGAAGTTTGCGGGCAATGGTTCAATTTGCCGAAGGCAAAAGAATGGCAATGAATCACCCCGAGGTAAAACTACAGGATATTAAAACCCGAGGGGCAAGAAAAAAAGGAGCAGAATCACGAGGATTAGGTTTCTTTTGGAGGAGAACATATATCGAATTATTGAAGAATGTCCCCCTTCCCTCGTTCGCCTTTCTCCCTGAAAAAAACCATAAAATCTATTATTTTTTTACAAATGCCTCAGACCCTTTGTATAAATAAACAATTAGATTGAACATTTCCCGACAATCAGCCATAATAATTCAATATGATTGATTTAATACAGCTTACACCTGAGATTGAAAGTATTTGCAAGGCCTTGTCTGTAAAACGTCTGGCCCTTTTCGGATCAGCTCTAACAGACAACTTTGGCCCGGCCAGCGATATTGATATTCTTGTAGTCTTCGACAGAGATATACATATTGATCTGTTTGCAAAATACTTTGATTTAAAGGAAGGTCTTGAAAAGATATTTAACCGCCAGGTTGACCTTGCCGTTGACAAGCCATTTAAAAACCCTGTCTTCAGAAACTCAGTCGAAAAAACAAGGACTGTTATTTATGAAAGATGAGATACAAAAAAATCTCTTTGACATCTTACAGGCCGCAGAAGAAATAGAAACTTTCACTCACAACATAGACTATCAAGTATACAAAGACAGTCCAATTACCCAGAGAGCAGTGGAAAGGGATTTTGAGATTATCGGAGAGGCTCTCAACAGAATCAAAAGAATCGATGAGAATATTCTGGAAGAAGTATCGGAATATCATCGTATTATTGGATTCAGAAACATCCTGATACACGGCTATGACATTGTAGATGACCTGATTGTCTGGAATGCCGTTACAAATCATCTGCCTGTCCTGATCGAAGATATCCGTAAACTTCTCGATAGATAGAGATAACTTAAGGGACCGGTTCAATTTCCCCTTTCAACACAAGACATATGTGCAAAGTAAGACGTTCATTAGCACTGCTCATTAAGAAATAAACACAGAGAACCCGTAGAACGTGAATCATGGCCAGACTTGGACGTAAGCCCGTTTTTATAGGGCTGAGGGGATTTTTGATGAAGGCTACCGGTTATTACCGTAGGAGGTAAATTTTCCGACAATGTGTCGGAAAATTTGTAAATCAAGGAACGGCAGCGGTTTAGAAAGATTTATGGGTTTTCTGAGTCTGTCCAGATCACCACCAATTTCAAAAACAAAGTTATAACCCGCAGGATGTAAAACAAGGTATATCAAGGCTTGACGGGGATTTTTTATTTTGCTCTAACTGTTAGAGCAAAATAAAAAAGGGGCGGTATCACGGGGTTCAAACAACAAATGGTTTTTATTATTGGCAAGAGAAGGTTATTTGTTATTTAAAGAATGTCTCCTAAGTGTCCGAAATCTTCCTGCTACAATAGTATTATCTGTTGACTAAGGTGTACCATAAGTGCTACACTTTTTTTGGAATAAAGGAGGTCTTTATGCCTACGAAAAATGCAAGAGTGAATGTCGTAATGGAAAAACCACTTTACGCCGCTGTAAGTGAAATTGCAAAAAGACAGGGACTGTCAATGTCTATGACAGTAAGAGACCTTGTCAGGGAAGCTATTGAATTACAGGAAGATCAGGCATTGGCTATATTCGCCGAAACAAGGGAAGCATCTTCAATGAAGCCCCTCTCTCATGAGGATGTATGGGACTGACATGCCATACATACTGCAATACCACCCATCCGTCAAGAACGAAGATACTCCCGAGCTGGACAGTAAAATGAAGGAGAGAATCAGGCAAGCCATAGAGACACGGCTTGCCGTCGCACCACAGGATTATGGAAAACCATTACGAAAAACAGTTAAAGGATATTGGAAACTGAGAGTCGGGGATTACCGGGTTGTTTTTAAAATACAAAAAATTGAAGTTCTTATCCTTGGGATTCTTCACAGAAAAGATGTCTATGATATTATTGAGAATAATAAGGCGTAGCAGGATCAGATATCAGAGAAGTTGATGCCGAGGTGTTAAATGCCGGAACACCTTGAAATTGTAAAAAACATTTCGAAAATGAAACATATGGCAGATCCTTGGGGATCGCTCCGGATGAAAATGAATTTACAGACAGCAGGAGGTAGAATATGAGAACCGCAGCAATGATGCTGGCGCTGATTCTTTATGTGTTTTTTGCCAGTATCAACGCGGCCGTCCGGGCTGACGACATTGGGTGTCTGGACACAACTTTTAAGTTTCTGAGCCCCAACGATTCGGTCTGTGTATCGGCTTTTGAAGACCCTAAAGTGCCTGGAGTCACCTGCCATATCAGCCAGGCCCGAAAAGGCGGCTGGAGTAGCGTTGTTGGTCTTGCCGAAGACCCCTCGCTCTTCTCCATCTCTTGCAAGCAAACCGGTCCCATATCACTGCCGGACAAGCTACCCAATCAGGAGAATGTCTTCAGTGAGAAAACCAGCGTCTTCTTCAAAAAAACCAAGGTCATCCGCATGTTTGATAAGAAACATAACACCCTGGTCTACCTGGCCGTCAGCAAGAAGCTTATTGAAGGAAGTCCTCAGAATTCCATCTCTACGGTTCCCATCATACCCTGGGGCAGCAAATAATGGACCTTGCATTTGCTAAAACAGCATTCTGAAAAAATGGCACCTGGGGTGATACTGAAAAAGAGTGGAATACATTTCTTATTATTCATGCGATGAGAAACAAGAAAATACTGTAATAGATTATCTGTAAATAAAGTTGATGATGGAGGAGAAATCAGGAATGAAAATTCATGAACTTATATGTCCGCAATGCGGCAACACACAGCAAGTTGAAGTCCGGGATTCACTTAATGTCACCGTCGATCCCAATCTCCGCAACCGGTTATTTGATGCCGACATTAATATATTCACCTGTGAATCCTGTAATCATAAAGCGATCATCAATGTTCCCCTGCTTTATCACAATATGAACCGGCGATACTGTGTTCAATACTATCCACCGGAATCAATTGAAGATGATAAGTTTATGGACCAGTTTACTACGGATGGGAAATGGAGCTTCAGGGATATTCCCGAAATAGTGAACAATGACCTTAACTATATGGGAGATCCCCACATCGTTTTCAGCCTTTTTGATATGATCCAATATATCAAGTTTCGGGACAGACTGCATGAGAGAGCTGAACAGAAAAAATAAGAGAGTGTATCTCTCACCGAGAGGATTTTTAATGAAGACTGCCGGTTATTACCATAGGAAACAATCTCTCCGACACAGTGTCGGAGAGATTGTAAATCAAGGAACGGTAACGGTTTGCAGGAATTCAAAGAATTTTCAAATCTGTCCCGATCACCACCAATTTCAAAAACAAATTTACAACCCGCCTGATGTAAAACAAGGTATATCAAGACTTAATGGGGAGTTTTTATTTTGCTCTAACTGTTAGAGCAAAATAAAAAAGTTCTCGTGCCTGCTTAAAAAATGCCTCCGCCGATAAAAATCTCCTTACATTTGTTTGCAGTCTGCAGACAACGCTTCAATTTGCCGAAGGCAAATAAAAATGGAAAGAAAAGCGCATTGCAGAGTCTCCCCTTTGGATTATATTTTTGAACTTGACAATTTTTTAAAAAAGATTGAATCTAATAAAAACTATTCGTGAGGAGATAGAATGAAGGGGGATGAATTCAAAATAATTCTTGAAGATATAAGTGAAAAATTCGATACGATAATTGAGGGACAAAATCTATTGAATGAGAAACTTGACCGGCATATAGATGAAAATGTCAAAGAGCTCAAAGAAATCAGTAACGAGATTCTCCTTCTCAGGAAAGACATATACGAACATAGAGAAAATACAGAGCTTCACACAACAAAAAAGAAAAAGAAAGTTTCCTGACATATTCAAAAACATTTCTAATACAAATCAAGGAGGGATAGGGCTTTATGGGAAGTTTTATCTTTTGCTAAAACTGTTTTAGCAAAAGATAAAAATGTCTCGCGCTTGCTTAAAAAATAAAACTGCTGATAAAATGTTCCTTGCGTTTCCATTGACTTTACGGAAGAATGGCAATGAATCACCCCGAGGGCTAAAT
Organism: uncultured Syntrophorhabdaceae bacterium; assembly: GCA_964532465.1. Classification (GTDB taxonomy): domain Bacteria; phylum Desulfobacterota; class Syntrophorhabdia; order Syntrophorhabdales; family Syntrophorhabdaceae; genus JAPLKB01. The sequence continues at coordinate 1,428 of CAZHHX010000085.1, read as the reverse complement.
CGAGGGGCAAGAAAAAGGGGCGAGTTCACCGGGGATCAAACAACCAATTCAATTTTCCTTTAGGTGGGGAAAAGTTAGTTATATAGTTATGGGCGTCCCCAACATGGTCCCTTAACCGTCCAATGATTCCCTTGGCTCTATAATGAGTTTTACTCCATCTATGATTTTTTCCATTGTCAATCGTGAAAGGGCTCCTATTTTATCCCTAAGCAAAGATCTGTCTACGGTAATAATCTGGGAAATATTGACAACGCTGTCTTTGGGTAAGTTTCCTTCACTCTTCTGGAGATATACGTTTCCAGGCGCTTTTGCAAGGCGTAGATTTGAGGTTATGAGACAGACAACAACGGTGTTAATTTTGCTCTGATTGAATATATCGTTTTGAATGACAACGCAGGGATGGTTATACCCAGGCTCCGAACCATCAGGATCGCCGAAATCAACCCAAAACAGCTCGCCCTGCCTGACGGAAGAATTCAATAAGTATCCTTCAGGACATTCTTCTTGAAATGACTTGTTGCCTTCTTTCTGACTTCGACATCTTCAGGCGCTTCAGCAACAGAATAAACATCGTTCAATGAATCAAGGACAGTTTTTGATTTGAGTCGTTCCAGATACTCCTTTGTCGCAACCGCAAAGACCTCGCTTCTTGAACGCTTTTGTTTCTTCGCAAAATCATCAACTTGATGGAAAAGTTCATCGGGTATTGAAATAGCAGTTTTCATACCAACAGTATTACCCTATTTTATACTTTTGTCAATATTTTTGAAAAACTTTAGTGAAAATATATTTTGCTTTAAAACCTGACAAACAAAAAAATGCAGGATATGCCGCAGATACTCAAGCGGCGAGGCTGACATATTCCGCTTCTTTAAGAATGAAAGGCCCGATATAAGGGCTCAAGGACTCTGTAGTAACGAGTTCGACTCTCCGTTGAAACAATGCCTCCAGAAAAAAAGAGAGGTTCATGAAGTTGTCAAATGTTTTTTCATCTTTTTCGAATTCAACGATAAAATCAATATCGCTTGTATTTTTCTGCTCACCACGAACAAAAGACCCGAAAAGTCCGATTCGCTTTACTCCCAGGACCTGCAAATTTGTCCTATTCTCGTGCAGTTTGTTTAATACATCTTCTTTTGTTATAGGCAACTCTTCCATCTCTTCACCATTCGGGGTGCGCGGCAAACATTGCCGTTGCCAACCTTTCAAAGGAATATACCAAAATAAATAAAAGATAACAACGTCTTTCTCGATACCGCCTTGGCAACACCGTTTACTTTAGCGTAAGGGATTTTTAATGAAGACTGCCGGTCATTACCGCATAAGATAATTTCTCCGCAACTGTTGCGGAGAAATTGTAAATCATGGAACAGCTGTCGAGGGCCATGGTATATACCCACTACACGGTCATAAGGGCCAAGGTAATTC
>CAZHHX010000084.1:0-8152 GCA_964532465.1 uncultured Syntrophorhabdaceae bacterium | reverse complement strand
AGGAGACTGATGACGAAGCCAACGAAGATAGCGCTTTGATTTTGAATTGGAATTATATGCACCTCTTTATTTTTCCTGCAAGCTCTTCCCATCCTTCATCCACTTCTTTCTGCATTTGCTGCACCTGTTCTTCACTTAAATGACGATATCTTCCCTGTATTTTGAGATATTCCTCAATCGGCAGGCCTTGAGATTCATGGGTGATCCGGTATTGCGTGCCGTCAACAATCTCATATAAGGGGAAGAGCTTTGTTTCCACGGCAAGCATGGTTGAATTCGCGGTAAGGTCTTCAGGCATTCTCCAGCCTGTGGGGCAGGGAGCCAGAGTATGGATAAATTTTGTGCCTTTGATGCCCTTTGCCTTTTTCACCTTTTCCATAAGGTCTAAAGGATAACCCATAGCAGCAGTCGCGGCATAGGGCATTCTGTGGGCCGCGATAATCTGCATAAACTGTTTCTTTTTCCCCTGCCTGCCGGCAGGAGTTGTCATAGTCCAGGCGTTGCCGGGAGTCGCGGAGCTTGACTGGATGCCGGTGTTCATATACGCCTCATTGTCGAGGCAGACATAGATAAAATTGTCATTCCGGTCCGCCGCGCCTGACAAGGACTGAAGCCCGATATCAAAGGTCCCGCCGTCGCCGGCGAATGCAAGCACTGTCGTGTCTTCTTCGCCGCGGATTTTCAGGGCATTTGCTATGCCTGCCGCGGTGGGGGCGGCTATCTCAAAGGCCGAATGGAAACTGGGCACATCCATAACGCTGTTCGGGTAGGCCGCGCTGATAACAGCGGCACAAGAGGGGATAATAACAACAATTGTTTTTTCTCCCAGCGCTTTCAATACAAGTCTCATGGTGCTTGCCAATCCGCAGCCCGGACATCCCATATGCCCTGACCGCATAATTTCTTTTTCTGTCTGTTCGATAACCATATTTAATCCCTCCGCACCCATACAGGCAATTCCCCGGCCTCGTTTCTTTTCAGGGCATCGAGAACCATGCCTTCGATCATGTCCGGCGACACATCGGAACCGCAGATTCCGGCAATGTAGCCGGTTATAAGAGGACGGCGATCAAGCGGATAGAGGGCGGCCTTCAGTTCCTGGCACCATATCCCCTCTTTCCCGATGGAGATATTCCGGTCCAGCACTGCTACCCTGGGAATATCCTTCAATGCCTCCTGCACCTCTGCAGTCGGGAAAGGTCTGAAGGCTTTCATCTTAAGCAGTCCTGCTTTATACCCTTTATCACGGAGAGACTGTATTGCCATGCGGGCCGTGCTTGTCATGGCCCCGCTTGTAACAAGAACGATCTCAGCGTTATCCGTATTAATTGCCTCTATCATATCATAGCCTCTGCCGATGATTTCCCGGTATTCCCTGTCTGCCTCTTTTATTATTGGTTTAGCCTTTTCCATATCTTCGAAAGTTCGCTGCCGGTATTGCATGTACTGGTCGGCATTCACCACGTTCGCGATATAGGCGGGGTTGTGAATGTCGAAACGCGTGGGCAGGGAAAAGGGCGGCAGGAAGGCGTCAACTGAAGCCTGGTCAGGTATCTCGATGGGTTCCAGAAAATGGGAGGTGAAAAAACCGTCCATGCAGACCATGACGGGAAGGAGAATCTGCTCGGCAATCCTGTAGGCCTGGATAACAGTATCGCAGGCTTCCTGGGCGTCTTCACAGTAAAATTGCAGCCACCCTGTATCTCTCTGGGCGAGGCTGTCGGACTGATCGCTCCCGAATGCCCAGGGGATGGCGATTACGCGGTTCACGTTGCACATGACTACAGGCACCCTGTTTCCTGAAGCAAAGTGGAGCATTTCGTGCATAAGGGCAATGCCCTGTGAGGCTGTGGCAGTGAAGGTGCGAACGCCGGTGAGGGAAGCTGCCACCACGGCTGCCATGGCCGAATGTTCCGACTCCATCCTCATCATAATTCCTTTAAGTTTTCCTTCCATTTCCATTTCAGAGAGCTTCTCATAAATAGGGGTCTGCGGGGTAATGGGGTAGGCTGCCACAAGCTGCACCCGCGCGAGACGGACTGCCTCTGCCACCGCGTAATTTCCTGTCAACAGTTCTTTCATTGGCCGCCTCCCATCTCTATTACGTGCCTTGGGCAGGATGTGGCGCAGATGCCGCAGCCCTTACAATAATCTGTTTTTACAATGTATCCGTCATTTCCTGCTTTAATTATCGAAATATCAGGGCAGAGGAGGAAACAGAGGTCGCATCGGATGCATTTCCCGCAATAAAAGCATCTTTTCGCTTCTTCAATTGCATTTGATACATCCAACCCTTTACTGACTTCTTCAAAACCCTCTATTCTCAATTTCGGAGGGATTTTTTCTCCTAAGTTGGGCGGAGTCTTCCTGTAAAGCAGTGTATTGAGTTCTGAAAATTGTACAACGGTTTTAAGCGGTTTAAATAATTCATTTGGAACTTTCTCCCGGGAATCCATATAAGCCTGAAAAGATAAGGAAGACCCGGCGCCGAGTTGCAGCAAAGACATGATCTCTTCACTCCTGCCCCCTGATGCCTGCAAATGGATCGCAAAAGCCGCTTTTTTCCCGGAAGCAATTGCGTCGACAACAGCAGGCCTTTGCCTGATTAAATCGCCGCCCGCGTAAATGTTCCCGATCCGGGTCATGCCGAACTCGTTCACAAAGACCCTGCCGGAATCGCCATCGAGTATTTCTGACGGGAAAGATTCAACATGAGATGTCTGCCCGATTGCAACAATTGCAAGGTCAGCTTCAAGTATAAGGTCTTTGCCTCTTGCAGGCGTCATTGTGTAAATGCCTGTTTTCGGGTCTTTCCGGACTTTTGTCCTGCTTAAGCGGATCTGTTCCAGGCCTCTGTCGGTTACGATAAACTCAGCCGGTTTATATCTTCCGATCATTTTGACCCCTTCCTCACGGGCTTCTTTGATGTTTTCAGGGATAGCCGGAAAATCATCAAGAGCTTCAGGGGCAATCATGGTAACTTTAACACCGGGGGCGCATAAACGTAGAGCGACTCTTGCCACATCCACGGCAACATCGCCGCCGCCGATAACTACAACATGTCTTTTGTCCTTATATCTTTCCCGATTATTTCTGTCAGAAAGGAAGTCAAGCCCGTACAGCACATCCTGCGTATTTTCGCCCAAAGCGCCCGCTTTCCGGGGAATCCATGCCCCCACAGAAAGAAAGAGAAAATCATAGGCGGATTTAATGTTATCCAGCATTTTTCCATCGATATTTACATCTGTTTCTATGTCTATCCCCAGAGCAATTATCCGGTCTATCTCTTTTTTCAGAATATTTTTCGGCAAGCGGTAGTCAGGAATCCCGTATCTGAGCACTCCGCCCGGTTCATTGAACTTCTCGAATATTTTGACTTTGTGGCCCAGCCGTGCCAGAAAATATGCTGCTGACAGACCTGCCGGGCCGGAACCGATTACGGCAATGTTTTTGGGATCAGGAGCGACAGGGCTGAACATTTTCGGCAAAGCAGTGCCGGCCTCTGCGATAACGCGCTCCAGACTCCTAATTTCCACAGCCTCATCATACCGGCCTCTGTTGCATTCAGCCTGACAGGGATGGTAGCAAACCCTGCCGCATACGCCGGGAAGGGGGTTTTCCTGAAGAAGCGCCTCCAGCGCGTGATCGAAATCTTTCTCCGCGGCTAAAGACAGAAAACCGGAAATATCGTTGCCTGCGGGACAGGCTTCCCTGCATGGGGATATCTTTTCAATATAAAAAGGTTTTTTAGAACTCCACTGTCCGGTTTTAAATATTTCCGTTGAGCCTCTTGAAAAAAGGGAGACAGCTTCTATATCCTTGATCGTTATTGTAGGACTATCCATCTATTGTGCCTCCGTAAAAAGCCGGGTCAGTTCGTATGCCCTCCTGGCAGCGGCAATATTCTCTTCAATTCTGGCAGGAACCGTATCTTTAATCGCCTTTTCCAAATATTCCATGGACACAGCATTGCTTGCCTTAGCATAGGCGCCGAGCATTGCCGTATTAATCATGGCGCCCAGCCCCAAGTCTTCAGAAATAGAAAGGGCGTCCACAAGGGCAAGGCGGAACTTGCGTAATGCCTTAAAATCATTAGCAGTAAGGGAATTGTTGATGAGAATCAGCCCGCCGGGTTTTAATATGGCGTCAATCTCTTTCTCGTCAACTAAGTCCGGGGCCATAAAAATTACCTCATCGGGTCTGGCAATCTCACATTTTAAGAGGATTTTTTTATCATCAACCCGCAGGAAACTCGCCACAGGGGCGCCCCGCCTTTCGCCGCCGAAGAGGGAAAAGCACTGCGGATACTTCCCCATGCTGAAAAAAACCTTTGCCAGTATCTGGGATGCGATGACTGCCCCCTGTCCTCCTCTGCCGAAAAATTTGATTTCAATCATTGTCCGTCCTTTCTTCTGCCGGCGCCCTATCGGTTTTATCCGCCTGTCCTTTATCGAAGGCATAGCGCAGCGTGTCGTTTTTTGACTGTTTCAGATGGTATGCGATTGCCTCATTTACCTTTTGGATATCGCCTGTTTCCATAGCCTTAAGTATCCCTTTGTGGCCGTCAATGGCGCGCGTAACAACATCTTTTAAAAATATGCTCTGCGCCCTGTATCTCAGCATATGCCGCCTCAGAGTCTGCGTTAACTCAAGCAGGCGTTCGCTGCCGCTGTGTTTCGAAATAATTTCGTGAAACTGGCCGTCTAATTCAACAAAGGACTTTATATTTCCTTTTTCAACCTCAATTTCAGCGGCTGCTATGTTTTTTGCCAGATCATTCATTAATTCTTCGCGCGCCTTCTCTATTGCCCAGCGGGCAGCCAAGCCTTCGATCAAAGCGCGAATATCGCATATCTGCGATACATCCTCCTCACTTAAGGCCCTGACCACATAACCCACGCTCGGTATTGATGTGATAAGTTTTTCAAGTTCAAGGCTGTGAAGAGCTTCCCTTACCGGGGTACGCGATGTTCCGATCTCGTCGGCAATTTTTGTCTCAATTAACCGTTCATTCGGCGCTATTTCGCCGCTTAAAATCATCTCGCGGATGTGGTTATAAACCTTCCTTCGTATTGTTATGTCTTTATTTATCACTAACTTCTTCATATCGGGATACTGTACCCCGGATTAAAATTAATTGTCAATATTTTTTCAATTATAATCGAACAAATTCCTCGCAGCCTGTTGGGAAAGATTTTTGCGGTTTTTATCATTTTGATGTCCTGTCCGCTTGCAGGAATAGTGCATTTCTCCTTCGCAGTTGAGGAAAAATGCCCTATAAATTATGACATATTTGACAGTTATTGTACGAACTGAGATACATTTCAGTTGTAATCTGTCATATATGACAGATATATAATCTTCGTATTTTTATAAGGTATTGATTATATGGTTAATTAGTATATGGCTCGATAATTGCTATATTAATTATAAGTATATTGATAATTGCTATCTTAAATAAGTGTATTAATGGAGTCAGGGTTTAAGGAAGATGCCATGGGTGTAAATGGAATCTGGAAGCTGACAGAAATAATAAACTAAAGAGAGGAGAATGAAGCTTATGGCAAAAAAGTTTATGGATCCACATGATGTTCCTGTTATCCCAGGTACAGAAGGCTGGGAAAAGATGTATCCCTATCAATATCAGTTTTCAAAGGATGACCCGGAGAGGGCTGCCTTTGAAAGCGAACAAATTTGGTTCTATGATGGATTGCACTATCCTATTCCTCACTATCCCTTTGATCTTATATGGGATGAGGCATGGTCAATGGCGCTCTCGCAGTACAACACCCGTCACTGGCTTATTCCGCCGGCAATGGGTATTGATCACAGGATTGTGAACGGTTACGTGTATATCAGTCCTGTAGGCGTTGCTGACCCTGGGGAAATCGAGAAGAGAGTGCCCCACTTCATGGAACGGGCCGGGTATTATTTCCAGAACTGGGAGACAATGTACGAGAACTGGAAAAAGAAAATGGGTATTGTCCTCGATAAGCTTGAGGCAATGAATTTCACTGATTTGCCTGAAATGGAAGATATAAGCGTTATCAAAGAAGGACTTGGAGTAGGCAGCGGCTATAAAATTTTAAAACAGTGGGATGAACTGATTGATCTCGGTCTTTTATGCTGGCAGTACCATTTTGAAATGCTGAATCTTTCCTATGCGGCACAGGTAACTTTCTTTCAGACAGCGGACCAGATATTTCCCGGCATTCCCGTACCAACCTTAACGAAAATGTCTGCCGGATTTGATCCTGTTCTGTTTAAGCCGGAGGAAGAGCTTGTCAGACTTGCTAAATTAGCAGTTGCTCTCGGAATTGAAGACGAGTTTGCAAAACCTCTGAAAGCGGCAGAATTAATGAAGGAACTGGAAAAGAATGCGAAAGGTAAAGAATGGCTTAAGGAACTTGAAGTTGCAAGATACCCATGGTTCCATATATCAACCGGTCCCGGCTGGTTCCATACTGAAACAAGCTGGAATGACAATCTCAATATACCCTTTGAAGCCATTAAATCGAATGTTAAAGCCCTGAAGGCAGGCAAAGTAATCGGCAGGCAAAAAGGTAATATTCTTGCTGAAAGAGATCGGATTACCGAAGAATACAGAGCGCTTATTAAGACCGATACTGATAGAGAGGCTTTTGATCAGGGTCTTGGTCTGGCACGTCTTGTACTGCCCTATGCAGAAGATCACAACTTCTATGTTGAACAGTGGTTCCACACCATTTTCTGGACGAAAGTACGTCAGGTGGGAAAGATACTTAAAAATGCGGGTTTCTTTGAAGATGTCGAGGACATATGGTATTTAAAACGTGATGAAATCAAGTCAGCCATATGGGACATGGTTACCGGATGGACAACAGGCGTAAAATCGAGAGGACCGTCTTATTGGCCTAAAGAGATTGCCTGGAGAAAAGATGTATATAAGAAACTCTCGGAATGGTCACCCCCGCCTGCACTGGGAACACCGCCTGAAGTTGTCACAGAGCCCTTTACTATCATAAGTTGGGGTATTACGAGCAGCACGCTCACATCATGGCTCTCCGGCGATGAAGGAGGAGAAGGTGGAACTGCATCGAATGAATTACAGGGTAATCCTGGTTGTTCCGGTGTTGTTCAGGGAAAAGCAAGGGTTTTAACCAGCCCTGAGCAGCTTGCAGACCTGCAACCGGGCGAGATTCTTGTGGCAAAAAGCACCTCCCCGAGCTGGGCGCCATCATTTTCAACTGTTGTCGGCGCCATAACAGATGTGGGCGGACCCATGTGTCATGCTGCAATTGTTGCCAGAGAATACGGACTGCCTACCGTTGTCGGTACAGGCAAGGGTACACAATTTATAAAAACAGGTGATTTAGTAAAATTAGATGGTGATACAGGATTGGTAACAATACTCGAAAGAGCCAAGTAGCCAAGTAGCGCACACAAATAAACTACTCCAGCTCCCTTTGTTGCATGAGTTCGTCGCAGGCGATTAAAGGCAGTACGCCTGCGGCGGACTCTCCCCCCCATTGTCAGGCATTTACCCGGCTGTACATGATTTGTTTTTTGTTCCATCCTGCCACCGGGTCATTTATTTGCCTTTTTCCTCAATTATATCGAATATAAACATAAACAATTTCTTGACAGCTTGTTAAATAACTTGATAAAATATTCCATTAAACGGGGGTATCGTGGGAGTTTCTGTAAGCAAAGACAATGCGGGGAGCTTAACGGTTGCATTCAAATATGACCCTTTCTTTGTAGAGAAGGTCAAAACCATCCCCGGCCATAAGTGGAATCAAGAGAAAAAATACTGGAGCTTTCCCAATTCCAGACAGATTTTAGATAAAATCCTTTCCGTCTTTGCCGGTGAAGACCTTGATATTGACCCAGCCCTGCAAACGCTGACATCTCATATTCAGGAAGAGAAAAAAACAAATCATATCAAGCGATCAGAGGAGGCCCTGCCGGATAATCCGCTCTTTGAGCAGGTACGCAATCTTATCAGGTTAAAACATTACTCAATCCGCACGGAAAAAAGTTATATTCCCTGGATTCACCGCTACATAATATTTCACAAAAGCAAGGACCCGGCAGAAATGGGAAGCGCGGAAATCGAGGCCTTCCTTTCCCATCTGGCAGTAAATCTCAAAGTATCCTCGTCCACTCAGAA
>CAZHHX010000083.1:0-8601 GCA_964532465.1 uncultured Syntrophorhabdaceae bacterium | reverse complement strand
TGATAGTCGGCTGCCCTCTGTCCAATTGGCTGCTCGTGGGTACCCGGCTAAAACAAGTTTGACCATATTACCTTGGCTTCCGGCCTGTAAGACTTACAGCCCATCCAAACCTGAACAATCCCGATATGCCGTTAACCACTCCAAGCCGGATTCACATATACGTTTATATGAATCCGGCGGAAATGAAGAATGACTTCTTCATTTCCCATACTTCACTTTATCTCCCCTGTTTTCTCTTTGTAAAAGTTTATCCATAATCATTATATGTACAATTTTTTCATGTAACTTTTAACAATACCTATTTAATTTTTAAGGGTTTCATGTCGAATATCAAATTTTCATTTGCCTTTGAGCCGTTCTTTATAAGCAGTTCTTTGGTAAGAAAATTCTTTTTTTCCACATGGCATACATCACAGGAACGCGTTCTGTCTGTTTTTTTCTTAATATTATGGACAGCCGTCGCCTTATAATCAGTAACAGTATCAAAGAGTTCCATCTTTATACCCTCTTTCAAAAAAGTATCTCTTACTATGGGTATTATTCTTAATGTTGTAAGGGTTTTCTCGTCTTTAGGACTCTTTCCCAGTATAAAACCCGGTTTTGAAGTTGAACCTTTTCCAATATGGCAATCATTGCAGTTTCTATATTCTCCCTGAGAATGACAACCGTAACAGCTCACTTTTCCATCATGCTTTGAATGCGCCAGTTTTACTGTTGCTTTTGTCTCATCTCCTGTTTTGTGGCAATCCTTACACTTTGGCCTTGCCTTTGTCTCATTCTTCGTCAGATACATATTCCCGTCGCCATGCATCCCTGCTTTCTTGTGACAATCCATACATGTCATGCCCTTCTGATAATGTACATCAACACCTGCGCCGTATTCACCCGTAAATTCCGGGTAAACCCTTCCGCCATGACAAAAGGCGCAAGTTTTTCCTTCATCTTTTTTTACAAATTTATGTCCTTCAATAAGGCCAGCGCTTATACCTTCCACAGACGGGGAACGAACATGGCAATCACCGCATGAGGCGTGGCAGCTCTTGCACGATGAGCCAAAAACATTCTTTTTAAATATTATATCCTCATTTTTCGAGAATCTTCTGGAAATGCTTTGTTGAAATCCATGCACTGTATAATGAAGCGATTTTGAGTATTTTCCGGCAATATCAGCATGGCATTTACCGCACATCTTCAGGTCGTCAGATGGTCTTTTAATTATATTTTTGTGCGCAGATTCCTTTTCATGCTCTTTTTCATTGCCCATATGACATGGTTTGCAACCATCGCTAAAATGAGGGTCCTCATCCAGGAGTGCTTTATCCACCAGATATCGTTTGAAATAAGTCTCCGGCCTAACTGGCGGAGGAGCACCTGCTCACCCGCCTCCTGCTTCCTCGCTGATCTTAGGCACAACCACAAGCGGTTTCAGAATCTTTTCTTCCGTATGACACTTTACACAACCAGATTCTTTCGCGTAGGCAGTAAAAACAATTAAAATAATAAAAACAGACATGAGAAATACTATCTCTATTGTTTTCCTGTAAAGCCTTGGTTTGTGTGCATTTCCCGATACCTGCTTCATACAACACATTATATCACCCAAAACATAATTATGGAGAAAAAAAGGTATGTTCTAACTAACTTTCATAAAAGTAAACAGGTATTGTCAAAAGTTGCATGAAAAAACAATATACAGAGTGAGTATTAACAGGCGTTTGCAAGGAGAAACCAGGAGGAGACAGGAGGAATTATGGGAAATGAAGAATAATTTCTTCATTTCCGCCGGATTGGCATCAGTAAATAAAGACAGATGCAAATCCGGCTTGAGTGGGCGATGGCATTTCGAGAATGTTCAGGTTTGGATGGGCTGTAAGCTTTGCAGGCTGTAGACGTACTGAACGTACGTCGGAAGATCGCAAAGCGCAGCAGACCGCCAAAGATGGATATTCCCGAAATGCCATTGACCGACAAAGTGAACAAAGACAAACTGCTCAAGAATAAGAGCAAGAGGCAAGAAACTTTTGACAATACCAGTAGCTACAAATTATGTTTCTCAATAAAATCAGTCATATCATCCGGTATCGGCGCTTCAATAATAATCGGTGTATCTTTAATGGGATGCGCGAACCTGATCCTGTATGCATGGAGTAGCGGTCTATCCGTTATATTCTTTGCTTTTTTCCCATACATGTCATCCCCGGCAACAGGATGGCCTATATGAGAAAGGTGTACCCTGATCTGATGAGTTCTGCCGGTTTTGGGATATGCTTCTATGTAGCTGAAATCTTTTAGCTGTTCTATTAATTTAAATGAGGTTGACGCATCCCTGCCGCCATCATCGAGCACAGCCATTTTCTTTCTGTCAACAGGATGTCTGCCGATATTTCCCTCAATTATGCCGGTTTTTTTATTCAATACACCTTCGACAATTGCCCTGTATGTTTTTTGTATATCTCTTTTTTTGAAAAGCGCGGATAGCATCTCCTGAGTTTTGGAATCTTTTGCAACAATTATTACACCAGTCGTACCCTTGTCTAATCTATGGACAATGCCGGGACGCATGGTTGCAAATTGTGGATTTTGGATTATAGAGTTTAAATTATCTTCTATTAAGTTTGTTTGATCATCAAATTCGACATTCGAAAATCGACATTCGAAATTTGCCTTTCCCCTGCCCTCTTCCTCTCTATGTCCGAGGTATGCCAGCACAGCGTTGACCAGAGTGCCCTCTCTGTGCCCGAAAGAGGGATGAACAACCATATCCTTCGGCTTGTTTACAGCAAGAAAATATTCATCTTCGTATAAGATATCAAGAGGTATTTCCTGTGGGGTAAGCGATAAAGGTTCTTCCGCAGGAATCTCACCATCAATTTCCATACAAATTCTGGTCTTCATTGACGGTTTTGGTATTTTTCCGGCAACACGGACGTATCCGCCGTCTATCATGTCTTTTACTTTCGTTCTTGTTATAAGGAGATTTTCAGACAGGAAAACATCAAGCCTTTTGCCTTCTTCACTGCAAACTAAATGGAATCGGTTTTCTGTCACTTATGAGCTCTGAAATAAAAAACGAGGTTCAGTTTTGCAGGGCACTATCAATGCCTTTAACGATAAAAGGTTCATCTTCTTTCAGTATGGTTCTTAAATCGAAAAGCAGCATATCCTTCTCGATTCTGCCGATAATCGGAACATCAAGATTCCTGAGTCTTTCTTCGAATTCTGCAACACTGACATCAAACGGTCTTACTGATACACCGAAAGATGGAATAAACACGTCAGGAAAGCTTCCGCCGCCAACCTCAGAGGACATTTCCATTGCATTGACAGTAAGCTTGTCAGACAGTTTTCTTATCTTTTTTGCAAGCCCCTGGGCTCTTATTTTTAATACATCCTTTTCTTCATTTAACATTCTCAGTGTCGGTATTTCATTTTGAGCCATATTATCATCAAGATAAAGTAAGAGCGTACTTTCAAGGGCGGCAAGGGTCAATTTGTCAGGCCGAAGCATTCTTGTTACCGGGTTTTTCTTCAGGGCCTTTATGTATGCTTTTTCTCCCAGTATGATTCCAGCCTGAGGGGCGCCAAGGAGCTTATCGCCGCTGAAAGAAATTATATCCCAGTCTTTTTTTAACTCATCCATAATGCAAGGTTCATCATGTGTTCCCAGTTTTTTTATTGGAAACAGCAAACCGCTCCCTGCGTCGTAATACGCGGGCAGATTATATTTTTTACTCAACGAAAGGATTTCCTCTCCTGTCGCTTCATGGGCAAAACCTCTAATCCTGTAATTGCTTGTATGGGCTTTCATGAGAAGCCCCGTTGATTCGCTTATCGCAAATTCATAATCTTCAATGAATGTTCTGTTTGTTGTTCCTACTTCCTTTAACATGGCTCCGCTTTTCTTCATAACATCAGGTATCCTGAATGAACCGCCGATCTCAATAAGTTCCCCTCTTGAAATAACAACATCTTTCCCTTCGGCGAATGTATTAAGGACAAGAAAAACCGCGCCGGCATTATTGTTGACGACAAGGGCACTTTCAGCGCCTGTCAGTTTTTGCAGGATAAACGTGCAATGTTCATATCGGTCTCCCCGCGAACCGGTTTGGAGATCATATTCAAGGTTGGTAAAAGAAGATGCTGCATTTATGACTGCTTGTATTGCTGATTTCGGAAGTAAGGACCTGCCGAGATTGGTATGAATAACAACGCCTGTGCCGTTTACAACCTTTTTCAGCCTCGGGCTTATTGACAGTTTCACCTTTTTCTCTGCAACCTCTAATATTTCATCCGTAGAGGGAATTTCATTAATTTTTCCTTCTTTTATCGAAATCCTCAGATCATCAAGGCAGGAACGCAACGCGTCTTTTGCAACACTTTCCGGATATGTCTTTACAAGTTTTTTCCATGAATCATGCTTCAGGATTTCGTCGACTTTAGGTATTTTTCTTAAAAGATCATTCATAAATTGGAAAACCTTTATTTATTTGTAACATACAAGGAAATTGTAATCAACGGCTTTTCAAGCAATCCCGGTTATGTTTGTCTGAAATTCTGTAATGTCTCAGTATATTTCACATATTCACCTTGTTCATAATTCATGGTATGATTGACTCACAAACACTTAAAGGGGTGACTGATGGATTACGACGGAAAAGAAAAAGGCTCTTTCTCGTTTCAAGTGAGTAATCCGGTTTGTCGGCTACAAGATATGATGGTCCTTGAAGTGTGGAAAACTTCCTGAAGTTGATGCTGCGCGGTTTTTGCCTGAATCACTGCTTTCTTCCTGAAATTGATACTGCGTGGTTGTTGCCAAAGGCACTGCTTTCTTCCCGAAATGCATGCCACGCGGTTTTGTATAAAATGCTCTGCTTCTTCCTGAAATCGAGTTTTTGCAATAGCTGTCCACCGTATAAGATTAAAACCGGTAATTCTCACAAAATAACCAATGACGTTGAATTGTATATGAAAAACTATCTTGACAAAGGTTAACATCCAAGTTAACATTATTTAGTGAAAAGAGCTGTTACGTTCTATACAACGGTTAGCGGAAACTGCCCGATAAAGGAGTTTCTTGATTCATTGCCGGCAAAAGCTGCACAGAAAGTAACATGGGTTTTGAATCTGTTAGAGGATTTGGATATTATACCTTCTTCATATTTCAAAAAACTTGTCGGTATTGAAGAGATATGGGAATGCAGAATTCAATCCGGTTCAAACACATATCGCATATTCTGTTTTTTTCTCGGTAACTCCGTAGTCGTTCTAACACACGGACTGGCAAAGAAAAGTCAGAAAACACCGAAACAGGAGATAGAAAAGGCAGAGACATACAGGAAAGATTTCTTAAAGAGGAGGATGAAACCATGAGCGATCTTAAACAATATATTGATCAGAGAAAAAAAATAGATAAGGAATTTGCCGAAGGCTACAAAGAAGGTTATGAACAGTTCAAAATCGGGGCAATGCTTCGTCAGGCTCGTGAATCAGCAGGCTTAACACAGGAAGAGCTGGCTCTCAGGCTCAACACCCGAAAAACCGCAATTTCGAGAATCGAAAACCATGCAGAAGACATCAAGCTATCAACCCTGGAGCGTTTTGCAGCAGCACTCGGTAAGCAATTACGTTTACAGATTTCTTAACACAATGGTTTGATCTGTCGCTTCATAAAGTCTTCCTGAAATCGATACTGCGTGGTTTTTGCCTGAAAAGTTGCTTTCTTCCTGAACTCAATAAAATGGGTTTTTGCATAGAGTAAATGACTGCATGTGGTAATCGATATCCTTTGAGGATTTAACCATGTCGCAAAAATAGTCTGTTGGTATGGTTATACACGTTTAAAGATATGCGTCGTTGTTGAATAAAATATGATTTGGTGAGTAAAAAACTCACACCAAAAACGTATTTTCAAAATCCATGACATCAGATACTTGCATGACACTAAAAACATGAGCAAAAAACAAATGTTTTATACGCAGGGAATTATCCTTGAAAAAAGATGCCCGATGATTACCCCTGCCATGGTGGTGGCAGGGGTATATGGTACACTATATATAAAGAGAGGACAGATATAATTAAGGCCAGCATTACTACATCATGGATTCGCTAAGCATGGAACATAGAGCCTACTGGATTAGCCCTGATGGAACAATCAATCCTGCTAGCAGGAAACACATCAATGAGGTCATAAGTGATCCTGAAAGATTTGGACTGACCAGAGCCCATATAGAATCAGTCTATAAAAACACGAAGAACTATTGGGACTGGAGGGCAGGTCACGGGAAAAAATCATTTGTGAACTGATAAAGGCGGGATGGATTAGATGCAGATAAAAAAACAGGACGTCTGGATGGTCCAGGTGTGGCAGATGGATGACAGGACAAGGGAGAATGTGGGCAGATGGGCCGATAGATGCATTCAGGGTATTTACAAGAATAGCGAGGTAATGGTTAATGAGGCATTTCGAAGACAGACCAGCAAGTGGGTACCAGGCATTAAGGGAGGACTGCAATGGCAACATTAGAAGCGCACTGCGAGGAGACTGAAAAGGCATTGGGAAAACCCTACCGCGAGGTACACCTGTGGCTCGACGAATTCTTCATGACCAAGGAGTATGGGGCACGGCACAGGAGGAAGCGACATCATGAGCATGGTATTCAAGAGGTGATCAGGCTCTTTGGCGAAGAGGCGGGTGCAGCGGCTCGGATGCATATCATCACCGACCTCAAGGAAGAGGGCTGGACAGAAAAGGACCGATTTCCAAGGGATGAGAGGGAGTATGTGGACATGGGACTCTTTTGAATGAAGAAGCGGTCGTTTATTGATATAGGGAGCACAATATGAGGAAAACGAAGGGGTTTACTAAAATATTTATTTCCTGGTTCTCGGAGAACCGGTCACGTTTCGTTATTGAACCTACAATAACCAAGCCGAAGAACGGGTGTCTTAAAATGACGTTTCCCGGTGTTGCGTCCGAGATAAGGGTCAGTGTTTATGGATATGGTATTGCAGTGTCAGTAGACCCTCATGGGGATTGCTGGGATATTCTGAAGGATTTTGACATTGCACCCCGTCGCAATTCAGCGGGTGATTACTACTGTGATATGTGCTTGCCTGAATTTAAGAAATTCTACCGTTCCCGCAAGGAACTACTTGCGAAGCACAGTTTCGAACCATTCATGGAATGGATCAACGGTCACTTTCAGCCTGATCGCTGGGTCTTGCTTTTTGAAATGAGGGGCAGATGGGCCACGATAGTAAAAGAAGGGGATGTGGAGTCAAGAAAACAAAGGGAGGGTGCAGAGTATTTTGTGCGGGCCTTTCCGGTGATAGTTCCGATTCCCCATATCAAGCTGTTCCTCGACGATGAACGGACTCCGCCCGAGGGATGGGTGTATATCCGACGTCCGGAGGAGGCAATTGATATCCTGAAGACGGGAAAGGTTGCCGAGATCAGCCTAGACCATGACCTTGGCGATGATGCTGGTGGGACAGGCTATGATGTCCTGCTCTGGATTGAGGAAGCAGTAGCTATACGGGAGCTTGTGCCTCCCAGAATGATCGTGCATTCAGCCAATCCTTCTGCCCGTCAGAAGATGGAAGCGTGGATTAAGAGCATATATGCGATATATGAGAAAGACAGGGCCGGATGACTAAATGGTTTGTGAAGAGGCGGGTGTGGCGGCCCTGATACGCGTTATCACTGACCTCATCAAGGAAAAGACAAAAGAATCATCTCTCGCAGAGTACGCGGGGATCGCAGAGAAAGGCAACAAGCTTTTATTTGAAGCACATAAGGAGACTGCTTTAATGTGCTGCAATCGATCCGGCACGATTTTAGCATTCTCCAAAATCAGGCCGGAAAGAGTAAGGCTTTCTCTGCGATCTCTGCGTCTCAAAGGAATCCCATTCAACGGGATGAGTGGGTGTGAGGATGGTAGTAAACTTTTGACGACTTTATTTTAGAATTTGAGGAGAAATAAATGCCAAAGAAACGGATTGAAAATAGTTAATATTTTACCAACGTCATGGTATATACGGTATATCGCGCTCAATCAAGAAGGAAGAGAACAGCTAATGCACGCTAAGAATCAACGTCCCCGCCGTTCCTTACAGCATTTTACCGAGTCTCGTGTTTACTTCCATAAAACAGGTGAGAAATCCGAGAGAGTTTCTGGAGAGGCTTCTCTTCTCGAACACTGCAGAGGCGCAGGCAGCTTTGTATCGAAATTCGGGCTGGTCTCCATGAGTTGGCGGATGGACTAAACAGTTAGGCCGTTTTTCACACACTGTTTTTCATCTTGCCAGCCTGACTATTAAGGTGTACAATGAGGTTATCCTCGGTCGATAAAATTGAGGGTTTAGCGAACCTTTCAGCCATATCGGAATATTTAGCTGCGACTGGAGTATGCGATAAAGAGGAGGAGATATGTCGAGCGGTTTTGAAAAACCTATAACCATCAGGGAGGCAATCGAAAATATAGATACAAGAACTTACTTGTTACCAGCAATACAGAGACCATATGTTTGGTCAAGTAAGCAAGTGGACCTAAATCCACCACCTGATTTTTCATCCCCCTCCGAGCCACCTTAAAAGGTAGG
>CAZHHX010000082.1:0-9312 GCA_964532465.1 uncultured Syntrophorhabdaceae bacterium | reverse complement strand
TCTTCCTTGCCGCCTTGATTGCCCCGCAAGTTACCGCGGGGTAGTTCATTGCATCTTTGATTTTGAATTGGAATAAAAGACTTGTAAGCAAGTATATATAATAAAAGGGGGTTTGTATTTGTGAGGCGATTCTGGACTGTTTTTGATAAGACACTGGATATCATGGCAGCCCTGGCAGGGGTTATGCTTGTATTCATATGCGCCGCTGTCTGCTATACCATAGGTATGCGCTTCCTCTTCAGACAGACGACTATATGGATTACCCAGACAACCGAATATGCCCTCCTGTGGATAGTGTTCCTCGCAACAACCTGGCTGTTAAGAGAGGGAGGACATGTCATTACCGAAATCATATATGCCCACCTTAATAAAAAAACTCAGCAGTATCTCGACTGCATCATGTTTATTATCGGCGGACTCACCTGTGCCATCATGGTATATTTCAGCGTTCTCTATATGTATGAGTGTATCGCTAACGGGGTAACGGATGTGCGGGCAGTTACCGTTCCGAAATGGTCTGTTTTCTGTATTATCCCCATGGGCAGCATACTTCTTACCATCCAGTTTTTCAGGATGTCCTGGAGCAGGTTTATCAATATCAGGGAAGGCGATTAAACTATGGAATGGTGGCAGATTATATCACTGCTCTTCGGCGGCATGGTCTTGCTGCTGCTCACAGGGATACCCATTGCCTTTGCCTTTCTCGTTGTCAATATGACGGCGGCATATTTTTTTCTTGGCGGAATACCGGGGCTTGTCGGGGTAGTAACGGGAGTGTTTACGTCCATCACGACTTTCACTCTGCTCCCCGTACCTTTTTTCATCCTTATGGGCGAACTCATATTTCATACAAACCTCGGACTCGACGCAGTGAACGTACTTGACAAATGGCTCGGTAAACTCCGGGGGAGACTCTCTATTCTCGCTATCATTATGGGGGTCATCATCGGCGCGCTTTCCGGCTCCACTATTGCAACATGCGCGCTCCTCGGCACCATCCTGCTGCCTGACATGTTAAAAAAGGGTTACAGCAAAAATATGAGCCTGGGACCGCTCATGGGGGTAGGCACTGTTGACGCCCTTATCCCTCCCAACGCCCTTACCGTAGTCCTCGCAAGCCTTGCGAACATTGATGTGGGGCAGCTCCTTATTGCCGGCATTGTACCGGGTATTATCATGTCCGGCCTCTATTTTGTTTTTGTCGTTATATGGTGCCGCATTTTCCCGGATGAGGCGCCCATGTATGATGTGCCCCATGTGCCTTTAAAAGAAAAGGTGCTGGCTACCGTCAAGTATCTTCTGCCGCTGGGACTTATCATTTTCATGGTTATAGGCTTCATATTCCTCGGTGTGGCCACCCCCACAGAAGCAGCCGCGACCGGCACGCTCGGGTCATTTATCCTGGCCATTGCCTATCGGCGTTTAACATGGGAAACCATGAAAAAATCGGTCATGGGCACAGTGAAAATCACCGTTATGATATTCATGATTATCATCGTCTCCAGCACATACGGCGAGATACTGGCCTTTACCGGAGCTGCCGCGGGTATGACAAATTTCATCACAAACATCTCAGTTTCACCGATTGTGATTATTATCGGCATGATGATTGTCGTACTAATCATGGGCTGTTTCATGGAAACTGTGGCAATTATGATGATTACCATACCGATATATATGCCGGTTGTTAACGCTTTAGGATATAATACAATATGGTTCGGAGTGCTCATGCTCATAGCTCTGGAAACAGGCTTGATTACTCCTCCCTTCGGCGTTACCCTTTTCGTAATGAAAGGCGTGGCCCCTCCTGAAGTGACAATGGCGGATATCTGGAGGGCAGTAACCCCGTATGTAATCATAGACATACTGTGCATTGCCATTGTGCTGGCCATCCCCGCTATAGCGACCATTGTGCCTGCTCTTATGGGAATGGGAAGGTAGATGCGCGGATAAACCCGCAGCTAACGCTTCGCGGAACAAGCACATCGAGAAACGCGAAGAGGACGCCGGTATTGTTAAAAGTTGTATGATAAAACAATATACAGAGTGAGCATTAACAAACGTTTACAAAGAGAAACCAGGGGGAGAGGGAAGTATGGGAAAAGATTCCGCCGGATTCACATCAGCAAATAAAGGCAGATGGGAATCCGGCTTGAGTGGGCTGCGGCATTTTAGAATTTTTACAGATGTGGATGGGCTGTAAGTCTTACAGGCCGTAATCGTACTGAATGTACGATGGAGGATCGTAAGACACAGCAGACCGCCAAAGATGGACAATCCCGAAGATGCCGTTAACCGACCAGGAGAAAACATTAAATTAATGTACAATAGACTAAACAATGAAAAAACATTTGACCAAAACCTAATTAAAAACAAGGAGGTTTGTTATGGAAAGGAATAAATCAGTTTTTATGTTTTTTGCAGTTTTCTTTATGTTTTTGACTATGAGTATAGCAGTTGGAACAGTCAAAGCGGAAACAATTACCCTGAAGGCAATAGCCGGGTGGCCGAAAACCGCAAGTGAATATAAGGCGTTTACTATGTTTACTGATATTCTGGATCAAATAGTGGCAAAAAAAGCCCCCGGAGAACTGAAGATACAGTTTATCGGGGGACCGGAAGCTGTGAAATCTCCTGATCAGGTTCAGGCATTGCAGCGCGGCATGGTTGACATGGTTTTTACCACTACCGCCTATTATGTATCGGTTTTGCCTGAAGTAGACGCGTACAAACTATCGAATTTCGCGCCTGCTGAAGAAAGAACAAACGGCGCATTGGCCTATATGAACGACCTCCATGAAAAAAAGATCGGAGTCCATATGCTGGCAAGGCTGGGGCTCGGCATAAAGTTCCACCTTTATCTGAAAAAACCCATAAAGACTGCTGATCTCAAAGGACTCAACATCCGCGTATCCCCCATGTATCTGCAGGCAATAAAAGGACTCGCCGGGAACCCTGTAGTAATACCTCCCACAGAGGTATATGTGGCTCTTGAAAGAAACGTTGTTGACGGTTATTGCTGGCCCGCTGTGGGAATTCGTGACTGGGGCTGGCAAAAACAGACAAAATATGTTGTAGATCCGGGGTTTTACAATGTGCCGAATCCTCTTCTCGTAAACCTGAAGACATGGAATAAGCTCCCGAAAAAGCTCCAGGATATTCTGACAGAAGCATCAGCGGAAGCTGAGAAAAAGGTAGTCGCCGCCTTTGAAGACCTTGAAAAGAAGGAGCGGCCCCTATTGTCAAAGGAAGGTATTGAAACCATTGATCTGCCCCCGGCAGAGAAGGGAAAGTTCCTGAAAACGGCATACGATGAGGGATGGAAAGATGTTGTTACGAAAAATCCCAAAACCGGCCCGGACTTGAAGAAGCTCTTAACTAAATAGGGGAAATAGAGGTGAAACTATGAGTTACTTTGTATTATGCGAAGGGAAAGAGCTTTGTTTTGCCCTGCCTGAAAAATGGAACGTTATTTCTGCCGAGGATATACCCCCGGTGAGGGGGGTTGCCAATGCCCTGGAAGATATAAAGAGAGCCTTGGACAGCCCCATCGGCTCACCTGAAATCTCAGAATTAGCAAAACCCGGCATGGAGGTTGTCATCCTTTTTGATGATATGCAGCGGCCCACTCCCGCACATATAGCCGTGCCTGAAATCCTCAACCGGTTGAACAGGGCAGGCGTCCCGGACGAACGGGTCAGCGCTGTCTGCGCCCTGGGCACACACCCCGCGCTCAACACAGCGCAATTAGAAAACAAGATCGGGGCTGAGGCTTTCAAACGCTTGAAAGGCAGGGTCTTTTGTCATGACCCCCATTCTTCGGAAAATGTAGTTATCGGCAAAACCCATCGGGGGACGCTGGTGGAAATAAATCCCCTTGTTGCCTTTGCGGATCTGATTATCGGAATCGGTGAATGCATGCCTCATCCTATGGCCGGGTACGGCGGGGGATGTAAAATAATCATGCCCGGCGTCTCTTCATACCGTTCAGTGGCGGAACATCATTTTACCTGGATGCGCAATCGCGACTGCCGCGTCAACATCCTTGACGGTAATCCCTTTTATGAGGAAATCATTGACGCGGGACGGCTTGCAAGATTGTCCTTTAAACTTGATCTTATCATGAACCACAAAAAAGAGGTTGTAAAGGCCTTTGCCGGCGATCCCGTGGCTGAACACCGGGAGGCATCCCTTTACGCGCATTCCCTTTACCATGTGCCCCTTCCCAAGATTGCCGATGTGACAATCATCTCAGCCTTCCCTCTGGAAATCGGAGTCCAGGCCACAAAAGCGCTTACAATGGCAAGTTTCTGCACCCGGTCAGGAGGAACAATTATCTGGGTTGCTCCGCAGAAAGAAGCAGGGCCCATTATGCCTCTTGTTCAGGAAATGGCAAGCGATGAGACTGCAAGCAATTTTCATCAACGCCTGATCAGGGATGACATCCCCCACCATCTCCGGTCTTTCGGCATTTCATACATCATGCAGGTGGTATGTTTCAAAGAACTTGCTGAAAAATTCAATGTAATTCATGTTACGGAAGGTCTAAGCCCTGAACAGGTAAAGATGATGAAATTCACACACGCCCTGACGCTTTCCGAAGCTGTTGATATTGCCGCCCGTACAATGCCGGAGGCGGATGTGGCCATATTCCCTTCAGGGGGCAATATTATTCCGGGTATAAAGTAAACTGTTGCCGCGGGTTTTTGCCCGCGGCAACAGTATTTTTATAAAAGCTCTACTTTGACAATATCCTTCTTCTTTGTGCCCGTCTCTCTTGCAAAGCTTCCCATATAGCAGCCGAACTCTATGTAGCCGGAACTGTTCATCAGGCACGTTAAATTCTGTTCATAGTAGCTCTTATTAAGGGAATTGAAGGTCATATTGCCGATGCGTATTTTGAAAGGGTTCCTGCCGATAAAATCATTAAATATCTCAAAATCAATATTGGTAATGGCATTGCCGAATCTGTCGAACATTACAACTTCTCCAGTCAATACTCCGTTTATAATGTCCGGAAAAATGTCTGTAAGGTAAACCGGGTTGATAACCTTTGGCCCGAATGCCGAAGGGTGCATCCCTGCCGCGAGGTATGCGGCAGCCGGCGCGAATATATCCCTTCCATGAAAGGTTGAGCTTATGCGCTTCAACATAAAATCCCTGTTTTTTATTTCGTAAATATCGGTATTAGCATCAATAATATGAGAAAATATCCCGTTGTCAGGGCCTACAAAAAAATGTTCATCCTTACAAAACGCTATAGGCCTTCTTTCACCGCCTACAGTGGGGTCGACAACAGCCAGATGGATGGTTCCGCTTTGGAAGTAGGGGTAATATTCCTTCATAAGGAAAGCCCCTTCCCGTATGTCCTGGGGAGAAACATTATGGGTAATATCCACGATTGCCGCATTGTGATTGATCGAGAGGATAACCCCCTTCATAACACCGACATAGGGGTCTTTCAAGCCAAAATCAGTTAAAAGCGTAATAATCTGCATATCTATATCCAAGTGAATAGTCGTTAGTGAATAGTGAACAGTCAAAAACAAATTCAGGATCAATCCTTGATATTCTGTTCACTATTCACTATTCACTGTTCACTGTTCACTATTCACTAACGACTATTCACTGCCTTTAAAGCATCTTTATATATTTCTTAAAGGGCTTTTCGATTATACCCTTTTCTGTTATAAAATTTGATATATATTTTTCAGGCGTCACGTCGAAAGAATAATATTGCGCCTTAATTCTATCAAGGGTGATAAGCCTGTCCCCGGCATATTTTACCTCTGCCCCTCCCCTTTCCTCAATGGGGATATAAGACCCGTTTTCAATATTTTTATCAAAGGTGGATACAGGCGCGGCAACAAAGAAAGGAATTTTATGTTCATGCGCGCAGAGCGCTATCATGTAGGTACCAACCTTATTGGCAGTATCCCCGTTTTTTGCCACCCTGTCAGCGCCGACAATGATTTTATCTATCCTCCTGTTATAACAGAGAAGCCCTGCATGGTTATCAGGAACGAGCGTTACATCTATGCCTTCCTCATACAATTCCCAGGCAGTGAGGCGCGCACCCTGAAAATACGGTCTTGTTTCCGTTGCAATGACTTTGATCTTTTTTCCTGACTCATGGGCCGCCCGTATTACGCCGAGGGCTGTTCCGTATCCGCCTGTGGCAAGAGCGCCTGCATTGCAGTGGGTCAGTATCGTATCTCCGTCATTGATAAGCTCCGCGCCGTAGAGGGAGAGCATACGGTTATTCTCTATATCTTCAACATGGATCGAAATTGCTTCATCAAGCATCAGTTCAGGCATATGGGCATTGTTTCCGCATTGTCCGTATGCCTCCTTCATCCTTTCTAATGCCCAGAAAAGATTGACGGCAGTAGGCCGCGTCCTGGCCAGGGTTTTGCATATTCTGTCCACGTCCGCCTTCTTTATCTTCCCCTTTGACGCGATAATCTCAAAAATCCCCAGGGCTACTCCGTAGGCCGCCACTATCCCGATGAGCGGCGCTCCCCTGATAGTCATGTTTTGTATGGATTCGGCAACATCTTTTACGTTTTTGCAGCGGACATAGACTTTTTTGAAAGGCAGCAGCCTCTGATCGAGCAGGTACAGCATACCGTTTTTCCAGTAAATATGGTCAGTCATTCTTACCCCTTCAATCTCTTTAACAGCAGTTCATTCAGCAGTTTAGGGTTTGCTTTTCCCTTTGTTTCCTTCATTACCTGCCCGACAAAGAACCCCAGGAGTTTCTCCTTGCCGCCTCTGAACTCTTCCAGTTCTTTCGGGAAACGGGCAATGATTTCATCGATGGTAGAGCCGATAGCTGTTTCATCGGATATCTGGACAAGTCCCTTTTTTTCTACAATACTTTTCGGCGAAGCGCCGCTCTTGTAAATCTCAGGAAAAATCTCTTTCCCGATTTTAATATTTATTGTGCCGTCCTTTATGAGCGACAGGAGTTCCGCAAGATGAGCAGGGGAAAGGGGGGAATCTTTCGGGGATACATTGCCGTCCTTCAGCTCCCGCAAAAGCTCGGTCATGATCCAGTTACTCACTGTTTTTGCTTCAGGAAAAAGCCCGACTGCATCTTCAAAATATTGTGAAAGTTCTTTGTCTGAGGACAATATCTCCACGTCATATTTCGGTAAACCGTAGACATTCATGAACCTTTCCATCTTCTCCATGGGCAGTTCAGGAAGACTTTTTCTGATATCCGCGATCCATGCATCATCAATTATAAGGGGAAGGAGATCAGGCTCAGGAAAGTAGCGGTAATCATGGGCTTCTTCCTTGCCTCTCATTGAATAGGTAATACCCTCGTCAGCATTGAATAAACGCGTCTCCTGGACTACTGTGCCGCCTTTTCTTATAAGCTCTATCTGCCTTTTTATCTCATATTCAAGGGATTTTTCGACAAATCTGAAGGAATTAAGGTTCTTAAGTTCAGCTCTTGTGCCAAGCTCCTCCGCGCCCTTCTTTCGTACCGATACATTGGCGTCGCAGCGGAAGCTCCCTTCTTCCATGTTGCCGTCGCATATTTCAAGGTACAGGAGCACGTCTCTCAACATCTTCAGATACGCCGTTGCTTCTTCAGGCGAAGCTATGTCCGGCTCACTCACAATCTCAAGAAGGGGAATGCTTGACCTGTTGTAGTCTACAAGGCTGTATGAACTGGATTCTATGGCGCCTTCATGCACGAGCTTGCCTGCGTCTTCCTCCATGTGCACCCTTTTAATCCTGATCCTTTTCTTAATATCACCTACAGAGATATCAAGGTAGCCGTTTTCACAAATCGGCTCTTCATACTGGGAAATCTGATAGCCCTTTGGCAGGTCAGGGTAAAAATAGTTTTTTCTGGCAAAGATGCTCCTTCTGTTGATATCACAGTGGAGAGCAAGACCGAGCTTAATGGCAAAATCAACCACTTTTTTGTTGAGAACCGGCAGAGCCCCCGGCAGTCCCATACAGGTAGGACATGTATGGCTATTCGGGTCCGCGCCGAATTTCGTCGAGCATTTGCAGAACAATTTGCTATCCGTTAACTGGTGCGCGTGGACTTCAAGCCCCATAACACCTTCAAAATCATTGTATTCCACATCTCACCTCATTTAAATCATTGAAAATCAAAGAGTCATTGAAAATATACAATACATTTGCCCTATTTTCAAAAATATTATCAATTATTGCTGCCAGTCGGCTTTTACAAATTCCAGAATCTTTTTTGCCCGTTCGGAAAAAAGATGAATCCCCTGCCAGTCAGGCTGAGATATGGTCTTCTGCATGAGAAATCCATCCTCGCCAAACCATTGAGGCAGTATCCCGCCGAAGGAATATCCTTTATCCTTAAGCAAACCGACAACCCTGCCAACCCAGGGCCATGACAATTTCAGCCAGACCTGGATTACCTCCGCGTTCCGGCTCATTATACGCTGCTCTTCCGAAAGAAAAACCTCCTCAAAATCCGATCCTGCCTCATGAACAGCTACACGGGCTATCCCCGCATGATCAAATATCCGAGTATCGATTCTGGTTTCCGATAAAGAAGGGATATCTTCCTTTGATTGTAAAAAAACCCGTCTGTCGTCAAAACCATCATAAATATATTTAAAATAGTCGGCATATGTATCAGGGATATGGACAGTATGAGGATTCGGGGTAAGGGTCATAAACATGAGAAGTGTTGATACCCTGCCTGACGCGCTTTTTTCCTTCACATAGGCCTTGGCCGGCATGAGATCCACTTCAAGAGCTGTTTCCACAACAGGCAAAACGGAAATGGCGGCTTTCTGGATATATATCTCATTGCAGACCGGCTCTCCAAAAAACATATTCACATCATTCATGCCCGGCAGAATCTTTTTGACGTATTGAAAAATCATACTTATAACACCTGAATTCCGATAATCAGGAGAAACCACTCCATTCCCTTTTTCATATACCCCCTTGTCAGGCGCCGCGCGGAATAAGGAGCTGTATCCCACCACCCTGTTATCCGGTGTGCGGACAACAATAGGTATATTATCCCGTTTTTCAAATGCGGCTATAAGCTCTGCGGGATTATAGACAGCCTTTGCAGGATAACCGTCTCCATAGATCTCCGTAAAAAGTTTTGTCACACCTTCCGCATCTTCCGGCTTAAATAAATCAGCAGTCAATATCTCATTGGTCATAATAACTCCTTTTTGAATTTCGTGAAGCATATCTCGTGAAGCCCTCCCTTCGGGGGGACAGGCCCCCGCAAGCGAGGACAAGCGCAAACCCGCAACCTGTATTTCATCTTTTAACGCTTCACAGGTTTTG
>CAZHHX010000081.1:0-9329 GCA_964532465.1 uncultured Syntrophorhabdaceae bacterium | reverse complement strand
CTCACCTTTGGGGGGTCAACCAGAGAGGATGAAAAATCAGATGGTGGATTTAGGCTAAGTTAATTTCTTGCATAGACAACCTTCTTTATGTTA
Source organism: uncultured Syntrophorhabdaceae bacterium (assembly GCA_964532465.1). Classification (GTDB taxonomy): domain Bacteria; phylum Desulfobacterota; class Syntrophorhabdia; order Syntrophorhabdales; family Syntrophorhabdaceae; genus JAPLKB01. The sequence continues at coordinate 9,236 of CAZHHX010000081.1, read as the reverse complement.
ATTTTACTAAATTTTTAATAAAAGGACAGGCATAAAATGGATTATAAAGACACATTGAATTTACCAAAGACGCCCTTTCCGATGAGAGGCAATCTACCGATCAAGGAGAAGGAGATTTTAAAATTCTGGGAAGAGACTGAGGTCTATCAAAAGCTTACTAAAAAAAGTGAAGATTACCCTTCCTTCATACTCCACGACGGTCCCCCGTATGCAAACGGTCATATTCATCTTGGTACTGCACTGAACAAGATACTGAAAGATATAATAATAAAATCAAAGTTCATGTCAGGATACAGAGCTGATTATATACCCGGCTGGGATTGTCATGGGCTACCAATAGAACATCAAATAGAGAAGGATACAAAGGAAAAAAAACTCTCTTTGTCTAAAATTGAGATAAGGCGCAAATGCCGTGCTTATGCGGAAGGATTTTTAAACATCCAGAGGGATGAATTCAAGAGACTCGGAAATATTGGTGATTGGGATCATCCCTATATTACAATGGATTACGATTATCAGGCTACCATTATCGGAGAGATACGAAAATTTTTTGAAAGGGGCGAGGCATACAGGAAAAAGAAGCCCGTACTCTGGTGTACAAGCTGTCTCACTGCCCTTGCAGAGGCAGAGATCGAATATGATACTAAGAAATCCGATGCAATATATGTAAAATTTCCTTATACACAGAAAAGAGAGGGTGTATTTGACAATTACCCTGATAAGCCCATCTTTATGCTTATATGGACAACAACCCCCTGGACGCTGCCGGCAAATCTTGCAATAGCCATAAACCCGGATTTTACATATGCAGCTATTGAAACACGGGAAGAGATATATATTGCGCTCAAGGATCTTGTTGAAGATATAACAAAAAAAGCAGGTATCGAAACATATAAGATAATTGATGAGATAAATGCTGCAAGATTAAAAGGGCTCACATTTCAGCACCCCTTTATTAAAAGGAACTCCGTGGTTGTAAATGCGGACTATGTGGCAAATGATACTGGTACAGGGTCGGTCCACATTGCTCCGGGACATGGCGAAGAGGATTATGAAACGGGATTGGAATACGGTCTTGATGTTTATTCACCAGTAAACGATAGAGGAGAATTTCTTGAAGAGGTTGAATTTTTCAAAGGCATGAATGTCTTTGAGAGCAACAAACATGTTATTGCTAAACTGCAAGAACTCGGGCTTCTTCTTCATAGGGAAGAGGTAGAACATTCATACCCTCACTGTTGGCGTTGCAAAAAACCTGTAATTTTCAGGGCAACGGAGCAGTGGTTTATTTCTCTTGATAAATTTGGCCTTCGACAAAAGGCGCTTGATGAAGTAGACAAGACAAAATGGATACCCGCCTGGGGACATGACAGGATATACAATATGCTTCAGGTGAGGCCGGATTGGTGTATTTCACGTCAAAGGACATGGGGAGTACCGATCACAATATTTTACTGTGAAAAATGCAGGGAACCTTTCTGGAGTAATGATACATTTCAAAATATTGCCAATTTAGTAAAGGAACACGGGGCAGACATCTGGTTTGAGAAAGAGGCATCTTATTTCCTGCCGGAAGGTATAACATGTAAACATTGTGGTACTGATACTTTTGTAAAAGAAGAAGATATTCTTGATGTTTGGTTTGATTCCGGAGTGAGTTGGGCAGCAGTATGTAAAAAAAGAAAGGAACTGAAATACCCTGTAGATTTGTATCTTGAAGGAAGCGACCAGCATAGAGGGTGGTTCCACAGCTCTCTTTTGACTTCTGTTGGTAATGAAGGCGCCGCTCCTTATAAATCAGTGCTGACGCACGGATTTGTTGTTGACGGCACAGGCAGGAAGATGTCGAAATCTTCTGGAAATATCATATCCCCTGAAGAAATAATCGAAAAATACGGTGCTGAGATATTAAGACTCTGGGTAACCTATGAAGACTACAGAGACGATATAAAAATATCCAAAGATATTATAAACAGGCTTATCGAAACTTACCGGAGAATTCGAAACACTTTGAGATTCCTCCATGCAAACATCAATGATGATTTTAACCCTGAAAAAGATACGGTCCCCTATGAAGAGATGTCAAATCTTGATAAATGGCTGCTATCGCGACTGCAAAGATTGATAGATAGGGTTACAAACGCTTATAATGACTATGCATTTCATGCGATATATCACAGCGTCCATAATTTTTGCTCTGTTGATTTGAGTTCCCTGTATCTGGATATCGTTAAAGACAGGATTTATGTGGAAAGAAAGGATGCAATTAAAAGAAGGGCATCTCAGACTGTAATTTATGAAGCCCTTGTATCGCTTCTTAAACTTATAGCGCCTGTGCTTTCTGCCACTGCCGAGGAGATGTGGTCATATTTGAAGGGAATGGTCAAGGAAGATAGTGTGCTCTTAACAACATTTCCCGTTGTTAAGAAAGAGCTCATCGACACAAAGATAGAGGAAGAATGGGAAAAGATCTGGGACATCAGAGAAACGGTTAATAAAAAAATTGAAGAAAAAAGGGTCGAAAAGGTGATAGGGCATTCGCTTGATGCAAAGGTTATTCTCTGTCTGCCTGAAAACGAATACGAGTTGTTTAAAAAATTAGGTGATGAGTTTAAAGATATTTTCATTGTATCTCAAATTGAACTTAAAAAGGGAAATGAGATTGAAGTCAATGTTTTTAGGGCGGAGGGAGAAAAGTGTGGGAGATGCTGGCAGTATACAACGGATATGATTGAAACCGGGCAATTTACCCATGTATGCAAACGATGCGCCGACACCTTATATTCCTTATAGTCCCTTTTATTTTTCTTCTTGACAGATGGACAAAGCTGATTGTCATACACAGCCTGGCATTTGCCCGGCAGATTGATGTTACATCTTTCTTTTCCATTGTTCATGCAAGAAATTACGGAGGAGCTTTTAGCCTTCTGTCACAACATGCTTACGCAAAGTACATATTTACTTATATTCCTCTGCTTATTATTGTTTTGCTTATATTTGTTATTATTGTATACAGGATGGAGTCTTCCAAGAGACTCTCGCTGACATGCATATTGTCAGGTGCAGTTGGGAATATATATGACAGGATTTCTTATGGATATGTTGTTGACTTTCTTGATGTATATTACAAAAGCTATCACTGGCCGGCATTCAATGTTGCCGATATTTCTATTTCTTTCGGTATATGTCTCTGGATTTTTATTGAGTTGCTTCAGACAAGGCATAAAGTTAAAAATGAAAGACATGGATAATTTTACCTGTATATTGATTTCTTCCATGTTTTTAATAATAATGGCAAGTCATGAATGAAGACGCTCTTGAGGAAGAAAGAAGGTTCAGACAATTAAGATTTGTTGTGGATTTTGCAATGGAATATATTAATAATCAGAGCATTAATCATGATGAAGTAATAAGAATTGTGGAAGGGGTAAAAAAATATGCATTGAAACTTTTTCCGGATAAGGAAGATGCCTTTGATATTATTTATTTACCGAGATTTAAGAGGCTGTTGAATGAGAAGTTTAAAAGAGCTTGATAGTATAATTGCTGGAGGTATCTGAATGAGATCGGATAGAATGAAAAAAGGGATTGACAGGGCGCCGCACAGGAGCCTTTTTAATGCCATGGGATATTTGAAAGAAGAAATGGAAAGACCAATCATTGGTGTAGCATGTTCTGCAAATGAAGTTATACCCGGTCATATACATCTTGGCAAAATAGCTCAGGCAGTGAAGGAGGGCGTACGGATGGCCGGTGGTACCCCTATGGAGTTTTCAACCATTGGTATTTGTGACGGCATTGCCATGGGTCATGAAGGTATGAAATATTCCCTTGGTTCCCGTGAGCTTATCTGTGATTCAGTTGAGGTTATGGCAAAGGCCTATCCTTTTGACGGCCTTGTGCTTATACCTAATTGTGATAAGATAATTCCCGGCATGATGATGGCTGCCATGAGATTGAATATCCCCTGTATTATGATAAGTGGCGGACCTATGCTGGCCGGAAGATTCAAGGGAAAGGCAGTAGATCTGATATCGGTATTTGAAGGCGTTGGCAAAGTGGCAGCCGACCTTATGGAGCAGGAGGAGCTTGACTTGCTCGAAGAATGCGCTTGTCCGGGAGCAGGCTCATGTGCCGGCATGTTTACGGCAAATTCAATGAACTGCTTATCCGAAGCATTGGGTATCGCCTTACCGGGAAACGGGACAATCCCTGCAGTTTTTGCCGGAAGAATAAGGCTTGCAAAAATAGCCGGCAAGAGAATAATTGATCTGATAAGTAAAGATATAAAACCACGTGATATTATGACAATCGAGGCGTTCAAAAACGCTATTACTGTTGATATGGCTTTCGGCGGTTCATCAAATACAGCCTTACATCTGCCTGCAATAGCCCATGAAGGTGGAATCGCATTGCCTCTTGCACTATTTGACGAGATCTCAGAGAAAGTTCCACATATTTGTAACATGAGCCCTGCAGGCCCACATCATCTCGAAGATTTAAACGAAGCAGGCGGTGTGTTCGGTATTATGAAAGAACTTTCCAAAAAGAATCTTATAAACAAAAAATGCATAACAGTGGAGGGGAGAAAGGTGGGGGATCTTCTTAAGTATGGAGGCATTGCAGACAGCACTGTAATAAGACCGATCAAAGAGCCATATCATGAGAAGGGTGGCCTTGCCGTACTTCACGGAAGTCTTGCTCCTGACGGTTCAATAGTAAAGAGAATAGGTGTTTTGGAAAACATATGGCATTTTAAGGGAAAAGCCAAAGTATATGAAAGCGAAGAAGATGCCGGAACGGCAATAATGGCTGGCAAAATAGAGGCCGGAGATGCTGTGATAATAAGGTATGAAGGGCCGAAGGGCGGCCCCGGAATGAGGGAAATGCTTACCCCTACAAGTATCCTTGCAGGCAGGGGGCTTGATGCAGCGTGCGCCCTTATTACAGACGGAAGATTTTCAGGCGGGACAAGAGGATTGTGCATAGGTCATGTATCACCTGAGGCAGCAGAAGGCGGCCCCATAGCATTAGTAAAAAATGGGGATGAGATTGAAATTGATCTCAATAAAAAGACGATAGAGCTAAATGTAAGTAAAAAAGAGATGGAGAAACGGAAAAAGGCATTAAAAGAGCATGAGCCAAAGATAAAAGACGGTTATATGGCGAGATATGCAAAGCAGGTCACATCAGCCGCTACAGGCGCTGTTTTTCATAAATAGCTTAATTAGTATGCAGGTGTCATGTATGAGTTATATTGAAGATAATCTTATAGAAAAAGAATGCGTTGTATATCGTACAAAGTTGCACTGGGCGACGCTTCTTGGCCCGGCAGTGCTTATAATTCTTGCGGGATTATGGATACCTTCAAAAGGTATATCCGCCTTAGTTCTGCTTGCTCTTGGCGTGATGTGGGGTGTATTCTCTTCCGTAAGTCTGCAAAACTCTGAAATTGGTATTACAGACAAGAGACTTCTTTTAAGGGTTGGTTTCCCGTTGAGAAGATCATGTGATATTCTGCTTGAAGAAATACAGATGGTAGATATATATCAACCTTCCCTTGGGAAGTTTCTGAATTTCGGTAAGATTATTATACAATCTGGAGGCGGAAAAAGATATGTTTTCAGAATGATTGCATCGCCCATAGAATTTAGAGATAAGCTTGCGAGGCAGGTTAATTCGATCAGGCAGCGGTAAAGCTTTGCGAAACGGATTTAAATATTCAATATAAGAGGAAATAATGGACGGAAAAATTGTTGATGAAATCATAAAAATTGTGGGAAAGGAAAATGTCCTTACCTCCCTTGAAGATAGAAGATGCTATTCCTATGATGCGAGAACTGATGGGGCAATACCGGATATTGTTGTGTTTCCTTCTTCATCCGGGGAAGTATCACAGATACTTATTCTTGCAAACAAATACCTCTTTCCTGTAATCCCCAGAGGACAAGGCTCCGGCCTAACCGGTGGGGCTGTTCCGCTAAACGGTGGGATGGTGCTATCTTTTACAAAGATGAACAGGATTCTCGAAATTGATACAAAAAATCTTGTTGCTGTTGTTGAGCCTGGGGCAATTACATTTTTGCTGCAGGAGGAAGTTGCAAAATTTGGCCTTTTTTATCCTCCTGACCCGGCATCATATAAATATTCAAGTATAGGAGGCAATGCCGCCGAATGCGCAGGCGGTCCAAATTCCTTAAAATATGGTGTTACAAGGGATTATGTCCTTGGTCTTGAAGTTGTAAAACCTACAGGTGAGATTATACAAACCGGAGTTAAAACTATGAAAGGTGTAGTAGGGTATGACCTTACACGTCTTTTTGTAGGCAGTGAAGGCACGCTTGGCGTGATTACAAAGGTTATCTTGAAGCTCATCCCTCTCCCTGAAGCTAAAGCCACTATTTTAGCGCTTTTTCAAGAGGTTGAAGATGCTGCCGAAACAGTTTCGGCAATCATTGCAGCACGGATTGTCCCTTCAACGATTGAGTTTCTGGATAGGGCGTCGATTAAATGCAGTGAACAGGCTAATCCCATGGGTCTTCCTGATGGTATAGGGGGTATGCTGCTCATTGAAGTTGATGGTGACAAAGAGTCAATTCAAGCTCAGGCTGAGAAGATAAATAAGATTGTTCTTGAAAATAAAGCCATCCAGTCCAATGTAACGCATGATCCAAAAGAAGCAGATAAACTTTGGCTGGCAAGGCGCACCCTTTCACAGGCCACATACAACCTGAATCCGGTAAAAATAGCCGAAGACGTGGTGGTGCCCAGATCTAAAATTCCTGTTCTTATTCGTGTCCTTGAGGAGATGGAGAAGAAGTATGATGTCCCGATTTTAAGTTTCGGACATGCAGGCGACGGTAACTTTCACGTAAGCATCATGATTCAGGATACGGTAGAAGACAGGGAAAAGGCAGAGGAGGCAGTCAAAGAAATATTTGCTGAAACGATCAGACTTGGAGGTACGCTTTCCGGTGAACATGGGGTAGGCATTTCCAAAGCGCCTTATATCGCGATGGAACTATCCCCCGAAACAATTGCTACCATGAAGGATATAAAAAAGCTCTTTGACCCTAATAATATACTAAATCCCGGCAAGATATTTTCGACATAGCAATATTTAGTAGTCTCGAAAGAAACCTCAAAACCGTCACAGAGTTTACGATAAACTTTCTTTTCGTTTCTTATCCGGTTTTTAAATCTCTTTGTTTTTAGGACGATTGCTTAAATGTAAACAGATAATCATAAATATCTACAATAAAAATTGTTCCAATTAAAAAATATCATAAAAAAAGCTGAGGAGCTTGACATATGTACGTCATGTGCTATTACTATAAACAAGGGGTATCCACAGCCAAATATGGCATTAAGCCCGCAACCACCTTGCGAGGTGGAATAAAGATGAAGCCCGCGACGTTTTTGCGTGCCAATCAATGGTGGATATCCCTTGTTTTAACAAAAAGTATAGAGTTTTTCAGATAGGGTACAAAAAAATCACCTGAAAAAATCAGAGGATTTTATTTGTTTAATGTTTATTAGTCACAGATTATTTATTCTTGGAAGCTCTCCAGTCTTTTTCGCCTTGACGGATGCTGTAACTTCCTCAGAGCCTTAGCCTCAATCTGACGGATACGTTCACGGGTAAGCCCAAAAACATCACCAACTTCTTCCAGAGTATAATCAGTTCTTTCACCAATGCCGAGCCTCATTCTGATAACCTTTTCTTCTCTCGGGGTAAGGGTTGACAGGACTTTGTCTATCTCTTCCTTTAGTGAGACGCCTACTAGCTCCATAAACGGTGAAGATGCTTTTACATCCGCGATGAAATCACCGAGCTTTGATTCATCATCTCCGATGGGAGTTTCGATTGATACGGTCCCATTGGAGATTTTCATAATTTTTCTGACTTTCTCCAGCGGAAGACCGGCTTTCAATGAAATTTCATCAAGGCTCGGCTCTCTCCCTAACTCCTGGAAGAGTGACACAGTAACTTTGCTGATCTTATTAGTTGTTTCAAGTATATGGACGGGTACTCGTATTGTTCGTGCATAATCTGCAATTGCCCTTGTTATGGCCTGCCTGATCCACCACGTTGAGTATGTAGAAAACTTGTAGCCTTTCTGATAATCATATTTTTCAGCAGCCTTCATAAGCCCCATGTTTCCTTCCTGAATAAGGTCGAGAAAGGAAAGGCCTCTGTTCATATATTTCTTGGCAATATTAATGACGAGTCTCAGATTTGCCTGAACGAGCCTGCTCTTGACAACCTTCAGTTTGTTGTCAATTTCGGTTAATTCCATTAGCTTACGCCTTACGATGTCAGCCTCATTATTGTCCATAAACTTCATCTGCCGCGCAATTTTTCTAATGATTTCTACAATAACTTTCTTGTTGAGCTTGAGGTTAAGCAGAATGTCCTCCAACTTATCCTCAATTTTCTGGAGATCACTGATAAGCTCCTTCCTGGTTGTTTTATCCGCCTCGGACAGCTTGCTCTTAATTTCTTCCTTTTTATCATAAAGATTTTTTATACTTTTAATTGAGGATATGGTTTTCTTCTTATATTTTTCCTCATCTTTTTGCATATAGTTAATTTCGTCAATGCTATTGATAACATCTGCTATGTTTACAGCTTCTTCCTTAAGTTGCCGACCTATTTCTGAAATCTCGTTTATTGCCTGAGGCAGTTCAAACAAGATATTCTTTGCTATCCGTTCACCTTTTTCTATTTTTTTTGCTATCTGGTGCTCTTCGTCGGGTGTTAGCAGCGATACATGTCCTATATCTTTCAGGTATGCCCATATTATGTTATCAGTTTTTTCTGAAGGTATTTTTTCAGTTTCTTGCCAGTCCGGGTTCTCCTCTTCATGAGTCTCAACCTTCTCTTTTATCGTTTCAACTATGTCAATGTCAGACTCTGAAAGGAAGTCAAATACATCTTCAATATCTTCCGGCGAGAAGATATTGTTAGGGAGGAAATCGTTGATTTCTTCGGAAGTAAGAAAACCCTTCTCCATTCCTATGTCTGTCAGGTGTTTTATTGCAGCGGTATTTTTAATTGTCATTCTCAACCTCAGAAGTAAAAATGCCCTTTTTTTGGAAAAGGGCATTCCAATTTATTTATCTGTTTTTTTGGTACATATTATACAACACTTATTTGCCTTGCGTCAAGGACGTTTGTACCCCCAAATCCACCACCTGATTTTTATTCCGCTCCCAGGTAGCTTCTGAGGGTA
>CAZHHX010000080.1:0-9540 GCA_964532465.1 uncultured Syntrophorhabdaceae bacterium | reverse complement strand
ATCCCCCATTGATTTTAAAGACTTTTTAAGTTAAATTGAAACGCTGCTATACATTCTGTTTAATAAGATTAAACTTGACGAATCTGTATGTCTGTAGTGGCAAAACCGCAGCGGTTCTGAGCAACAAAACTGCTGCCATGCGTGGAGGATTAAATGAAAAGGATATTCAGCGGCATTCAACCTACGGGCGAGATCCATCTGGGAAATTATGTAGGCGCAATAAGAAATTGGGTTAGTTTAATGGATGAATATGATTGTATTTTCTGTGTGGTTGATTACCACGCAATAACAGTGGAGTATGAAATAGATAAATTGGGGAGCAGGACTGTTGATACGGCATTAATACTTCTTGCCTGTGGCCTGTTGCCGGAAAAATGTAAAATCCTTGTGCAATCCCATGTGCCTGAGCATACAGAACTTGCCTGGATATTTAATTGCGTCACCCCTATAGGTGAGCTTGAGCGCATGACACAGTTTAAGGATAAATCAAAACAGCACCGGGCAAATATAAATATGGGACTGATGGGGTATCCCGTGCTTCAGGCTGCGGATATTCTTTTGTATAAAGCCGGCTTTGTGCCTGTTGGTGAAGATCAGGTGCAGCATGTAGAGCTTTCAAGAGAGGTGGCCAGAAAGTACAACAGCAGATACGGGGACTTATTTCCCGAGCCCCAGGCGATTCTCTCTGTTGCGCCGAAGATTCTTGGGGTGGACGGAGCAAGCAAAATGTCCAAATCAATGAATAATTACATAGGATTATTGGAAGAAACAAATTCTATGTGGGAAAAATTGAGGACAGCAGTAACCGATGTGAGCAGGGTAAGAAGAAAAGACCCCGGCAACCCTGATGTGTGCAATATATACACAATACACAGGGCTTTTTCCCCGAACGATATGCTTTTAGAGGTGGATAAAGGTTGCCGGAACGCTGCTATTGGCTGCATTGATTGTAAAACAATGCTTTTTAAAAATATGATGGAAGAACTGACCCCGATAAGAGAGAGGGCTGCCGCCCTGAAAGAGAATCCTGCTTATATTAAAGATGTAATCAATGAAGGGGCAAGCAAATGCAGCGCCATTGCAAGAGAGACAATGGATGAAGTGAGGCAAGCAGTAGGCTTGTTCAGTAAAAAATAACGTAAGCCGGAATTGTGAATTAAAGATAATCTGTTCTATTGATATAGATATTATTGTCAAACAAAGGGCGGATGTTTTTTACAAACAGAAGGGATATAAGCGTACTCATCAAGTGTTTTTCATTGTTGACGTGTCGCCATTAATTCAATCAGTCTAAATAAAAATCATTAATATTTTTCTTGACAATAATAATATCATGTATTATATTAAATCATGTTAAATAATTCACAATATAAACAAACAAAAAACCTGTTTTATCAGGGTTTATGCTGTTTAATTATACACGATTGTTTTAACACTGATCCATATCTGGTTAATTTGTTCATTAATTCACAAGAAGTTTTTTAACTTAGACATTCACCCTCAATAGCTTCTCATAATAACCCCCCTTCCCCCTGGGACAGCCCAGGGGGTTTTTTTATTTACAAGGTAGGCATTATGTTGTATGTTTTTGCCTGTGGATATATCGGGTATAAATAATTTGTCCGGCGGTGTTTTGAGCCTGCTCTATGCTTCAGGGCCGGTTGCAAAGGTTGTTGTATCCATTCTTTTTGTATTTTCTATTGTATCGTGGACAATAATACTCTGTAAACTCAAGCAATACGGCAAAACAGAGAGAGACGCAGAAAGGTTTATGAGGATTGCGAGAGAGGCAGATTCTTTTAAGAAATTGGTAACGACATACAGAGAAACCCCTAATAATGCCTTTTACCGACTCATGTTTGCGTCTTATAAGGAGGTTGCTTCAAGGCAAAAAGAAAACCCTGGAATAAGACCTGAAATAATGCCGTCTGTTGAAAATGCTTTAAAAATAGTCATGTCTGAAGAGACAGAGAGATTTGAAAGAAGACTTTCTTTTCTTGCCACAACAGCAAACACGGCCCCGTTTATTGGTCTGTTCGGTACTGTATGGGGCATTATGGATTCGTTCCGTGAGATAGGACTAAAGGGAACAACAAGTCTGTCCGTTGTTGCGCCGGGTATAAGCGAGGCGCTTATAGCCACTGCCATCGGCCTTGCAGCAGCCATACCTGCAGTGCTTGCATATAATTATTTTAACGGCAGGCTGAAACGCATTTTGTCAAAAATGGAAAATGCATCTATGTATATATTGAACCTCCTGGAGAAATGAAATTATCAAAGGATTCAAAATCCCCTCTTTCTGAAATAAATATCGTCCCTCTTGTTGATGTGATGCTTGTTCTGCTTATCATATTTATGATAACTGCGCCTATGATGCAGCATGGAATGAATATTGATATTCCACAGGTAACCACAAAACCCCTGCCGACAAAAGACGAGCCGCAGATACTCAGCATTTCGAGCAGTAAGCAGCTTGTTTTGAATGAGAAAAAATTGGATATTAAAGACCTTAAGGCGGCAATACAGCTTCTTTTTGCTAATAAAAGCAGCAAAGAAATTTATTTAAGAGCAGATAAAAATGTTTCTTACGGATTTGTTGTAACTTGTATGGGCATTGTAAAAGAAGCGGGAGTAGAGAAGGTCAATATAGTGACAAAGCCTGCAGAGGAATAATGACGAACAAACGTGCGTTTATCAGCATTTCAATAGGGATCATAGGGACGGTACATATTTTGCTGCATACTGAAAGCTGAAATACTAACTGCCGGATTATCATGAAAGAAGAAACCTGGTTCAAAATGCTTATAATTTCAGCTGTTCTCCACTTCATTGTGGTTGGGGCGTTCAGCATCCCGATGAAAAGAACACCAAAGAGATTTGATGCGCTATCGTCGTATTCTGTTAATCTTGTCGGGGATATCGGCGGCGGCCCCAGTGGTCCGAGGGCGGGAAAGCTTTTGGAAGGTAAACATGTTCCTGAAAAGGAGAAACCTCCTGCCAAGGTGAGTAGACCTGCATCCACACCAAAGAAAAAACCGGTGCTTGAGCGAAAGGAAAAAGAGGCTGTATCACTTTCAAAGAAAAAAGTGCCTCCCAAGGCTGTGCCATCGAAGGAAACAACTACAAAAGAAGAATTAAGCCGGCTCAATGACCGTATAAGAGAGATGAAAAAACGGACAGAATATCTTGACGTCAGCAAAACAAAGGGGTCGCCCGGAGCAGGCGCTCCAGGAAAAACAGGAGGCAGCGGTTATGGGCTGCCCGGCTCCTCCGAGGGAGGAGGAAAAACTCTTGATCCGGTGTCGCAGAGATATATGCTTGAAATATGGGAGAAGATAAAAAACTCATGGGGCTTACCCGGCATGGCCTCATTCAAAAAAGACCTGGAAACAATAGTTACGATCAAAATACGAAAAGATGGAAGAATAGTGGATGTTAACATTGAAAAACGATCAGGGAACAGGATATATGATGAATCAATCCTCCGGGTATTACGCTCTGTTGATCCGCTGCCGCCCATACCTGCTACGCTGAACATGGAAACCATGGAAATAGGTTTCAGGTTCTTACCGGGCGACCTGTCATAACCGGGATTAAGAGCATTATGCCCGACACTGCTGTCTATGGCATGGAAGAAATATTCACTTGATATCTTTCACTTCTCCAGGATCGGACTTGTCTTTATCATCCTTCTTTTTCCCAATCAATTTATGGACTGCATAACTGAAGGCTTGTATCATATAGTTTCTTGCGAAGTATAGGATAAGGGTAAATACTATGCTTATAAACAACAGCCAGAAAAAGGCCTGATACTTACCGTCTTTTAAAGCACTTCCCTGCAGGGTAAGCATGAGTGTCCCCGGCAACCTGCCGAATATATTCATAAACAGGAAATCGACGAGTCGCATATGGGTAATACCGAGGAAATAGCAGAGAGAATCCTTGGGAAAACCGGGTATAAGGAAGAGGATAAAGGTGATATTCAGGCCCTTGTGCGTAATGAAATAATTGAATTTATCAATATATTGTTTTTTTACTATCTTTTCCACAAACCTCATGCCGAAGCGCCTTGTTATGCCAAAGGCAAAGAGGGAGCCCAATGTAAGACCTATTGTGGAGAGTATCACCCCTGATATGTTTCCGAAAAGTAAACCGCCGACAACACCGGTGAGTTCACCGGGAATAGGCGCGAATACAACCTGTAAAGCTTGAACAAAGATGAACACGACAGCAGCAAAGGGGCCGAAAGAGGCAATAAAAAGACGGAGCTTTCTCGGATCAAAAAAGAACCTGTAGAAGCAAATTATTTCCTGCCACAGACCTTCGTGATAGACGTAAAACATAAGGAGAATAAGAAAAGATATACATATCCAGAGAATTACCCGCAGCAATATGGATATAATTTTGGACTCTACGATGGATTTCTTTATCAAGTTGCGATGGCCACTGTCCTTAATACTTCGTCAACGGTGGTTAAACCTCCTTCGAGCAGTATCAGGCAGTAGTCTTTCAGTGTTCTCATGCCGCTTTTTATGGCTTCCTGTCTTATTATATTTGTTTCAGCTCCTTCGCCGATGAGACGTCTAACCGACTCGTTGACCATGAGTACCTCGTATACACCCACCCTGCCTTTGTAGCCGGACATGTTGCATGTATCACAACCTCTGCCTTTATAGAGTTCTATATCTTCCGGTAATCCGAGGTAATTTGTTATTACTTTTTCTGGAATGTACTTTTCCTTGCAATTCGGGCAAATCCTTCGCACAAGTCTTTGCGCAACAATACCGATAATCGATGTTGAGATGAGAAAAGATTCTATGCCCATATCATTAAGTCTCATGAACGTACTTGGCGCATCGTTTGCGTGAAGTGTCGTAAAAACAAGGTGTCCGGTAAGGGCTGCTTCCACTGCAATCTTTGCTGTTTCTTTGTCCCTTGTTTCTCCTACGAGGATGATATCGGGGTCCTGCCTCAAAAAAGCCCTTAAAACGCGCGCAAAATCAAGTCCTATATCAGAGTTCACCTGGACCTGATTTATGCCTGCAAGGTCGTATTCAATGGGGTCTTCCACGGTAGATATATTTACGTCTATATCATTTTTTTCTGCTAATGAACTGTAAAGGGTGGTACTTTTCCCGGAGCCTGTGGGTCCTGTGACAAAAATAATCCCATAGGGCTTTTTTATCATTTCCCGAATAAGTTCTAATGTAGGTAGATGCGATACAAGTTTATCCAAGCCCATAGAGGTATTACTCTTGTCCAGAATTCTTGTACAGATTTTCTCACCGAATTTTGTCGGAACGGACGATACCCTGAAGTCAACCGTTTTCTCCCCAACTTTCATGGTTATCCTGCCGTCCTGGGGCATCCTTCTCTCGGTAATATCCAGTTTTGAAATGATTTTTATCCTGCTGATGAGTGGGAGTATTATCTTTCTGGGCAGCATCATCTCTTCTCTTAAGATGCCGTCAATTCTGTAGCGCACCCTGCATCCTTTTTCCATGGGTTCTATGTGGATATCGCTTGCGCCTTTTTTTAAGGCCATGCCTATGATATTGTTTGTGAGCCTTATAATTGGCGCGCCCTTTGCTTCACTTTCCAGGTCTGCAAACCCCATCTCATCTTCTTTGCCTTCTTCGAACTCCACATCTTTCATAAGATCGGATTGAAGAGAATCCATGTTCTCAAGGATTGAGTCTATGCTGACTTCCGGTTTTTCTTCCTCCTTTTTCATGATTTCGGGATAGTCTTTTTCCATGAATGTTTTCAGGTCTTCATCGACAATGAGAACCTGTTCAATGGCAAGCCCTTTGATAAACTTTCTTACCTCATCTATTGCCAGAAGGTCGGTGGGATTAACCATGGCAAGGGTGAGTGTGCTGTTCGAATAAGCAATGGGGAGAACTTTGTAACGCGTTATGAGCTGTTTAGGGATAAGAGAAAGCACTTCCGAAT
Organism: uncultured Syntrophorhabdaceae bacterium; assembly: GCA_964532465.1. Lineage (GTDB taxonomy): Bacteria > Desulfobacterota > Syntrophorhabdia > Syntrophorhabdales > Syntrophorhabdaceae > JAPLKB01. The sequence continues at coordinate 3,585 of CAZHHX010000080.1, read as the reverse complement.
CAATCTTTATCGTTGCAAGGGATTTGATGCCCATACCCTGCTGGGCATTCATTGTTTCTATTCGCTCAGCCACTATCTTGTTTAAAGACATGGAGATCGTCGGGTGTTCACTGAGCAGATTCTCAAAATCCTTTTTTTCCAGCACAAAAACCGATGTTGCCTGGACTGCCATTACCGTGGCTGTCCGCGGGTTTCCTGTTAGAAGTGCCATCTCCCCGAAACATGCGCCGTTGTCAAGAGAGGCGATAGACAGATCGATGCCAAGGTTGGGTTCCCGTTTTTTTATATCCACCTTACCGTTTATTATGATGAACATGGAATCCCCGGATGCGCCTTCCCTTACTATTGCAGTGTTGGGAGGATATATCCTTTCTTTCAGTCTGGAAGAAAGCTCCTGAAGCTCTTTATCCCCCAGGGATTTGAAAAGCTCTGTACTTTTTAGACATGATAATCTATCAGAACAAACATTCATCTTCCGAATCTCCTCCCTCTGTGCTGGTAGCTTCTGATTGCCCGCAGGAAATCAATCTTTCTGAAAGCAGGCCAAAGCGCATCACAAAAATAGAATTCACTGTATACGCTTTGCCATAAAAGAAAACCGCTTAAACGAATTTCACCGCTTGTACGGATAATAAGGTCCGGATCAGGGATTCCGTTTGTATATAGATGATTTGTGATATCTTCAATGGTTATGCTGTTTGCAAGCTCCTCAGTATTTTCTGCCTTTCTTTCTCTTATTGCCTTTCTCATTGCTTCGACGATCTCTTCGCGTCCGCCGTAACTGATTGCTATATTAAGGATATGCCTCTCGTTATCCTTTGTGTATTCTTCAGCATTTCTTATTGCCTCTTTTAATGTATCAGGCAGCACATCAAACTTGCCGAGAATTTTAATCCTGAAACCATTTTTTTTTATGACCAGGCTTCTTGAGAGTTCGAAAATCTTTTCTTCTATTACTTTCAAAAGACCATCCAATTCCTGGTTATCTCTCTGAATGTTTTCCGTTGAAAGTACCCATATTGTTACAATTTTAATTCCCAAATCACTGCACCACTGGAGTACATCGTCCAGCTTCCTTGCCCCCTCCTTGTGCCCCATTGTTACGTCATCAAAGCCCATCTCCCTGGCGAACCTTCTGTTGCCGTCAAGGATGATCCCTATATGGGTTGGTGTTACCCCTTTAAGCACTTCCTTTACAAGAAGTTTTTCGTATGAGTAGTATAGAGCCCTTTTTATAAGCATAATAGATTATAATGCAATTTGTTATAAATTAACATTGTTTTTGCAGGAAAAATAAGGATATTACTTAACAGACAGTGCAGAAAAGTCTTTGAAACTGTTCCGGATATGGGCTGCCGATCATGCCGCTGTCAGCCCTGTATCTGCCCCATTGGTTTTGGCCTTGATATGAGGGACTTTACAGCATCTTTCAGGCCGTCAAGGGTAAGTTCGAACATAGGAAAGACCTTGCTTATTGTATCTACAGTATAATGACCCCAGTAATTCTTATGTGTGGGATTCAGCCAGACGGAATGCGGAAAATGTTGTTTGATCTTCATAAGCCATTCCAGGCCCGGCTTGTCATTTGTGCTGTAGTAGTCTATGATACCGTTCACGTCAAAGAGTTCCGAGTATGCCATCCTTGCATCGCCCACGAAGACAACCTTGTACCCGCTATGGAAATTTGAAAAAAGCTTTTCTGTGGGCACTCTTTTATAGTTCGAGATATCCTCGTAAACGTCCTGATATACACAATTGTGGAAAAAATAATATTTGAACTCTTTAAAATGTTCCATCTGGGTTGCAGCAGAAAAAAGTCTTTCGCAAAGTTCCGAATAAGGCCACATTGAACCGCCGGTATCCATGAGGAGAATAAGCCTTACGGAATTTTCCCTTGATTTGTTAAAAACAAGCTCAATCTCCCCGCCTTCTTTAGCGGTTTTTTCTATTGTCTGATCAATATCCAGCTCTTCTTCCGACCCTTCTCTTTTCAACTCCCTGAGTTTTTTCAGGGCCATCTTGGTCTGTCTTACATCAAGGATGATGTCGTTTCTATAGTTTTTGAATCTTCTTTCTTCTGCCACCTTTGATGCCGACTGCATCCAGGATTCTCCACCGACTCTTATGCCTCCGGGATGATATCCGTATGCACCGAAGGGAGACGTTCCTCCTGTGCCTATCCATTTGCCTCCGCCGTCATGACGCTCTTTCTGCTCTTTCAGCCTTTCCCTGAACTGTTTCATCAGCTCTTCCATGTCGTGTTCTTTCTTAAATTCTTCCAGCTTCTGCTGAAATTCCGCCATTTCTTCGGGACTCATCTTGGGAAGTTTGTGGACAGGGTTCTCAAGCCACTCAAGCACATTATCGAGGTCGACAGGGTCTGTTTTTATTCCGCCGAAATATTCCTGGAAAGCTTCATCAAACATATCGTAGAATGCTTCACTTTTTACAAGAAAAGCTCTGCCGATGTAATAAAGATGGTTAAGGTTTGATTGAAAATAGCCGTTATACAGTGCTTCTATGAAGGATATCCATTCTGTGACGGCAACAGGAACACCTTTTTTTCTTAAAAGATAAAAAAAATCAGTAAACATTATATAACTCCAGGATTATCGTCTCTTCGCAGCCAGCCTCAGAACTACAGCCGCCTTTGTTTTAGAATCTTTTCCTGAATCCTCCTCCGCCCTGGGCATTACTTAGTCTCACGAACCTTCCTGTATCCTGTTCGGTTTTAAGGAGCGCTCCAAGAAAAGGTATTTCAGAGGATATTTTATCTGTGCTGATACCGCCCAGTGCAAGAACTTTTATCCAGTCAATAAGCTCGCTTGTCGACGGTTTTTTTCTCAAGCCCTCTACTTCGCGTATCCAGTAGAATTTCTTTATTGCTTCTCTCATGAGTTTGTTTTCAATATCAGGATAATGTACTTTTACGATCCTTTCCATCATTTCCTGATCGGGAAATTCGATGTAGTGGAATATACACCTTCTCAGAAAGGCATCAGGGAGTTCCTTTTCCGAGTTGCTTGTAATAATTACAACAGGTCTGTGCTTTGCTCTGACTTCTTCATCAAGCTCCGGTATGTGAAAAGACATTTCATCAAGTTCGTTAAGAAGATCATTCGGAAACTCTACATCAGCCTTGTCAATTTCGTCTATCAAAAGGATCAGTTGCTCGTCACTGTCAAAGGCCTGACCAAGTCTGCCGAGTTTTATATACTGTCTTATATCGGAAATGTCTTTGTCCTTAAACCTTGCGTCATTTAGCCTCTGAACGGTATCGTACACATAGAGGCCGTCCTTTGCCTTTGTAGTGGATTTAATATTCCATATAATAAGTTTCTTGTTGAGCGCCCCTGCTATACTGTGAGCAAGAAGCGTCTTGCCTGTGCCGGGTTCGCCTTTAATAACAAGCGGTTTTCCCAAAGCGACTGAAACGTTTACAATCTCCATCAAAGGCTTTGATGCTATGTAGTTATCGCTCCCTTGATATCCGTGTGTGGTTGTTGCCATGTACTCCTCCTTCATATAAGTGAAAAATATCACTATATTATACGACTTAGTTATGCCTCTTGTCAACCAGGCTGA
>CAZHHX010000079.1:0-10969 GCA_964532465.1 uncultured Syntrophorhabdaceae bacterium | reverse complement strand
CTGATATTTCAGTGCCAATGAGGTTTTTCATTATTTTTGATGGTGGATTGAGGAAATACAGAAGACCGTTGACTGCGGAAAAGTTGTCCTTCAGGGAAGAATGTCCACAATAAAATCAGACCTTTGCCAGCGCATAGACTAAGACTTTTGTGTAATTCCGGACTTCGCTTTTCTCCCTCTTCATTACCATTTTATTTGGTCTTGTTCTCTTCCGGCAGATACATGTTTTGTTCCATCAGGGTCTTGTTAACCCTTCCAGCCCCTTTTTTAGCGGCCTATCGGCTTGTTAAAAAATACACTTGCATTTTTTGCTAATAACTGTTAGTAAATATAGGATAATTCAATTAAATAGGTGTAGAAATGGCTAAATATCCTAAGATCCCAGGGGCTACAGTAAGACGTTTATCAAATTACTTGAAATGCCTTGAAGATCTTGAAACAAAAAATGAAAAAGTAGCATCAAGCGCGCTTCTTGCCACAATATGCAATGTTAACGCTGCCCAGGTAAGGAAAGATTTCGCGTATTTCGGCGAATTCGGCATCAGAGGCATGGGTTACAACATTAAAGAACTTGAGTATCACATAAAAGAAATACTCGGCGTCAACAGGGAATGGAGAATTGCCGTTGTTGGTATTGGAAATATGGGAAGCGCCCTTCTTGTGTATAAAGATTTTTTAAAACAGAACTATAGAATAGTGGCTGCATTTGATATAGACCCTGTTAAAGTTATCGGACAGATATCGGAAAAAATGGGAAAACCTGTGGAGATTCTTCCCATGGAAAGGTTAAAGGAAGTTATAGAAACAAGAGATGTTGAAATAGGCATCATAACAGCGCCCCCTCAGGAGGCGCAGAAAGTCGCCGACCTTCTCGTTGATGCAAATATAAAAGGAATTTTAAACTTTTCACCTGCGCCGGTCAGGGCCATGGAGCCTGTTAAAGTGAGAAACGTTTTCTTTACATCTGCTCTTGATAATCTTGTGTACTACCTAACCAACTAAGGTGTTCTTTATGTGGAAACTACTCGGAAATATTGTTGAAATGTTTGTTTATTCGGCAGTTTATATGATTATCGTACTGGTTTCGATGAAAATTGTCGGCGCAATTTTCTCAACTGACTTTGAGAGAAAAGTCTCAGAAGAAGGCAATGTGGGACTTTCGTTAATTTGTGCGTGCATTTTTATCGGATTTGCAATTCTTCTTTCCAATATTGTCAGATGATGAAGACGCTCTTTATAACCGGCACAGATACGGGAGTGGGTAAAACAACGATAGCAGCATGCTTATCTGCATTTCTATCCCTCAGAGAAAATTTAAACGTGGGTGTAATGAAGCCCTTTGAAAGCGGAATCTCAAAGAGAAATAAAGATCTGCTTCCCTGGGATGCAATATGCCTGAGAGAGGCATCGGGCAGTTCGGACGATCTTGACGATATAAATCCCTATATGTTTGAGGCGCCCCTCGCGCCGGAGGTTGCGGCAAATCTTGAGCACATCCAGATAGATTTGGATATTGTTGATATAATATACAAAAAGATTACGGAAAAACATGATATTGTCATAGTAGAAGGCGCCGGAGGCGTACTTGTACCGATTAAAAAAGATTTTTATTATGCGGACCTCATGGAGAGGTGGAATGTACCCGCAATTATTGTATCAAGAATCGGCTTAGGCACCATAAACCACACCCTGCTTACCTGCAGCTACCTGCAGTCGAGGGGTATAAAGATTATCGGTGTGATTTTAAACAATGACAACGGGTCAGACGACCTTGCAGCACAAACTAATCCCGAAGCATTAAGACGTCATATAAATGTGCCCATACTCGGCATTTTTCCTCATACAAAGGACTTACTGAAAGAAGGTATGGACAGAGAACTTCTTGCAGATATTTTTGCCAAACACATAGATACGGCAATGATGCTCGACCGCATTAATAAGCTATAGATAAAAACATCCCCGCCGCAAACAGCGCGGAGATATTCATTTCCAGCGATAAAAACAATCTTACAGCCTGTTTTTCAAGCATAACATGTAGATATATCTACATCTTTTTTATTAACGTTCTGCCTTGCCCAGCACCTCTTTAAAAAAGGGTCTTGAACGTTCAATAATATCCATTTCAACGCAATAGGCAATTCTGAAATAACCGGGTTTGCCGAAGCCGATACCGGGAACTCCAAGCACATGATGTTTTTGAAGGTTTCTCACAAATTTTATATCATCCTTTATGGGAGATTTCGGGAAAATATAAAAGGCGCCTTCAGGCTTTACAACCTCAAAGCCCGCGTCTACCAATATATCGTATATTATGTCCCTCTTTTTCTGATAATCTGCTATATCTACGCTGTTTTTCTGAAACTTGCCTACAAGCCTCTGCATGATTGCCGGCGCGTTAATAAACCCGAGTATCCTGTTTGCGAATATGGCGGCGTCGATGAGTTTATCGGCATTCTTCATAAGAGGAGATACGGTGATATACCCTATCCTTTCACCGGGCAGGGCAAGATCTTTTGAATGGGATGTAATTGTAACGGTATCATCATAAAGGAGGAATAGATCCGGGAACCGGATATTGTCGTATATAATCTTTCTGTAAGCCTCGTCGGAGATAACAAATATCCTGTGTCCTTTCTTTTTTTTCATATTAAGCAAGGCAGCCAGCTCTTTCAGCTCTTCCTCGTTGTATACAACGCCTGTCGGGTTATTAGGGGAATTTACAATGATTGCCTTTGTTTTTTCGGTAATAGCCCCTTTAATTTTTTCGATATCGAGGTGAAAATCATCCTTTGTATCGACAAGCTTCATTATGCCGCCGTGGTTTTCTATATAGAACATAAACTCCACAAAGAAGGGGCATGGCACAATCACTTCATCTCCAGGGTCAAGGAGAGCCTTCAAAACAACGTTAAGGCCTCCTGCTGATCCAACTGTCATAATAATATTATTTTTTGTAAAATCAAGTCCTGAGCGCTCTCTATAAAAAGCTGCAATCTCTTCCCTCACGTCTTCATAGCCGCTGTTTGTCATGTATCTGTGCTTGCCTTTTATGTCGGATGAAACTACCTTTATAAGTTCCTTTTTTAACTCATCAGGGGGTTCAGTAATGGGATTACCCAGAGTAAAATCAAAGATTTGATCCTGGCCGAATTGTTTTTTCAGCTTTTCCCCTTCTTCAAACATAGCCCGAATCCAGGAAGAACTCTTCATTGATTCGGAAATTTTATTTGATATAACCATCGTTTATCTCCTTAATAATATCGCTTGCCTATTCTTCTGAACCCATCGAGAGCATTCATTATTTTCTCCATGGTCACACAGTATGCAATTCTGAAATAACCGCTTCTGCCGAATCCTCTTCCCGGCACAACAAGAATCCTTTCCTCCCTCTGCACTCTCTTGACAAATGCAAGCTCGTCCTTAATGGGCGATTTCGGAAACAGATAAAACGCGCCGCCGGGTTTAACACATTTAAAGCCTGATTCAATAAGTGTATTGTAAATAATATCCCTCTTTTTTTTGTATTCCATAACATCTACAGAGTTTTCCTGAAACATGCCTGCGGCGCGCTGAAAAAGAGCAGGGGCATTCACAAATCCCAGAGCCCTTATGGATATGATGAGCCCTGAGATAAGAAGATCAATCTCCTTTATATTCGGCGATATAGCTATATAACCTATCCTCTCGCCAGGCAGGGCAAGATCTTTTGAGTGAGATGTAATGCTGACAACAAGGTCATAAATCTCAAATATATTCGGCAGCACAGCATCATCATAGATAATTTTTTTATATGCCTCATCAGCTACAATATATATTTCCTTGCCTTCTTCTCTTTTCCTGTACAACAACCTTGCCAGTTCCTTCAGACTTTCTTCGCTGTATACGGCCCCTGTCGGATTGTTCGGGCTGTTTATAAGAATAGCCTTTGTTTTATCGTTTATCGCGGCTTCTATTTTTTCTATATCGAGCTGGAAATCCTCTTTTGTATCAACAAGCCTCATTATGCCGCCGAAATTTTCAATATAGTTTTTAAATTCCCAGAAAAAGGGGCTTGGCACGATAATTTCATCGCCCTTGTTCAACATGCTTTTAAAAAGTATGTTAATACCGCCTGCGCACCCCACAGACATGAAAATGTGCTTGCCTGTAAACGGTAACCCGTAATGCATCTTCAGATACTCGGCAATATTCTCCCTCACGCTTAGGTAACCGCTGTTCTCCATGTATTTGTGCGTACCGGGTGTTGTTTGTGTGAGCATGTCTATCAGAGCGGACTTTAATGCCTGAGGGGGTTCCACATCAGGGTTCCCGAGAGAAAAGTCATAAACCTTATCTTCGCCCAGGGTTTTTTTCATCTGCATACCTTCTTCAAACATCTTCCTTGTCCATCCTTCCTGGTTCCGGATAAGCCTTTTCATCTTGTTTGATACTATCATTATCTCCTCCTTAAATAGTAAAAAAGGCCATTGACATTATTGCCATGGCCTTCAAACTAAAAAGAGCCACGGGTTTTGCACCCGTGGCTCTTTGCTTATATCAAAGCAAATTTATGCCCGGGTGCGAGCTTCTAAAGTAATAGTAAAAATATCCCGGGAACTCTCTGAACTTTTTCATACGCCTACATTTAAAAACAATATATTACGCTTGTCAAGAGGAAAAACATGCACAACAACGGCTGTACCAGGTTTTGAAAAAGGGACTGGTTGAGACTCAGAGCTATCTGAATAGTAATACTGATATGGGTATCCCCGCAAGGACAACATAAAGAATATTGATTTTCTTAAACAAAGCAAACAATGTAAGGAAGGCAAAGATTATTTTTATGATATCCCACTGGATTGTAAGGGTAAAATTAACAGAAACGTATAAAAGGAGTCCCGCAAATGTCACAAGCACACCCCTTGTGATGCTGTAAAAATATCTCGAAATCCTTAACTTTTCGAAAAAGGGGACAGCGATTATCAGCAAAAAAAATGATGACCCAAAGGTTGAGATCGTGCCGACTATGGCGCCGGACAGTCCGTCAACCAGATAGCCCACAAAAGTCGAGGTAATAATGATCGGCCCGGGGGTAATCTGTCCGAGCGCTATGGCGTCCATAAAGGTTTTATTGTTCATCCATTCTCTAACATGAACAACTTCATGGAGCATAAGAGGCAAGGCGCCATATCCGCCGCCAAAGGCAAAAAGATTCACTTTGAACATTACAAGGGAAAGCTGAAATAATTTCATGCTGAAAAAATACAGAAAAACAAAGGCTGAAACAAGGGCAGCAGAAAAAAAGAGAATATACTTTATGTGAAACAAAGCAGTACCTCTTCCCTCACTCTTTACAGCGACGCCTTCACCCTTAAACACTAAAATGCCGAGCAAAGCCGCGCCCGACACAACCAGAAAGGGGCTGGCGCCAATCCACAACAATCCTGCGGAGATTACTGCCAATCCAATATCTTTATGATCTTTTAATGATGTTTTCCCAAAGGAATATGTTGCATTCAGCATTATGGCAACAATGATGATATTGAGTCCGGCAAATATTGAGATGATGTGGGGAAAGTCGTGAAAATGTGTGTACAGCGCTGAAAATACGAGCATTAATAAAAAAGCAGGGAGCACAAAGCCTGAACATGAAAGAACCGCCCCTGAAATACCGTTGGTTCTCAGGCCCACATATGTAGCCATCTGCATGGCTGTTGCGCCGGGAATGGACTGGCACAGAGCAACGCCCTCATTGAAATCGTCGTTGTCGAGCCAGGAGTTTTGTTCCACTGACAACTTGCGTACATATTCAACGAGGGCCGGTCCGCCGAAAGCGCCTGCACCAAGCTTCAGAAATGCAAAAAAAAGTTTTGAGTAAGAGGGTTTTTGCACTGACAAACCGCTATTTTACAAGCGGTAGTACAGCCTTAAACTCATCGGTTCCTGCCTTTTGTAATAACTCATACATGAACATCTCGGTGGATGACACTACAGCGCCGCACTGGCGCATCCTTTCCATGGAAACGACATGATTTTCCCGTGCTCTGGAAGAAGCAGCGTCGCTTATAATGTGCACATTGAAACGGGGCAGCGCAAAGATCGCCGTCTGGGCCACACAGATGTGAGCCTCAAGCCCCACGAGAATAAGGGTGCTTTTTCCCAGCTTGTTAATACAGTCAGAAAAGCCGTCAGTGAAAAAACAATTGAAATGAATTTTATTTATCCGATGAGCATGTGCCAGTTCCTTATTCGCTTCAGGAATTGTATTGCCAAGCTTTTCCTGCTCAGTTACCACTATGGGCAGTTTCATTATATTTGCGAATTTGATAAGCCGGAGCACATTCTCAACAACTTTTTCCTTGTCCGATACTGCCGGCACTAATTTTTCCTGTACGTCTATAATCACAAGGGCGCAATCCTCTCTTGCAATCAAGTTTTTCCTGTCATGCTGTTCTGCTGTCATTCTGATCCTCCATAATATTAATATACGGGTAAATTCCCCGCGGCTTTGCTGTCCATGCTTTTTTAAGTTATTTTGTTAATTCCCCTGCCTTTCCTTCTTATTCTTCGAAGTCTTTTTCAACCACGCATATTTCCGGGAGATTTCTGTATTGCTCCGCGTAATCAATCCCATAGCCCACAACAAAACCGTCTTCTATGGTAAGCCCCACATAATCGCCTTCCATTTCCACTTGCCGTCTTGCTCTTTTATCAAGAAGCGCGCAAATCTTCAAAGATTTCGGATTTCTTTCAAGGAGCATTTCTTTTATATTCTTCAGCGTGATTCCGGAATCAATAATATCTTCCACAATTATGACATTTCTGCCCTCTATATTTTCCTCAAGGTCTTTTGTAATAGTAATTTCCCCTTTGGATTCCATAGCGTTTCCATAGGACGAAACCCTCATAAAATCAATTTTTGACGGGTTTTTAATGTATCGTATGAGGTCTGACATAAACATGAAAGAGCCTTTCAGAAGGCAAACAAAATAAATCTCCTCGTCGTCAAAATCTCTTTCGATAGATAAAGCAAGCCCCCTCACGGCATTGTCAATTACTTCTTTTGTAAATAAAGGTTTAAGCATATTACATATCTCCTATAATGCAGGTTCCAGAACTATTATTTCATGTTCCTTCGGCAGCAACTCTTTTTTGATCTCAATTTCAGAAACTTTCGCCCTTGTGACGCCTTTTTTGCCTCCAACAAACTCCTCAACATCCGAGATGGGAAAATTGCATTTATCATTTTTAAAATGCATGGGTATGGTGATGGCCGGTTTCAGATCTTTCATGACTTTTGTGGCTTCCCGTGCATCAATAGTGTAAAAACCCCCGACAGGGATGAGCAGAATATCGACTTTTCCGATTTCCTCGAGAGTTTCCTTTTCCAGGGTATGGCCCAAATCACCGGCATGCGCTACAGTAAGACCGTCGGCATCTACAACAAATATGAGATTACCGCCCCGGTCCTTTCCTTTTGATGTGTCGTGATGACATGGAATTGCCCTGATTTTGAGACCTTTTACCTCATGAGTACCGGCTTTTGTTATGTGTGTAAATTTTCCCTTAATATCTTTTGTATAATTATGGTCCTCATGGTCATGGCTTGCCAGTACAATATCAGCTTCATCAGTAATTTTACCGTATGATAAGGCGCCGCCGAAGGAGCCTGACTGGTAAGGGTCGGTGATGATTCTTACGCCTGCGTCTGTTGTTATCATAAACGCCGCATGTCCATAAAATTTAATCTTCATAATTTACCCCTCCTGATAATTTCGGTATTTTAAAAAAGTTTCTATTTTATTATTCGGGTTCTTGAGCATTTTGTCTGCCTTTTTCACTTGGTCGGTCAGCGGCATGTCGTTGACCACTCAACGGGTCAGTTAATTGATCCACCGTCTTCATAAAACTATCTCATATTATATACCTTTTTCAATCATATCCTCCACCGATTTCCTGATAAAAAGATAGAGCAGCAGATTTATGCGCGTGCTGCCTGAAAAGCAGAGCGAATCCTGTACTAAATAAATTAAGTAAATAATTATTAATACTTGCATTAATAAACAAACCTTGATGGTCTCGTAAAAAGTCATAATTTTTTTGTCACTCCTGCGAAAGCAGGAATGACGGTTTTGGGACTTTTTACGAGTTTATCAACCTTCACATCTTAAAAAGTGCAATTTCCGGGGTCTCGGAAAGCACTTTTTGGCGGAAATCATTCGATCTGATTCCTGCTCATGATCATCACAATCCTGATTATCCGTTGACAAAACATTATCCCTTTCATAATATTGTATTACAGGTGCATATAAAAAGTTTAAAAAGGAGAGAGTGTCATGTATACAAAAATCTTTTATATCGTTTTAGCGTTAATTGCTTGTTTGAACATATCTGCTATAACCCCGCTTTATGTATCCGCAGAAGATGTTCTGTATGTGTATGGCCCGGGCGGACCATATCCTGCAATGAAGGAAGCAGGCGAAATATTCGGCAAACAGCTAAACGTAAAAATGGAAGTAGCTGCCGGGCCGACTAACCAGTGGATTGAAAAGGCAAAGAAAGACGCGGACATTATTTACAGCGGCGCCGAGTACATGATGACGGATTTCATATTTGCCATGGAGGGCAGGATTGACGAAACAACAGTAACACCCCTTTATCTCCGGCCGTCATCCATACTTGTGCGACCCGGTAACCCGAAGAAAATTAAGGATTTCCCTGACCTTTTCAGACCAGGGACGAAGATTCTTGTTGTAAACGGTTCAGGCCAGGCAGGACTTTGGGAAGATATTGCCGGTAAAGATGGTGATATAGAAACAGTGAAGAAGTTCCGGAAAAATATTGCTGCTTACGCGCCGAACAGCGGTCTGGCCAAGAAGATGTGGGTGGAAAACAAGGATTTTGACGCATGGCTTATCTGGAATATCTGGCAGATTGCAAATCCTGATCTTGCAGATCTCGTACCCATGAGTAAAAAATATGTACGGTATCGTGATTGCGGAATTGCATTGACAAAGCAGGGAAAAGATAAGGAACTGGCGAAGAAGTTTTATGACTTTGTACAATCGGAAGAAGGCGCTCGTATCTTCGCAAAATGGGGATGGATAACACCTAAAAAGAAATAAATAATAATTCTTTCGGGGATAGGGCAGGTTACTCTATCCCCCGCGAAGTTTCGCTTGAAAACAAATAGAAATTGTAAGAGAATGGAACAGTCAATTCATGGATCAATGCAGAACAAATCTGCATGAACTCGGAGAGCGTTAATATGCGCGCGTTATTTCAATCAGTAACCACAAATCATTTCATGAGCTTAATTATTTGGCTTTTTTTATGTGTCGGGCTTTATCTTACAAGTTTATATAGCTACCTCCTCTTTCATATTGTCGCAGAGAGTTTTTCAATCGTCATTGTCTTCTCCCTCTTCATGATCTCCTGGAATACCCGTCGCCTGTCAAACAATAACTATGTCCTCTTTCTCGGTATCGCCTTTTTATTCGCTGGACTTATTGATTTTGCTCACACTCTGGCCTTCAAGGGAATGGGTATTTTTCGCGGATTCGATGCCAATCTGCCCACGCAACTGTGGATTATGGCCCGTTACGTGCAGAGCCTGTCGCTCCTTGCGGCTCCATGGTTCATAGACCGGAAGCTGAATCCCGGTACAATTATCGGTTTTTATCTTTCCCTAACCCTTATCCTCCTTGCTGCGGCTTTTTCCAATACTTTCTTTCCCGATTGTTTTATAGAAGGCAAGGGCCTGACCCCTTTTAAAATTATCAGTGAATATGTCATATGTCTCATCCTCATATCATCTCTGGTTCTGTTGTTGCACCGCCGCGAGAGTTTTAATACGAAAATCATGCGATTGCTTATATGGTCAATCCTTTTTACAATCCTTTCGGAGTTGGCTTTTACCTTTTATATCAGCGTCTTCGGCTTATCCAATCTGATCGGTCATTACTTTAAAATATTTTCGTTCTATCTGATTTATCAAGCAATCATTGTTACAGGCCTGGAAAATCCCTACAGCCTTCTTTTTTTTGATTTGCAGAAACATCGTGAAGAACTCCAGATCATCATTGACTCTTCTCCAATTATGATCTTTTACAAGGACCGCGAAGCGAGGTTTATTCGTGTCAACAAGGCGCTTGCCAAGGCAACAGGCCTACCCAGAGAGGAAATAGAAGGGAAAAAAGACTTCGAAATTTATCCTACTCAGAGGGCTGACTATTGGGAGGATGACAAAGAGGTTATCCTATCGGGCAAGCCCAAGACAGGTATAATTGAACCAATAGACACACCAACCGGCACAAAGTGGGTCCAGACTGATAAGATACCATACAAAGATAACGAAGGGCGCATTATCGGGATCATAGGTTTTGCCGTTGATATTACCGAGCGAAAGCAGGCTGAGGAAGAGAACGAGAGGCTTATTCTCGAACTCAGGGAAGCGCTTTCCAAAGTCAAGCTTTTAAGCGGATTACTCCCCGTTTGTGCTTCCTGTAAAAAAATACGTAATGATAAAGGATACTGGGAGCAGATGGAGATGTATATAAGTGAACATTCTGAAGCGGACTTCTCTCATGGCATTTGCCCGGAATGTGCACAAAAACTGTATCCGGAATATTATAAAAAGAAGTGAATATTTATATTCCTTGCCGATTGTTTTCCATAATCCGCAACCACACAATGAAGACCACGGGCAACACTCTTAGCGAGGTGTTAAAAAATCATACTGGTAATGATGTAACAAATGCATTTCTCCGGGTAATCTTTACTCCTGCAGTCGCCGAAGGCGCATGCATCCTTATATTTGCGGCCGTGGTCCCGGTTTTTTCTCTGTTACAGTCTCCGGGGCTGTTTCAATCTGCTGTTCTATGAAAGAAGTAAAAGACTGTAATTCTTCAAGGAATGTCTGAAGATCGGATTTAACGTACATTCCGGCTCTTGTTTCAATGGATGATTTCATGGTTCGTATTCCTTCAAC
>CAZHHX010000078.1:0-11091 GCA_964532465.1 uncultured Syntrophorhabdaceae bacterium | reverse complement strand
CTACCTTTTAAGGTGGCTCGGAGGGGGATGAAAAATCAGGTGGTGGATTTAGGCCTCCCCGGTCAATTTGTATTTCCACATTTATTTTGCTATAATTACAGTCAAATGAAGTGAACAAAAGGTGAAACTGTGCGAGACTACAACGAGAAATATCATAATCTTTTCGAGAATTCAGTTGTCGGTATATTCTGGGCTTCCTTTGAAGAAGGAATGATGCTTGAAGAAAACCAGGCAATGCGTAATTTATTCGGTCTGGATTCTTTTAAAGGAGCCAAATCAACTGATTTCTATGCAAGACCTGAGGAAAGAGAAGATATGAAGGAAATCCTCCGGCAGCAGGGGTCTGTAAATAATCTGGAAATTCTGTTCAAAAAAAAAGATGGCACTGAATTCTGGGGTTCTCATTCTGCAAGACTTTATGAAGAGCAAGGCGTTATTGAAGGGATTATAATAGATATCAGCAGCCGCAAATGGGCCGAAGAAGCCTTACGGAAAGGCGAGGCCAAATACAGAACACTTTTCGACTCTGCCAACGATGCCATATTTATCTGGAAAGACGGCAAAATGATCGACTGCAATGCCAGGACTTTAGAAATGTTCGGCTGCGCCATGGATGATATGATAAGAGACAATCCTGTTTTATGGTTTTCGCCGCTCCTTCAGCCTGACGGTAAAAACTCCAGAGAAGGGGCTCTTGAAAAAATATTCGCTGCTGCTGCCGGTGAGCCCCAGTTTTTTGAGTGGAAACATTGCAGAAAGGACGGGACTATCTTTGACGCGGAAGTAAGTCTGAACCGCATCGAACTGGGCGGAGAAATCCTCGTGCAAACAATACTCCGGGATATTACCGAACGTAAGCAGGCAGAGGAGAAAATCAGGAAAGCAAACGATGATTTGACACAAAGGTCGTTTGAGTTAGAGGCTGTAAATAAAGAACTGGAGGCTTTCAGTTACTCTGTCTCACATGATCTGCGCGCGCCGCTCCGGGCAATAGACGGTTTCAGCCAGGCACTTCTCGAGGATTATCATGATCTTCTGGATGAACAGGGACAGGATTTTCTCACGCGGGTACGAGCGGCAAGCCAGCGTATGGCAAGCCTTATTGACGATATGCTGAAACTTTCACGCATATCAAGGACCGAGATGAAATACACTATGGTTGACTTAAGCGCCATAGCTTCTGCCATAGCAGCAGAGCTTCAGGATACAGGCAGTGAGCACAGGGTTGAGTTTATCATCCAACCCGGCATTATCGTTAAAGGTGATGCCAACCTATTAAATATAGCAATGGAAAACCTGCTGAATAACGCCTATAAATTTGCAGGAACCAAAAGCGGAATAATTGAATTCGGTAAAACAACCTATGAAGGCAATCCTGTATTTTTTGTGCGGGATAACGGTGTCGGCTTTGATATGGCCTATGCAAATAAACTGTTTGTTCCCTTCCAGCGGTTGCACCGTGATGATGAATTTGAAGGCATCGGCATCGGCCTTGCCACTGTTCAACGGATTATCCACCGCCATGGAGGATACATAAGAGCAGAGGGCAAAGTTGATAAAGGGGCAATATTCTACTTCACCATTTAAAATAGAAAAAGCACACAAGAGAGGTAGCAAATGAAGGAGAAAACAATTCTTCTTGTTGAAGACAATCCGAACGATGTAACGCTTACTCTTCGCGCGTTGAAAAAGAACAATATCAAGAATGACGTGGTTGTTGCACGGGACGGCGCTGAAGCCCTGGATTGCCTTTTCTGCACAGGCGCGTATAAGGATCAGGACGTAAGCACGCTGCCGGTGCTTATTCTCCTTGACCTGAAACTTCCCAGAATAAGCGGCATTGAGGTATTACAGCGGCTGCGCTCGGATGAACGGACAAAACTTGTTCCCGTAGTAATCCTCACTACATCCAAAGAAGAACAGGACCTTATAGACGGTTACCGTTTCGGCGCAAACAGTTATATTACGAAACCTGTGGATTTCAATAACTTCATCGAAGCTGTCAGGCAACTGGAACTCTACTGGCTGGTATTGAATGAGCCGCCTCCTGCCGGAGGTAAGTAGGCGATGGAAAAACCACTACGAGTATTAATTGTAGAGGATTCCGAAGACGATACCCTGCTTGTTGTCCGTGAACTAAAGCGCGGCGGCTATAAACCTGTCTTTGAACGGGTCGATTCACCTGAGGCGATGATCTCTGCTCTCGACAGGGAAGAGAAGGATCTCATCATTGCAGATTATACCATGCCCCGCTTCAGTGGAAAAGAAGCTCTCTATCTCTATAACAATAAAAAATTGGATATTCCCTTTATCCTTGTTTCAGGCACCATCGGTGATGATGTTGGTGTTGAGGCTATGATAGCCGGTGCTCATGACTACATCTGCAAGAGCAATCTCTCCCGTCTTGTCCCGGCAGTGAACCGGGAATTAAGAGAGGCTGAGATACGCATCGCCCGCAAGTCGGCTGACCATGCCCTACGCAGAGCTCACGATGAACTGGAAAAACGGGTAAAGGAAAGAACGGCAGAGCTTGCTGCTGCAAACGAAACTCTGAAAGCAGAAATCAAAGAAAGGAAGCGTATAGAAAAAGTGCTTCGGGTTTCAAAACGGGAACTCATGTACAGAAACCGTATATCGGACATATTCCTTTCCGTTTCCGATGAAAGTATATACGAAAAAGTGCTTGATGTTGTTCTGGAAACCGTAAAGAGTGAATCCGGTATATTCGGCTATATAAACAAGGACGGGGCCATGGCATGCCCTTCCCTGAATGGAAATGCCTGGGAGAGATGCGAGATTTCCGGTAAAGCCACAATTTTCCCCCGTGAAACTTGGAGAGACAGCATCTGGGGAAAAACAATCAGAGAAAAAAGGAGTTTTTGCATTAATGAGCCCTTTCGTGTTCCTGACGGACACATTCTCATCACAAGGGCCTTGGCGGTCCCTATAATTTACCGCGGGGAATCTATCGGTATTATTATTGTTGCCAACAAGAAAACGAATTATAATAAAAACGATCAAAAGATACTGGAGGCTACAGTACGTAAGATAGCGCCCGTTCTCAACGCAAGAATCCAGAGAGACATTCAGGAAACAAAGCGTATGCAGGCACAGGAAGCGCTTCGTGAATCCGAAGAAAAATACCGGAGCGTCGTTGAAGAATCACTGGTAGGCATATGTGTAATACAGGACGATGTTCTTGTATATGTAAACAGCAAATTCTGCGAAATTTATGGTTATACCTATGAAGAAGTTGTAAATAAACGAACTCTCAACAGCCTTGTCCATTCCGATGACAGGCACATCCTTGAAGAGGATATGCAGCATCGGGAAGAAAGCAAAACAGACCCTTTAGAATATGAATTCCGCGGGGTGCATAAAACCGGAAAAATAATCATGCTGAAAGGCTTTGGCCGCTCTTCTCTCTATCAGGGCCGCCCTGCCATTATGGGAACACTTATTAATATTACCAGGGAAAAGATGCTGGAGCAGCAGCTTCACCATGCACAGAAGATGGAAGCAATCGGCACTCTTGCCGGAGGTATTGCCCATGATTTCAACAACATCCTGGCAGCTATCATAGGTTTTACAGAAATGTTGAAGGGGCGTATCACAACAGACAGCGATGCGCGGCGCTATGTGGAACATGTTCTCAGGGCCGGTATAAGGGGAAGAGACCTTGTAAGACAGATACTCACCTTCAGCCGTCAGGGCGAACAGGAACTGAAGCCTATACAGTTGAGTCTTGCAATCCAGGAACCCCTGAAGCTTCTCAGAGCATCGATTCCTTCCACTATTGATATAAGGCAGGATATCAGGAGCACATCTATGGCATTAGCCGACCCCACACAGATACATCAGGTGCTGATGAATCTTTCCACTAACGCAGCTCATGCGATGCGTGAGAAAGGGGGAACACTGAATGTTGAACTTTCAGATTTTACATTTTCATCTCCCCTTGAAGCCCCGGATCAGGATATGAGCTCTGGAGCATATTTAAAAATATCTGTAAGCGATACAGGCTGCGGTATAGAACCGGAGATCATGAGACGTATGTTTGATCCGTTTTTTACAACAAAAACAGCCGGTGAAGGAACCGGCCTCGGCCTTTCAGTAGTGCACGGGATTGTGAAAAGCCACAATGGCTTTATCACCGTTGATAGCGAGAAGGGTAAGGGCTCGGTCTTTAACATCTTTCTTCCGAAAACAGAACAGGATTGCCGGACCGTTAACGAGGCTGATTCGGCTATACAGGGAGGACACGAATGCATTCTTGTTGTGGACGATGAGGATACGCTGATAGAAATGGAGAAACGCGCCCTTGAAAAGCTTGGCTATACGGTGATCCCTAAAGCAGATAGCCGGGAAGCGCTGTCAGCCTTTAAAAACGAATCTAATAAATTCGATCTTGTTATTACCGATCAAACAATGCCCCATATGACAGGCGTTGATCTGGCAAAGGAACTTATTTCTGTAAGGCCTGATATACCAATTGTACTTTGTACCGGTTTCAGCGAAAAGGTCAATGCAGATTCAGCAAAGGCAATGGGCATAAGGGCTTTTCTCATGAAACCCTTTACCATAGAGGAAATAGCAAGGACAATACGTAGCGCCTTGAACGCAAAAATGTAATATCATACCAATTCGTCTTCAATTATATAACTTCGTTAACTCGTTCTATAACCGAATCCGAATTGGTATCAAAAAAAAGGCTGGTCTCACTGCTTTTGCGGTATAGCCGGTCAAATAACCATCCTCTTATCTAAGGACCTGTACTGGATTGCTTCGGCGAGGTGGGGTTCACAGATACATTCCATATTGTCCAAATCGGCAATAGTACGAGCCACTTTCAGGATTCTGTGATAGGCACGGGGAGAAAGGCCGAATTTTTCAACGGCATTTTCAATAAGCATACTTCCGCTATTGTCAAGGGTGCAGTGTTTCTTTATCATGCGCGGAGGCATATGACTGTTTGAATATATCTTCCTGCCCTTAAATCGATCTTCCTGGATTCTGTGTGCGCCAAGCACCCTCTCCCGTATCTTTTCCGAAGGTTCTTCCTCTTTCTCGATTGACAATTCCCTCATCGTAACAGGAGGCACTTCGATATGCATATCCATCCTGTCAAGGAGCGGTCCGGAAATCCTTGATCTGTGTTTTCTGATCTGCGAGCCGCTGCATATACAGGCCCTTCTGGCATCTCCCCAGTAACCGCAGGGACAGGGGTTCATCGCAGCAATAAGCATAAATTTTGCCGGGAAGGTTATCGAATGCGTAACCCGTGAAATTGTCACATTGCCGTCCTCAAGGGGCTGCCGTAATGAATCAAGGACATTTCTTTTAAACTCAGGGAATTCATCAAGAAATAATACGCCGTTATGGGCAAGACTGACCTCTCCTGGTTTCGGGACATGGCCTCCGCCTATGAGTCCTGCGTCTGAAATAGTATGGTGAGGCGCCCTGAAGGGCCGTTCAAGAATAAGGGATTTGTCGGCATTAAGAAGACCGGCAATGCTGTGTATCTTCGTTGTTTCTATCGCTTCTTCGTAATGAAGCGGCGGCAGTATCGTTGGTATTCTCCGGGCAAGCATGGTCTTGCCTGAACCGGGAGGCCCGATCATGAGAACATTATGGCCTCCGCTTGCAGATATTTCAAGGGCTCGCTTTGCCTGTGCCTGACCTTTTATGTCCGAAAAATTTAATCCCCCGTTGCCGTTTTGTTCACCTGGAGCATTTTCCTTCCGGAGAAACTCCTTTAGTTCACCATCACCCAGAAAATAATGCACGATATCGATAAGATGATTTGCCCCGTATATTTTCAATCCCTTTACAATGGAAGCTTCATCGCCGTTTACAAGAGGCACTATCAGGCTTTTAACATCTTCCTTAGCAGAGAGCAGGGCTACGGGCAGGACTCCTCTGATGCCCTTAATTCTGCCGTCAAGTGACAGTTCCCCGGTAATAAGACAACCTTTTACCGCTTCTTCCTTTATAATGCCCATTGAAATAAGTATGCCCACGGCTATGGGAAGATCAAACGATGAACCTTCTTTTCTTACATCTGCCGGAGCAAGGTTGATTGTAATCCTGTCATTGGGGAATTCAAAGCCGGCGTTTCTTATTGCTGCCCTAACCCTCTCTTTGCTTTCTTTAACAGATGTTTCGGGCAGACCGACAATATTAAAGGCAGGCAAACCGAATGATATATCGACTTCAACATCTATCCTGATTCCATCAATACCAAAAAATGTTGCCGTAGAAACCCTTGAAATCATGTAACCCCCCTCCTTAATTCCGTATGAACGTGGGATGTCCGCTCACTTACGTTCGCTCGGACGTCCGCTTGCGCTGGGACGTAAATAAATGTCTTTAGGTCCTACGTCCTAAGGAACAAAGAGACTGAACGTCCTATGACCTACGGCTTAAGCAGTTTCACTATCTCCCTTACTTCCTGAACCCTGTCAATGTCACAGACAAGCATGCCGTTTTCCGATGCAACAACAACGAGATTGGAAATCCCGATAGTCCCTATTTTTACAGTATCACTGAATATTACACAATCCTTTGTGTCTATTTGAGTTATGTCCCCCCTGGTGCAATTCCCGTTTTCGTCCGGCGTAAACACTCTCTTCAAGGAAGACCATGTACCCACATCATCCCAGGCAAATCTCGAAGGGATCATTAAAACATTTTCCGCTTTTTCCATGAGTCCGTAGTCTATGGATTTCTTAGGGAGGGTCTTAAAAATAAGGGTTGCTTCTTCTTCCCGGTCTTCCCTGTATGAGTCCCTTATTTTTATAAGTCCGTCATACAGGTCTGGCATATGTCTTTCAATACCCCTCATAACAGCATCTGCCCGCCAGACAAAAATACCTCCATTCCAGTAATAATTGCCCTCTGCCAGATACTCCATTGCCTTCTTTGAATCGGGCTTCTCCACATATCTGCTTACGCGAAAACATGTTGAATCCTCTGTAATATCAAACTTCTCATAAGCGTGTATGTAGCCGTATCCTGTTTCAGGTCTTGACGGTTTTATTCCTATTGTGACAAAATAATCCCCCATTTCCGCGCATCTGACGCCCTCTGAAATAACCTCGGCGAAGATGTCCACATCCGGAACATACTGATCTGCCGGCAGGACAACCATTACAGCATCTTTATCTATATTAAGCATAAAAATAGCTGAATAACCTATGCAGGGGGCGGTATCCCTTCCGTCGGGTTCAATAATAAAATTTCCCGCAGGCAGCATGTCGAGCTGTTCTTTCGCGATATTCAGATGCTCTTTACCGAGAACAATGAATATTCTTTCTATCGGCACTATTTTACGAGCTCTTTCAATGGTAAGCTGTATAAGGCTTTTCCCGCCGACAATATTCAGAAATGGCTTGGGTGCCGGATCCGTGCTTAAAGGCCAGAACCGCTCGCCCTTTCCACCAGCCATAATAATGCAATATGTGTGCTCAATTACATTGGAATCCGGTATTTTGCCATTTTCATTCCCGGAGGATGAAAGGCTTGCCAATCCGGAAGATTTGTCGTCTGACATGTGCTGTCTCCTGTTTACTCCATATATGCCAAAATCTTCGGTAATACAACCGATGCCGTACCTTTCAAAAAATAATCGGTGATTGATGAGGTAAAAGGGGTCTTTTCAGGATTGATTTCAACTATTATTGCCCCATCGGATTTCGATTTATGGGGTATGTCTGCTGCCGGGTATACTACCCCCGATGTCCCGATTACGAGCATTACTTTACATCTCTGCGCCTCTTCATCGGCCTTCATCATGGCATCAAAAGGTATGCCCTCTCCGAAAAAAACCACATCGGGTTTTAAAGCTCTGTTGCATTTCTCACATATTGGGTAGGGATGCAAATCAACAATATCATGGGTAAGGGAAAATCTTTTCGAACAGCCCAAGCATATAAACCATCTGTGGCTTCCATGATATTCTATGACATTGCTGTTCCCGGCAGCCTGATGAAGGCCGTCCACATTCTGCGTAATTACAGCCTTTAAAAAACCTTTTCTTTCCAATTCACCCAATGCCATATGGGCAGGACTCGGTTTTGAATCCAGAATCACCTTCGACATGTCACGAAGCATTACCCAAACCTTTTCCGGATTACTGGTAAAAGCCCTGATATGTGCATACTCCATGGGGTCGTATTTTTCCCATAACCCCTGTCCGCCGCGGAATGCCGGGATACCGCTGTCTACAGAAATACCTGCACCGGTAAAGGCAACCACATATCCTTTCTCTCTTATAATATCAGCTATTTTGCCATAATCATCCATGTCTTGCTCCATAAAACCGTTCAAATTGCTTCTATACTATTTTAAACAGTTCATGAGGTTTTCCAACCCTTGTTTATATCCCGAAAAGCAGGTAAGATATTAAAACCGTCTGCCTTTTTTACAGCTCTCTTTACAGCTTCAGCAATAACAAATTCGCTTAATACGCCGACCCTGTTGATATCAGCCTCTATTTTGCCCATTGAAAGAGCAAAAATAAGATCCCCGTCAAAGGTGGTGTGAACAGGACTTATTGTCTTTATCAATCCGCATTGGGATATCTGGGCGATCTTTGTAATGTCCCTTTTGTTAAAACGGGCATTTGTGGCGACAACACCAAGGGTTGTATTAATAAGACCGAACTGTTTCTTGATAAAGCCTTTTTTCAGTGAATCCGATGTATGAGCAAATTCGAGGCCTTCCTCCGATGTACGTGCGCCTGCTATAATTTTTCCGGTAATATTGTCCATAATATCGCCAAAAGCATTAACAACTACAAGAGCGCCGACAATTAAACCATCCGGCATTATTATGCTGCTTGTCCCGATGCCCCCCTTCATTGCCCTTGCGACTTCAAAAAGCTTTCCTACTGTAGCGCCTGTACCTGCTCCTACACTTCCTTCCCCGACTTCCTCTTTCGCGTTGACACAGGCCTCATAGCCCATTGCCGCCGTCGGTCTTGCCTTAGCATCTCCGAAAAAAAGATCAAATATGACGGCAGAGGGGATTATGGGAATCCTTGCTACGCCAACGTCAAAACCAATGTTCTTTTCTTCGAGAAATCTCACTACTCCTGTAGCGGCATCAAGACCGAAGGAACTCCCTCCACATAAAAGCACCGCATGGACCTGTTCGACGATATGGCTTAAATTGAGCGAATCGACCTGCCTTGTGCCGGCAGCGCTCCCTCTGATATCCAGCCCACAGACCGCGCCTTCTTCGCAAAGAATAACCGTGCATCCCGTATAGCCGTTAAGATCCGTTGCATGGCCGACAAGGATGCCGCCTACATCGGTAATTGCGTTCAGCATAAATAGCCTCCCCCGATAAACATTTTGTTTTTATTAATGAAAAAGTGTATTTATTTTTGCAGCTTTTTCCTCGTTTTCCCTTTTAAGATCATCCTTCATCTTTTCAAGTTTTCCCCGTATCTCATCATACTTAATTGAAAGTATCTCGCAGGCTAATATAGCCGCGTTTCTCGATGCATTAATGCCCACTGTGGCAACAGGTATCCCCTTCGGCATCTGAACAATTGACATAAGGGCATCTACTCCGTTCATGGCTCCGCCTCCGGCAGGTACTCCAATAACAGGCAGGGTTGTATGCGATGCCAGTACACCGGGAAGGTGGGCAGCCATACCAGCTATGGCAATAATTACTTCAATTCCATTCTGTCGCGCATTTTTCGCGTATTCAGCGGTTTTTTCAGGGTTCCGATGGGCAGATGATATATCTATTTTAAAAGGCACTCCTGTTTCTTTTAAAAATTTTATCGCGTCTTCCGTCATGGAAAGATCGCTATCGCTTCCAATAAGAATCAGTATTTTCGGTTTTTCCATAAAATTCCCCTGCAATGACTTTCGGCTTACAGCGGCTGGTATTTCAATATTGTCAAACGCTGACAGCCAATGCCTTAAATGATTTAATATTTTTTAACGGGCAAGCCCCGATAAAAGCATTAAAATCATACATTAATCCATTATTTTTTGCCATAGCTTTCATTAATATTGCAGATTCTTCTGTTAAATCTTACAATAACCATATGATAGATATAAAGGGATTTATCAGGGAAGTGCCGCTTTTTAAAGGATTAACAGATAAGCAATTCAGGTCATTATCCGATATCGGGCTGAACTGCGCATTCAAAAAAGGTGATATAGTTTTTTCTGATGGTGAAGATGCAAACGGTTTTCATGTGCTGCAATCCGGCCGCGTTAAGATATTCAAACTCTCTTATGAAGGAAGAGAGCAGATATTGCATATTATCAACGCCGGTGAGCCCTTCGGAGAAGCGCCTGTCTTTGCGGGAGAAAAGTTCCCCGCATATGCTGAAGCGCTGGAAGACAGCAGGACAATCTTTTTCCCAAGGGCGTCCTTCATAGAATTAATCAACAAAGATCCTCTTATTGCCATGAATATGCTGGCCATTCTCTCGCAGAGATTAAAACAATTCACACAGCTTGTAGAAAATCTCTCCCTTAAAGAAGTGCCGCAGAGACTTGCAGCCTATCTATTGTATTCAGTCGAAACCAAAGAAGATCATGATAATTTTGAACTGAATATCGCAAAGGGTCAATTGGCAAGCATTCTTGGCACTATCTCTGAAACCCTTTCCCGTATTCTAAGCAAGATGGTCAATCAAGATCTCATTCGTGTTCAAGGACGCACAATTAAACTTATAAATAAAAAAGGTCTTGAAGAACTTTCCTCGGGGGAAAGAGTTCTATCTTAAATAGTTTCCAGAAGGGAAAGGAGGGATTTTTCTTTCAGACACATCAATCAGGATATTCCGCTAAGCTAATTAAGAGGTGCACCGCACAAGAAAAACACAGCCACCCTTTCCGGATGGAAGCCAAATAAAGGCATTGGAAAGAATCGAAAAGCATGTTGGCACAAAATAATATTTATCTCGTGAATAATAATCCTTCAGACTTGTAGATACAGACATCAGGGCTAAAAGAGTTATTTAAACAGGACTTTATCCGTCAGAAAGGATATATTATACTTCTTTTTTTATCACTGTTTCTACCAGCTTCTGAAAGTCCATAAGGTTGAAAGGTTTCTTCA
>CAZHHX010000077.1:0-11198 GCA_964532465.1 uncultured Syntrophorhabdaceae bacterium | reverse complement strand
TGATATTTCAGTGCCAATGAGGTTTTTCATTATTTTTGATGGTGGATTGAGGACACCTGCGAAGCAGCAACTGCCTGGTTTCCTAAAGGCAATTACATGAAGAAACTGGGACAAAGCCCTCTATTGCCTGAAAGCAGGTATACTGATTATTCCAATTCTAAATCAAACACCCATGCCGACTTCTCGGCACAAAAAGGAATGAAAATGTCACCGGATACCTCCCTTTCTATAGTAAGAATATTCATGTAGTCATTCCAATATGGAGGGGTCACATGGATATAATAGTTGAAAGAGGAGCGGGTCTTGATGTACACAAGGAAACAGTAGTGGCATGCATCATGGGAACAGGGATAAAAAAGGAGATACGGACCTTCAGCACCATGACCAATGATCTTATGCGGCTTAAGATTTGGCTCAATGAAAACCGGATTACCCACATAGCCATGGAAAGTACCGGGATATACTGGAAGCCCATATTCAACATATTGAAAGATGCCTTTGAGGTAATATCGGTAAATGCACGGCATGTTAAAAATGTACCGGGAAGAAAAACTGATGTTAAGGACAGCGAGTGGCTCTGTAAACTCTTAAGAAGCGGGCTGGTCAGGGGAAGTTTCATTCCTCCCAAAGAAATACGGGAATTGAGAGACCTCACCCGGTACAAGAGGAAGCTCATTCAGTCTGTTGCCTCCGAAAAGCAGAGAATTGAAAAGATTCTTGAAGATGCAAATATAAAGCTCTCCTGTGTTGCCTCAGATATATTCGGGGTAAGTGGAACGAGGATTATCGAAGAGCTGATGAAAGGTGATCTTAAAGCAGAGGAAATGGCTGAATTGAGCAAGGGTAAATTAAGGAGAAGAAAAGACGACCTCAAGGAAGCACTCGCTGGGCATATGGACGCGCACCATGCATTCATGATAAAGGCATCTCTGAAACATATAAAGGCAATCGAAGAGATACTCTCAAGCCTGGAACAAAAGATTAAGGAAATGATTGATCTTCACTATAAGGAAGAATATGAACTTCTTCAGACCATACCACCCGTGAAAGACAGTGCCTCTGTTATTATCGCAGAGATGGGTGTAAACATGGGCCTGTTTCCCAGCGAAATGCACCTTTCGTCATGGGCTGGAATGAGTCCCGGCAACAACGAAAGCGCGGGTAAGAAAAAACCCGGGACCACAACACAGGGCAATAAGTGCTTGAAAAGTATCCTTACAGAACTCGCATGGGTGGCATCAAGGATGAAAGGCACGTACCTCAGGGCCAAATATCAGAGCCTCGCAGGGAGAAGGGGAAAGAAAAAGGCGCTCATTGCAGGAGGACACAAGATACTTATCATGTGCTATCACATACTCAAATACAAAGTGCCCTATAAGGAACTGGGGGCTAATTACCTTGATACTCGTAAGAAAGACCGTATTGTGAAGAGCTATTTAAAGAGACTTACCAATCTTGGATTTACCGTAACACTGAAAGAAGCGGCATAAATGCTTAAAAAGGATATAACACAATGTGGAAAAAAGGTCGACACCTACTGGTGGTGAAAACCCCGTAAATCAAACTGACCTCAGCCGGTCATATGGACAAAACAGTGTTGCCAAAGAGCACGCAGGGGAAATTATTATAACCCGGACCGGCTACCCCACATGTGAGAAAAAGAAACAAAGTCAAACAAATTGTGTAGAGGGAGATTTATTTTCTGGGGAAAGCGCTATCATCGTTGGCTTCGTCATTGGCTCCTCCGACGTACTATTGCTGTACGCCTACGCCGCCTCTTCCTTGCCGCCTTGATTTCATCCTTGATTTAGAATTAGAATTACTCTCAACCTGCAGGGATCGTCACAATTGGAGTGGAGCCTTTTTCTCCTGTCTCCACCAGGGTTAATACAAACATTAAGAAGGAGAACATTTTTTTTGACATGAGGTCCCGATCATCGATCCAGAAATATGAGTTCCGATAGGGGACTACGACAAAGGCATCCAAAGGTTTGGTCGATGAGCATCGAATCCGGATCAGAGGGGGAATACTTTGTCCTGCCATTGTTTGTTCCACATAAACCGGGTTTACCCGCTTCTCTTCCACATGGGCATCAGGAACCTCGATGTCTGCGGCAAGGTCTACAATGACCTCCAGAAACGACCGCGTCAGGATGGCAATCTCTTTATTACCCTGGGGAATAGCTCCATAGACTATTTTGAACTCGGTGGCATGCGGGTCTAATCCCAGGATTGCCCGTACCTCCATAGATAAAACATTGATTGCAGGATCCAGTTTTTCCCGGAAAACCATCGAAGAGGCTTCATGTTTGTCTATTTTTTTGACACGCATTCCTATAGCTCCTGCTGATTGAATCTTCCGCATCTTCTGGAGCAGAGAATAAAACTCGGGATCGGCCGATCGAGCCCTGACATCCCCACCGAAGCGATTTCCGATACCATTGACCTCCTGGACTAACAAACGGAATACAAGGTCCACCTGGTATCCGCTCTGGATAAGGCTGAGTAACGCAGCGGGCGGTACAGGTGACATAAGGCTGCGGGCAAACTTATCTCCCAGGATGGGGGTGTAAGTAACGGTTGGACGGTCAACATATTGCCCCATCGCACCCAGGGTCTGGGATGTGCTGAAAGGATCACTGTTGATAGTTGCCCCAAGATTAACCTGTCCGGCAAGCTGGTACTGGCTGATCACCGAAGATACATCCAGAAAAACAGGGGCATCTCCATACCGTATTTTGACCATGTTGAAGAGCATCTGGTACTTCCAGGAATCTGAAATTGCAGCAGTGTAATCAGATCGGTCACGGGTTATGGTTCCCGGGCCGATTCCGGCGCAGCCCATAAATGACACAATCACAAACGATACAAGCATGAGAAAACATCCGATTTTTTTCTTTGTCTTCATTTTACCTGTCACCATTTTCTCTTTTTTGAAAAGTAATACCCTTCAGAGGGGCCGCAATTTATCACAGGTTCTGCTACTAAACGATTTCAAATAATCAAATTGGCTAAAATTACTATCTGAAAGAAAGGACATTTGCGCCTTCGGAGTGAACATCTCGCCGGTCCTTGCTGTAAACTTCGGCGGTTCATTTGTCCTGACCCTTTAATGTTTCGATTTCCTGCTTTTTCTTTTCCCTAACATCCGCGATAAGCCGGTAGGCGATGTAGTACTTGTAGATGTTGCCAACATAAGCCACGGTTTCTGCGCCGATTTTTTCAGCGGCAACATACTCCACGTTGTGAAACCAGACATTAGGATTCAGTCCTCGCTTGGCAGCTTCTTTGCGTAGTTTTGAAATCCGGCCTGCACCGGCATTGTATGAAGCAAAGGCAAACAAAGTTTTGTCCACCTGGGTCATAGGTTCTCTGTCGTAGTATTGATCTATCATCCAACGCATGTATTTGATGCCGGCGTGGATGTTTGACTCAGTCTGGGCTATGTCACCTACCCCGAGTTCTTTGCCGGTCCTGGGCATTACCTGCATTACTCCAATGGCGCCTACAGGGCTCCGAAGGGCCTGATTGAGCTGGGATTCCTGGTATCCCTGTGCGGCCATAAGCAACCAGTCCACGGAGTATTTTTCCCCGTATTTCTGAAAATACTGAACCAGAGTGATGAATTTTCTGCGCTCAGCTTCGGAAGCAGCATCTTTTACGTACTTTGCATTCTTAAGGTAGCGCAGCAAGAGCTGACTGCCGGAGGCGGTTTGCCGGCCGTAACGTGCCAGGAAATCATCAAGAGCGGCTTTAAGGAGAGGACTTTCCTTTCTGATAGCCCAAGCGATTTCCCCGCCAATACGCAGAGCAACTCCTTCATGCACTTTAATTGCCGGAAAGACCTGCTTCCAGAAAACCGCTATATGTCGGTCCACAACAGTGAGCGGAATCAGACCGGCGCTTACCATCTCGATAATATCCTCATCTTCCAATGTGTCGGGAGCTTCCCTGATAATGACTTCAGGTTTTTTCTCCGCTACGAAGCGCTGATTAAGAGATGTCAGGCTCTCATAATAGCTGGAGGATCTGCGGACAAAGACTTCCTTCCCTGCCAGGTCCTCTACGCTGGACACATCGGGAGAACCCGGATCGGACACTAATAGTTCTTTCACATCAGAATACGCGGGAGCAGAAAAGTCCACAAGTTTCTGTCGTTCCGGGGTAATAGTGAGGTTGGATGCCGCAATGTCTCCCTTGCCCTCAGCCAGGGCACTCAGTAATTCGTTCCGGGCTACGGGGATGAAAATTACCCGCACCTTGAGATTTTTATGCTTCAGCTTCTTTTCCTTTGCCAGCTTTTTGTTCAGATCCTGCTCGAACATGCGAAAGCCATCGCAGGTTACGCCACGCTGGTTTCCCTTGTCCAGAAAATAGAGGGTCTTGCTGTACGTCGTCAGTATCCGGATGTTTCTCCGCTTGATCATCCCGTCGAGATCACCTTTCCAGGGCTTCATAGCTTCAGTAAGTGGAATGGTGAGCTGTCTGCCCTTCAGTGTCTGGACTGAGGAGCCGGGTTCGGTTGCAGCATGGACAGAACCGGCAAGTAAAACGAGTGCAAGAGTCGAAACGACGATAAAGGACAGTAAAACATTGATTGAGAATGCAGCCCGGAGATATGTTTGCCAATGTATACCGGTCATGGTTATTTTGTGTTTCATGAGTTTGTATAAACTCCTTGTATAAATTAGATTTATCGTTCAGGTGATTTGGTAATGAGGGATTTGTTTCACAGTAAAACCCGCATTTCAGCTAATTACCATTTGTGCAATTGTATTTCAAGAAAAAACTCGCGATACTCTCTTTAGAAGAGGAAGCGCTTCGCGTATATAAACATTTGAAACAATACTGCGGGGCAACCATTTCGAAACAAGCAGACGGGGTATGAACCCGCGGGGCAATCAATGTTTTTTTGTGACAATTATTGATAGAATCTATGAAATTCCTTTAAAAATAGTGTGAAGTATTATATATAGACGTAAAAGCAACTAACGCGACTAACCATTCATGGAGGATTATGATCATGAAACGAAAAACCATACAGGCAACGTTCGGTCTTGCTCTTGGCGCTACCCTTGCCGCAACGGCAGGGGCACAGACAATACCCGATCGAACCGCTCTGCCCATTCCGGAACCGGATTACCCCCGCAGTACCGTTTTGGATGCACGAAAAGCAACGCCCCCGCCAAGATTTGAGGTGAAGACACCAGTGGGCGCCCCTAATGTGCTCATCATACTTCTCGACGACATGGGATTCAGCCAACCGGGCACCTTTGGCGGACCGATTCATATGCCCACCCTGCAGCGCATGGCTGATCAGGGCCTGCGCTATAATAACTTTCATACCACGGGCGTCAGCTCACCTACACGAGCCGCGCTCCTCACCGGACGTAATCACCATACCTGCAACACATCTTTGGTGATGGAGATGTCAACGGCCTTCCCGGGAGCTACCGGCCAGCGTCCGGCCAGCGTGGCCCCTCTGGCAACCACATTACGCTATAACGGCTACGCAACAGCAGCTTTCGGCAAGAGTCACGAAACCGCTCCATGGGAAGTCAGCCCCTCGGGACCAACGGATCGCTGGCCAACCCGCAGCGGCTTTGACAAATTTTATGGTTTCATAGGCGGTGAAGCAAACCAGTGGGCGCCGGCGCTCTATGACGGCATGGCCAGGGTGGAGATACCGAAGGACCCGAATTACCATCTTATGACCGACATGACAAACCAGGCTATCAAGTGGGTGCAGTCAGAAAAATCACTTACACCTGATAAACCCTTCTTTGTATATTTTGCCCCCGGAGCAACCCATGCGCCCCACCACGTACCCAAGGAGTGGATTGCGAAATACAAGGGCAAATTTGACCAGGGCTGGGACAAATTGCGCGAAGAGACGCTGGCACGGCAGAAGAAGCTGGGTATAGTGCCTCCGGACACGAAACTGGCAGCCAAGCCTGAAGCAATTAAAGATTGGGACAAACTAAGCGCAGACGAGAAAAAACTTTTTGCCCGCCAGATGGAGATCTATGCCGCTTTTGGTGAATATGCCGATTTTGAAATCGGCCGGCTGATTCAGGCACTTGACAACATGGGACAATTGGATAATACACTGGTCTTCTACATACCCGGTGACAACGGCGCCAGTGCGGACGGAAGCATGAACGGTCTCTTTAATGAGATGACCTTTTTTAACAAAGTTGAAGAGAATATTTCCGATATTCTGAAGCGCATAGATGATCTGGGAGGGCCTATGACCTATGGGCACTACGCCGCCGGTTGGGCGGTTGCCGGAGACACGCCATTTACGTGGACAAAAGCGGTTGCCTCTAATTACGGTGGTACCCGCAACGGCATGGTTATTCGCTGGCCCAGGGGAATCAAGAGCAAAGGCGAGCTTCGTTCCCAGTGGCACCATGTAATAGATGTTGCGCCAACCATTCTGGAGGCAGCGGGCCTGCCCGAGCCGAAACAGGTGGACGGGATCAAACAGACTCCTATCGAAGGGGTAAGTTTCCTTTATACCCTTAATGATGCCAAGGCAAAAGACCGTCATCTGACTCAATATTTTGAAATAGTCGGCAATCGCGCCATCTACCATGACGGCTGGTTTGCCGGCACTGTGCACAAGGCTGTGTGGGAGAGCGTTCCCCGGGCTTCACTCGAAAACGACAAATGGGAATTATATAATACACAGACAGATTTCAGTCTTTCAAACGACCTGTCAGCAAAGTTTCCGGACAAACTTAAACAGATGCAGGATCTCTTTATGGCCGAAGCAATAAAATACCGGGTCCTGCCGATTGACGACCGTATCCAGGAACGCATGAACGCAGAGATTGCAGGCCGCCCGGATTTGATGGCCGGCAGAACATCGCTTACGGTCTATGACGGAATGATAGGGATGTCGGAAAACGTTTTCATCAATGTAAAAAACCAGACCCACACGATCACCGCCCAGGTGCAAATACCCCGTGACGGCGCCAGGGGAGTTATCCTTGCCCAGGGAGGACGCTTCGGCGGATGGAGCCTGTACCTGAAAGAGGGAAAACCGACATTTACCTACAACTGGATGGGTCTCAAACGTTATACTGTTGCCTCCGCAAAGAGTCTTCCTGCCGGAAAAGCAAACATCCGCTATGACTTCGTTTATGACGGCAGCGGCTTCGGCAAAGGCGGTTCAGCCAGGCTCATGGTTAACAATGAGAAAGTTGCCGAGGGGCGCATCGAAAACACCCATGGTTTTGTCTTTTCACCCGACGAAGGGGCTGATGTCGGTCAGGATGGCGAGACCCCGGTGGTGGAGGATTATGGAATCATGGCGCCCTATAAGTTCACCGGTACTATAGACAAGGTCACCATTGATCTCGGGAAAGCACAGGCAATGGATAAGAAAGAGAGCGACAGACTCCACAAGGAGTTCGTGCTGAAAAAACTGCTGTCGGATTGATGGAACGGACGGCTGCCGACAACATGGAGGGCATCCATGTTGTGGCAAAGCCCATAGGGCCTCTGTGTAACCTCGATTGCGAGTACTGCTTTTATTCCGAGAAGCAGGCCCTTTTCAGCGCAGATGGAGAGTACCGCATGACCGATGATGTTTTGTCTGCCTTCGTGAGGGGCTACATTACATCCCAGCCCACCCCGGTAGTTGAATTTGTCTGGCAGGGAGGCGAACCTACACTTTTAGGCATGGATTTCTTCCAACGAGCGATGGAATTGCAGAAACCCTTTGCCCATCATAAAATAATAAGAAATTCCCTGCAAACCAACGGAACTTTGCTCAACGATGATTGGTGCCGTTTCCTGAAAAAACATGATTTCATGGTGGGCATCAGCCTTGACGGGCCGAAAGAGGTCCATGACCGCTACCGCCGCGACCGGCAGGACAAAGGAACATTCGACCGGGTTATGCGGGGGCTCCAGCTTCTTAAGAAGCATAATGTTGAATACAACGTCCTCGCCTGTGTTGCCCGCGATACTGCCACGCGCCCCCTTGACGTATATCGGTTCTTCAAGAATGAGGGGATAGAATTTATCCAGTTCACGCCCATAGTAGAGCGTATACCCGGTGCATACGAAACCGGCCTTGGTCTGCGTCTTGCCGGTCCGGCACTACCGGATGGGGAAGAAGGAAAAACCGACGTTACTCCCTGGACGATCGATCCTGAGGAATACGGTGATTTTTTGATCACCCTTTATGAAGAATGGGTCCGTCACGACGTGGGCAAGGGTTTTGTCATGAACTTTGAATGGGCACTCAATGCCTGGATCGGCAACCCTTCTCCGGTCTGCATTCACGCGGAGCGATGCGGCCGCTCGGTTGTGCTTGAACATAATGGCGATGTCTATGCCTGTGACCATTGCGTGTATCCCAAATACAGGCTCGGGAATATCGTCACAGACGCACTGCCGGATATGATCGCCAAATCTCTGGGGTCGGGTTTCGGCGTGATGAAGGAACGCGCCTTGCCGCGCTGGTGCAGGGAATGCGAAGTTCTGGCAGCCTGCCGGGGAGGCTGCCCTAAGCATCGTTTTGCCCGCTCCTATTATGATGAACCGGGACTTCTCTATCTTTGCGCCGGATACAGGAAGTTTTTTTTTCACATCCGCAAATACCTCAGCGTCATGGCCACATTGCTGGAAAACGGCCTACCGGCGTCAGGGGTAATGGACGCGATAAAGGGGCCGCTGGTGATACGACGCAATGAAGGGTGAATCGAAGGCAATTCCGTACTATAATAGATACTCTACTATCTGCTACTTTTTTGTTGGCATAAGTATCATCCGGATATTTCTAACTGTAGGATATCCTTGATCCGGCGCATTTGTTTCGTTAGGCGTCCTTATAAGTCTCAGATTGAGATACTATAACAGAATCCCCTCCTTATCCGGCGGAATATTTGCGATCAACATCTCGTACGCAGGATGGCGTTTACAGTTTATCCTGCCGGATTCATCCAAACTCTGACATATTGAAAATGGAGATAGTTCATTTGGTACTATGTATTCAGTATTCTCTTTATGTATTGATGCGAAAACTGAAGTATTTCCATACGAATAGCCGTCATCATTTGTGCTGTCTTTAGGACTGGCAGGATTTGTAATCGTAAAGAAAAGCGGATGTCTTTTTACGATCGATGATGCCTCTCTCATAAATTCCCAGGAAGCCGGGTTATAGTTTATATTGACGCATATATCCAATATTCCCAGATTTGACATTTTACGGATTATGTATTGGACATCATCTGAAATAAGGTCTGCGCATGTTACAACGATAATATTCCCATATTTTGTTTTCAGATATGCCACTTTTCCGCCGGTCTTCATTCCGTAACCGTTCAACGGATTCGTTTCAATTCTGGAGGGTCTTATTTTGTCGCCATTTAACTCCCCATCCGGTGTAATAACAACACTTCTGTTCTTTCTTTCAGAATCGTAAAATGAACCGCAAATAACTATCATTTCATGCTGTCTTGCTTTTTGTACCAGTATTTCGACTATTTTTTTTCTGGCGGTATCCTCAAAGGCAAGTATAAGTTCAGGAAATATGACAATGTTCGCTTTGTTTTGGATGGAAATCTCCAAAGCTTGCATTATCTTCTGCTCTAATAAAACTGCCTCTTTGGGACTGATCTTATATAGCCCGTTTTCTTTGAGCTTTTCAAAATTATATCGTAATTGGCACTGTGCAATTCTGGACCACCACACCCTTGATTCTGATTTATAATTGAATTCAACTACATCCGGTATATCTCCCGTAAGAAATTTTCAATCCAGGACAGCTTGAGAAAATGAATTTCCAACAAGTGAAAGAAAACACACCATTCCAAGTATCACTTTAATTCCGATCTTCATTTTTGTGCCTCCATGACTGTTGTCTCTTTTTCTCCGATCTATTGCCCATGTATAAGATGCCGTGCCAGATAGACAATTATCCCGCACAGGATCAGACCCATTGCGGCAGCTCCGACATCGCGCGGATCGGCATCAGCTTTCATTGCATGCCAAGGAAACCGAGGCCAGCAAAGGCGAGCATGATTATCCCTGTAATGCTTACCCACCGGCCAGAGCTGTCCAACATTTTCCTCAAGTCAAGCGTCTCCTTTGAACCGGAGTCATCATAAAATCTCAAATTTCACTCTTTAACGATTTCTATCTCGTTTGATAAAGTCATAGTCGACATTTGTTCAAATAGTCTTCTGCAGAAATCAAATCGAACCCTGTATCGACCCGATTCCAATCCTGCGGGCAGCGTTGCATAGATTGATCGCGACGCATTCCTGTCGTTGATCAGAATGCACTCTTCTTCGTTTTGGGTTTGAATTATTAGTGTTGTCGCGTCATTCTTTCCTTCAATATCCTTGAATAATGCGGCTATCTTCTGGATTCCGAATTCAAAATCACTTAAGGATGTGAGGAAAAAACGAATCTTTTCGCCTTGTCTGTAACGATCATATTCAGTTGACAGATAGACCTTTCGGTTGAATTCACTTTCTTTGGTACCGACCTTTGACGTTGCCGCCTCCCAAAAGCGAGGTTTTCCGGAATCAAGATGGACACTTTTGCCTCCATAATGGCCGATTCCACAGCAATTCTCCTTGCGGAGGGTTTCCCATATAGCCTTACCGTTAACCCCCTCCAGGTAAAAATCTATTGCCATACCGTCCATATGAGTACTTGTACTGGCCACGTTACCACCGGACTTCTTCAACTTTTGGTTATAAGTAGGGCTTCTATAGCCTGAAATGAGATGGATCATTTTACCGGGGGCAATCATGTCAGAAAAATAGTCTAATAGAAAGAGAAGCCTCAGAGATATATGCTCTCCTTTCTGATTATCAGGAAAACCGAATACCGTATCGATTTCATGAAGAGCCTTTTCATTCAACATTCCATTGGAATCAAAGAGATTTACCTTTGCTTCCCGTCCATTATGTTCATTCCGTATGTGTATCCTGCCGTCACCCAACCGAAAAAACCGGACAGGCTCCGAGGATGACGTGCTCAGACAAGGAAAAAATATTATTAGTAAAATAGCGATTAACAAAGATCGGTGCATAGGCAGGAAGTGTGAATGTGATATTCTGGAAGCATTCATGAGGTATTATAATAAGCCGTTGAAAGATATGCAATCCAAATAAATGGCCTAAATCCACCATCTGATTTTTCATCCTCTCTGGTTGACCCCCCAAAGGTGA
>CAZHHX010000076.1:0-11781 GCA_964532465.1 uncultured Syntrophorhabdaceae bacterium | reverse complement strand
ATGAGGATTTATTTAAAAAACTTGCTAAAGAAAACATAAAGACTTTTATAGAAAACGGAGTGAAGAAGATACTTTGTTCTTCTCCTCACTGTTACCATACTTTCAAAAACGAATATCCTGAATTCAAGGTGAATTTCGAAGTAGTTCATATCTCCCAGTATTTATCAGAACTTGTTAATAATGGAAGACTTGAGATCACCAAAGAATATGGAAAGAAGATTACTTACCATGACCCTTGTTATCTGGGCAGACATAACGGTGTCTATAATGAACCCCGTGAGGTATTAAAGAAGATACCGGGTTTGGAACTGAATGAGCTGCCGGAGTCAAAGGTAGACAGCCTCTGTTGCGGTATGGGCGGAGGCAGAGTTTGGGCGGAAACGGAAAAGCATGAAAGATTCTCCAACCTCAGAGTAGAACAGGCAATTGAGCTTGGAGCTACTGAGCTTGTTACTTCCTGTCCCTATTGCATCACAGCTCTTGAAGACAGCAGGGCAGTCCTGAGCTATGATGAGAAGATACAGATTAAGGACATAACGGAGATTCTGCAGGAAGTGATTTAGAAAACCTAAAGAAACCTGATGAGGACATAGATAAGTGGAAAAAGAACGAGTAGAAAAAGAACAAATTGATCAGCTTTACAAAAGCTTAGCAGAAAACAACATTGGAGACGTAATGGTTGTCGGAGGAGGGATCAGTGGTATACAAGCTTCCCTTGACCTTGCGGCTTCGGGCTTTAAGGTCTACCTTGTCGACAAGGCGCCGGCCATTGGCGGTCATATGGCCCAGCTTGACAAGACCTTTCCCACGAATGACTGCTCCATGTGTATTGAATCTCCAAAGTTTATAGAATGCAGCAGGCATCCCAACATTGAAATCCTGACCTATACAGAGGTTGAAAATGTTGAAGGGGAAGCAGGTGAGTACAAGGTGACCCTGATCAAAAAACCCAGATACATTGAAGAGGAAAAATGCACGGGTTGCGGTACTTGCGTGGAGTACTGTCCGGCCAAAGTCGAAGACGAGTATAATCAAAACCTTTGTTTGAGCAAGGCAGTCCATATATATTTTTCGCAGGCAGTTCCCCTTGTTACTTATATAGACCGTGATAAATGCCATTTCCTTCAGGATGAAAGATGTACTATTTGCGCTGGAGTCTGTAAAAACAAGGCGATAAATCTTTTCCAAAAGCCGGAGAGGATGGAGGTAGA
This sequence comes from uncultured Syntrophorhabdaceae bacterium, assembly GCA_964532465.1. Classification (GTDB taxonomy): domain Bacteria; phylum Desulfobacterota; class Syntrophorhabdia; order Syntrophorhabdales; family Syntrophorhabdaceae; genus JAPLKB01. The sequence goes on along the minus strand of CAZHHX010000076.1, from coordinate 10,570 downwards.
GGTGGGAGCAATAGTTTTATCTCCCGGTTTCGAACCCTTTGATCCTGAATTAAGAAATGACTACGGTTATGGAATTATGGAGAATGTTGTAACAAGCCTTGACTATGAAAGATTATTATGTGCTACCGGTCCGTACGAAGGTGAAATACTGCGTACTTCCGACAAAAAGCATCCTCACAGAATAGCATGGATTCAATGCGTCGGTTCAAGACAGGTTATCGAGGGAGGTAACAGCTATTGTTCGGCAGTATGTTGCGCCTACACGCAGAAACAGGTTATTCTCACAAAGGATCATGATGTCGATGCCGAGTGTACGATATTCCACAACGATATTCGTGCTTATGGAAAGGATTTTGAGCGATTCTACCAGAGAGCGGAAAATCTTCCCGGAACCAGGTTTATAAGGAGCTACGTATCAATAGGAAAAGAAATCCCGGGAAGCAAAAATGTAACTATAAGATATTCTACGAACGATGACGGAGTAAAAGAAGAAGAATTTGATTTGGTGGTATTATCCATTGGATTGAATCCTCCTGCTGAGTTTAATAACCTGGCAAATAAATTCGGTATAGAACTAAGCAGCCAGGGATTTTGTAAAGTTAATCCTGTAAATCCTATGGAGACAACCCGCCCGGGAATTTTTGTGAGCGGAGCTTTCCAGGGACCCATAGATATACCGGAGTCGGTCGTAACTGCCAGTGGGGCTGATGCCCTTTGCAGCCAACTTCTTAAGCACCAGAGAGGATATCTGGCAAGAAAAAGAGAATATCCGGAGGAAAAAGACGTTTCAGACGAGACACCAAGGGTGGGTGTTTTTGTGTGTCACTGTGGCGCCAATATAGGAAGAGTAGTGGATGTTCCTTCCGTAGTTGAATATGCCAACTCTCTGCCTAATGTTGTTCATGCACAGGAAGCGTTGTTCGCGTGTTCCACCGATAATGCCCGGCAAATATCGGATACGATCCGGGAAAAAGGGCTTAACAGGGTAGTTGTAGCAGCGTGTACCCCAAGAACACATGAACCATTATTCAGGGATACACTCCGTGAAGGTGGAATTAATCAATATTTCTACGATATGGCTAATATTAGAGAACATTGTTCATGGGTACATTCAAGAGAAAAGGAAGTTGCAACAAAGAAGGCAAAGGATATCGTTCGTATGTCTGTAGCAAGATCGGCCCTTTTACAGCCTTTGCAGGAATTTGAACTGCCTGTTGACAAAAGAGCTTTAGTAGTCGGCGGAGGTATTGCCGGAATGACCAGTGCTTTAAGTCTTGGCAATCAGGGGTTTGAAGTATTTCTGCTTGAAAAGAAAAAAGAACTGGGAGGAATAGCTTGTAGAATTTATTACACTCTGGAAGGGTTGGATGTTCAGGTATATTTAAATGACCTTATAAAAAAGGTCTATCAGCATCCCTCGGTTCACGTGTATACAGATACTGCAATTACTGAAGCTGCCGGCTATGTAGGCAATTTTGTAACAAAGGTAAAATCCGGAGAAATGATCAGAGAAATACATCACGGAATAGCCATTATAGCTACCGGCGCCGAAGAATATAAACCAACGGAATATCTGTATGGAAAAGATGACAGGGTTATAACACAGCTTGAATTAGAAGAGCTGATTACTAAAGACGAAGAAAAGGTAATTAACGCGCAAAGCCTTTTAATGGTACAATGCGTGGGTTGCAGGAATAAAGACAGAAATTACTGCAGCAGGATATGTTGCAGTGAATCTGTAAAGAATGCATTAAAGCTGAAAGAAAAAAATCCTGATGTAGATATCAGTATCCTGTTCAGGGATATGAGAACTTATGGATTTAAAGAGGATTATTACAGAGAAGCGGCAAGTAAGGGTGTCAAGTTCATCCGCTATGAGCAGGGCGCGGAACCACAGGTGGAACCGGGCAAGGCTGAGGATGGACGGTCTGTTTTGAAGGTTACTGCTGTTGACTATGTCCTGGGTAAGAAGCTTGAGCTGGATGCTGATATCGTTGCCCTGGCTGCTGCTGTTATTCCTTCAGCAACAAACAGTGAAATATCCCGGTTTTTTAAAGTCGCCGTGAATCCGGATGGTTTTTTTCAGGAAGCCCATGTAAAATTAAGACCTGTTGATTTTGCTGCTGATGGTGTTTTCCTGTGCGGTACGGCTCATTACCCCAAACACATATCGGAAACAATAAGCCAGGCTTATGGAGCAGCAGGCCGGGCAGTAACTATTCTTTCAAAGGATTCAGTCACAGCATCAGGTGCTGTTTGCGAAGTAAATGAGAATGACTGCGTAGCATGTGGTGCATGTATTACTGTTTGCAAATACGGCGCCATAGAATTTGTTGATACGCCGCAGGGGAAAAAGGCCAGAGTAAATCCTGTTATTTGTAAAGGGGATGGCCTCTGCAACCCGAAATGTCCGGCAAGCGCTATCTATCTGAAGCATTTTACCGATGATGAGATGTTAAGCCAAATAGATCAGGCAGTTCCAGCCCTCGCCAAAGCCGGTTAGGCGGAAGAACATGGGCTGCAGAATTAGTAGGAGATAAAAATGGAAACAGGATTCGATTTTAGACCAAGAATTTTAGGTTTCATCTGCTTTTGGTGAGGATACGGCGCTGCTGACCTGGCTGGAGTTTCCAGACTGCAATATTCGCCGGATATAAGACTTGTCCGTGTTATGTGTACCGGCAGGGTTGACCCTGCTTATATCATACGTGCCTTCACAAACGGAGCTGACGGGGTGTATGTCGGCGGCTGTTGGCCCGGAGAATGTCATTATGTTACTGAAGGGAATTACCACGCCCTTGGTATGATAAAACTAACCAGAAAGATACTGAAGCTGATAGGGATAAACCCGGAAAGACTAAGACTTGAATGGTTAGGTGCTTCTGAAGGGATACGTTTTGCCGAGATTGTGAATGATGTTTCCGCTAAGATTAAGGAGCTTGGTCCCCTTGGTAAGGCTGAGGGGATAGGGGAAGACGCTTTAAAGGCAAAGCTGGAGTCAGTCAAGAACCTGCTTCCTTGGATTAAGCTGGTTGAGCGGGAGAGATTGAGAGTGCCTGCTGATACAGTTGAAGAATATGACAGATTCTACGAGAGTGACGAAGTCGAAAACCTTTTTCGTGAACTGATAGCCGATAAGTTGGAGACAAGCCAGATAATGGCGCTTTTAAAGGATGGTCCTCTTTCAAACAATGATATCTCGCGGATCCTCGGTCTGAACGTAGGTGAAGTAGCAAGGCTGGTCGGCATTTCTGTGCGGCAGGGTTTGGTCAAGCTCGATGAGAAGCAGAAGGTCTTGCTCCTGCCGGGAGTAAGAGAGCAGGCAAGGGCTTAAAAGGGTATAATGGAGGTTAGGATTTATGGACGGCAATGATAAGATCGATAGGATCATCGATAAATATGACGGTAAACCCGGGTCAGTAATACAGGCTTTGCTGGAGATTCAGCGTGAGCATCGTTGGCTCCCCAGGGAAGTATTGCAGAAGGTGAGCGAGAAGCTTGATGTGCCTATGAGCCGGATACAGCACATAGTCACTTTTTATAAGGCCTTTAGTTTGGCGCCCAAAGGGCGTCATGAGGTTCACGTATGCATGGGCACTGCTTGCCATGTTCGTGGTGGTGCTCGTGTCCTGGACGCAGTCGAGAACCAGACCGGCATTAAACCCGGCCAAACGGACTCGGAGTTAAAGTTCAGCTTGAAGACCGTTAACTGCCTCGGCTGTTGCGCATTGGGGCCGGTTATGGAAATAGATGGGAAGACCCATGGCAAAATGGCGCCGGCTAAAGCAGAAGAAGTGCTGAAAAAATATGAGTAAGGGATGATCATGACAAAGATAAATTCACAAGCTGAATTGGAAAAATACAGGAAGAACCTTCGGTCTAAGACAGACCCGAATAAGCGCTGGATTTCACTCTGTTCAGGATCCGCATGCAATGCCTCCAGCAGTGCAGAAGTGGCAGCGGCTATTGAAAACGAACTTGAAAAAAACGGCTTAAGTGGTTCGGTGGGCTTCAAGAGGACTGGCTGTCACGGTTTTTGTGAGAAGGGCCCTATTGTTGATATCCATCCAGAAAAAATATGTTATTTTAATGTGGCTGCAATGGATGTTCCTGAGATTATCTCCGAGACCATAAAGGAGAATAGGCTCATAGACCGTCTACTCTATACTGATCCTGCTACAGGCGAAAAGATAGCTCACGAATCCGACATCCCCTTTTATAAACACCAGGGGAGAATCGTTTTCAGTTCTAACAGCAAAGTAGATCCAAAGAACATAGACGATTATCTCGATGTGGGCGGCTATTCTGCTATGGCTAAAGCTCTTTGTGAGATGAAGCCGCAGCAGGTAATAGATATGGTTAAAGAGGCCGGTCTGAGGGGTAGAGGCGGCGCTGGATTTCCTACAGGCAGGAAGTGGGAGTTTGCTCGTAATAATCCCGGCGACACAAAGTACGTTATCGTTAATGCTGACGAAGGCGACCCCGGAGCTTATATGGATAGGAGTCTCCTCGAGGGCAAGCCCCATGCGGTGCTCGAAGGGCTCGTAATTGGCGCTTATGCTATCGGAGCGCACCGGGGTTATATATATGTTCGTCAGGAATACCCTTTGGCAGTAGAGAATGTGAATATTGCCATCAAACAGGCTGAAGAGGCCGGGTTTATAGGGAAAAACATCCTCGGTTCCGGTTTTGATTTTACCGTTGAAGTGGCCCAGGGAGCAGGCGCTTTTGTATGCGGCGAAGAAACTGCACTTCTGCGGTCTCTTGAGGGTAAACCCGGTGAGCCAAAGGCGCGGCCCCCGTTCCCTGCGGAAAGCGGCCTCTGGGGTATGCCGACAAACATAAACAACGTGGAGACATGGGTTAACGTCCCCGTGATTATCAACAACGGAGCAAATTTCTTTGCCGCAATAGGCACCGACGGAAGCAAAGGCACGAAGATATTCTCATTGGTCGGCAAGGTGAACAATACAGGTCTTGTGGAAGTGCCTATGGGTATAACCTTGAAAGACATTATTTATAAGGTGGGCGGTGGTGTACCCAGGGGCAAGAAGTTCAAAGCCGTACAGACAGGCGGCCCATCAGGAGGATGCATCCCTGCCGAACATTTAGGCAGAGGAGTCGACTTTGACGAATTGGCAAAAGTCGGCGCCATCATGGGCTCAGGCGGTATGATTGTCATGGATGAAGATACCTGTATGGTGGATATGGCCAGATATTTTCTCGCTTTCCTTACGGAGGAGTCTTGCGGCAAATGTGTACCGTGCCGTGAAGGCATCAGACAGATGCTGAAGATTCTTACGAACATCACTCAGGGAAAGGGAAAAATGAGTGATATCGATCGCTTAGAGAGGTTGGCCAAGACGACTGCGTCAGCATCTTTATGTGCTCTGGGGAAGACCGCTCCCAGCCCGGTCCTGAGTACACTGCGTTATTTCAGACATGAGTATGAAGAACATATAAAGAAGCACTACTGTCGGGCAGGGGTATGCAAAAAGCTGGTGAAGTCACCATGTCAGAATGCATGTCCGGCAGGCGTTGATGTTCCACGCTATGTTCGTGCAATCGGCGCGGGTAAATTCGGCGAAGCAGTTGCTGTGATTCGCGAAAAGATACCCTTCCCTGCAGTATGTGGCTATGTGTGCGTCCATTATTGTGAATCGAAGTGCCGCCGTGGAGAGCTGGAAGAGGCAATAGCCATCAGGGAACTGAAGCGGTTTGCTGCTGATCATGATGATGGGTCATGGAAGCAGAACTTTAAAACAGCCCCTGCAACAGGCAAGAAGGTGGCGATTGTAGGTTCCGGTCCTGCCGGCCTTACAGCAGCTTATTATGCTGCGAAATTGGGACACGATACAACGGTTTTCGAGTCCTTACCAAAGACCGGCGGCATGATGCGTGTTGGAATACCGTCATATCGTCTGCCTGAGGAAGTATTGGACAGGGAGATAAAGGATATAGAAGACATTGGAGTAAAGATAAAGACAGACAGCCCCGTAGAGTCATTGGATGAGCTTTTCGCGCAAGGTTTCAATGCCATTTTTGTGGGTGTGGGTGCGCATCGCGGCACGAGCATGGGGATGGAGGGAGAGACGACTCCCGGGATCATCGATGGTATAGATCTGCTCAGGGAAGTCAACCTCGGCAAAGAGGTGAAGGCAGGAGACAAGGTATTGGTTGTGGGCGGCGGTAACGTAGCAATCGACGCCGCGCGAACAGCCAGGCGCCTTGGTGCGAAGGAAGTTACCATCGCTTATCGTCGGACCCGTGATGAGATGCCTGCCAGTGAGGAGGAGATAGAAGAGGCCCTTGAGGAAGGGGTTGAGATCGTTTATCTCGCTGCGCCGACGAAGGCGAAGAAGCTGGATGGCAAAGTAAAAGTGAAGCTCATACGTATGGAGTTGGGCGACGTAGATACAAGCGGTAGGCGTACACCGATACCGATAGAGGACAGTACTTTTGTGAAAGAGTACGACTTAGTGGTAAAAGCCATCGGTCAGGAGTCTTTAGTCCCTGATAAGTTCGGGTTGGTTGTCGAAAGAGGTGGAAGAATCAAGGTAGATTCCGATACATTGGCTACGCCACGAGAGGGAGTATTTGCAGGAGGCGATGTGGTAATAGGGCCGGCATCGGTGATAGAAGCAATCGCTTTGGGTCGAGAGGCAGCCATAGCTATGGATAAATATCTCGGCGGTGAAGGAAAGATAGATGAAGTCTTGGCGTTGCCCGAAGGTGAGCCCACTGCTTTTAACCTGGAAGAGGCCGAAGGAGAGAAACGTCGGCCGCCGGTAGATATGCTGCCCATTGATGAAAGGGTCAAGAGTTATGCTCAGGTAGTTCTTGGCTGGGACATAGAAAGAGCCAGGATGGAAACAGCGCGTTGTCTGAGATGTGACTTAGAGCAACACTAAGGCGACAGGGCACTGCTGATATAATCAATTAGAGCCGTTTGGAGGATTTATATATGAATATGAGTAAGATCACTTTAACCATCGATGATCGGCAGGTTGAAGCGAAAGAGGGGATGACTATTCTGGAGGCAGCAAAAACTGTCGGTATAGTTATTCCAACACTTTGTTGCTACGAAGGATTAGAACCTTATGGTGCTTGCAGGCTTTGCACCGTAGAAGTAGAAACTCAAGGCAGGACAACTATGGTTGCTTCCTGCGTTTATCCGGTAGAACAGAATCAGGTGATAAGGACAAGGTCAGAGGATATTGATGAAATCCGCAAGACTATTTTGGAAATGTTGCTGGCCCATGCACCTGGTGCACCGGTGTTGCAGGAATATGCGCGAGAGTATGGCGCAGATGAAGCCGGTTTTGAAAAGGAAGCTTCCTTCTGTATTCTCTGCGGTTTATGTGTAAGATACTGTGATGAGGTTAAGAAGAAGAATGCTGTTGCTTTCGCGGATCAGGGACCGACACGGCAGATAAATTTTATTCCGGAAATAGCGTCGAAAGAGTGCTGGAAGTGTAAGGAATGTTTTCCGCTTTGCCCTACATCATATTTGCAGGCAGCTTATTTCTTAACCGAAGGCCTTTCCTTTCCCCCGCATACACATTCTGCCTCAGAGAAATAAGTAACTCATAATACTTTTAAGGGCAGTGTTAAATACTACCCTTAAAAGTATCCGCATAATTTTCTTGTAATGGTTTTTTCTTAGGAATGCAGCAATCTTTATAACCCATCAAATTATCCCTTAAGTAAAAAATTGCTTTCAACCTGCTTTACAGAAGGTTATGTATGTGAAATTTTCAACACATTCGGAAGCAGCGAATCTGTATACAAAAGAATAGTCTCCTTTAAGACGGTAAAATTATCCTAAAAAAGGCATAAATATTCCATTATGCATCCTATTTCACAAATAGAATAGGGATTTTCAGGCTATCTAATTTTCATTGTGAAATATTTCTTTTTTTTATTGACAATGGTTTTTGCTTTCTGATAGATTAATCTTGTTTTGGAAATGATCAAATATAGGGGTAAAAAATGAGGTACGGAGAGACAGGATTTAATTTAGAAATTGATTTATCGCGAGGAAACATTGAAAGGGTTGAAACTGACCCGAAATTAACCGAACTTCATCTTGGAGGACTCGGAACGAACGCCAAGATATTATGGGATAGGGTTCCCCCTGAAACCGAACCCTTTTCTCCTGATAACCTGCTGATATTCAGCGCCGGCCTTTTGGGCGGCACACCTGCTCCCGGCGCTAATCGAACAATTATTACCAGCTATTCTCCTCAGACTTTGTTGATGGGGTATTCAATGATGGGCGGTTTTTTTGCACCGGAGCTGAAATATGCCGGGTATGACAAAATCATCCTTCGCGGCAAGTCCCCGAATCTGGTATATATCTGGATAAATAACGACAAAGTGGAAATACGCGATGCCTCTCATTTAAAAGGTAAAGGCGCGATTGAAACAGCAGAACTTATTAAAAAGGAGCTGAATCAGCCGAACGCCCAGGTGGCTGCTATCGGTCTTGCAGGTGAAAACAGAGTTTTCACGGCTTCCATCGAGCAGGGCAGATCCAGTTCCAGCCGCCTTGGAATGGGCGCTGTAATGGGAGACAAAGGAGTAAAAGCAATAGTTGTTCGTGGAACAAAGGACATCAATCTTGCCAACCCTGAAAAATTTATCGGGCTTTGTGATGACGTTCTGAAATATATAAAATTTCGGGGAGAAAATCCGGTTCCGAACGTAATGACCATTTTACAGGGACTCGGGTCACCGCAGGAAATGTTGCACGTTGATGAGCAGTGGCATACCGAGAATTTTTCCTGGGGAAATGCACGCTCCAGGAGAAAGGAATTCTGGTCCAAGGAAGTGGAAGAGAGATGGAAAGAGGTTCAGGAAACCGTGCGGACTCGTTTAATAAGCTGTTATAACTGTCCGATGAAATGCGGCGCAATAATTTCAGTCCCGGGAATCTCAACATATATGATGAAATGCTTCACGAAGCTTACTTATACAATGGCGGCTTTTGTAGACGATCTGGATTTCGGTTTTAGAATCGCCCAGCGTGCCACTGAATATGGAGTTGATGGATTTTCAACCCCGCAGATTATGGCCTTTGCTTTTGAGTTAAGAGAAGCAGGTATTCTGACTGATGCTGACTTTGAAGGATGTCCAACCGACAACGAAGGGAAGTTCTACTGGCTTCTTGATAAAATTGTACGGCGCGAAGGGATTGGCGATATCCTGGCCGATGGTGTTTACTGGGCAGCCCGTAAGATCGGTAAGGGTGCAGAAGCTTTTGACCATAACACTATTAAGAAACATGAACAGTTGCCTCTCAAGCTTGGCATGCTGAACCCTGTTTATTTCCTTATGTATGCCACAGGTGAGAAGATAAATATTACTCAGATTGAAGGACAGTTCCCTCAGGCGCCTTTTGCGACCAAAGAGGAGAGAGAAGAATTTATAAGCGATTGGATCCAATGTCCTGATGACAAGTTCAAACAAATTGTTCTGGACTGGGAATTCCGTGGAGAACATTCAAACCCGTATTACCCGACTGTTGATATGTCTGTTGACATTGTTGACTGGCAGGAGAAGATGCACTACATTGATGACTCCCTTGGGGTATGCGCAGGTTTGTCATCATTCCCTCTGAAGCCTCCCTATCATATGCACAATTACCCGGAATTTATCACGGCAGCAACGGGGATCGATATGGATGAAGACGGGCTGACGGAAGTATATAACAGGAACCGGAATCTGCTTAGAGCCATTAATGTAAGAAGAGGTTTGAGGAGAGTTGATGAGAAGCCGCCTGAGGACCATTGGAAGAAAAGATTCCCTGAGCTTGAAGAAAAGCTTTTGGATGGATATTACAAGTTTAAGGGATGGGATAATGACGGTATTCCTACAAAAGAGACTTTGCAAAAATTAGGTATGGATTACGTTGCCGAAGACTTAGAACAGAGAGGTATTTTAAAAAATGAGTAAAGTTATGAAGAAAGTCAAGACAATCAAGGTCGATCTTGATAAATGCAATGGTTGCCGGGCATGTGAGGTAATTTGTTCAGCCTTTCACGCTAACCCGAAATACAGCAGCAATAATCCGGCAAGGTCACGAATCAGGATGATTCGTGAACCGATAAATGACATATATGTTCCTGTATATGCGGGCGAGAATGCAAGAGCTGAATGTATGGGCAGAGATAATTATATTATTGACGGAAAAGAATATGGCGAATGCTCTTTCTGTAGAGCTGCCTGCCCGTCGAGGGACGCGTTCAAAGAACCTGATTCCGGTCTTCCTCTTAAATGTGATATGTGCGAAGGAGAAGATGAGCCTTTGTGCGTGAAGTGGTGCTTAAATGATGCACTGATTTATGAAGAAAGGGAAGAGGAAGCTGAAGAAGAATTGAAGCCGGAGGATGTGGAGACAGGATTATCGTCATTGATAGACAAATATGGAATGCAGACGATAACTGATACTGTTGCCCGGATGGCACAGAAAGGCTAAAATTTTAACACAATAAAAAAGGATTAGGAAAGACAATGGAAACAGTAGCCCCTTTCAAAGAGGTAATTGATGAAATAAAACAGGGCGGTG
>CAZHHX010000075.1:0-12377 GCA_964532465.1 uncultured Syntrophorhabdaceae bacterium | reverse complement strand
TCTATCCTTCGGGTTCCGAATCCCTCATGTATAAATTTATCTTCAAGTGATTTCGCGTGAACCATGACAAGATCAACACTGCCTTTTCGTGCGATATCCAAAGCTGCACCGGTTCCTGCCCCGACATGGCGCACCCGTATATTCGTTTCTTTTTCAAATTGATCTTCCAGCGTATTGACAATGCCTGAGTCAACAGGGCCTATTGTACTTGACAAAAGAATAAATTTACTGCCTTCTGCGCTGCCCGAATCAGGAATTAAGAGTAAATTACAAAACAAAAAAATAAATAACCAATATTTCATGATGCAACCTCCCTAAACAGGATTAATATTGAATCTTACTAATTTGATTAGACTATTTAACTCCTTGAATTAATCTTATAATGCCACTATGATACTTTAAATTACTATTAGTTACTATATATAACATATTATCTATAATTACTGCCAGTATAACCTTTTGCTTAATTAATGTATCTGCACTTTGTCCTGTCCTACAGCAAGAGTCCGGCAGGATTTTAATATTAATTGATCGAAAGTGTTGAATAAATAACCTTCAAAAATCAATAATAGACCAGGGAATTCCTCAACTACATTAATGGAAAAAATGGCATCCGTTATATATTACATGTTATAGTACAAAAATATGGTTCTTCAGGTTTTTGCGGCATAAGGACAATTAATTTGGAAACTGTTAGCAACAAACTGTCTTTATCTAAATTGATTAACAATTGTTTGCTTTTTATTGTTACCTGCGGTTTTATCGGTTATATTCCGGGCGCGCCGGGCACATATGCGTCAACCCTCGGATGCGTTATTTTATATTTTTTTCCTTTCAGTTCTCTTTTCGGAAATATAGTTTTTGTCTGCTGCCTGACTCTGGGCTCAGTTGTCTGCATCAATCTTCTCAAATACGAAGGCGAAGATCCTTCCTACATAGTAATAGACGAGCTTCTAGGCATGTTTATTACCATGGCAGGTCATGATATGAACATCATGAACATTATTAGTGGTTTCATTCTCTTCAGGTTTTTTGATATAATAAAGCCGTACCCTATACGACGGGTTGAACGCTTTAAGGGTGGTTACGGCATTGTTGCCGATGATGTGCTTGCCGGGATATTCGCCAACATGCTTATACATTTAGGATACATGGTCTTTAAAATGTAAGGGAAACTTAGAAAACAGCGAGCCCAAGATGGAACCGGAAGAGAAAACTGGATCAATCCTGAGAGAAAAAGGTTTAAAGATAGCCACAGCCGAATCGTGTACAGGCGGACTTATTGCAAACAGAATTACCAATGTAAGCGGAGCATCGGAATACTTTGAGGCAGGCTTTATAACATACAGTAACAGGGCAAAAACAACCTTTCTCCATGTTCCGGAAGAAGTCATTACAAAAAACGGTGCTGTCAGCCATGACGTTGCCCAATTGATGGCGGAAGGTGTAAGACAGGCGGCAGGAACAGACATAGGACTTTCCGTTACAGGAATCGCAGGCCCCACCGGCGGAACCATTGAAAAACCTGTTGGAACTGTTTATATCGGCATTTCCTCTCAAGGAGGAACATTCGTGCGTCGTTTTTTATTCGACGGAAACAGAGAGGAGATAAAAAGACAGACTTCCGATGCCGCATTGACGCTTGTCCTTGATTATCTTGAAGGCAGGCTCCTATGAGGGCATTTTTGGCAATTGAGATTTCCGATGATATGAAAAAATATCTCAAAACAGTAATAAAATCAGTACGTATGCACGTTGACGGAGTAAGATGGGTAAATGAGGCAGGCCAGCATATAACGCTTAAATTCTTCGGTGAGATTGAAGATAAAAAAGCCTGGGAGATAAAAGAAGCGATGTTGTTCATGAAAGAGAAATACGGCTCTTTTACCGTAACAATACGGAGTGTCGATGCTTTCCCGGACAGGAGGAAAGCGCGGGTTATCGTCATCACATTAGAAAATGGGGTTGACAACATAATAAACATATACAATGATATAGAGGAAAGTATTTTGACTCTGGGTATTGAAAAGGAAAAAAGGCTGTTCACGCCGCATATCACGCTGGGGAGGAGGAAAATTCCCGCGCCCTTACCTGATAAGGCGATGAAAGATTTAGAGAAAATGAGTTTTACCGCAGGGTCTGTAGTGCTTTTTAAAAGTATCTTAAGACCGGAAGGCGCTCTGTATGCGCCGGTATGGGATTTAAAGTTAAGAGGAAGTGAAGGATAACCGGCAAGGTGAATTTATCCATGATCCCGGATTTATTTGATGTGTTTTTATGAGTAAAATGAAATGATATACGGGCAACCTGCAAATTGCGGGAAAATGGCCCTGCCAATCCCGCCGAAAACATGATGGGCGACTGACTGAAACAAAGGGAGGTATCATAGGTGAAAGAAGAGGAAAATAAGACAAAGGCCGTAGATATGGCAGTATCCCATATCGAAAAGCTTTTTGGGAAAGGCTCCATCATGAAGCTGGGGGAAAAACCCATAGAGGCAGTGCCTGTTATACCCACAGGTTCTATTGCATTGGATGTTGCGCTGGGAGTAGGCGGCCTTCCCAGAGGCAGGGTTATTGAGATATTCGGTCCCGAGGCGTCAGGCAAAACAACTCTTGCTTTGCAGGTTGTGGCGGAAATTCAAAAAATTAACGGAACAGCCGCGTTTATTGACGCCGAACATGCCCTGGATGTTGCTTACGCAAAAAGGATAGGCGTTAAAACAGACGAACTCCTCATTTCTCAGCCGGATACCGGCGAACAAGCCCTTGAAATTACAGAGATTCTTGTGAGAAGCGGAGGTATAGATATTGTTGTAGTGGACTCAGTTGCCGCTCTTGTACCAAAGGCAGAGATCGATGGGGATATGGGGGACGCGCATATGGGTTTACAGGCGCGGCTTATGTCTCAGGCGCTGCGGAAACTCACCGCGACTATAAGTAAATCAATGACTACCGTCATATTTATAAACCAGATCAGGCAGAAAATAGGTATAATGTTCGGAAATCCCGAGACCACTACCGGCGGGAACGCATTGAAATTTTATTCTTCCGTGCGGCTTGATATCAGGAGAATAGCCTCCATTAAAGACGGTCAGGATATTGTCGGAAGCAGGACAAGGGTAAAAGTTGTAAAAAATAAGGTTGCGCCGCCATTCAAAGAAGCTGAGTTCGACATCATATTCGGACAGGGTATATCAAGAGAAGGGGACCTGGTTGACCTGGGTGTTGACGCAGACATTATTGAAAAAAGCGGTACATGGTACTCATACGGAGAGATTCGGATCGGACAGGGAAGAGAAAATGCCAAGGATTATTTGAAAAAACATGAAGAGGCAGCGAACGAGATTTATGGAAGAATAATAGCCTATTACGAATTAAAGAAGGGTGAAGCGTGACATCAAAGGATATACGAAAGAAGTTTTTAGATTATTTTTCATCAAAGGGCCATATTATTGTGCCAAGTTCATCTCTGGTGCCGGACAAGGACCCCACACTCCTTTTTGTTAATGCCGGTATGGTGCAGTTCAAAAATACTTTTCTCGGAAATGAAAAAAGACCGTACAACACGGCAACCACATGCCAGAAGTGCGTACGCGCAGGCGGAAAGCATAACGACCTTGAGAATGTGGGAAAGACATTGCGGCACCACACGTTTTTTGAGATGCTCGGGAATTTCTCCTTCGGGGATTATTTTAAAAAAGAGGCCATAGCCTATGCCTGGGAATTCCTGAAAGACGTTGTAAAGCTTGATGAAAACAGAATGTGGATTACCGTATATGAAAAAGACGATGAGGCTGAAAAGCTCTGGAAAGATATAGGTGTCCGGGAAGACAGAATTGTCAGGCTCGGCGAGAAAGACAATTTCTGGTCTATGGGGGATGAAGGCCCCTGCGGTCCCTGCTCGGAAATCATCTATGACCTGGGCGAAGGCGTGGGATGCGGACAACCCTCGTGCAAAGTAGGCTGCGATTGCGACAGGTATCTTGAGATATGGAACCTTGTATTCATGGAATTCGACAGGGCGGCAGACGGCTCCATGAAGAAACTGCCCCGGCCTTCTATTGACACAGGCATGGGACTTGAAAGGATTTGCTCTATACTCCAGGGAAAAATAGGAAATTATGAGACAGATCTCTTTACGCCCATTCTTACAGCAATCGGCGATATTGCAGGATGCACATACGGCAGCGATGCAAAGACGGATATCGCCATGAGGGTTATAGCAGACCATATCAGGGGCGCAACCTTTATTATAAACGACGGTGTCATGCCTTCTAAAGACGGCAGGGGCTATGTTCTGAGGAGGATCATACGCCGGGCATTGCGGTACGGCAAAAAAATAGGCATTGAAAAAGAATTTCTCCATAAGCTGTCCGCATCAATTGTAGATATTATGGATGATGTATACCCCGAAATCAAAAGTAACCACCCCTACATTGTACGTGTTCTGAAAGGCGAGGAGGAGAGGTTTATTGAAACCCTGAGTATAGGCATGAGGGTATATGAGGAGATTGCTGAGGAGATCAAATTAAAGGGAGAACATATCCTACCCGGCGAACTTGTCTATAAACTTTACGATACACACGGGTTTCCTCTTGATATTACAAAGGAAATGGCGGAGGAAGACGGCCTTTCCGTGGATATGCCCGGTTTTCAGCAGGCCCTTGAAGAGCAGAAACAAAGATCAAGAACCGGCTCAAAGATTAAAGGCGAGACTATTGATGAAGGGTACGCTTCAATATTGAAAGCAGACATAAAAAACATCTTTGTCGGTTATGAAGACCTTGAAGCAGACAGCACGATCTTAAATATGGTGAAGGAGCAGAATCTTGTTGAAGAACTTAACGAAGGTGAAGAAGGAAGACTCTTTTTTGATATAACACCTTTTTATGCCCAGAGCGGCGGTCAGGTTGAGGATGAGGGAACCATTGAAACGCCTGCCGGAAAAGCAAAAGTTATCGACGTTGAGAAGATAAAGGAAGATCTTTTTTCACACAGGGTTGTTGTTGAAAAAGGGGCGCTGAGGAAAGGCGACAGGGCTCACTTATCGGTTGACAGGAACAGACGCAAGTCTGTGGCAAGAAACCATACGGCAACTCACCTCCTTCAGTACGCGTTGCGGCAGGTATTAGGCGAACATGTAAAACAGTCCGGTTCCCTTGTGGAAAAGGACAGGCTGAGATTCGACTTTACCCATTTTCAAACAGTAAGCAATGAAGAGATAGCGCAGGTTGAAGATATTGTGAACAGAAAAATCATGGAATGCGCGGATGTTGTTACTGATATAAAAACACGGGATGACGCGATACGGGAAGGCGCAACAGCATTATTCGAGGAAAAATACGGTCAAAACGTGCGTGTTGTGGGGATAGCCGATTTCAGCAAAGAACTCTGCGGGGGCACCCATGTCGGAAATATCGGCGAGATAGGCAATTTGTCAATTGTAAGCGAAGGCTCCCTTGCCTCCGGCGTAAGGAGAATAGAGGCAGTTACCGGAGAAGGAGCAGTTGCTCTCAACAGGGAGAGGAAGCGTACTATCAACGCCATTGCCGAAGCATCCAACATTGAGTCCGCGAAGGTTCTGGAGAGAGTTGAAGGAATCATGGAAGAGCTGAAAGAGAAAGAAAAAGAGATTGAAAGACTGAAAAATGAGATTATCGTATATAAGGTTGATGAGGCGCTGCAAAATGCCTATGAGAAGGACGGAGTGAGGATTGTATCCATTTTTGCTGAAAAAGCCAAGGCGGATGATCTGCGGAAGATGACCGATATAATCAGAAGCAAGGCAAAAAGCTGCGTCGCCCTTGTGGGAACAAAGGATGAAGCCAAAGGGATGCTCATTGTTGCCGTAAGCAAAGATATTCAGAACGCATATAATGCGGGAAAGATTGTAAAAAAACTTTCAGAGAAGTATAAGGGAAAAGGCGGCGGCGGCGCCCAGATTGCACAGGGCGGGGTTCCCGGCGAAGTAATCGCGGATGCGATAAAAGACATAGAGGCGGTGCTGGACACCAGGGCATGAAGCAATACATAGACAACATAAAGACTGTCAATATCTTCTCGTCATTGAAATACAACGAGATAGAGGCAATCTCCCGGATAACGTCTCTCAAACATTGTCCGAAAGGTTATGTGGTCTTCCAGGAGGGTGAAGAAGGAAATGCCCTGTTCATTGTTATTAACGGCAGGGTTAAAGTGTCAATCTACGGCGAGGACGGAAGGGAATATATACTTGATGTTATCGGAAAAGACGGTTTTTTCGGAGAACTTTCCCTTATTGACGAACTGCCGAGGTCTGCAAATATCATAACAACCGAGGAGTCAACGTTTTTAGTTATAAAGAGGGTTGAATTCTCAAAGCTCCTCATTGATAATCCCTTAATAACCTTAAGCATACTGAAAACCATGTCAAAAAGGCTGCGGGCGGCAGATGAAAAGATCAGAGGATTTGCCTTTTTAAGCGTTGAAGGAAGAATTCTGAAATACCTCATAGATATCGGTAACAACACAGGCGTAAAAATAAAAAATTATTTGATCATAGAAAAGGGTCCTTCGCAGATTGAAATTGCCAACTCCTGCGGGTGTTCACGGGAGACCGTTTCAAGGATGATGAAGAGTCTTGTCAAAAAAGGCATCCTCAGTGCCGGAAAAAGACGTTATGCTATAAATCTGCCCGCTGCTCCTGTCCGATAAAAGTCAAGCATCCCTGAAAAGCATTGACAAAATAACTCCTTTAAAATATCATGTGAAAATCTTATTATGACCAAAGCCAAAATATTCTGGATAATTCTCATTTTTATCCTGCCTTTTTCCGTATACGCTAATGAGCCGCTGATTAAAAACGGCGAAGAGCTTACCATGGAAAAGTGCATTGAGATAGCCCTGAAAATTCAACCTACTCTTATGAGAGACAAATATGTTGTTATGCAAAAAGTAGCGCTTCTCGGTCAGGCAAAGTCGTATTACTATCCGAAAGTCGATGTGTCTGCAGGTATTACGCGTAACTTTATTGAAAAACAGACAAACGATCCGATTTTCAGCGGCTCATACCCCTATAACGCGTACAATCAAAACAACGGGACTGCCTCCCTGAGCCAGATGATCTACGACTTCGGCAGAACACCAACAGACGTAAAGACAAAGAAGTTTGATCTGGAGTCATCAAAGCTTGACATGGATTCTACTGTGACAACAGTGTCCAACAATGTTAAATCAACTTATTATGATGTATTAAAAACAAAAAAATCAAGAGATGTGAATATTGAGGCTGTTAAACAGTATAAGCAGCACCTTGAACAGGCTGAAGCGCTTTTTTCAGCGGGTAAAAAGCCCAAGTATGATGTAACAAAGGCTGAATTGGATCTGAGCAACGCGAAACTCAAATTAATTACTGCTGAAAATGATCTTAAGATCGCGCAGGTCAAGCTGAATAATGCCATGGGTATTGATGAGCCGCCAATTTACACCATAGAGGACAATTTATCCTTTGTGGAATATTCGATAACTCTCGAAGATGCTCTTGCAAGGGCTTTTCAGAACAGACCTGATCTCAAATCACTTATCGCGCAAAGAGACGCTGCTGCAACGGCTGTTGAGAGGGCTAAGAAAGAATATCTGCCGAGCATAAACGGAAAGGCAGGGTATAGTTTTGTAGGCAGCGAATATCCGCTCGGACAGGGTTGGAATGCCGGCGTTGCTGTGACGATGAACATTTTCGAAGGCAATATGACTAAGAACAAGGTTGAAGAATCAATCGCAAAAGTACGGTCAATTGAGGCTACCATCGGGTCCAAGCGGCTCGATATCCTGCTTGACATAAAACAGGCATATTTATATCTTTTAAAGGCTAAGGAAGCCATAGCAAATACCGAAATACAGGTAAAACAGGGAACGGAAAACCTTGAACTTGCAAATCTAAGATACAACGCGGGGCTCGCGGAACCCATTGAAGTAACGGATGCCGCTGTTTCTTACAGTCAGGCTAAACTCTCCAATATAAGCGCGCTCTATGAATACAAGGTTGCTCAGGCATATATTGAAAAAGCCATGGGGAATAAATAATGAAAAGCAAAAAAATCACAATAATTGTAATTATCATTGTTCTGGCTGTAGCCGGTTATTATGTTTTATCGAAAAAGAAGCCGGTTCTTCCTGTCCAACAGGGCGTGCCCGTCCTTGCAGGAAAGGCGATTCAGAAAACAATGCCGGTAATAATAGAAGCAATCGGGTCGGTTGAAGCATATAACAGCGTCACCGTCTATTCCCGTGTAGTGGGTCAGCTTCAGAAAATCCATTTTAGAGAAGGGCAGGATGTTCAAAAGGGTGATTTAATTTTTACCATAGACCCGGCTCCTTTTAAGGAAAAACTTAAGGCAGCCGAGGCAAAACTTGCCCAGGATACCGCTCAATTAAAATTCAATGAAGCAGAGGCAAAGCGCTATGCCTTCCTCATGGAAAAAGGCGCGGTATCCAAGTCGGATTATGAAAACAGACAGATGCTCGCAGTCACCCAGCAGGCTATTGTCAACGCGGATAAAGCTGATGTGGACAATGCCCGTCTTAATGTGGATTTTTGTTATATCCGCGCCCCTTTTACAGGCAGAACAGGAGTTTACCTTGTCCATGAAGGGACAATGATAAAGGACAACGACACAAAACTCGCAGTTATTAACCGGATAATCCCCATATATGTAAAATTTTCCGTTGCCGAAAAACAGCTCCATGACATAAGAAAATACATGGCATCAAATAAATTGAAAGTACGGACGTCTGTACCCGGTTTTCAGGATAAAATACATGAAGGCATTCTGGCATTTGTTGATAATACCATAGACCCTGCAACAGGAATGATCGTCCTTAAGGCAAGCTTTGCCAATGAAGATAAGTTTCTCTGGCCGGGACAGTTTGTAAACATAGCCCTTCAACTTACCGAGGAACAGAACGCGATTGTAGTTCCTTCCGCTGCTGTTCAGATAAGCCAGAACGGATCATTCATATTTGTGGTAAAACCGGACAAAAAGGTTGAATACCGGCTCGTCACCGTATCAAGGACTGTCGGTGATGAAAAAGTTATAACCAAAGGCATCATTGCAGGCGATATTGTTGTTACGGACGGTCAGTTGAAGCTTCGGGAAGGTTTTCCTGTAGAAATCAGGGATTCTTTGTCTCCGGCAGCTTCCGGCGGGCCTGCCAAACCTATTGATGCGGCCAATAAAAAGTAAAGGCGTTTATAAGTGAATTTTTCTGAGATATGGATTAAAAGGCCGGTCATGACCATTATGGTCATGTTCGGCATACTTTTTTTCGGTATTTTAAGCTATACATGGCTGCCGATTAACAATCTTCCCGCCACAGACTTTCCGACCATACAGGTTTCCGCTTCATTGCCGGGGGCAAGCCCCGAGACCATGGCATCTTCCGTTGCCAAACCTCTGGAAAAATCCTTTTCAAGCATAGCAGGATTAACATCCATGTCATCCCAGAGTTTTCAGGGAAGTACGAGTATTACACTCCAGTTTACCCTGGATCGCAACATTGACAACTGCGCCCAGGATGTGAGCGCCAAGATCAGCGCCGCCCAGGGCGATCTGCCGCAAAATTTGCCCCGCCCCCCTACATACGACAAAGTGAACCCCTCTGACCAGCCGATTATTTATTTTGCTCTTACCTCGGACACCATGCCCCTGAATAAGCTGAACGATTACGGGGAGAACATACTTGCGCAAAACCTCTCAACAGTAAGCGGCGTGTCACAGGTTCTCGTATATGGACGGAAATTCGCGGTCCGCGTCCAGGTAAACCCGAAGCTTCTTGCCAACAGAGGTATCGGGATAAACGATGTGGAGAATGCGGTAAAAAAGGGCAATGTTAATCTTCCCGGTGGAACATTAGATGGTCAGTTTCAATCTTTTACTGTGGATTCCAACGGCCAGCTTATGGCTGCCGAACCATACCGGCAGATGATTGTGGGATACAATAAAGGCAACCCTGTCAGAGTCAAAGATATAGGCGATGCCATTGACGGCGTTGAAAGAGACAAACAGTTTGCCGCATGGTACGCGACAAAGGATAAACATCAGTATGCCATCGTCCTTGCCATTAAAAAACAGCCTGGCGCGAACGCGGTAAAGGTATCCAAAGGCGTCAAAGAAGTTATTCCCAAGCTGAAAACAATGATACCGGAATCAATAGAGTGGCACACGGTTTTTGATTCCTCCGAATATATTGAGGAATCTATTGCTGATGTTCAGTTTACCCTGATCCTGACAATTTTGATTGTTCTTGTCGTCATATTTCTCTTTCTGCGGTCTTTCCGGTCTACCATAATACCGAACATTGCCATCCCCCTTTCGATTATTGCCACTTTTTCTGTAATGGACCTGATGGGCTACAGCCTTAACAATCTGTCGCTCATGGCCCTTGTCCTTGCAGTAGGCCTTGTTGTGGATGATGCCATCGTTATGCTTGAAAATATTGTCCGACGCATGGAAATGGGTGAAGATGCCATGACTGCGTCATTGAAGGGCTCCAAAGAAATCGGATTCACCATCATCTCAATGACCCTTTCTCTTGTGGTGGTATTTATCCCCATCCTTTTAATGCCCGGCCTTATCGGCAGGCTTTTTCGTGAATTCGCGGTAAGCATCGCTGTGTCAATACTGCTTTCAGGTTTTATATCAATTACCTTGACCCCCATGCTCTGCAGCCGGCTTTTGAAGGGTTTTTCCGAAAAAAAGGAGGAAGGCAGGTTTTATCGGGGCATCGAACATATAATTGATATGGGGACCGAGTACTATGGTTCGACCTTGAGATTTGTTCTCAGACACCGTTTATCCGCGCTCATATTTACCGTTCTTGTTTTGCTCGGCACAGGAATTATGTTTATGAAAATACCAAAGGGATTTCTGCCGAGTCAGGATCAGAATTTTTTTTCTGCCTATGTTCAGGCAGCAGACAGGGTTTCATTTGACGACATGGTAAAACATCAGGCAGCAGCAGATGAGATAGTGCAAAAAGACCCTGACATTGATATGTTTGTATCTATTGCCGGACTCAATACTTACAGTCAAGGCGTTATCTTTGTTAAAACAAAAAATCTGCACGAACGAAAGAGATCGGTAGACCGGATTATTGATGATATCCGGCCTAAGCTGAACAACATTCCCGGGTTAATTGTCTTTCCCCAGAACCCTCCCCCCATCCAGATAGGGGCCGGTTCATCTCTTGCCCAGTATCAGTTTACCCTTCAGGGCTCAGAACTTAGCGAGCTTTACCGTTTCGCGGGAATTTTTGAAACAAGGATGAAGGCCCTCCCCGGGCTGACAGATGTGAATACAGACGTAAAACTGAACAGTCCGAAAATATACATCAACGTGGATAGAGATAAGGCGGCAGCACTCGGTCTTTCCCTTGATCAGGTGCAAAACGCTTTTTTTTCAGCCTACGCGTCGCGCAAAATATCAACTATATACGCGGCGCTCAATGAATATTACGTGATACTTGAAGTTCAGCCCGAGTTCAAACAGGACCCGAATGCGCTATCCTACCTGTATATTCAGTCTAACAACGGAAAGCTCATACCCTTAAGCACTGTCGCACGCCTTGAAGAGACAACGGGACCGACAAGCGTAAATCATACAGGACAGCTTACATCAGCAACAGTTTCCTTTAACCTGAAGCCCGGTTATTCCATCGGAAATGCTGTTGAACAAACAAAAAAGATTGCCGCTGATGTAAATCTCCCGACAAGCCTGTCATACAACTTTCAGGGATCAGCAGATGAGTTTCAAAAATCTTTTGCAAGCATGGGCTTTCTCCTGGCTATCACTATTCTTGTACTTTACATGATCCTCGGCATCCTCTATGAAAGTTTCATACATCCCATTACCATACTGACAGCCCTTCCTCTTGCAGGGTTCGGCGCCATCCTCACGCTGCTTATCTTCGGCAGGGAGCTTGATATGTACGGAATGGTAGGTATTATACTCCTTATCGGCATTGTGAAGAAGAACGGTATTATGATGGTTGACTTTGCCCTTGAGGCGGAAAGAACTGAGGGGCTGAATTCCGAGGACTCCATTCATAAGGCATGTCTGATCCGCTTCCGCCCCATCATGATGACCACACTGGCAGCGCTTTTCGGTTCCATGCCCCTCGCCCTCGGCATAGGCGCCGGAGGAGACGCCCGTCAACCCATGGGGCTCGCTGTTGTAGGCGGTCTTTTATTTTCGCAGCTCATGACACTCTATGTAACGCCGGTATTTTATGTATATTTTGATAAATTAAGCAAGCGGCTCTCAGGGAAAAATAAAAAAGGGGGATAAAGATATGACTGAAGAGAAAAAGTTTGAAAGCCCGGAATTTATGTATCTATCT
>CAZHHX010000074.1:0-13108 GCA_964532465.1 uncultured Syntrophorhabdaceae bacterium | reverse complement strand
GAAACTCCTTTATCGGGCAGTTTCCGCTAACCGTTGTATAGAACGTAACAGCTCTGCTTACAGAATAATGTTAACTTTGATGTTAACCTTTGTCAAGATAGTTTTTCATGTACAATGCAAGCGTAGATGGAGATTTGACAGAGAAATGTCAGTTGAAAGAAACAACACAGTGCTTGACAATCCAATATACATAGCTGGTGTTAAAAAGATTTGTCCCGGCAAGGACGGGGTAGCACGTTTCTATGCAATAATTCTTGCCTTTAGGAGACCACGCAGTTGCTGTTTCGCAGGTGTTGAAAAGATTTGCAAAGAAAAGGCCGGTGGGCTTATTTCTATCCATAACCTTTGTTTCTGCTAAAACCGTGAAGCCGCTTCATTTGTACGTGTACAACCTAATTCAAAATAAAATAAATACCTTTCTAAAATGATTGACGCAAAGGATGCAGGGTTGTCTATCCTCCTATAGAAAAATCATAAAAAATCTTGACACATTATTTCTAAATTTCTACAATGAATGCAGCATGAAGGGGGATTAAAGGCAGTGAATAGTGAATAGTTGATAGTGAATAGTTAAAAAAGCAGTGAATCTCAAAGAGGGGGAATAATGGCAACAAAAAAGACCGTTGCAAATCCTGAGTTTCTGTACATTCCTGTAGAAAAGATTGTGGTAATGGAACAGGTGAGATCGAACATTAATACTGAAACAGACTCATTCAAATCGCTTGTGCAGTCCATCAAAGACAAGGGCATATTGGAGCCGCTTATTGTAACTGCACATGATGACGGGACATATTTACTTATCTGCGGGGAGAGACGTTTTGTGGCAGCCCGGCAATTAGGACTTGAATCCGTACCGGTGCGAATTATTGAAGCAGGCAAAGAATTAGGAGAGACCATAGCTCTTCAGCTCACTGAGAATCTTCAGAGAGAAGAGCTTAATCCCATAGATCAGGCAAAAGGGATATTGGCATATATTCAGGCAAAACATCCCGACAAGGGGTATAATTTGGAAGGGGTAATGAACGAACTTGTGGAAATTCAGATTAGACCAGAAAACCTGTCTGACGAATTTACATGCACAGTGCATGTAATTGCTCAAATCTCCGCAAAGTCTTATTCCACGCTGTTCCGCATAATTTCACTTTTAAAACTTTCTCCTGAAATTCAGGCGGCAATTCAGGCAGGAAATCTCCCTGTTTCCCAGGGTTATCTTTTCGCAGCGAACCTCGAATGTCCCGATCTTAGAAACATATTCGATACTGTCATAAAAACACCGGTTACCAATTCCACCCTGGAAAGGATGCTCACGGCATATAAAAAAGTCAAATCTGACCCGAATGATATAAAGCCCGTATCCGTGAAGAAACAGGTTAAAGAGATTGTGTCTATGAAGGCAACCTTTGATAAAGGTGCTGCAACATATATCAGAGAAGATGTTGAAGAATTCCTCCATGAACTTCAGGTTTTCTGTGATTATGTCCAGCAACAGGCGCCCAAATTTCCATATGGCAAAAAAAGACGGCCACAAATATAAAGGCAGTGAATAGTGAATAGTGAATAGTTAAAACCCCTTGCGGGTTACGGGTTACGAGATGCGGGTTTGATGGGGGATAGGCTTCTTGCCCCTGAGTTTATTTTTTACTATTCACTGTTCACTAACAACTATTCACTGTATTTTTACTGTTCTCTATTTCATGCCAGACATGTCATGGCCGGATGTATATCTGAGTTTTTGTCTTCTCTGTGTCTCATGATAAAATCCGTTACCGTGCGGACGTAGTCTTCAGGACGTTCTTCGTGAGTGTCGTGGCCGCATTTGGGAAAAACAGCCAGTTCGCCCTTTAAGAGATGACGGTAAAAGGCAATGGATTGTTCAACGTCGAAGTAGATACTGCGGTCAGGATAGATTATGAGGGTAGGGCGGGGAACAAAGGACAGAATGGGTCGAAGATCAAAATAATCCAAACCGTAAGCGCCGCCGGCCTTGATGTAGAGGTTGTAATTCATCTCAGCAGCTTCTCCATGATTTTTAATCGTTTTGGCCTGGAGATTAGGTTCCAGTTCCGCAAATTGTTTTTTAAATTTTGTAAAGGCAAATTCAGTCATGGGTACTTTGCTGTAACACTGGGTGCCGGCAATAGTCAGGGTTTTTACCTCCCGGGGATATCTGATTGAATAATCGATGCCGATAACACCTGCCTCACATTGTCCCACTAAATGACATTCCGTAATGCCGAGGTTTTCTTTAATTTTTCTGAGTTCCTCCACGCTTTCCAACCGGTATCGGTCGCTTTTAAAAAATTCAGGAAAATCATCACCGCTCTCTGACCGGCCATAACCGCGGCGGTCGAACATTACCACCTTATAACCCAGGGCTACAAAGCGAGGATAAACGGAATCCCAGATTCTGGTGGACCCGAAGCCGTGATGCATGAGTATAATGACCTCACCTTCACCATGCACTTCATAATAGACCTGCAAATTGTTTATTTTTTCAAATGGCATCAGACAATGTGTTTTACTATGGTTAAATGTGCTTTTACAATATCTTTTCTTATGGATGACAGCATCATTTCCTTAATACCCTATTAATACAAATAATTATAATGAGTGGGGTAAATTAATATCAAATCAATTTATTTTATGAACATATTAATGCCCTTAATAGATGTTAAATAAAGGTATACCGGACAGCCGAAAGGCAACTCAATATTCCCCAGGGGTAAAGACGCTTTTCAAGTTGTTTTTCAGATGTCTTCAAAGAGCTCTATAAAAAAGCATAATAGGTTTATAAAATTCTTTACATTGATTTTACATCAATTCCTTTCGTATAGTTTTTCTAAAAGTTTACAAAAAAACTAAAAAGGGGAGTTTACAGTGAAAAAAATTGTTATTCTTGGGACATTAGATACAAAAGGTCAGCAGGTTACGTATCTTAAAGAGCGAATTGAAGCGCGAGGTCAAAAAACAATAATAATGGACTTGAGTATGGGGAATATAGCATCTTTTAAGGCTGATGTTACTCCCTGTGAAATACTCTCTCTTTCAGAAAAGGGCATTGAAGATTTTCGAAATACAGAAGGCCTGTCTGAATTAAAAAAGATTATGGCTCTCAGGGCAGGCGATAAAGTCATGGAGCTTTTATCAAAAGGTGAGGTTGACGGCATTGTAACCTTAGGCGGTATAACCATGGCAATACTTGCATCGCAGATTATGCAAAGGCTCCCTTACGGTATTCCCAAGGTAATCGGAACCACAGCGGCAATGCCTGCCTATGTCAAGGAATTCTTTGGTGCATCGGATATTACGGTTATGCAGCTCCTTATAGAAGTCGGCAGCATAAATTTGCTTGTGGATCACGCCATAGAGCAGGTGGCCGGGGCGATATCAGGTATGGTGGATGAAAGCCGTAATTATAAAACCTTGGTTTTGCCTGCTTCCGCGGTTGCCATTACAGAATTGAATTTCTCTCAAAAGTGTGCGAGATCGGTAGAAATTCTTCTGGAGGAGAAGGGTTATCAAGTATTTTCTTTTCATGCTCAGGGTATTAGCGACAGGGTAATGGACAAAATGATATCCCAGGGATTCTTCTCCGGCGTTATAGATATTGTTCCAGCGGGACTCGCAGAAGAGTTCTTTGGCGGAACAAGGGCGGCAGGTATGGAAAGACTTGACGCGGCCATTGAAAGAGGTATTCCGCTTGTGCTTACCCCCTGTTGTTTAAACCTGACCGGCGCCGGTCCCGCAAGTAAAAACGCTGAAAAGTACGCTTCAAGACCAAGTCATAAGGTTGATCAATTCAGGTCCTATGTGCGTTTCAGCATTGAAGAGCTGAGGATGATAGCAAGGCTGTACTCAGAAAAATTGAATAGAGCCACAGGCCCCATAAAATTGCTTTACCCTACAAAAGGCTGGTCTGCAATAGACAAAGAAGGTTCTGTGCTCTATAATCCGGATGAAGACCGCTTATTTTTGGATGTGTTAAAAAAACTGCTGAAAGTAAAAATTGACATAGAAGAAGTAAACTGCAATCTGGAAGACCCGGAGTTTGCAACAAAACTGGTAGATAGTTTCGATATTATGTTCAAAAGTGTACAAAAACAGTAAGACACAATAAGGGCAATCGGGCTGACAGTTTATGTGCCAACCTGATTGCCCTTATTTCAATTTTAAATCAAGCATGATATCAAGGCGACAAAGAAGAAACGACCCCCGTCAAGCGAGGGCAGGCGAAGGCGTGCTTTAACAGTACATCGGGGAGCAGGTGACAAAAGCAACGAAGACAGGGCCTTGAATAAGAATTGGAATTATACCTTTCTCAGCAGTAATTCCATAAACCCGTACAGATCTTCTTGTGTTTTCATGGCCCGTATGCCCAGTGATTTGGCAATCTTGACATAAACGGCATATCTTTTAACCGATTCCATAGATAAAACCTTGTCAACCGTAAGTCCATTATTATAAAGCTCTTTAAGTGCCGAGCCTGCAAGTTCCGAAAGATATGAATCTGCTTTTTTGCTATCTTCTAAAGAAAATTCAGGGTTTTTCTTATCATAGAAAATGTGCTCCGTTGTTCCTCCTTGCTTTACTGTTGCTTTTTCCTTAAAAATATGCATTTTAGCGCTGTTGCAATCCGCCAGAAGGGCGCTTTCTACCTGCTTGGGAAATCTTTTTACATAAATGAGCACAGGGAAATCATCCCCGGTATCTAATGCCATCCTGCCGGTTTCTTCTATCCGTTCGATGGAATAATATCTCATAAGTTCGAGATGATCCTTTTCTATACCCAGGACCTCCTGCCATCCGTTTTGCCAGCGAAGAAGCATATAGCTTTTTGAAACATCAGTTTCATCTGGTTGGGAGCAAAGGCCCAGCTCTGCAAGGCCTGCCTGCATCTGCTTGCTTAACTTGCTGAATTCAATTTCCTTTTGTGAGCTGTCATCAAATTCTAAAACTAAACGCTTTGGTATCTTCATTCTATTATCCTTTAATTACAATTTTCCTTTAATCAAATCTTTTATCTCGCGAAAGTCAGATATCCTGAAATCGGCAGATTCAGAAGGACCCATATCAACGTAGCCGGTGTATTGAATTGTTATCAAGCCTCTTTTTTTTGCAGGAATAATATCAGTCCACAATTTATCACCGACCATAACCGCCTCAGATACATCAACCCCTCTTATTCTCAGATCCTGAACGAGTTCGTCGTAAATTGTGCCTTCTTCTTTTGTTTTACCTTTATATTTGAGGAGATATACCAAGCCGGTATTGACGTCAACCAAGCCCAGAGGGCTCAATATATATTTGAAATACTTCAACAAACCTTTTCTTGTTAAAAAACGGGATATTACATTTGTATCAACAGGCCCTAAGGTTTTTTTTAATTCGGAAACCACTGATAATTTTATGCCTTGATCGGTGAGATAGCGAAGCGCGTCTTCCAATCCTTTCCCGGCAATCAAATGCTCCTGCTCTTTCTCTACAAATAATTCCTGTGCATCATAGTTGCCGTCAAAAACATATTCTATTATCTGATCACGGTGTCCTTCCTTCAGAACGCTGTAATTTTCATATTTTTCCTTTAAAATATGATACTTGTGAATCCTTTCATCAATAAGTTCCGGTTCTCCCAGCTCTTTACAGACATCGCCTATTACCAGATGGCTGCGCAATCCTCTCGTGTCCATCAGACATTGTCCAAAATCAAATCCCATCCATTTTACTTCAATAGCCATTAACTTGCCTCCGTTACTATAGACGAATCTTTTGTATTTTTTATGTTTTGTCCAGGATTACCGGTCATGAAGACAGAAACGGGAAGTCTGAAAAAGGATTCCAACCAACATGTCCAGGAATAATTCTCCCGGAATATTATGCATTTATTGAATCGAGGTACTGGCAACATCCTGATATTATTATACCCATGATAGGCTAAAAAAATTTCATCATGCGTTCAACAAACATATTTTAACCATTTATTCAAATTAAATTCCACTATTATTTAAAATACAGAAGTGGCGCTAAGCAACCGGGATTGCCGTAATATCAGCGTGTTATAGATACCGATAGTCGTATGAAGCAGGCAAATAAAGAAAATCCACCCTATTGGCATAGCCTATAAGACCGGCATGTTTCCCGTCGTAAAAGTAATATTGACTCTAGAGCTGATTTGATTTAAAAATATGTATGTCTTTCCTCGAAATAATAACCTATCCGAACCCGATTCTCAGAAAGATCGCCGAACCCATTACGGATGTAACTGATGATATAATAAAACTCTCAGAAAATATGGTGGAGAGAATGTACCTTGCGCAAGGTGCAGGGCTTGCAGCAAATCAGGTCGGAGTTTCTTTGAGGCTTATTGTCCTTGACCTGCAATTAAAAAAAAATAATAAGCCCATTATTATAATTAATCCTTTGATAACAATCAAAGATTCTGAGGAAATTTCCGAAGAAGAAGGATGCTTGAGCGTTCCAAAATATTATGATTATATTAAAAGATCGAAAAAAGTTCTGGCAAAAGGAACAACCATAGACGGTAGAGACTTTGAAATGGAATGCGAAGGGCACCTTGCAAGGGCATTTCAACATGAGATTGACCATCTTAATGGTATAGTTTTTATAGATCATTTAAGTCCGGTCAAAAAACACATTTTTAAAAAAAATTATTTAAAGAACGAAAAATGAATATAGTTTTTTTCGGTTCCTCAAATTTTTCAGTACCTTCTCTAAAATCAATATCTCCACACGTTTCGCATGTAGTAACCAAAAAGGGAAAGCCGAAAGGCAGAGGCTATACGCTTGATGATAATGATGTTAAAAAAGCGGCCATTACAATGGGACTCCCGCTTCTGGAAATAGAATCATTTAAAGATGAAGCAATGAAGGAAATTCAGGCGCTTAAGCCTGAGTTGTTTGTAGTGGCTTCATTCGGTCTTATTTTGCCGAAATGGGCTCTGGATATGCCTTCTATAGGAGCGATAAATGTTCATCCATCGTTATTACCCAGGTACAGAGGGCCATCGCCTATCCAGTGGGCTATTTTAAACGGAGAAGAAAAAACAGGCATTACAATAATGAAAATGGTTGAGAAGATGGATGCCGGCAATATTATTTATCAGGAACATGCAATGATAGACCGGGATGACAACACAATAACTCTTTCAGAAAAACTCTCTCAAAGGGCTGGAAGAATACTTCCTGACATTATTGAACATATAAATATCCACGGCTTGGCTCAAGGCCTAGAACAGGATAACGAAGATGCTACGTATACGCCGATAATCAGGAAGGAAATGGGCAAGATAGATTGGGATAAAAAGGCAGGAGAAATTGTGAGACAGATAAAAGCCTTTGCATTGTGGCCTACAGCATACACATCACTGGACAACGTATTGTTTAAAATATTTAATGGGGAAGTTAACGCAATCAACAGGAAAGAAATTCCCGGTATGATATTAGGGAAGAATAAAGAAGGAATTTTAGTGTCAACAACAGATGGGTCTATCCTTATTAAAGAAATACAGTTGGAAAACAGAAAAAAAATGAATGCATACGAATTTGCAAATGGATACAAGGATTTGATAGGCAAAATATTCCAATAACGTGAAAGCCGAAATTTCAACTTTTTTGTTGACATATGCAAACCATAACATTTATCATCATGAGAAGATAATGGTACGTTTCTTGCTTTATATTTATTAAGGAGAAGATGAGAAGTTTATTAATATTATGTGTTATCGGTTTGGCATCTCTTGTTGGATGTTCTACGACAGGCAGTAATGTTGCAGTAAATAATCCTCCCCTTGATAGCGCTGTCTTAATTGAAAGCAAAGAGACTGCCAAAGTCGTAAGGAAGGACAGGACTAATTCGGGAGTAGTTAAAGATATTGACGATGATGAAGACATATCATCGCTTCTGGGAGAAGACTTCTATAAGAATTTTGACATACCTATCGTATTTAATGACGCAGTTAAATATTTCATACAATATTTTACAACGGAAAAAAGGAAAGTTTTTGGCAATTGGTTAAAGAAATCAAGATATTACGCCCCGATTATTAAAGAGATATTGAATAATGAAGGATTGCCCGAAGATCTTGTCTATCTTGCAATGATCGAAAGTGGTTTTAATCCGAAGGCGTATTCAACTGCCAATGCATCAGGACCGTGGCAGTTTATCTATGCAACAGGCGGAAGATATGGACTAAGATCAAATTATTGGATTGACGAAAGAAGAGATCCTGAAAAATCAACTGTTGCAGCCACTAAATATTTAAGAGACCTTTTTAATCAGTTTGGGTGCTGGTATCTTGCTGCGGCAGGATACAATGCAGGCGAAGGAAGGATAGGAAGGGCAATCGTAAAACACAATACAAATGATTTTTGGGAACTTGCTAAATATAACGCGCTTCCAAGAGAAACAAGGGAGTATATCCCTAAACTTATTGCAGCGGCAATTATTGCGAAGGAACCTGAAAAATTCGGTTTTGGAAGTATTACCTATGACCAGCCTATAAAATTCCTGGAAGTTAAGGTGCCTGGAGGATTTTCGCTTCTTTCAATTGCACGGGCAGCCTCTGTTGATATAAAAGACTTAAAGTCAATAAATCCGGAAATATTAAGAGGCATAACACCGCCGGATATGCATGATTACACGGTAAAATTGCCCTATTCTGTTAATAAAAGCAATTTTGATAATAATATGCAAACAGCTTTAAAAAATGAGAAGAAAATAAAAGGTGTATCGTCATATAAGGTAAGGAAGGGTGACACTCTCATAAAAATAGCAAAAAAATTCAGAATAGATACGAATGATGTGTTCCTGGTAAATGGAACCGGCGATGAAATTAAAGTAAAACCGGGTATGGCTATCAGCATACCGCGTTTCAATATTCAAAATGTTCAAATAGTTAAAGAAACTGAATCACGGAAAACAAAAAACACTGTAGCGGTTGCAAAAGTCAGCACGAAAGTTGTACCTGAAAAATCTGAAACGAATCACCCGGCAGCAAGTCATGAGGCAAATCATCTGGAAGCAAGCTCCGGAATATTGACCCGCGGGCCAACAAATAAAAATGAAAAGAAAGAACCTTCAAAAACAACACATATTGTTAAAAAAGGTGAGACTCTTGCAACCATATCAAACAAATACGGCATGGATATATCGAGTATAAAATCTGCGAACAACATGAAAACTAATACAGTTTACCCTAATATGAAGTTGAAGCTTGTTAATTATACTCAGAAGAGGGAGAAAAAAGTAATTCGGTATCACATTGTTAAAAAAGGTGAGACTCTTGCAACCATATCAAACAAATACGGCATGGATATATCGAGTATAAAATCTGCAAACAATCTAAAAAATAATGTTGTTTATCCGAGTATGAAACTGAAGATCATCGCCGGTTAAGCGGATGGCATTGTATATTGCTATACGTTAAGGACAAGATTGATCATGTCCCCTCTGGAAAAACCCATAGCATGAAAAAATTGCAGTAAATCCCAATCGTTCCAATTGACAAGCGTATAAATTGTATCAACTTTATAACGTTTAAGATTTGTTATCAGAGCATTTGCCAGAACTTTTGCAATACCTCTGTTCTGGTAATCAGGATCAATACCGATTGTGTCAATCCATCCAATATTATTAGGAACTTTAAATTCCCAACCACTTACTTCTCCGAGAATGAAACCTACAACCTTCCCATCAATCTCAGAAACAAGAGAAGCATCAGGGGGCCTTGTTGATGCTTCCTTAATAATCTTTGTAACCCAGTAGTCCCGTCTTGTTTCTCCAAGCACTTTAGTGTCAATATCGACAATATAATCTAAGTCTTCTGCCTTCAGTTGTCTTACGGTAAGTTTGTCAAAAAAATTGCTCATTATGTCTCCTGCTTATTAATTTATTAACATATCAAGAAA
Source organism: uncultured Syntrophorhabdaceae bacterium (assembly GCA_964532465.1). Lineage (GTDB taxonomy): Bacteria > Desulfobacterota > Syntrophorhabdia > Syntrophorhabdales > Syntrophorhabdaceae > JAPLKB01. The sequence continues at coordinate 3,184 of CAZHHX010000074.1, read as the reverse complement.
TTCTTGTCAAGAATAGCGGTCAACTTTGTGAATATTGTTACTTAATAATAATGTATTCATAAAAAAACTGCAATTCTTTTTAAATTGTTATGATTTAAACTAATATTCTTTTCAATTATATCATTAAAGTAAATTTCATCTGCATGAGATTTTATGTTTACCAAGATATTAATTCTTATTTGTAATCAAACACCTTTCATTATGACAAGTAATTATGGATATTTTATCATGCATTTTTTCTTTTAATCGGTTCAGCCTTTTTTCTTTTAAAACACAAAGTACTTTTTTATCACTTTTATATATATCAATAAAAGTATCCTCATCAATAAAATATTCTTTTGCATCATTATATTGTGATCCCATTTCCAATTCGCCTTTGTAAGAAGCAATAATAATCCTTTTTTTAGTATAGAAGGGAAGTGTTTGATCATATGAAGCATAATTGATTATGTAATCATATTTATCTTTATTTTCGTTAATTGATTTGGATATTTTTTTAGTTGTATTCATTACATCAATGACATGCAGGTTTAATAGAAGTGCGGATATGAATAAAAAAGAAAAAATGGATAAAGCATAGAACGTGAAAGAAAATCCGTTAAATTTGCGAAAACATAATGAACATGCCAATATGGTTGAAATAATAGAAACGGTGATTAAGAAACCTTTTAAATTCAGCAGGATATCAGTTGCATCAGATGACATTTGATTTACCCATTCATTAAACGCGCCGTTAATCCCGAGGACCGATGTTGTCGCAAACAGGAAAAAAACAAGGATATAGGCAAAAGCCTCTATCCTCCTTTTATCAGGCTGCTGCCATTGTTCATAAAATAAATAGCCTGTTATAATTGATAAGGAAGGGAAAATGGGAAGGATATAGGGAGGTAATTTTGATTTTGAAATACTGAAGAAGACAAAAACTACGCAACTCCAGATGATAAACAATCTTAGCTCGCTTTTGTTCCAAAATTTTACCATGCTCCGGGGGATGAAAAGAGACCATGGGAACATGCCGCCAATCAGCACAGGAATGAAGTAAAACATAGAGCCTGTTCTTTTGTGTTTTGAAGTTAAAAACCGTAATATTTGCTGATCAACAACAAAAAAATTGAAGAAATCCTTTTCTTTTAAAGAAATTGCCAAAAGCCATGGAAGCACTACAAAACAATAAATTGCTATACCTTTTGCCCATTTTAGTTCTTTTAAAAACGACACCCTTTTCTCTGCTAAAAGAAAAATTATAATTGTAACAGCAATAAGCATAATCGGTACAAAACCTTTTGCAAGTGTTGCTAAACCTAAAACAACATAAAAAGCATATATAAAGAAGGATTTCTTTTCTCTATAGTATCCGTAGAAGAAAAGCAGGCAGAGAAGCAACCACATGCTGAAAAACATATCAATAGTGACAATTCTGGCCATAGAAAAGAAACCAAAAGACGACATAAGGATGATTGAGGATAGAAAAGCAGTCTCTCTGTTAATCCATTTACTGATAAAAAAATAAAGGGCAAGCACGCACAAGAATGCGGAAAGTGCATTTGGAAACCTGAAAGCCCACTCATTAACACCAAAACACTTATAGGAAGCTGCAACAGCCCAATAAAACAAGGGTGGTTTTTCAAAATATCTTACATAATTTAAATGTGGGACAATATAATCATGTAATTCAATCATTTCCCTTGGAATTTCCGCATATCTCCCCTCATCAGGTTCCTTTAACGAATAATCACCAATGCCATGAAATAAAAAAATATATGAAAGCAAAAGCAGGACAATTATATGTTTTATATGTAGAGTTTCTTTTTTCATATGTTAATTTGTCTCTTTATTTTTGCAGTACGCAAAAACCATCCAGGTTTCACCAATCTTTTCTTCAAATATGACTTCAACATTAGCCAAGGTACTGTTTACCTCTTTCATATCTCTTTTTCGCGTAAGAATGTAAAACTGTGCTGACTCATCCTGTACATGCTTCAGCTTCTCTGTCATATGTTCATCAACATGTATGGCATATTTGCCTACATAATACACATATACGCCTCTGATGCTTCCATAGTAAACCCATGGCGTACTGCCAATAATAGTGTTTTTAATCTTTTCACACATATATTTGGGTGATTTATATAAATTAAGTTTTTTATAAACAGATGTGTTTGCTATTGTGTAACAACTCATTATAAATAGAACTATAGCAAAATATACGTGAATCTGTTTTTTTTTCCATAGAAAAAGGAAGGTGGTTATGGCGAATATAAGACATAATGATCCAAGCAAAACACGTTCTGCTATAAATTCATTATATATATCAGGTTTATAAAAGAATAGCAGTACACTCAGGATTAGGATAATTATAGAAGTAATTGAAAACATAAATAAATTATATTTACTATTCTTTTTCATAAAAGCATATGAAGTGATAAGCGAAATTGACGGCAAAACAGGAAGCATATATTTACTTATCTTTCCGGAAGAAATTGAAAAAAATACAAACATCCATAAAAACCATATGAGAAAAAATTTTACTTTTGGATCGTTCCTGAATTTTGTAAAGGCAATATATATGCCGGAAGGTAAAAAAAGGCTCCACGGAAAAAAATCCAACGGCAAGGTTGTCAGGTAATAATAGATCGGTCTTTTATGGCTCCATGCATCTAAGAATCTTGTCAAATTTTGACGAATGATGTTTTCATATAGATATGGCATACCTTCTTTCAGGTATATTGTGATATACCATGGTAGAATTACCAATAAGAAAATGACAGAGCCTATAATTATTGCCCTGGGTTTAATCGCTTTAAAATTCTTTTCAAGCATTAAAAATATAAATACCACCGGAAACATTAGCGCAATGGAAAGAGGGCCCTTTGTTACAAATGCCAGGCCTGTAAAAATAAAATAAAGGTAAAGAAAATATGTTTTGCCTGTATGATAAAACCAAAGGAAAAAAAGAAGTCCCGATACCACAAAAGATGAAAATATCATATCTGCCTGAAGATATCGTGCCTGCCAATAAAAAAGAGGCGCAGTAATAAGAATGAAAACAGAAAACATTGCCATTTCTTCGTCAAAAAACTTTCTTATTGAGATACATGTAAATATTGTACATAAGAAGGCGAAAATTGCCGTAGGAAACCTCATTGAGGCCTCGTCTTTTAACCAGAAAAGTGCTTTTTGAGAG
>CAZHHX010000073.1:0-13287 GCA_964532465.1 uncultured Syntrophorhabdaceae bacterium | reverse complement strand
CAAAACCTGTGAAGCGTTAAAAGATGAAATACAGGTTGCGGGTTTGCGCTTGTCCCCGCTTGCGGGGGCATGTCCTCCCGAAGGGAGGGCTTCACGAGATATGCTTCACGGGTTTATTCACTTCACGTTTTTATTTGACAACCGGCGTCTTTTGTATAAACATTATTAAAAAATAATGCGTCACAAGGAGCGCGCCATGTTTAAAAAAGTGATTTTTAGTATGCTTATTTTGTTTGTTTTTGTGCTTGTGGCCTCTTCCTTTTCTCTTGCTGAGGCAAAAATTGTTGTCAAATACGGACATGTGGGACCCCCTGTTCACCCTCAGCACCATGGAGCCCTTGCTTTTGCGAAATATGTGAATGAAAAGACAAAGGGAGAAATTGAGGTTCAGGTTTTCCCTTTGGGCCAGCTTGGCGGTGAACGTTCGATGACGGAACAGGTACAGGCTGGAACCCTTCATATGACTGCTGTTACTGCCGGTGTGCTGGCCAATTTTGTGCCGGAGATGGGTATAATAGAATTGCCTTTCATATATCCAAACAGAGAGACAGCATACAAGATGCTTGACGACAAAGACATCAGGGACAGATTTTACAAATATTGCGACCCCAAGGGTTTTGTCTTTATCGGTTATACGGAAAATGAATTCAGGGATATTACAAATTCAAAACGTGCGATAAGAAAACCGGAAGACTTGAAGGGTCTTAAGATAAGGGTTATAGAAAGTCCATTATTTATAGATACATTCAAAACTCTCGGCGCCAATCCGACACCCCTTCCCTTCCCTGAAATCTATAATGCCTTGCAGCAGAAGGTGATTGACGCACAGGATAATCCCATCTTTACCTCCATTTTAATGAAGTTTACGGAGGTAAATAAATTTGCCACCTTAACGAATCATATTCTGACTGAGTGCCCTGTGGTCGTAAACAAGAAATTCTGGAACTCCCTGACTCCTGAACAGCAAAAGATATTCAAAGAGGCATCGGATGTCCAGATTAAAGTTAACAGAGATAATAATGCCAAAAACAGGGTAGAGGCTGTGGGAAAGGCAAAAACCCAAGGGGTGGATGTTATTGTATTGACTGCCGCAGAAAGGGCGGTATTTAAAGAAGCTGTTAAACCCGTTCATGATAAATACAGAGGAATCTATGGTGCTGAATGGTACGATTTTTATATAAGTAAGATAGATTTTTATTCAAAAAAGAAATAAAACACCCTTCGGGGCTATGAGCCGGGTGTAAAAAATATTGTGTGTAATTAATGGGCAAGGGATCGGGATGAGGTTTTTTTGATATATTCCCGTCTCCTGCCTCTTTGCTCCGGTTTTTAAAACATTTTATTATGAACGATTTTATCAATAAACTAAACAAGTTTGAGGAAGGATGCGCTGCCTTTGCGCTTATCGGGATAGCCTTCCTTACCTTTGTGGAAACTGTCTTAAGGTACACGCTGTCTTATACATTCCCCTGGTTTGGCGAGGTGGCAAATTATACGATTATTTTTTCAACCTATCTTGGGGCATCCATCGGGGTAAAGTACGGAACGCATTTTTCCATGGAAGCGCTGACAGAATACTGTCCGGACAAGGCAAGTCATCTCCTGAAGACTGCGGCCTATTTCATATCGGGCATTATGGCCGTCCTCTTTATATATTACGGGACCAAACACCTCTTTAATTTAAAATCTTTTGGCGTGAAGAGTCCTGCCATGCAGATACCCATGTTTATCCCTTATATACCGATTCCCCTGTTTTCAATTACAATGGCCTTCAGGTTTTTTGCTTTATCTTACAGGCATTTTAATGCCTTTTTAAGGGGCGAACCCTTTGAGAGGGTCAGGAAAAAACAATAGATGACATTAACCATCGTTCTTTTATGCTTTTTTGCGCTCCTTGCGCTCAGTATGCCTATCGCGCTCCTTCTGGCTGCAACAACCGCGGTGTATCTTGTCTTTATTGCCCAAACTCCGCTAACATCGCTGATTCAGCAGTTGTTCAACGGGCTTGATAATTTTGTACTCCTCGGTGTGCCTTTTTTCATCCTTGCCGGCAATATTATGGCTGAAGGAGCAATCTCCAACAGGCTGGTAAACGTGATGAAGCTCTTTGTAGGCAGGTTTACCGGCGGACTTGCCATGGCTTCTGTCATGGCCTGCATGTTTTTTGCTGCCATTTCAGGCTCTTCCCCTGCAACAGTTATAGCAATCGGGAGTATCATGATGCCGGCCCTTATTAAAGAAGGTTATGGAGAGCGGTTTTCCATAGGCCTGCTTACCTCGTCCGGGTCCCTCGGCATCCTCATACCGCCGAGCATACCCATGATTTTATATGCCCTTGTAATGAATGTGTCTGTTGCGGAAATGTTTATGGCCGGGTTTCTGCCCGGCATATTTATCGGGTGCTGCCTTATGGGCTATTCATATTACATGTCCTCAAAACATGCCTGGCGCTCAACTGTTCGTTACACCTTCAAGGAAGGTCTGGCTATTATCAAAGACGGGATGTGGGCATTGTTTCTGCCTGTCCTTGTTCTTGGCGGAATATACGGAGGAATTTTTACACCGACTGAAGCAGCGGCAGTATCCGTCGTATATGCTCTATTTGTTGAACTCTTCATATACAAGGAATTAAAGATAAACAAACTCTTTGCTGTATGCAGGGACTCGGCAATACTCTCCGGATGCCTCCTCTTCATTCTTTCCTGCGCCATGAGTTTTATATGGCTTTTGACCGTAGAGCAGATACCGATAAAGCTTGCCGAGATAATAATCGCTAATATTCAAAACAAGTGGCTCTTTCTCCTTGCTATAAACGGCGTGCTTCTTGTTATCGGATGCCTGATGGACATTGTTACCGCCATTATTGTCATATCTCCTATTCTTGTGGAAACCCTGAACAGATACGACATAGATTACATCCATTACGGTATTATTATGATAGTGAATATTGAGTGCGGCTTCTTAACCCCTCCCTTCGGCCTCAACCTCTTTGTTTCCATGGCTATTATGAAACGCTCGCTCATTGAGATAGGGAAGGCCGTATTGCCCTTTATTCTGCTGTTTATCGGATGCCTGCTTGTTATAACCTATGTGCCCAAACTCTCTTTGATCCTGCCGGAGCTGTTTTTAAGAAAATAAAGGCAGCTTATTATTATTTATTCTGCCGGATCACGGTGTAATTTCCCCCGCGACAAAGAAGCAAAAATACCTACTGTGCTGAGTAATCCGAAAAAAATAAAGGCAATGCGGACGCTCTTTAAAAAGCATGGATACTGGGCAGGAAGAATTTCTACTTTTCCCATACATAACAAAAAAAGCAGCATGACGATGCTCATGCTGAAGGTTTGTCCCAAAAGCCGCATCGTGGAAAGGACAGATGATGCAATGCCGTAAAATTTACGCTCCACAGAGCTCATAATGGCGTTTACATTGGGAGATGAAAAAAATGCAAAACCAAAACCTAATATTACCAGACTTATGATGATAAACCACAAAGGTGTTGTGTCTGTTATAAAAACAAAGAGGAAAAGTCCCAGCGCTGACAGCGCCATGCCTGTTGATGCGACAATTCTCGGCTCCACCCTGTCTGAGATCTTTCCGGCAATAGGTGAAAAAACCGCCATGACAATCGGCTGGGATACAAGCACAAAACCCGCTGCTTGCGGACTGAGACCTTTTATATACTGAAGATACAGGCTCAAAAGGAAACCTACCGCAAATGTTGCGCTGTAGTTGATAAGAGCGGCTATGTTCGAAAGAGCAAAAGCCCTGTTGGATTTGAAAAGCCTTAAATCAATGATGGGGACTGTTGTTTTCCCTTCCCAATAGACAAAAAACACTGCCCCGGCAAAACCGGCAATAATTATTACAATGCCTGAAACACGGGTAAGATGGGAAAAGCCGTACATGACGGCAAAGAGCATAAGGGCATATATAAATGACCCGACAAGATCAAACTTCTCACCCCGGGAATCCGCCCATTCTCCCTTAAGCTTCCACAGTGTGGCGATTATGATCATTATTCCCAGAGGCACATTCAGAAAAAATGTACTCCTCCAGCCAAGATGCTGTGTCAGTATTCCACCGATAAAGGGGCCGAAAGACAAACCCAGATAAACGGATGCCACATTGATCCCTAAAACCCTTCCGCGCTCCTCTATGGGGAATACATGACTGAGTATGGCCACGCCTGTGCCGAAGAGCATGGCAGCGCCGATTCCCTGGATAACTCTGAAGACGATAAGCATTAATGCCGTATTAATAATGCCCATGAAAAACGAGCTGAGAGTAAAAACACAGGTACCGATTAAAAAAACCCTCTTCATTCCGTATATATCTGCCAGCCTTCCAAAGGGCACGAGAAAAATCGCGGCAGCCACGATGTATGCCATGGCTACCCAGCTTAAAGAAATGGCATTCATGGAAAATTCTTTGCCGATAGAAGGCAGTGCCACATTTACCGTGGCAAGAGAAAGCGGTGTAAGAAAAGCAGACATTGCTGTTATAATCAGGGCAGTTGTTTTGCCGGTTGCATTATCCGGCTTATTCATCCTCCTGCCCTTTGCTGTTATAGCCCACTACAGTATAAAATGTTGCTTTATCAAAAAAATAGACGAGCCTTTCGCCAAGCTCAAACATACGGTAGATATCAACCATCTTATCCCATACCCCGAAAGCGTGTGTAAACATCCATATGTGTTTTTTAAGCAGACTCAGAGAGCTGATGAGATCTTCAAGAGGTATGCCGTCTTTCTGCCTTTTAAACCCGAGGTCCTGATAGAAAGTCTTAAATTCGCTTTCGCTCTTTGACCCTTTCAGCCAGGTCTCTAATTGACTTATTATAAAAATTGCTCTTGAAAAGAGCTCATTTTTGTCAAAACCGCGATATGACTTTGTTGAAGGGCTTAATGAAAGGTCATCAAGCCAGAGATCAATGATCTTTTTTGAATTGTTTTGAACAACATTTACAAGCTCATCGGACAAGAGGTCACCGGGGTGGACAATCCTGTTCTGCATTGTCCCTTCAACAAAGGCATCAAAGGAATCACGCATGCTCCAGAGGTCCTTTTTGAGTTCGATGAACTTCTGAACCGCCTGTTTCTGGGAATCAAAGGCAAGTTCCGGAAGACTCCTGATGGGGAAATATTGGCAGTCAACTGCATCATCGCCTGCCGTCTCTTTCCCGCCTGTTTTTTCTGCTTCAAATATCACGACCAGAAGATCACCATAGAAGGCATTATGCTCCGATATCACATCAATAAGCTGGATAACCTTTCCATCCACTCCGGCTTCTTCCTTGAGTTCCCTGAGTGCTGCGTCTTCTATGCTTTCCCCGATTTCAGCAAATCCTATGGGAAGGCACCACATGCCTTTGGAGGGCTCCCTCTCTCTCTTTACAAGAAGTATTTCCCGTTTATGATTGACAAGAATAACGGCTGCCGCAGGCAAGGGATTTTCATAAAATATCTCCCCGCATTTCCTGCACAGTTGCCTTTCCTTTCCTTCAAGTACATCCTTGTCAAGAGAACTTGCGCATAAGCTGCAAAAAAGTTTGGTCTTCATTTTTTCACCATAAAAACCCTGTCATCCTTATTAAGCTTCACATTGCCGTTATTTTTCAACTCTTCCAGCATCTTTTCCCTGACAATATGGGGGCTCACATCTTTTGATATGAATTCCTTCTTAAAGTCTATGTATTGCGCCAGATGGTCTTCATCATCTTTTTCGAAAAGCAAAGCATTCGGGTAATCAATAAATGTTACCCTGCTGAAATGCTTTTTTAAAATAACCTCGCCGTTCTCCGCGGAAAAATGCCGGATAACTTCTCTTAAATTGCTGAAATCAAAGAAGTCTTCTCCTTCTTTGAGCATGGATTCGCTGTGGGTTATGATTAGGAATATCCCTTCAGGGCAAAGAAGCCTTTTTACTTCAGGTATTACTTCCGGGAAAAAATAAAGAGAGTATGCAGATACAATCAAATCAAAGGAGTCTGAAGGCATTTTGATTGGCAACGGCAGTTGCATTCTCTTAAACATTACCTTCTTTGCAATTTTTTTGGCTGCTTTTAAAAACCCTGCTTCGTTCTCATTGAGACAGTCAATGCCGACAAGAAGATCGAGTTCTCTATCCAGCGCCTCTTCAAACCAGCCGTAACCGCATCCGAGGTCGAGCATGGTACGGACATTACTCCCTTTGATTTCACGTTTTGCAATGTCCCGGATATCTTCCTTGTTTTCGGAATGTTCCTTGATAAGCTCGCCGATTTCCCTGTGAGATACCAAATTCGCATAACTTCTTATCGTCTCGCTCATCTTTGCATTTATAACGCAGCGACCTGCTTTTGTAAATAGAAAGTTGCCTGTAAAGCGATACAGGGCTTGCAGTAAAGACAAGCCCTGTATCGAAAACCGGTGATGATATCTTCTATTTTTTATTCTGAATCATATCTACATTTTCTTTGAATTTATCGGCTATTTCCGTAACCGCTTTTTTTGCTGCATCCAACCCTGACATCATTGTTGTAATGTCCATGGCATTGGGTCCTCTTTTTGTAAGAAAGGCAAAAACAAGACCGTTTGTCTCCGAATCATAGAATTCTCCTGAAAGGGTAACTGATCCCATGAATGAACCGCTCATTCCGGCAGCGCTCTTGCCGAGGTTCATCGCCAGTCCGACAGGTGTAACACGCATTGCTGTTGCCAGCGCGGGCTTTGTCAATTCTATGCCTGCAAGCGTAAATTTGATGCGCAGTACATCGGGCGCCGGTTTATCCACAATCGGATATTTACCCTGCACGACTCTTGTAAACTCACTTTTTACAAAATCGGCTATAACTTTTTTGTCTGATTCGGATGCGTTATTAAACTGGGCATCTGCCCCGGAATAAATTTCAACCGGATCAAAGATAAATTTGACATATTTTTTCCCGTTGATGCCGTCTTTTTTATAGACCAGTGCTTGCGGAAACTCAGTGCTGGCTTGTAATTTTGACGATGATTCAAGGCCTTCGACAGGTTTCGGCCCACTGGCGCATCCTGCTGATAATACAATAATTGAAAGCAACAACATAAAACTGCTAATCCTGATTTTCATACATTCCTCCTTTTTTATTTTTAAAGCTACCTGCCATGCAGGCAAAGTAAACTGTTTGTTTTTAATCAATCGTTGTCATAATGGCAACAGAACAATCTTTTCATTTTCCCATTTTTCACAATTTCCCCACAAATATCAAAGCATTTATTAATCTTATCAATTTGGCCCGGTAATTGCAAAATATTTTCCATGACAACAAAACAAGGAGGGGTCAATATAATGGATTCAGATGAACGGACGCTTAACATTGAAGAATTGCTTTCCAATATACATAGCAGCAAAGAAATAATGAAAAAATGTAGAAAGATTGAAAAAACAGAAGAAAAGGGGGCTGTCAATAAGCTGAAACATATGTCAAATAATTTGCCTGTCGGGATGATTATGCTTATCGTTCTCTTCGCGGCGCTGGGCACAATGGTGATTATGCTTAAAGCGGAAGTAGCCGATTTCAGGGGCCTGCAAGAACAGGTTGTTGCCAACGATTCAAAATTCAAGATTACAATTATCGAGGATAAGCTTGAAGCATCGGAAAGAGAAAAGGAAGCATTGAAAAAAGAGTTGGTAAATATAAAAAACACCATAGAAAAGATTAAGAACATAAACACAGGTAAAAAAAAGCTGGCCGCAGGATAATTGTCAACAAAAATGATTGGATATAGACAGTCCACCACAGTTAATTTATCTTTTATTTCAGCGTAAATATATATTGACATTATCCTGTAATACTGTTTTACTACTGTCACATACCGCTTGGATCCAGACCCTGGACCGAGACGGAAGGAAATGGAACAATTCTAAGCCTTCTGAACCGCGTTCGGAAGGCTTTTTTTATTTTTTTAAGGAGACTGAATGGACAAAGTGACTGCACCAGTAGTAAGAGGAAGAAAAGGCAAGGACAAACTTGCCATGCTCACTGCCTATGATTATGTTTTTGCAAACATAATGGATAAAGCAGGAATTGATATAATTCTTGTAGGTGATTCTGTGGGTTCAGTCATGCTCGGTTATCCCAATACATTACCGGTAACAATTGAAGAGATGATTCATCATACAAAGCCTGTTGTAAAGGCAACAAAAAATGCCCTTGTTGTTATAGATATGCCTTTTATGTCATATCAGGAAAGCATGGAGCAGGCAAGGCGAAATGCCGGAAAAATGATAAAGGAAAGCTGGGCCGAGGCAGTAAAGCTGGAGGGCGGCAGCGGTATGAAAGAAATCATTAAAGCCATTGTTGATATTGATATCCCTGTCATGGGGCATATCGGGCTCACACCGCAGTCAGTGCATCGTATGGGCGGCTATAAGGTGCAGAAGGAAGAAGAGAGGTTGATTGCCGATGCTTTAGCAGTGGAAGAAGCAGGCGCGTTTTCAATAGTGCTGGAATGTGTGCCCAGAGACATCTCAAAAAAGATTACCGATATGCTGTCCATTCCCACAATAGGTATAGGCGCAGGTCCGGATTGCGACGGACAGGTGCTTGTTCTTCATGACCTTCTTGGATTGCTTGGCGATTTCAGGCCAAAATTTGTTAAGAACTATTTGAACCTGAGAATAGAGGTTGAAAAGGGAATAAAAGATTATATTGAGGAGGTAAGAGGCGGCACATTTCCCGATGATGCCCACTCTTTCCATTGATGCTAAAACATTTTACATTGCGGAATTCGAATTTAGCTGCTATGAACTGTTAATGGATCAGGATTTAATATGAGGATTATAGAAAAAGTTAAAGAAATGCAGGAAGTTGCCGATGAACTTCGGAAAGATAAAAAAATCGGTTTTGTGCCTACCATGGGCTATCTTCACGAAGGCCACCGTTCTCTTGTAAAGAAGGCGAGGGAGATAAGCGACGTTGTTGTAGTCAGTATCTTTGTCAATCCCACTCAGTTCGGACCATCGGAAGACCTTGCCAAATATCCGAGAGATTTTGAACGGGACAGGGATCTCCTTGACCGGGAAAAAACCGATATTATATTTTTCCCGGATGTGACCGAGATATACCCTGACAGTTATTCCACCTATGTACAGGTCAGGGAATTGGAAGACCACCTCTGCGGCAAGACAAGGACAGGTCATTTTATCGGTGTAGCTACAGTTGTCGCAAAATTGTTCAATATCGTTAAACCCCACTTTGCGGTATTCGGACAGAAAGATTACCAGCAGTTGAAGGTTATCGAGAGGATGACAAGGGATCTCAATATGGATCTGGAAATTGTCCCCTTTCCCACTGTCAGAGAACCGGACGGGCTTGCCATGAGTTCAAGGAATACCTATCTGAGTCCTGTTGAACGCGAAAAGGCGCTGCTCATATATGCATCAATAAAAAAAGTTGAAGGACTTTTTAAGGAAGGCGAGAAAGACGCATCCATTCTCATTGACGAAGCAAAACAAATTCTAAATTCAAAAGAAGGCATACAAATTGAATATGTAACAATATCCGACGGTGAGACACTCATTGAAACAGACCGGATAGAAAATAAAGCAGTCCTTGCCATTGCCTGCCGAGTAGGCAGGACAAGGCTCATAGACAACACTATTTTGACGGAGGCTTAACATGTTGAAGACTATGATGAAATCAAAAATCCACAGAGCGAAGGTTACCGAAAGCAACCTTGATTATGAAGGAAGCATTACGATAGACGAAACGCTCATGGAAGCTGCCGAGATCATACCGTACGAACAGGTACAGATATACAATGTAACAAACGGCGAACGTTTTACTACATACGCGATAAAGGGAGAGAAGAACTCCGGCGTGATCTGTATAAACGGCGCGGCAGCCCATAAAGCAAGGAGGGGCGATATTATCATTATAGTAACATACGCAAATTACGACGAAAAAGAGCTTGCGGTTTTTAAGCCTAAAAAAGTATATGCAGACGACTTGAACAGGATAAAAGACCAGTTAAGACTGGTAAATTAGAATACAAGTTTTTTATTCTGCAGAGAACGACAAATCCGCAGGATTTGCTTTTGGCGGGTTTGTCAAAGGTGTCCTGATTATTTCTTCAGGAGGATTCTTGCTGCATAGCCTGATTTTAATACATAGGTTTGTCCGATCCCTACAACGGAAGGGTTATATACTGTAAGTCTTCCGTTACCGGTTTTTGTTTCAATACCTATGGAAAAATCTTCCACATTATCTCCATTGTAATCAATTTTTTCTTCAATAACCTGCGGCCAGCCATTCCGGCCTTCCCAGATTATCTGAATAAAACCGTCTTTGCGTTCTCCAATGAGCCCATCAAAAACAGGACGATGGATCAGGGTTGTATATGTTTTATGATCAACGGTTTTTATAACCTCCCCACCGGTGAACCGCGGAGAAACTTTTATTCCGGTAGCCGAGACGAGCTTTGAACTGAAATAATTTTGCCCCAGAAATGTGGCAGGGACAACAAAAAATGCGAGTACAGCGCTTGTGTATCCGAGAATAGATTTAAGCCTGCCCATAATGCGGTCCTCTCATAACTAAAACATACTCCCTGTTGTAATAAGCCTGATAATCCGTATGATTGCATCCTGAATATTACCACCGGCCATTGTCACGAGAAAAAGAAAGGCAGGATAGAGAAAGAGCAGGCGGAATGTATCGGCATTTCCCGTGAAAGGTGTTCCTTTTACGTGAAAATAAATCGCTCCCTTCGGGCAGGCATCAACACATTTTCCGCATTTTATGCAGGTAAATCGGGTTTTGCCCATATCCAGAGTTTCTTCAGTCATTGAGAAAGCAGGACAGACCTGGATACATCGTTTACAATTTATGCATGTTTCCTGATTAATCCTTATTTCAAAGGGGTTGATTTTATTTGTAAAAGACTGAAAGGCTCCGAAGGGGCAAAAAAGACCGCATTGTGTTCTTTTCTTCGTCAATATCGGTAAGATAATGACGAAACCAAGAAAAAGGGCAACGAATATTATTGTTTGTATAAGGATTTTTACTGATGTAACCTCCACATATTCCGTAACGGTTTTGTATGGGCACAACCATTCGCAATATGTAGGCGTAAGAAACATGGCAGAGGTTAATGCTGTCACAAGGAGCACCGCAAAGGGGAGATAGTGCCATTTGGGGTTGATATTTTTTATTACGGGTTTTCTGAATATCCTTGAAAAACCGTCATCAAGTCCTCCGAAAAAGCATACCCATCCGCAGAAACCCCGGCCAAGGGCAAGGCTTGCGCCTATCCAGATGATAAGCATGCTTGAAATGGATGCAAAAGCGCCTATCATTGTCCCGGGGAAGATGATGGTTTTTGACAATGCCAGAGGAATTATCGTCATGGGTATTACGATATGACAGAAAGGCGTCTTGCAGAGAAGAAGATTTTCCTGGGATATTGCCATGCTGCCCCGAATCTCGAGAAGGTTTGAAATAAAGGAAATGACGAAGCAGACCGCATAGGCAATGAACAATGCTGCTCGATATTTATCGGTTTTTCCCTTATAGAGCATAAAGAAGAAGATCGTGTTTACAAAAATAAAAGTAACTGCCAGGGAAATGATCTTGTTTGTATCTGTAGGTATTTTACCGGCTGAAAGCATCATGAAAGTAAAGAGCATCATCGGAATGGCAAGAAGTATGATTTTTCCGGTACTGATATGTCCAACCGTCTCTATATTATTGATTTTGCTTATCATATGGTTTTTATACCACTTATGAGTAAAATAATTCCAGCATAAAAATAATATAAACCTATCAAACCTGCCGCCATTTTACCTATAATGCCCAGCGTAGGAAAACCCTTCAGCATACCGATGAGGGGCGCAGGGATGAAAAACAGGGATGTACCGAGAAAGAACATGAAAAAGAATAAGAGGCTTTTAAGGAGGCCATCCAGAGCTGCGGCATTGGTAACGGCAAGGAGAAAGGGAGGGCAGAAATTCAAACCTGTGGCAAAACCCATGACAACCGGTAGCAGCGACGGTGATAAGGCCCTTATTTTATTGAAGTATCCGTTGATGTATTCCGCCGAGCAGGATGTTTTAACATTAAAAAAACTGTATATAACGAGGGACACAGACAGGACAATATAGGCCCCGCCGATAATCAATTCCCTGTAACCGATTGTTTCTGGAATGGTTTTATTAATTCCCCAGGCAATTACACCAAAAAAAAGATAACCGAGAAGCCTGCCGGTCAGGAACTGTACAGTTAATGAGATGTTCTGAGAAATTCCCTTTCCTTCCCCGAGCATATAAGGCACAAGGACAGGGGCGCAATAGGCAACGCACACGAACCCGTTACTGAGTCCCAGAAGAAAGCCCTGCATTAATCACGCATCTTTTTACCCATGGAAAATGCCTTTCCGAGAAACCTGCCTAAGCCGAAGTACTTGCGCAGCTCAGGAGCATAGATAATCGGTTTCACTTTTTCAATATCAATGGAGCCGTTTTTTCCGATAACTGATTCATCGGCCTTAATATCAAGGATTTCGCCGATAAATTGAGTGTGTAAACCCAATTCAATTGTATGGATCAATTTGCACTCGAGAACAAAAGGGAATTCTTCGATGCAGGGGGCGTCTACAATACCGCTCTTTATTGTGGTGAGACCTGCCGCGGATAATTTGTCAATCTTTTTTCCGGTTGCTATGCCGAAGTAATCCGCTTCTTTCACATAAGTTTCGGAAGGTATGTTTATGGTAAATGCTTTGCGTTCCAAAATGTTGCCGTATGTATAGGTTGCCTTTCTCAGGGAAATTGCGGCGCAGGGCGGTTTGGAACAGCATATGCCCCCCCAGGCAACGGTCATGGCATTTGCCTTTCCTTCTTTATCATAAGTCCCGACGACAAAGACAGGCGCCGGATAGACAACGGTTTTTGCGCCAAGGGATTGCTTCATTCATATCCTCCTGCTTCTACTTTTCAGTCCCTGTTTTTTCCAATTCTTTTTCGGCTTCATCCATGAGCTCCCTCAAATACATGCACAGATGCCGTCTTTCAAAGAGAGGCTTATCAGGGTCGTATGTAGTCATATTTTCCGGTGTTTTTTGTTTAACAGGCGTTTTCTTGTCATTTTCCATAATAGTCAAATATTATGTCACAAAATGGAAGAAATTTAAATACTTTAACAAGGGGCCTGGGGATGCCGATGCAACATGGGGAAGCATGTTTCGGGGTTTGCCGCGCTGAGTTATGTATTTATCACTGTTTCTACCAGCTTCTGAAAGTCCATAAGGTTGAAAGGTTTCTTCA
>CAZHHX010000072.1:0-14687 GCA_964532465.1 uncultured Syntrophorhabdaceae bacterium | reverse complement strand
ACGGTGATAATCCTTCTTCGAGATATTCCTTGACCACATATGCTGCCATTGACATCATGGTAACGCATAAGTTACTTTATGTCAACATTAATAAAGGTAATACTTTCTTAAGAGATGGTATAATGGCCGGATACGCGATAACTAGGAAGTTGTTTGTGCCTATGGAAAAAACCGGGCAGTGTGCATTTCCGGAAGTTATCATGCGCTTCAGGCGGTAACCACGCAGTGCGCACTTCTGGAAGTTTTCCACACTTCAAGGGTCATCATATCTTGTAGCCGACAAACTTGATTACCCACTTGAAACGAGAAAGAGCCAATTATTATCGATAACAGGCTGTTTAAGAGAAATTCTCTTTGTTTTTTTTGAAAAAATGTATATTTTAATGTTTTGCTAATATCGGGTATGGGATTTATCATCATCATATGAAATTGCCAGCCAATAAAGAAAGTAGGTTTTACCCTGTATGTTTTTTACAATTTTTTGTAATATTATTAACCACATTGTCGGCAAGACAATGATATTGTCAAAAGTTTCATGAAAGATTGGCATGAAGATTGAGTATGGGCAAAATAAAGGGGAGGTAGAAAACAGAATTGAAAATTAAGAAACTCACCCCCTTATTTATTCCGGATTCACATAAACGCATATGTGAATCCGGGTTGAGTGGGCAGCGGTATATTGATACGGTTTCATTGCGAGGGAAGTCGAGCAAAAATGATTCAGATGTGGATGGGATCGCAAGGCGCAGCAGACCGCCGCAGATGGACATTTTTAATATGCCGCTGACCGACCAAGAGAAAAGAGCTACAAGATGCTCAAGAAACAAAACCATTTGATGAAAACTTTTTAGAATACCAAGGCAATTTAAGGAGGGTCTACATGCCTTACGATCCAACGACTATGGCAGACTGGCAAATTTCTGAGGCAGCAACGGAAAAGATGAAATCCATATGGCAGCTCAAGGATGAATTGTCCCTTGAGCAGGATGAAGTGCTACCCTATGGGAAAATCGGAAGGCTTGATTTCGCTAAAATTACAAACAGGCTTAGGGACAGGCCTGACGGTAAATATATTGAAGTAACGGCCGTTACCCCGACCCCTCTTGGAGAGGGGAAAACAACAACTTCCCTCGGATTGATTGAAGGTCTGGGGAAAAGAGGGAAAAACGTAGGAGGGGCTATCCGGCAGTCTTCAGGCGGACCCACAATGAACGTGAAAGGAAGCGCTGCCGGAGGCGGAAATGCACAGGCAATCCCATTGACGGAATTGTCTCTCGGATTAACAGGAGATATAAATAATATTATCAATGCTCATAATCTTGCCATGGTTGCCCTTACATCACGAATGCAGCATGAAAGAAACTACAATGATGAGCAGCTTGCAAAGAGGAATCTGCGGCGACTCAACATTGATCCGAGCAATGTGCAGATGGGATGGGTTATGGATTTCTGTGCCCAGAGCTTAAGGAACATCGTCATCGGACTCGGCGGAAGAATGAACGGTTTTACTATGCAATCCCGTTTTGATATCGCGGTAAGCTCGGAAACAATGGCAATACTTTCGATTGCAAAAAATTTGAAAGACTTACGGGAAATGATAGGCAAAATAACTGTGGCATACGACGTGGATGGAAATCCTGTAACAACGGAGGACCTGGAGGTTGCAGGCGCCATGTGCGCCTTTATGAGGGAAAGCATTAACCCTACTCTGATTCAGACAATAGAAGGGCAGCCGGTACTGGTTCACGCCGGACCATTCGCGAATATCGCCATCGGGCAGTCATCAATTATCGCGGACAGGGTGGGTCTGAAGCTTTTCGACTATCATGTAACGGAAAGCGGTTTTGCCGCTGATATCGGCTTTGAGAAATTCTGGAATGTCAAATGCAGAATCAGCGGTCTGGAGCCGAATGTATCAGTTATCACTACAACAGTGAGGGCATTAAAGATGCACGGAGGCGGTCCAAGAGTAGCGCCGGGATTTCCTTTGGCCAAAGAGTATAGAGTAGAAAATCTCGCATTGCTGGAAAAAGGCATTCCGAATCTGGTTCATCACATTCGCACAGTAAAATTATCCGGCATAAAACCTGTTGTCTGCATAAACAGTTACAATACCGACACAAAGGAAGAAGTTGCCCTTGTGAAAAGATATGCTGAGGCCGAAGGCGCCCGTGTAGCCGTGTCCGAGCACTGGCTGAAAGGCGGCGACGGAGCCCTGGAACTTGCCGACGCTGTTATTGAGGCCTGTGAGGAAAAAACAGATTTTAAGTTTCTTTATCCTCTTGAGATGCCTTTAAGGCAAAGGGTGGACTTGATAGCAAAAGAAATCTATGGTGCGGACAGCGTTTTATGGATACCTGACGCAGAGGCAAAGGCGATAAAGCTGGAGGCTGACCCGGAAAAGAAGGACTATTTTACCATGATGGTGAAAACCCATCTCAGCCTTTCCCATGACCCGGAATTAAAAGGGGTCCCCAAGGGCTGGAGGCTGCCGGTAAGGGACATTCTTGTCTTCACGGGAGCAAGGTTTCTTTGTCCGGTAACAGGAGCAATAAGTCTTATGCCCGGCACAGGTTCAGACCCTTCATTCAGGAGGATTGATGTGGACACCGAGACAGGACAGGTAAAGGGACTATTCTAAATCCGCTTGCGGCAAGGGATTATATGTAAGCGGAACCTTTTTACAGGATAAGATGTCTAATAAAATGGATGATAAGATAAAAGACGGAACGGATGAGGACCTTGAATTTGTATTATTATGCAGAAACGGGGATGTTGACGCCTTTGAAGTGCTGGTGGAAAGGCATCAGAAGAGGATGTTAAACATTGCCTATAGAATGACGGATAATTATGACGATGCCTGCGACGTTGTACAGGAGGCATTTTTGTCGGCATTCAAATCAATAAAGAAATTCAGGGGAGAAGCACGGTTTTCAACCTGGCTCACAGGTATTCTGATAAATCACGCGAAAAACCGCCTGAAACAGATGAGAACGCGGTCTATGCATGAGGGGATATCTATCGATGATCCTGTTGAAACAGAAAGCGGCAGTTATAATATGGAGCCGCAGTCGCCTGAAATGCCAATCGTCGAGCAGCTTGTGCAAAAAGAGGTTCAGGCGCAGGTACAGAATTGTGTCAGCTCCCTTGATGAAACATCCAGAGAGGTTGTAATCTTAAGGGATATGCAAGGATTTTCCTATGAAGAAATAAGTCATATCCTTAAATTGCCTGAAGGAACCGTTAAATCACGGCTTTTCAGGGCAAGGGATGCTCTCAGAAACTGCCTGAAAAAGGTCCTTGGTGATATATGAACAAATGCGCGGATATAGAAAATAAACTTTCGGCTTATTTTGAAGGGGATGTTACTCCTCAGGAGCAGAGGCTTATTGAGGAACATCTCGGAAGATGCAGGCAGTGCGGCAAGGTTCTTGAAAACATCAAAAAGACAACGGAACTTGTCCGCAACCTTGAAGAGATCGAACCTCCGCCCTGGTTTAAACAGAAGATTATGACGCGCGTAAGAGAAGAAGCCGGGAAGAAACCGGGAATATTGCGTAAGCTTTTCTTCCCCCTCCATATAAAAGTTCCCGTCGAGGTTTTTGCCACATGTCTTGTAGTGGTAATGGCAGTCTATGTGTTTAAATCCACGGGCCCGGAAATAAAGTCCCTTCAGGCGCCGTCGGAACAGACGCAGATTGCCGATTATCCGGACAAGCAAGAAAGGAAAGCCACACCGTTGCCTTCTCCTGTTTCCAAAGAAAAAACAGTCCCGGAAGAAGGTTACAAAAAAGATGAGGTTCCTGCCCCTCAAGCACTGAAAAAAGCCAAAGATGCTGCTGCCCCCAGGGAAGAAACTCTAAACGTACCGGCTCTGCCTGCACCAATGCCGGCTGTTCCACCCCAGCCCATCCCTGCACAAGCTCCCAAAGAAGCGGAAGCCGGAGGAAAAAGCGAAGTTTTTCAGTCTGCCTCTCCATCAGCCGGGACAACTGAGTTTGCGCACAAGAAAAAGGGCGATATTGCCGACTCTGATACAGAAGCGCAATACCGTCCCGAAGGCAAATCAGCTCCCAATAAATTGCGGTTAAAAGCATCTGTTGAAAAGAAACGGCAAATCATTGCCGTTTCTGTCAGAGTCGACAACATTGCTGCTGCTGCCGGAGAAATAGAAATCGTTCTTAACCGGTTAAGCGCGGTGAACCTTAAACAGCAGTTGCAGGAAGACATTGGAAGTATAACGGCAACGCTTCCGTCTCAAAAGCTGAAAGAACTCTGCGAGAAACTCAAAACCATAGGAGAAGTAAAAGAAAACATCCTCCTGCACAACATCCCTGAAGAAGATATTTCAGTCAGGATAGAAATCGTAAATAATAACTGAGGAATTATGAGTAAAATCGTTTCAGCTTTCACCGGCGATGCCTGTTCATAAGTAAATGAGGGTTTGTTCTACCGATTACAGAACACGCTTTGCGAGGGGGAGCTTCATGATGCAGTAATGGCATACAGCAAAGGTAAAAGGCACTGCAGCAGCAGAGACAATGATAAATTTAAGGATGGGGTGGAAGGGCGCATCCTTCATAAAACAGGTAAAGGCAACCACAACAGGCGCGTGAAAAACATAGACTGCAAAGGCGTCTTTTGACATGGCCTTAATAAGCCTTCCCTGACGATTGTCATATTTACGGCCGAGATATATACTGCATATAATCATCCCTGCGCAGAAAACATTTTCCAGGACGGAGCTGAAGAGGCTTTGCCAGGTCAATCCTCCTCTGTAAAACGCGGCATGTTTATGCAGTATGCCGTCGTAGATCATTAAACCGATAAAAAGAAGGGATGTGAAGGCCGTCACTTTTATCCAGAACCTGTAAACATCATCCTTGATATTGGTCAGCCAGTTCCGGCGATAGGCTGTGATCCCGAGTATAAACAAAGCAATGTACTGAGGATAGTTGCCGGGCCTCAGGTGAAAAACCTTATAAGTGGCAGGATAATGTATCCTGACAAGAAAGGTAATGAGTCCTACCGTGATTGCAAAAAACATTATCATGGCATTGGAAGGAAAGCCGCCGCCCTGACTGTCCGGCGCTGGGGTCTTTGTAAGTGAACGCCATAGAGCGTATAAGAAAGAAAAAATAATAAGAACCTCTGCGAACCAGAGAGCCGCAGGAGCTACATTCTTGAAATAATATATATTTTCCAGAAAAGAATATTCCGCAGAAAGAGTGTTGAATTTAACGAGGTATGTGATAGTAGGGCCGATCAGATAAGAATAAACAACAAGAGGGATACCGAGCTTGATCAGCCGGTCCTTCATAAAACCGAGCGTCCCCTTGCGATCATAGGCGGCAGGCGTAAAAAAGGCGGCGATAAAAAAGAAAAAACCGATAACAAAAGCCCTGACGTAAGATGCTAAGATGGTGAAGAATGCCTGGGACAGGGCATCGCCGGTGTATTCCGAATAGTACCATCCCCCCTTAACGCCGTAAATGACCAACACATGGTGAAGCACCACGGAGATTGTCATGTATATTCTTAAGTTATCTATAAAATAGAGTCTGTCCGCTTCTTTCCCGATGACCGGCGCTCCTTCATAAAATGAAATGTTTATAGACCCGGCAGGCACCCTTCGTTCACAGCCTTCCCTGCCGAAATTTTATTTATACGGCGGTTTCTCGTATTTTTCAATACTTTTTTATACGGAAGATTAATGTGCCCGGACTGCTTCGGACCATAGAGCGTGGAGAAGAAGTCGCGCGTGTCAGAAACCACCAATTATCTCTGAATCAATGAATAGTAAGGTTTCATGAATATCTCCTCAATATTTCCCAACGCTCATCCTCTCATATCTTTTATTCGTAACGGAATCATAATTCATTAATCCATTTTATCTATTTTTTGAATATTTTCTTAAAATAGGTGATAATTAGGCAACAAATAACAACACATAGAGGTCGACAATGATTCACAGCAAACTTTATCTTATTATGGGATTGATTGTTTTTATCGGAATCGGGTGCAGCCAGCCTATTCTGAAACAGGACATACCTGTAACAACAAATCCGGCAGGAGCCAGAATCTACGCCAACGGGCAGCTTGTGGGGTCTACACCCGGGAGTATCTCTCTGGAACGGAACCGGGACCACATCGTTACCCTGATGAAAGAGAACTACCGGCAGGAAGATGTAGTTGTCAGAAGACAATACCAGCAGGGCAAGGTATTAATGAAGGCCGTCCAGTCAGGGGTAAATTCGGGTCTTTTTTTCAAAGACAGCCGCATGGGTATAAACAGCGGCATGGGATCAATCTCTATGCAGGAAAGCACAGGAGAAGCATATATCCTGGTGCCGCCTGTGATAGTGATGAACCTTTCGGGTCTCTATGGACCGCCCGCTCCTCCCGCGATATATACTCCCGATGCCGGGCCTAATACATCCGGCAGCAGCCCCGGAAGAGACCTTCTGACCGCGGGTGTTGTAGCAGGCGCCGCAGTGGGCGCGGCTCAATCCAAACCAATCGAAAAGAAATGGGAAACCTCGTCCTCATCAAGGTCTTATGTAAAACCGGACGGCACAAAGGTTACGGAAAAATCGAGCACATCTGTCGGTGTCAGCTTTAATCCGGCGGGAATGGCCAACATTATCGATACCCTATTTAAATAAAGGAAACTTATCATGAAAAAAACTATGCATATAATACTCGCCGCAATAACACTCTGTATAATCACCGGCAACGCCATGGCAATAAGCATCGAATCCATCGACAAAGTAAGCGTTATGATGCCCCGGTCAACCGTCTTAAATATCATGGGTGACCCCGATGAGGTTGGTAAATTGGGTTTCGGCTTAACAGCGGATATTTACGGACTGAAAGGTCCTGATCCTCTTGTCGGTACAGGCTGTATTTACGATGAAAATCAGATACTTGCCGGTCAGGTTTTTGTATTCTCAGGGACAATCGCGACGGAGACTGCCGGTCAGATAAAAATGGCAGGTTTTACTGTTCTTGAAAATAGGGACGACTCTTTCCGCTTCGCAGGCAAGGATGACGATACAGGACAACCCCTGGTGGTCGTCGTTAAAGAAAGCGAAGGACTGACAATCGTCATGACCTTTGAAAAATCATTTTACGAAAGACGCATAAAAGACTGACCCGCTACGGGCTAAACATGCCTCATCGACTAAAGTAGACATCAGCGGCCCGGCTATGACCACCATCTTCAGATGGTGGTCATTTAACCCGATAATGTGCAAACCCGCCGACTTCAGTCAGGGGATATTCACTTGGTTCATTCAATAATAACAGCATTCCGTGAAAGCTCTTCGGGTATGCTTATTTTAAGAACTTTGCCGGTTTTTTCGTTTATAGCAATTTTTGGATTTTTGTCAATCTGAACAGGGATGTCCTTCAGCTTTTCACCCTTTACATGCCTGTCTAAAATATTTGCGGCGGCTTTCCCCAGTTTATAATAATCAGGAACCAGTCCCATAAGGACACCTTTTAAAACATATTCTTTCTGAGCCCCTATACTCAATATTCCGGCTTTTGTTAGACGGCTTCCGATCTGTTCGGCATTGGAAATTAAATAACTGTCCAAAGGCAGATAAATAGCATCTATGGCACCAGCCTTTTTTTCTACTTGCAGCAGATTTTTTTCCAGCATGTTATCCGCAGGCGGCGACTGAAAATAAATAACATCAAATTTATATTTTTCGGCAATTACTTTCATGTCTTTTTTGATTATATTTGAATTTGTTTCTTCAGGATTAAAGAAGAATCCAAGTGTGTTGATTTTTTTTAGTTTTAAAGCATTTTCTATCTGCAGCGCCAGTGAAATATTATGGCTGGTTCCACTAATATTATCTCCTGCCGATTCCATCCTGTCAGCTACGCCCGACCGGACAGGGTCGGCTACTATGTTAAAAATATGGGGCCTTACGCCTTTGTTTCTTTGTTTGACCACCTGAGTCGCGGTTGTGCCGAAAGAATAAATATAGTCAAATTCGTTTAGTCGGGGCAGCAGTTTTTTCGCCAGCAGCGTGTTTAATTTCGATCTGCTCTGTTTGGCATCCATATAAGTATATTGAGCCGAATACCCTGATTCGTTTAACCCCTCCTGGAATCCTTTTTCCGCATCGGTCATTCCTCTCCATAAAATCATGGCGATTTTTAAGTCCTTGGCAGAACTGTTCGCCGCAAAGACAAAGCTGCAAGCCGCTATCAGTACTACAAATATGAAGACTATTTTTTTCATGTTTCCTCCGGCAATTATTTTTATACATAATAATTTAAATCTCCGGCGGCTGAAAGCCATCCGGCAAATTAGCCTAATACCATTCAGTATCTCCCCGTCAGGCATGTTGTAATCGGTTTAACAGAAACCCAAATAACAACCCAGGGAGGAAAGTCTTATGAACTTTCTCAAAGTGATCTTCTTCAAGAAAGTGGATATTTCCTCATGAGCCTATTTGCTTTCATACCCCACAAGAGTTTGGTAGTCAATACAAGAATACAGTCTATGACAGTTATTGAACCTCATATATTCACCCGGCTCAGTTTCCGGATCTTCGAAACTTTTAAAAAGAGGATGAAGTGATATTGCGGAATTTACTTGATTCAGGCATGGATTTTTTTGATTTTGAAGTCCACATATTCTTATGGACAATGGGATTTTTGATGGGGACCACCCGTTCTTATTGCAGGAGGTAAATTCCCTGCCACTGTGGCAGGGAATTTGTAAATCAAGGACCGGCAAAGTTTGCAAGTATTTAAGAAATTTCTAAAACTGTCTCTGTTCACCCTGAATATCAAAAATAAAGATTGACTCCAGGAGATTTTGTTTTAAAACCTGCCTGATCATAGAAGGTGTCAGGATAAGGCTTTCCGGGGAGTTTTCATTTTGCATTCACTGTGAATGCAAAATAATAAAATGTCTCGCGCCTGCTTAAAAAAATCCATCCAGCGATAAATATTTCATTGCATTTTTATGGAGTATGATGACAATGGGGAAAAGCCGGTAACACGGGGATCAATCACTAATAGATTTTTTTGGCGGGTGGACGGTATTTATTTTTAAGGGACATCATCTTCAATAAAAATATGTTTGAGATTATGAGAGAAAAGTAGGAGAATAGAACATTCCATCCATCATGCCAGGGCAGAAAAGCGCACTTGACGCGCAACGCGTGCAGAGGAAAACAATGACCCATCGGTGTCAGACAGATATAAAAACAACAATCTTCTCCCCCTGGCCTCATGTGTCTTATTCAAAAACTCGCAATTTGATAATTGTCCCTAATGAAAAGTGAAAAGAATAGTGATATTACCTGCCGTAGATGCGGTACATGCTGTCATGTGGACATGGTCGCCTACGTCTCTCCTGAAGATTTTCATAGATGGGAAAAAGAGCAACGCCATGATATTGTAGCCCGTCTGAGCAATAATGAAGTATTATGGGCAGGTGACCGGATCATTAATAAGTTCGGTGCAAAAATGACGCAATGTGTTTGTCTTAATTGGGGTGGTTCATCTTTTTCCTGCGAAATTTATGAGACGCGCCCCGTGGTATGTCGTAATTTTGCTCCCGGCTCGTCCGAATTGTGCCCTCTATTTTATCGGAAAGGATAGTCTTTTCTGGATTGTTCCAATTCTAAATCTAATTTATTCACTTACAGACTTTGCCTGCTTTACCTCAAATGGCGGCTAACTAGTCACCAGCGCCTCCGCCTCATCAGTGTCCTTTCAGCATAATACGAATGTCATCGCCGTCTTTTACTTTCTTTGTCAAACATTCCTCTCCATCTGCGCCCTCCTTGTTAACCTGCACATGGACATTCCTCTTGAGCCGTGACTCATAAAAGAGGGCATTTCTCATCGCCGGAACAAAACTGACGAGTTCACTGATACACTCGCCGACTGTCTCACCATCGACCTTAAAACCTTCCGTTCCCTTCGCAATGCGACTCAGATTTGCTGAAAGCCATAAAGTTATGCTCATATCAAGCACACCTCCTCTCATATTAGTAGGTCAACTATTGCTACACCTTGTGCAATCGAATGAGACACATCCATAATTATATATCTAAACTTATTGACGCGTCATCTTTAAAGTTTCTCTGACTCAGGGGTGTTTTTGATGGAAATACCGGTTATTACTGCAGAAGGTGATTTCTACACCACTGTGGAGGAAAATGGCTTGACCGAGAGTTTGCTATTTTATTCTCACAGTAAGAGTAAAACGGGAAGGTTTCGCGCCTGTATTGCGATCACACCTGCGCCGATAAGATTTCCTTGCATCTTTATATAGAATTCGGGTAACGGTTCAATTTGCCGTAGGCATAAAACCGACGACGAATCACCCCAAGGAAAATCGAAATATCAAAACCCGAGGGGCAAGGAATAAGGCGACAAAACAGAAATAATTTCTTTTTGATGGGGGAAAGGCAGTATGATTTTATACACTTCCCTATCGGACACATGTATGACTAGAGACGATGAATCAGGTCCCGGCAAGAGTGTCGTTCAATAATTTCTTTATTTCGAAGCCTTCAGCGCAGACCAACCACCTTGAAATTTCTTGGCTTCAACATGGTAGCCCAATGACTCAAGTAACCTGGATAAGTCTTCACTGGTCTGTCCATCTTTAACCTCTGCACTCAAGTATGGTTCCTTGAGTATCTTCACAATATTTTTTGTGTAAGTGGTGAGGAACTGGCTGTTGTCGATCGCTTTTGCTTTTAGTTCTATAGATTCCATGCTTTTAATTTAAACTATTTTGTTCTTTAATGCAAGCAAATTTTATGGCACCCCTGATTATTTCTCCATTGCAGAACGCCCTTATATGGCCAAAAGTTTAGGAATGAACAGTTAACCGTGACACGTAAAGGGTAACATGTGATCGATGAAAATGTGATACAGCATTCACTCAATTTTGGCGAGGGAAAGACATTGAAATATTGTAGGTCGTCTTCTGAGTTTCATCGTAAAAGAAGTTTTTTGTTTTGAGTACATTGCCTTGCTGTAACCCGGGTTAGATGAAAGGTCTGATTCTGATCCTATTTTCCTCAACTGTTATGATTGCCCCTTCTTGTAAAATATCTTGATATCTTTCTATTACATGATGACAAACATTTGCTTGCTTTACTGCTGAAACATTGACCAACCGGAATGCGGAATATTCCGAACTATTGCCAGTTCACCAAAATCTTTATCCAATGTCATAAAAACACGACCTTCTTTGTAAGCTACCGAGCATAGAACGAAGCAGGACAAGGCATGACGTGAATTTCTGTTTGGTGTATGCTATGAACACCAAACAGAAAAAGGTCTCGCACCAGCCCAAATAATCCCTCCACCGATAAAAAACTCCTTGCACTTTTATGAAGTTTGGAGCAAAATTGCAATGAATTACCCCGAGGTAAATTACAGGATATTAAAACCCGAGGGGCAAGAAAAAAGGAGCGGCGTTACAGGAAGGATTCCTTTGGCGTGTTGATGATAATTTTTTAAGGAACATCCCCCTACCCCGTAAATATTTTTCATGCCTTCAAATGTTCTTATTCATAAATCTAATTGAGGTGGTCATATGGACTTGAGAACTTTTCAAATGATGGAGGCCCCGGAATTAAGAAGCTACATTGAATTTTTGCTATGGCATTACAGAGTAGTTGACGGATACTGGTTTCTCAAAGTGGAGGAAGAATTTGATCAGCCTACAGCAGCACGTCTGACCGAAAGAGTTTGGAGACACATACCGAAAATGGCAGCAAAAGATCTGGTAAAGCGTTTTGATATTAAGGAAAAAGGTTTGAAAGGTTTTGCCAAAGCCCTTAAGTTTTTCCCCTGGACAATTATAGTAGGCTATGAAATTGAGGAAAAAGAAAACGAGGTAATTATAACCGTAGCTCACTGTCCGGCGCAGGAAGTCCGATTGAAGAAAGGTATTGGAGAAAACACATGTAAGGAGATGCATAAAGGTGAATTTACAGCTTTTGCCCATGAGATTGACCCCAACATCAAAGTCGAATGTATCTTTGCACCTCCCGACCCTCATCCAAGTGATACTTTCTGCAAGTGGAGATTTACCGTTTAAGGACACCGGGGGGCACTTGACAAAGTTATGTAAAAGTTTGAATCTAATACAAATTATTTCCGAAGATCAAAGAAATAAATCGAAATCATTGAAGGGCAAAAGCTACTTAATGAGAAAGAGGTGGTAATGAAACAGATACCGACAATTCTTGTCTTTGCTACTATGGATACAAAAGCTGACCAAGTTGCCTACCTGCAGGCCTGTCTCAGGGAATCACATGTAAACGCTTTGCTCATGGATGTTGGTATAATGGGCAAGAGCCCTATTCCTGTTGAAATCAGCCAGGATGAGATTGCTCTTGCGGCCGGATATACCCTGACTGATATACAGAGTATGAGACACGAGGGCAAAGCATCGGAAATTATGGTTACCGGAGCAACTCGACGGGCGAATGAGCTTTACCGGGAAGGGCGGATCAACGGGATTATCAGTCTTGGAGGTTCTGTGGGAACCAGCATAGGCACGGCTGTAATGCGCTCATTTCCGATTGGATTTCCAAAAGTCATGATCTCTACCATTGCGTCTCATGATGTACGCCCCTTTGTCGGCACAAAGGACATCCTCATGCTTCCCACCGTATGTGATCTTTCCGGCATTAACCGCATTACGAAAAAAGTTTTGAAAAACGGGGCACTGGCAGTGGCAGGTATGGCAAAACAGGAATTTCAGCAAGACGATGCCCTGAAGCCTCTTGCTTTTATAAGCACACTGGGCACTACCGAACCCTGCGCCTATAATGTGAGAAAAACACTTGAGGCAAAGGGAAGAGAAGTAATTATTTTCCATACAACGGGCATAGGCGGTAAGGCCATGGAAGAGATGATCCGCCAGGGCGATGCTGGAATAGTGGTTGAGGTGTCAGTTCAGGAACTTGTTGCAAACCTGTTTGGAGGTGATTACGACGCCGGGCCGGACCGTTTATCAGTGGCACTTCAAATGGGTATCCCCACCCTTTTGGTTCCGGGATGCACGGATTTCATAGTTTCAGGCACATTATCGGCAACTGAAAAACATTTTCCCAACAGACAATACCATTCTCACAACTCTGCCATAACAACAGTCCGCACAAACTATACGGAAACAGAGATCGTGGCTCACGCCCTGGCAAAACTCTGCAATCAGGCCAGCGGTAAGAGAGCAATAGCTGTGCCCCTCGGCGGCACCTCAGGATTTGCCCGTCCCGGAGGTCCTACGCATGATCCCGAGGCACCGAAAATAATAGCTGAAGTGCTTAAAAAAGAGCTGGACGCACAGACACCATTATATATTTCGCCACACAACATTGATGATCCGGAGTTTGGAGCTCTTCTATCCGGCATTGTCGAGGAATGGTTAAAGTAAATACCGGAATAACGACAGAGCGTCTCTGTTTTACTGCCTTCAAAAAACAGGTGAAAACAGCCGCAACGGGCGCATGGAAGACATAAAACGCAAAAGCGTCTTGACTCCTGTAGATAACGTCCTATATGATTAACTATATAAAGTGTTGGTATTGGAGATATAGAATGAGTACAGCGACACGGCAGGCCAATTTTCTATTACCTGAATACTTGATTGAAGAGTTAAGAAAGAGCGTTCCCAAGAGGGAGCAGAGTAAGGTCATCGCGGAAGCATTGAGAAAAGAACTAAAAAGATTGAAGCTTCAAAATGCCCTGGAGACAAGTTTCGGGGCCTGGAAGAGCGAAGACCATCCCGAATTACAACAGGGGACTGAAGCCTTCATAAAAACTTTGAAAAAATCCGACAGGCTGAATCGCATAAAAAGCACAAAATGAGTACTATTCTGTTAGATACCGATGTGCTGATCAACTTTTTGAGAGGGAATGAAAAATCAAGAGACTTTTTCCTTTCCATTGTTGACGAATCCATCATCTGTTGCTCAGCGATACCCGTGGCAGAAATATATGCAGGCATGAGACTGCATGAAGCAGCAAAGACGGCTGAACTCCTCGATGGCTTGCATATAATTGACTGCACTCGTCAAATAGCCGAAAAAGCAGAAAGCTATAAAGCATCAATAAAAAGCCGGCAGCTCGATCTGGATGATTGCATTATTGCAGCGACGGCTTTTATCAGTAATTCTGTACTTGCAACCGGCAATGACAAGCACTACCCCATGAAAGATATCAGAAAAACCATTGTACTAATGGGGGAAAAATATTAGAAGACTGCCCCCTAAGTCCCCCCCAATCCCAGCAGTCGAGCCGCATTGGAAAAACAGATTTTTTCCTTGTCGCTTTCTGTCAGAAACGGCAATTGCAGCAGAAACTGAAGTTCTTCCCTCTGATCTGTCCAGGGGCTGTCCGACGCGAATACCAAACGTTCTGCCGGATGTTCCTTGAGGAAGCGCTCCCGGAATGCCCCGGGCATCTTACGGAGCACAAAGGAAGTGTCTAAATAGATGTTCCGCCCCAGTAAATGCTGCGCCGTTTCCTCGTAAGCATCTTCCCCTCCCAGATGGGCCGCAATCATGCAAAGTTCCGGAACAGCCTCGTGAGCAGCGGCCAGACGTTTCGGTGTTGCATGGACCGGGCGGGGCAGTCCCCGATCCATCCCGGCATGAAAGAGAATGAACATACCTTCTGCCGCTATT
>CAZHHX010000071.1:0-14820 GCA_964532465.1 uncultured Syntrophorhabdaceae bacterium | reverse complement strand
CTGATATTTCAGTGCCAATGAGGTTTTTCATTATTTTTGATGGTGGATTGAGGGAAAGGGATGTAAGAGAGGTCTCAAACATCGGCAATCTTGATACCTTTCAGAGATTTGTACGGCTCTGTGCGGGCCGTTCCGGACAACTCCTCAGCCTCTCATCTCTTGCTTCTGATTGTGGTATTTCCCATACCACTGCGCGCCAATGGGTATCAATTCTTCAGGCCGGTTTTATTGTACATCTCCTGCAGCCGCATCATGAAAATTTTTCAAAGAGGATTATCAAAAGCCCCAAGCTATACTTTTTTGACACAGGGCTTCTCTGCTATCTCCTGCGGATAAAATCTCCCGAGGATATTGTCGGCCATGGACTGCGAGGCGCCATTTTTGAGACCTTTGTTGTTGCTGAATTGTACAAGGCATTCTGTCACAGGGGAGAGCGGCCACCTCTTTATTTTTGGCGCGACCGGACAGGCCATGAGGTCGATCTTGTAATTGACAACGGGGAAACGTTGACCCCTGTAGAGATTAAGTCAGGAGAGACGGTTAATAACTCGTTTTTTGATAGCCTCCATTATTTCACATCCCTGCGTCCCTCCATAATGCAGGACGGTATACTTATTTATGGAGGAGAACAATATTACAAAAGAGAGAATTTTGTTGTTCATCCTTGGTATGGATGTGTGTGAGCTATGTTTTTTGTTGTCGCTAATCCCCGGTTAGTGCTAACAATTTCTCCCTCTTCAGCCTTACCGCGGATATCCTGCCCATGTTTTCTTTTTGTATTTCAGATAGAGATCTTCGACCTTATTTCTGGCCCATGGAGTTTTCCTCAGAAACTGCATACTGGACTTGGTACTCGGATCATTATTAAAGCACCGTATATTGATAATCCTGCCCAATTTACTCCACCCGTAATATTCCACAAGTTCTGTGAGAATATTTTCCAAAGTGACACCGTGAAGAGGATCATGGGGATTTTGGTTATTCATGAGTTGGCTCGGTCAATATCTCCTATTGCTGTAGTCTGGTGCCTGCGAATGAAACTAAACTCTCACTCTTTCCCATTCATCTCCTCATTCAGAACCTTACTCAGCCTGAAAATTAAAACTTTTCTTGCTGTTATCTCCATCTCAACACCTGTTTGTGGATTTCTCCCTCTTCTGGCCCGTTTCTGTTTTACAGCAAACTTACCGAATCCAGATATTTTTACATCTTCATCCTTTGCCAGTGTTTCTTTTACAATTTCAAAGAATTTTTCTGCTATATCAGCACATTTATCCTTGGTAAGTGTAAAACCCAGTTTATCATATAGTTTATTTACGATATCTATCTTCGTCATGTTTTCTCCTGAGAGTACAAGATTGTTTTCTAGTATTTTTAACCATATCAGGAATATATACGTCAATGATTAACTTTCTATTATTATTGATTGTTCCAACAATACTATTTTGTCGGTATCTTCTAACAAATGTTTCCTGTATTTGTATTTCAGAATCAAATTCATTTCATGATATACATTTTGAAACAAAAGAAGGCAAGGGAGATCAGTCGCATGAACTGTTCGTATGTTTTTTTCAAGAACGGAGCCAAAATTGGAGAGTTTAGAAAGACATGGGAAAATGCATGTGTATCCGTTGGAATAGAGGGAAACTATTCCATGATCTTAGAAGGACGGCTATAAGAAACATGGTAAGGGCAGGGGTACCGGAAAAGGTTGCAATGAAGATTTCAGAGCATAAGACTCGGGCTGTCTTCGGCAGATATAATATAGTAAATGAGAACGCTCTTAAAAATGCCTTCGAGAGCGTGTCAAAACTTCACGAAGAGAACAGGGGTACAATGGAACAGCCGCAAAACGGGTATTATCACAATTTTAGCACAATACCGCTGGAGTTGACATCCAGAGGTAGGCATACTTAGTTACAACTCTTTGATAGGATAGGGTGTTTTAAGTGCGCCCAGCAGGAGTCGAACCTGCAACCTTTGGATTCGTAGTCCAACACTCTATCCATTTGGGCTATGGGCGCGTTATGAAGTGTACATATCATAGCATAAAAAACCGTTTGAAGGAAAGAACACATTTAAAGTTTTTTAGTAATCGGCAATCCTGTGAAATATTTCCCGCATGATAAATCTGATTTTAAGGGGATACTGAAAGAAAAAAACATTTTAAGTATTCGCCTTCGGGAAAGGGCACAAGCTGTAAATGATCCATGCCGTGTGTATAACATTCAAGAATACTCAATTTTTTACGGGCCTTGGCGCCTGCTTCCGAAAGGAGATAACGAAAATCCTCAATAGTAAGATGGGCTGAACATGAACATGTCGCCAGGATGCTGTTTTTTGAGAGTATCCTGAGCGCCATTTCATTAATGCTTTTATACCCGGCAATGCCCTCTTTTTTCTTTCTGCGGTCTTTTATGAAGGCAGGAGGGTCAAGAATAACAATATCAAAGTGGTCTTCAGTATTTTTTAAGTATTTTTTTACATCTTCGCAGATAAACTCACATTTGGAGGCATTGAAACCATTGAGCATAATATTTTCTTTGGCAAGTTCGAGGGCATTTTCGGAAGCATCCACATTGACAACGCTCTTTGCGCCGCCTGCAAGGGCATATACGGTAAATCCGCCTGTATAGGAAAAACAATTCAGGACAGATGCGTTGTTCGCATATTTTATGAAGGCCTGACGTTTATCACGCTGGTCAAGGAAAAAACCTGTCTTCTGGCCTCCCTTCACATCGACCAGGAATTTAAAACCGTTTTCCAGAATATCGATTCTATCAGGGACAGTTCCGCTCAAAATCCCCTTTGTTTTTTCAAGGTTTTCAATATTCCTTGCAGCCATGTCGGAACGCTCATAGATTCCTTTCGGACTGAAAACTGTTCCAAGTGCGGCAACAATCTCATTCTTCCAGCGTTCAATCCCGCGTGTGTGAAACTGGACAACAAGATAATCGGCATATTTATCAACAATGAGTCCGGGAAGGAAGTCATTTTCACCGTTAATAACCCGATAAGCGTTGATTAAGGGGTTTTCTACATACTTTTTTCTTATTTGAAAAGCATTTTCAATTCTTTTTGAAAAAAATTGTTCGTCCACCTCTTCATCTTTATTGTGACCCCAGATGCGGACAGTTATCTGCGAATATGAATTAAAATAGCCGGATGCAAGATAGTCTCCTTTCTTGCTGAATAACTTGACCGGTTCGCCTGACTGCAAACCTTCCGGTATGGATTCAAAAGCCCCGGAAAATGCCCAGGGATGGTAACCTGCAATAGGGCCTATACGTTCCTGTTTAACGGTAAGCTTTGTCATGGTCTGTTTAATATATATGAATTATCGGTATTCGTCAAAAGTTATGGTGTCAGTCTGTCTGATATTATTCAGTATGCCGGTGAATATTGTCAGGGTAGGGCGCTGATAGATTGCTCGTGAATGGTTGTGGAATGATAGAAAAGATTTGCAAATAATTCGAAAAAGTTGGAAAATAAAAAATTCAATTCAATTTTACAGGTCAGAAAAGCGCATAAACTGTGATGTATTCAGCAGAAGGAGATATGATTTATACGGATAATTGGCAAAGTATTCTTAATATCCAGCAGGGAATTGGTTGTATAATTATTGATGCCCCTGCTAACGCCATAAGGTAGGATGGTAAGATGAAAAAATCCACTGTCAGTTCATCGTTAACAAGGTTTGAAAGATTGAAGATGGCCTTTAAGAAACGTTTCTTTCTCAGGTTTCATATCGCGCTCATCCTCATAGGCGTATCTTCTTCAGGCCTTATATTCAGCGAATTGCTTCTTGAAGCGGGTGTGCGATCGATGCTGATACGATACCCGATTGTCTTGGCACTCTCCTATCTTATGTTCTTCATATTTATCAAAATATGGTTGCTGTACATACAAAGGACTTCCAGCAGCAATTTATCCGATGACGGATTGTGTCATCCCGTTTTCATTCCTGGCGGAGGCAGCGCGCCAGTTGGCAGTGCCGCCGATTTGACCATACCCGGAGGAGGTGAATTCGGGGGAGGGGGAGCGAGCGGTGATTTCACTGATTCATCCATTGCCGGGGATGTGCCTGCCGGGACAAGCAACGTAATCTCTAAGGCTGTTGTGACTCAGTCCGGCGAGTCTTCCTGTCTGCCCGATACTCCCGACATTGATCTGGACAAAGGCGGGATTGTTCTCATTGCGCTTGGCATCCTGCTGGCTTTAATCCTGGGAGCCGGTTTCTATCTTATCTATGCGGCGCCGGCTATCCTGTCCGATGCAGCCTTGCAGGTGATTATGGCATCAAGCCTCTACAAGGCATCGAAAAAAATGGATGATCCTGACTGGGTAGGCAGTATATTCAAGGCAACCTGGATTGCCTTCGCAATTGTGGCAGTCCTGACCATTGCTGTTGCCTGTGTTGCAACCCACTATTGTCCAGGCGCAACAAAACTATTCGATGCGGCGAGAAGTCTTATGGGACACAGATAGACAGGGTCATTTTCAACCGGCAGCAGCGGAAAAGTCATACTCTTTTTAGCGTTTTACTTGACTGTCAACTTGACAAGCAAAAAAACCCGCGTGCTATACTGCCGATATGAAGACTATGCAGATTGGAGAATTAAAGGTACAATTTTCGAAAGTTATGGAAAGTATACTTCAGGGCGAAGAGGTAATAATTTCCCGCGGAAGAAAAAAGGAAAATATTGCAGTTATAGCACCCTTCGCTGAGTATAAAGAGGGAAACAGGGTTAAGCCTGGCTCATTGGAAGGAAGAGCCTCATCCAAGATTAAAAAAGGATACAAATGACCGTCGAGGAGTTACTTGGTAGTTGAACTATCTCTGTCTTTATGTTGCTCGATACCAACCTTGCAATAAATCTTAGCGAATACTTTCAATAGACAATGGTATCTAAGTCAAGAATAAAGATTTGACCCCAACCTTTTTTACTTAAAATGATATTTCGTGCAGAACAGCCTAAATATTGACTTTACAAGGATATTGATGATTGCAGAAACTGTTGCTGCACATGTTCATAAATATAAAGACAGCCTTCTTTCAGATCACATACTTTTTTCTCATTCCTACTGATTGGATGATTTTGTGGTATAATTATATTAATAAATTATGATTACAAATATTGCATCCTATCCTCTCTTTTATCAGAACAACATGGTTAACTCTGAGAAAGCGGCATCATCTCCTCATATTGTCCCTTATAATAAAACGGATAATTTAAAGAAAATTAGAATTTCCCATGAAAATAGCCCTATACGTCCCTTTGCTCCTGACGCGGACAGAAAGATTTCTGTCTCCGGTTCTGTAATTACTGAACCTGAGAGTCTGCTTATTGACCTTTCAGGTATAAGAAATTCTCAGGAAATCACAAAAGAGCTGTTGACGGCAAACATTCAATATATAAATTTAATTCCTTCAGAAACATTCGAGATTGTAATGAGCAAACCCGTTCTCCATACTTTTGAGATAATAGTTTGAATTAAATCTTAATTTACTGACGCTGCCTTCCTTGTACTGAAATCACAAGGAATATTTAACCGACAAACATGGAGCGGCTCAGGCAATCTTTACGGCGCCGACATAAAGCGGAAATGTAAAAGCAGTAAGTTAATTATTCTCAACAATGCCGCTTATCCCGAAAGCTCTACCCCGGGACAAGCGGCATTGCCTTATTGTCTATTTCAGATCTTGCAGCCAGGCTCCATCCTTAAACCATTTTTGCATCATCATCTGGAGTTCACCGCTTCCTTTAAGGCTATTCAGAACATTTTCAAGGAAGTTGAGGAAGAGAGGATCGTTTGCAGGCACAGCAATACCGATCGGTTCAAATGTAAGAGGATTTGTGGCGACAATCCCTTTGTCCTTATAGCGGACTGTTTCTACAGACGCGGTCGCGCTGTCAGTGAGAACTGCTTTGACCCTGCCTTCCAAAAGGAGCTTCATTGCTTCATCCATGTTCTTTGTTACAGTTGCTCTTGCTTTGGATATGGTGCTCTTTACTATCATTTCACTGGTTGTCCCCTTTGGAACAGCAATGGTAAATTCCGGCTTGTTTATATCGTTTAAGTTCTCTGCATTCAGAGCTGTTGCTTTTGTGGTCACCAGAGATTGACCTGAAACAAAGTATGGGCCTGCAAAGGCGAACTTCAGATTCCTTTGCGGCGTCATGGTCATAGCAGCAATTATAATATCAATTTTACCTGCTTCCAGAGATGACAGAAGCTCGGAAAAAGGAATTTCAACAAATTTCGGGTTTACTCCCATGCTGCCTGCTATAACCATTCCCAGATCAACATCAAAACCGATCAGTTTTCCGCTTTTTGTTTTTGCGCTAAAAGGCGGGTACTCCCCTGTTGTTCCTATAACGATCTCACCCTTCTTCAGTATCTTATCAATTGCCGGCCCTGCCTGGGCTGATACTACAAAAAACAAAATAAAAATAACAGATATTATTGCCACAAATTTTTTCATTCCTTCTTTCTCCTTTTGATTTTTTCTGCTGCGAAACAGCCTACGGCATAACTCTATAAGGATACCGCCCGTCTTGTCAACAAAAAACACCTCTGACATTATCTGTTGCCGCGTCCTCAGAAACTTATTTCTTTCATGCATGCTCTTACGGGATATATGAGCGCCTGCTGCCACTGATTCATTGAAAACGTATTGTAGAGCCTGTAAACGAAACTCATGAAAAACAAACCCCTGCGCCCCTGCCCTATTTTTTAAGAAATACCTGAGCAATTCGTATAATCAGGACTGAAACAAAACCCCAGGCAAAGGGCAGCCACAGCGGTATATTGAGAAAGGTCGGCAGTGTATAATGCCAGATGCCTGTTTTCGTGGCAATAATCTCGGCAGTTGAACCGAGAACTGCGCCTGCGATAAATACCACATGATCTTCCCTATCCGGCCATAAAAAATAGCGGATGAGATAGACGCCTATCAAAACTCCTGTAACCGCTATATTATTCTTCCAGATAAGAACCACAATAAACATGAGAAGCCAGAAAATGCCGAGATCTCGAATCAGAATATTTCTTTTAATTTTTTCCATTTCACAACCCCGATAAACAGCAACGGTCTGTTAATGTCCGGCAAGCATAATCCGTGCGTCTGCCACAACGCATCGGGAAGCATTGCATATAACAGGATTCAGGTCTACTGAATCCACCTCTTTCTCAAATTCCATGACCAGACCGGAAAATGCGAGGAGCATTCTTTTGAGTTCATTTACATTTATTCCATCAGATCCCCTGTATCCTTCCAAAATTGGTTTTGCTGTCAGGTGCATCATCATGGATTCTGCGTCATGTTCGCGAAGTGGCGCCATCCGGAGCGTTACATCCTTATATATCTCAACGGCCGTTCCTCCCATACCAAGAAGAATAACGGGTCCGAACTGTTTATCCATTTTCATTCCCACAATCATCTCGATGCCTTTAAGCTCTTCCTCGACAATAATACCCTGGAAACCCTTGATTTTACTCATTTCTGCAAAAACATCTCCAAGCTTTTTATCGTCCTGTATACCCAATGCAACACCTGAAGCATCCGATTTATGAATTACATCGGGTGATACAACTTTTGCTACGACAGGATATTTGATTTCATTGGCAAACCGGACTGCCTCCGCAGCATCCGCAGTAAAGAGGAATCTTGGCACATCCATGCCTGCCAGGCGAAGGAGGTCTTTTGCTCGGGGCTCCATAACCCAGCCTCTTTCTTTTGCCTCAGAGAAAACTTTCAGAATATTATCTTTCAGCATGATTTGTACCTCCTCATGGCTTCTGCCATATGTATTGCATCCTCTATGGAATCGGCAACAGGTATTTTATTCAGCATAAAACCTTCAATAAGCATTTTGTATTTATCCACATGAGGAACATAAGCAATAATAGGTTTTCCCTCCTGCTGGTAAAGAAGACTTAATTTAGCGCTTAAATCCATTGTTATCCGCGGCAGGTAAGGGAGAAGAAGCACAATAATGCATTCTATGTCTTCATTTCTGCTCACTGATCGCACTACTGCCATGAAATCATCATCTACTGCACTGCCTGTAAGATCTATAGGATTAACAAAGGAAGAAATATCCTGAATAGTGGGCGAAACAAGGCTGCGAAGCTCTGTCTGAGCGGATTGGCTTAAAACAGGCACTGAAAGCCCGTGCAAAAAGCATGCATCTGTTGCCAGCGCGCCGTGGCCTCCGCTGCCTGTGATAATCGCGACCCTCCCCTCAATCGATCTTTGATAGCAGCTTAATGCCTCGGCAAAGGCAACCATCTCAAACTCATCTTTTGCTTCTACAACTCCATATTGTGCCATAATGGAAGAAAAAACTTCATAATCACCGGCGATGGATGCTGTATGACTTTTCACAGCCTTAGTTCCTCCCGGTGTTTTGCCTGATTTAAGAACGATCACGGGCTTTCCGCACTCTGAAGCAGCGACAACAAATTCACGGCCTTCGTTTTCATCAAATCCTTCCAGATAAAAACCGATCACATCTGTGTCTGGATCGTCTTTGAAATACCGGAGCAAGTCCAATTCCTTGATTACCGCTTTATTGCCTATACTCACCGCAAGAGACACACCAACCCCTTCATCAGCGCACTTGATCATATG
The DNA here is from genome assembly GCA_964532465.1 of uncultured Syntrophorhabdaceae bacterium. Lineage (GTDB taxonomy): Bacteria > Desulfobacterota > Syntrophorhabdia > Syntrophorhabdales > Syntrophorhabdaceae > JAPLKB01. Next base: position 6,182 of record CAZHHX010000071.1, on the reverse strand, counting down.
ATCCACAAGGATGCCTCCGCTCTGGCTTACCATGGCAACTCTTCCACGATCAGGTATTACCAGTCTTTCACCGGGTATAAAGAAGGTGTCCATATGGCCGGGAGTAAAGATTCCAAGACAATTTGGTCCTATTATGGGAAAATTCGATTCTTTCGCTATTGAGACTAACTGATTCTGTAAATCCATACTCCCTGTTTCGGCAAAGCCTCCGGAGATAATTACTGCGCCACCGGCACCCGCTTCAATGCAGTCGGAAATCACCGAGGGAACAATCTCAGCTTTTGTAGCTACAATTACCAGGTCTATCTTGGCCGGAATGTCCTGAACCTTCCTGTATAATGTATCACCCCTGATTTCACCGCCCTTTCCATTGACTGCAAAAATCTTTACGGGGTAGCGAAGACGGTTCTTATTATAAACAACATTGGCCGGATTTGATTCGTTGGTAAGAGATACACCCACCACTGCCATTGTCTCCGGTTTTAACAACCGTTTGAGATTCATAGTACCTCCATTTTTGTAAGAGATTATATCTTTTTCTCAATAGAGAATTTAATGCAACATGGTATCCCTATTATCATCCTTGTATTTTTGCGCCATGCATTTTGGAAATTGTAACCCTTCAGCGTAAAGAATACAAATAGTTTTCCATGAAGATGTATACAAATGCCATTTGAATATAATTTACAATAAGTTGCGGACATGTCCGCAACTATAAATTTCTCCGGTAATTGGCGGTTTACAAAAAACTACAGGAATTTATGAAAACATTAATTAGAAAAAAGGTTGATAATTCGACCATTTGAGGACAAAACATATTTGTCGTTCATTTGCTTTTTATAAAGAAAACCCCCGGCATTTGCCTGCCGGGGGTTTTCACCAATTACAGTTTTTATGAATGGATATTCCCTTCTCTCAGTTTAAACATGCCAACGATATCATTCAATTTTTCGCATACAGTTGCTATTTCCTTTGTGGAGATAGAACTCTGGTTTACTGCTTTTCCCGTCTCCTGAACACTCTGCGTCACCCTGAGCGTCTGATCTGATATTTCATTTGTTGCCATTGACTGTTCGCTCGTTGAATTTGCCACCATGTTTACCATCTGCTTCAGTTCACCCATTCTTGATACAATCTTTTCCAGAATGCCGCCGGTGCTGTCGGCAAGTTTTACTCCCTCTATGACCTCTAAGGTTACTTCCTCCATCCTGCGGATAACGTTACTCGTCTCTTTCTGTATGGTGCTGATCATTTTTGTAATCTCTTTTGTTGATTCTGTTGTCCTCTCGGCAAGCTTCCTCACTTCATCAGCAACAACGGCAAAACCTCTCCCGTGTTCACCGGCACGGGCGGACTCTATGGCCGCATTCAGAGCCAGAAGGTTTGTCTGATCCGCGATATCGTTAATTACAGTGGTGATGTTGCCGATTTCAGTGGTTCTGTTGCCAAGGCTTTTAACCTCTTTGGCGCCTTCCTCAAGAACGTGTTTTACCTTGTTTATCCCGTTAATTGTTCCCTGAACCGCTTTCCTTCCATCCAAGGCCAGTTGCTCTGTTTCATCGGCATTTGTAGACAGATGATTTGTATTGTCTGCAATGGTTGATATGTTGCCCGCCATTTCTTCAACTGCGGCGGATGTACTACTTGTAGTCTCAAGCAGGGTATTCTCCGTATTGCCTATTTGTTCCATTCTCCTGCTCAGGTCCTGGGTTCCCGATGCTATACTCTTGGAATAGCCTTTGATGTTGAGTACAATTCCATTCAATTTATCGATAAAGCTGTTAAAGTATTTTGCCATTTCGCCTATCTCATCATTACTGGCAACAGGGATTGTCTTTGTAAGATCTCCGTCCCCTTCGGCAATATCTTTCAGCACTGAAGCCATATTAATGATCGGTCTCGATATTCTCTGGGTAATAAAAAACACTATCATTCCCAGTATAATCACTGAAACCAGGATTTGAACAATAGTAGTAACAACACCTTTAAATAATGCCTGCTTCACAAAATAGTTTGTTGCACTGACAACTACTGTGCCTATTTTCTGATTGTCTTTTTTGAGATCCTGTTTCAAGGCAGGCATCAGGTACTGCTTATCATATATCTTTTCCTTTTTTTCCATATTGTAGAGCGCGTTTCCATCAGCGTCGAGAACCTGAATAGAAGCTATTTCTTCATTTTTCAAAAGAAATTCGGCGTTTTCCTGGATAACTTCCTTGCGTATGTTCCAGATAGGATCAATCATAGCCAGCGATCCTATTTCGAATAACGATGTTACCTTTTTATTAAGCTCTGCCTTCAGTTTTTGTGAATCCTGAATATAATTGTACCCACCTGATAATCCGATAATGATCAGTATTGATGCCACTACCGGTATAATGAATTTCCATTTCATCGAATCCATTTTCATTTTATTTACCTCCTCTTATCGCTGTGTTCAGCATCTTACCGGAAAGCAGCGGATTAACCGCCCTCAGATGCCGGGCCTACATGAAAGCCCGGCATGAAGGGCGCCTCAGCGTTCTTACGGCTGCCAGGGATCAAATTTCTGATCCAGGATAGGCCCCATAATCTTCTGATATTTTCCATTTGCTTTCAGTTTACCGATAAGACCACCGAGTATCTTATCTACTTCTTTACCCTGAGCGCTCTTGTTCAGGACTATTCTCACATCATACTTTGCAAATTCCTGTCTCTTGATATTTTTCAGACCAAGTTTCTTTAAAGCTCCATCGCTTTCAGGCATGGCAAAAAGCCATCCGTCAATTCTTCCCATATCTACCTTTTTCAGACTTGACTCAATGTCAGGAGAACCGGTAACTTTGAAATCAAAGAAATCCATTGTGCCGAGATCGCTCTCAATTTTATACTTGCTTGCGTTCCCGGGGTTAATATCTTTGTTACTCTTGTTCGTGTAAAGGACAAAAACAACCTTGAATATAATATCTGATGAGAACATAAAAGGTAGTTTGTCGGCGGTAATCTTCGGATTGACCAACTGAGGCATATGGAAATCAGCTCTTCCCTTTTCCACATTTTCCATTGATCTCTTGAAAGGAAAAACTTCCCAGGTAATTTTGCCGTCTTTGTATTCCTCGGCCATTGCCTTTGTAAGGTCAACGAGAATCCCCTTATCCTTTGACTCAACAAGTGGTGGAATCAACGGCAGACTACCCTTTAAATCCCTTGCTTCAGCCTGTACAATCATTAAACCTAAACAAAAAACTGCTAAAACAAAATACCTGACTGCTTTTAACATGCGTTACCCTCCTTGGTTTTTTTAATAGAATTTAAGTTGCGTAGCAACATTATGAACACATTATCGAAGATTTAAAGATTAGCTTAAGCAAAAATTAAATAATATTTTATCTTAAAAGAAAGCTCTGCCTGGAAGTACAGACTGCGGAATGGATTTTATTCTGTTATTATCGATATTAAGCGATTTATTTGTTTAAATTCTATTGTATGAATAATGATTTTGATGATAGAAATATTTCCATATATAAAAAGCAGGGAGGTTGTATGAAACCTAAGGTATATATTACAAGGAGAATTCCCGAACAAGGCATGAAAGCTATAGCTGAATTTTGCGATGTCATTATTCATCCTAATGAAACACCTCCGGATGAGAAAGAAATTATTGAAAACATCAAAGATAAAGACGCTGTCTTATGCCTGCTTTCGGACAGGATAAACAAAAATATCATATCTGCGGCGCCGGAACTTAAAGTAATCAGCACTATGAGCGCGGGCTTTGAGCATATAGATGTAAATGAAGCAACAAATAAAGGCATATACATTGGCTATACCCCGGGTATTCTCACCGATGCAACTGCCGATCTTGCCTTTACCCTCCTCTTAAGCGTATCCAGAAAGATAGTGGAGGCAGACAGGTTTGTCCGGGAATTGAATTGGAAAATTGCCTGGTCGCCTGAATTATTTCTCGGACAAAGCCTCTGTGAAAGCACAATCGGGATTATCGGTCTTGGGAAAATAGGCAAAGGCATGGCAAAAAGAGCCCGGGGTTTTGGCATGAAGGTTATCTACACCAAGAGAACCAGGCTTTCATCAGAAGAAGAACAGGAACTGGATGTCGAATACAGGCATATTGATGACCTTCTTATGGAATCTGACTTTGTGAGCCTGCATATTCCCCTCACAAAAGAGACATATCATATAATTGATGAAAAACGATTCAGGTTAATGAAGCCGGATGCTGTTCTGATTAATACTTCAAGAGGATCTGCTGTAGACGAGGCAGCGCTTATAAAGGCTTTAATGGAAAAACAGATTGCCGGAGCAGGCATTGATGTGTTTGAAAAGGAGCCCGTAGATGATGATAATCCTCTTCTTAAAATGGATAATGTAATCCTTCTGCCTCATATCGGGAGCGCAAATAAGCAAACACGGGGAAAAATGTCAGAAATTGCTGCTGAAAATCTGCTGGCAGTATTAAGGGGGCAGCCTCCTCTTTGCTGGCTCAATCCCGAAGTTGAAAAAATAAAGCCTCTGACGGGAGTGAAGATGATTTGACAATTACAAAAAGAGCGGCAAAAAATGAGCCGTGACAGAGCAATTGAGGGGAGGGCAAATCAACCTCTTTTAGGCAGGACAGCCATCATAACCGGAGCCGGTTCCCAACGACTGGCTTGGATTTGCGAAAGAAATTGAGAATTTCGGAAACTATTTCTGCATATGAGAAGAGAAGATTTATATTGCACATAAACCCTTGCATATGCTATATAAAACCATCTCAGGGCCGTTAGCTCAGTCCGGTAGAGCAGTTGACTCTTAATCAATTGGTCGGAGGTTCGAATCCTCCACGGCCCACCAAATAATTTACAAGTTTATATCCGTGGATTATATTCTTTAATCATTTCTTGAACCAGTGCTTGCGGTTGTGTTCTTTGAGCTCTGCTGCCATTGCGTCCACTTTCTTTTGTAAAAGAATGCCCCGATCGATGAAATAGACGCCAATTCTGGGTTGAAGGCTCTTCTGACGACCTACTAGGACGAGAACTTGGTAATAGCTCAACAGACCTGTGCGCTGAGCAAATTCACCGAAGAGTTCCCCTTGATTACGATGACGCAGGATTTTTTTAATGTCTGAAGAGCTTAACCAGCCTAACCGGAGGGCGATATCGCCGAGGTATGGTCTTTGAATTTGCTGCCACACCACAGCGTCATACATCTGCCTCATGGAAATTACACCGGAATAGTAAAGAAATTGGCCTATAAAAAGTCTTTTGGAAGGTATTTTGCCCTTGTAGAAAAATGAACGTTGTGGAGAAGATGCTCTGCTAACGGGAGAATCGTTACAATAAGGGGGCTTTGAAGACGTTGTGATAATGTAACGCTGCGGCTCCTTGACATATGAAAATACCTGCTCGTAAGCGCCATGGACTTTTTTAAAACGTTCCCCAAGCGTTGCTTCGTCTATGCCGAGATGAGACGCCCGATCAGGGTGCGTTTTCATGGCCAGCCTGCGATAGGCGGTCTTTACACCTGAAGGTTGAAGTATGCTGAGAAACTGTGATGTAATATTCACTTGCGGTCCAAAAAGTATCCGGCATGATTTGTGGAGCTGCTCTTCAGGAAGAGCAATCTTGTAATCTCCGGCGTTTGATTTCATGTCATACCTCCGTTTTCATGTGTATTCCCGCATATTTCCTTTTACTTTCTTATCTGAGAATGCGAAATTTACTTTGTGCCTTTGCCATCAGTCATCTGCATTTTTAGTTTTGAGTATTCTATTGCCAGATCCAGCCAGCGATCGACAAGAGTCTTGAACCTTTTATAGGCGGCAATTTGCTGCCGAATCTCCGACACAGAAACCGGACGTATGTATTCTGTATGACTTTTCATTCTGCGGGTATAACTCAACTGCCAGTACGATCCAACCTTTTTCTGGGGGTATTTGTATTGCCGGCTTAGCGTTCCCGGACGCATCGCGTTCATTTCCTGTAACTCCTTTTTAATTTTGTCGATCTGATTACTGATTTTATTCAGTTTATTGGTACTCATAGTATAGCATATATATGCTATACTATGGAAAAAGTCAAGAAAAATTGTATAAAGAAACGTCGCTGGTATACATTCTTCAGGCAACTTGAAATAAACCGGTAATTAGTACTACAACGACATATAGTGCTTGACATATTATGACAACTCCAATAATCTAT
>CAZHHX010000070.1:0-14926 GCA_964532465.1 uncultured Syntrophorhabdaceae bacterium | reverse complement strand
ACCATGCAGAAGACATCAAGCTATCAACCCTGGAGCGTTTTGCAGCAGCACTCGGGAAACAATTACGTTTACGGATTTCTTAACACAATGTTTTGATCTGTCGCTTCATAAAGTCTTCATTGGTCAATTATAATTCTCTGTCATTCAAAATATAATATTGCAGTTGATATTCACAGAGGGAATTTCAAGTTGCTATACATACATTTGCGCTTTCACCTATGAAGCGCTACAACTGCGTGGTTTTCTAAATGCAAGGATTATCGGGAGAAACGTACTTCTTTGCCTTTACTGGGATAATTATTTTTGTCACCTACGAAGAAAGTATGGGGCATTTTGATTTTGATTGTGAATTACGGGAAGAAATGTACACTGCCGCGGTAAAAACAAGACGTTTTCCACCTTCTCCATAAACAAAAGTATTCCGCCATTAGCACTCCGTTATTTGTTTTTTGTAGAAAGCCTTGAATCTTGGATTATCTTTTAATGGTTTAAATATCACCCAGTCTTTTATATCATACTTGGTTTCGTAATTATCCTCTATAGCTTTTTCAATAAAATCCAAAGCCTTATTGTTCTCATCGTTTAACACGCAGATGGCAGCTTTTATAAGGTCCCCCTCACTATGATCATAAACTTTCGCAAGCCTTTCCTTGTGTACCTTTTTATTAAGCAGTTTACCAGCTAACTCGTAGTTGATAACAAACACTTGTTCCGTAAAATTACTGATCTCTAAATAATCCCTCAAGTATTTTTGAGCATCCTCATACTTTCCCATTGCTAATAAGAGAAATGATTCTCTGGATATTGTATTTTTTGAAATCATCCATGGTTGTTCTCGAACCATATTTCTGAGGGACCCAAGAGCTTCATCGTATTGTTTTTTTGCCTCTAAATATAGAATCTCTTCCATTTTATTATCTCTTCCAAGCTGATTATGAAGAATATCTTCTGCTTCTTTATACATTTCTGCATACAAATAGTACCCGAAAAGATGACGCAAAGTACCTTGATTATAGTCAAGATCAATAGACTGTTTAAGTGATTGTATTGCACCTTCAAGATCGTCTAGCTTTGTTAACATCAATGTAGCTCTGTTTTCAAGGTAGTCAGCATCAATCTCATAGTGTTCTTCGATGCTCCACAATTGATTCTTTATCTCCTCTGTTCGACCAGCTCTTGCATAAGCATCTAAAAGCAGCATCTCATAGTTGATTGAATTCTCTGGAATACTTTTCCCCCTGGCCTCTTTAATTTTGTCAAAAATATCATCATAATTATTCTTTTTCGAGGTAAAATGAATATCCATCTCCATACTGAGGACCCTTATATCATATGGATTCTGTTTCTTTAATGTGTCGAGTATATTTTGAGCATCACTAATAGCCTTCTCCTTCTCCTTCTCCTTTTGGTCCATCAACAAATAATTAAACATCAATTTCCAGCAATTATTGTTTAATGCTGGATTTAGTTCGGTCCCAATCCGGAGCGTTTTTAATATTTGGTTAAATGCGTCCGTCTTATTGCAATCAACTTGCCTGTCATATTTATATATAAGGACCTTTGCTTTATAGTAGTAAGGTTTATAGCTGTATGGTGTTTGCTCTATAACCCGATCTATTAAACGCAACTTATCTTCAGGATTATCCGTCAATTGGGCCAGTGTCAATTTGTTCTCAACATCATTATCATCGAGTTCAACCAAATTTTTATATGTTCTGGTCGCATCTTTGCTATCACCCTTCCTTAGTTGGCATTTGGCCATTACAGTGAGTAAATCTTTTTGAAACTCTTGTTTGGATACACCTTTGGCAAGTAAACCACTTGCCTCTTTAATGACCTCATCATATCTTTTCATACGCAATTTTTCATATAATTTGAGCATGATGATCTGTTCATTCAGTAATATTGCTGTTCTCTTTTTGGTTCTTATTTTACCTCTTTGATATTCTTCTCTTTTGCCCGATTCTTCATCATTCCGTTCCAGCGATTTAAGAAGTTCTTGAAGGAACCTCTCATCCTTCTGCTCTTTGAGAGACTGAAGGTCATCTTTAATTATCTGGGAAGACGATTCTTTCAGGTAGGTATTGGACAATAAATAATCGATCAACTTATTAGTTTTATTAGAGATAATGGATGTTTCTACGGGTAACTCTTCTTTATTTAACTGTCTGTTAAGGTTGGCCATTAGTTCATCAAACCCATCTATAATCACGTAATAAACTCTATCTCTCCAAAGAAGTTTACGAACTTCTTCATTAATCTCATCATCTCGCCTGAAACAATAATAAATACCATTTTTTAAATACTCTTCTTGCTTTAATAAGTAGAAGAGTACATCCAGTATTGATCTATCATTGCCGCCATATCCTACAATGATTAGTCCATAATCTTTGGCGAATTCTATAAATTTATTCTTAATATTTTCTTCCAAAGACTCAGTTTCTCGCAAAGTACTCTTTATATCATCAAACAGATAATCTCCATGTAATTTTATAATTTTTGGTCTTTTTGATGTCACGGTTATGCTGCTAATAGCGGAGTCGTGTGCACACACCAAAGGTCGTTCGTCTGAATAAAGATAAAAAGCCTCATTTAAGGAATCATCGAAATTAGTGGTGAATACAGTCCTAAAAAACAATCCTCTGACAAGTTTAACAAGATAGGCATATCCGAGAGAAGGAATTTTGCTCGCCACTTCCTGTTCAATAAACATCCGTCTCTGTCGAGGAAGATCGTATCTTTTTTCAAAAAGTGATGCATACTCGTTTCGTTTATCGTACCATCCAGACTGTGATGCTGACAAATATTCTACACATTTCTCATCAGAATAATCTTTTTCATCTTCTGTTGGTTGGAGAGACTTATAAACTTCTTTGCGCCACTGCTTAATTAACTCGCTCGCAGAGCGTATTCCAGAACTAACAGAGCATCCTGCACCCAAAAAAAGAGTATAATTAGGATTGTCATCATTTCTGGTCTTAATATACCTTACTAAATCATCTATTTCTCTTTCTTTGTACTTAAGTTCATTCTTTATTTGACTAATTCTCATTGCTCTGCTTACCTCCAAATGGTATGGCAATTATGATGCCAAAAGCATAGGGAATGGGGTCATGTATAAAATTATCAGCTTTTTCTTAATTATACCCCATTTTTTACATTTTCCTACCATTTTAATTACTTCGCAAGCAATAATTTATACGTGGCACTGATGAATATTTATATGAAATCGAGTATAAGGAATACTGAGAGGAAAAACTCTGTTACAGGAAGAACTTTACGCTTCAGGCAAAAACCACGAAGTGTGAATTACATGAAGAAGTGTTGCATCTAAGGTAAAAAACCACGCAGTATCACCTTCAGGAAGTAATCTACGCTTCAGGCAAAAGCCACGCATTGTGAATTACATAAAGAAGTGTTGCATCTAAGGCAAAAACCACGCAGTATCACCTTCAGGAAGAAATCAGTGCTTCAAGCAAAAACCACACAGTATCAACTGCAGGAAGAAGCACTGTATCTAAGGCAATAACCGCGCAGAACGCATTTCAGGAAGAATTTTTTATGAAATCTCTCCCCACTTTTCCAACACTTGGCTGATTTTATCAGAAATAATCCTCCTGGCATCATAACGGTCAACCCCACGCATGAGTAGTTCGTCGTATTCTGTTTCGGTATGTCGTATATGTGCTGTTACTGCAAGGGTGATGGATTTTTCATCAAAATCTTTTGCCTCTTTTGAACGTCCTACTCTGCCGCTGTATTTCTCACATGCATGTTCAGCTATTTTTACCTCCAGACCAAGGGGCATGCACGGATAGTATTGACGTATCTGTTCGCCGTATTTTCTTACATATTCTTTATCAACAATTTCACGTTTTTCACCCTCACGTATTCTCCTGCGCTCTCTTATCTCTGCATCAGCCAAACACTCTGTCTCTGCTTGTTCAAGTGCAGATTCTTCAAGAAGAAGTCCCTGTCTTTCATATCGCTTTCTGGCTCTCGACCATTTTAAAACAACCGCATGCAAATGTGAGTTTTTCTTAGCCCTCCGGGTTAACGCCGCATTGCCTGACGGAAGGAACAGCAGGTGTCCCAGGTCCGCGCACTCCAGACACAGCGCCTCTTTGTTTTTAGCAAGAGTAATCCATGCATGTCGTCCGAGATCTTCACCGCACTCAGAGCAAGTTGACTCCCGGGTCGAGATAAAACTACTATTTCGCTGTCATCGGTCTTCATGGTCCTTAATTGTCATTTATTATTACAATCTGGCATCAGAATCAAGACAATATTTATTGCCGGATGAAACAGAGCAATTTATTCAGCGCTTATGGGGATATATGAAATTACAGGAAGAATCGGCGCATCATTCAAAACCGCGAAGCACGGCAACCGCGCAGTTTGCAGCCATTCTCCGGAGTAATATACTAATATGGGCATTGTTATTAAGAGCGTTAATAGTTCCATAAAATATTTTAATTTGATTAAAGATCGATTCGCCGATATAGTTAAATCTATTAACACGTAAACTTAACTGTGACCTGGTTGCAACACATTTTCACCGAATGAATCGAAATGATGAATGAGGAGGCAATAGAGTGGAGACAGTAGCACCATTTAAAGAGGCTATTGAAATGATCAGGGAAGCCGGCGGGGAAATGTTCCGCAAGTGTTTTCAATGCGGCCTGTGTACCGCCAGTTGTCCATGGAACAACGTAAAAACCTTCATGCCCCATAAAAAGATTACCGAATCTAAGTTCGGGCTGGTGGAGCTTGGAGAAGAAGACTGGTGGCTCTGCTCGACATGCAATATGTGCGTCAGCCGTTGTCCACGGGGAGTAACTATTACCGATGTAATACGTGCTGTTCGCAACATTACCCTTGACAGCGTCCCCCGTGCTGTTCCGGCAAGCTTGAAGAATGCTATGGGAAGTCTGAAAAATTCAGGCAACCCCTGGAGCGGAGCAAGAGAAGACAGGGCAAACTGGGCTCGCGATCTTGCTGTTCCTCCCGTTGGCGGGGAGACTCAGACGCTCTATTTCTCATGCTGTACACCGGCCTTTGACCCCAAAATGGGAAACATTGCACGAGCCACTGCAAGGATACTCAAAGAGACAGGAGCTAATTTCGGCATTATAGGCGCAAAAGAAAGCTGTTGCGGCGAGAGTGTTCGAAAAGCGGGAAACTTCGATGTTTTTGAGAAGCTCGCGAAGAGCAATATCGATGCGTTTCATGAATCAGGCGTCAAGGAAATCGTCGTCACATCACCTCACTGTTACAGCACCTTCAAGAGTGAGTATCCTGCTTTAGGTGGAGAATTTAATGTAATTCACCTTGTCCAGTATCTGTCCCGTCTTGCAGATGAAGGCCAACTTACCTTTAAGAAGCCCTTTCCGAAAAAAGTTGTCTATCATGATCCCTGTTATCTGGGGCGTCACAATGGAATTTATGATGAACCGCGAAGCATACTCGGAAGCATTCCCGGTCTGACCCTCATTGATGAGATGAATACCAGAGAAAACAGTCTTTGCTGCGGCGGAGGCGGTGCAAGAATCTGGATGGAAACCAAAAAAGGAGAGCGCTTTTCAGATACCCTTGTGGAACAGGCCCTTGAACTGGGAGCTGATGTTCTTGTAACAGCCTGTCCATACTGTATTCTTAACTTCAAGGACAGTGTCCTCACCCTGGGAAAGGAAGATGTCCTGGATGTGCGGGATATTTCAGAGATAGTTGACGAAGTAATATAGATCATGGAAAGTCCTTTGTATTTAATAAAGGATTATAACAGGAGAGATTATGTCTAACATGTCTAATGAGATTAGCGTAAGTGAGATTCCCGTAAGTCAAGGAAAGATCGGGGCCGTCATGGTTGTCGGCGCAGGCGTCGGCGGCATACAGGCTGCATTGGACGCTGCCGCGGCAGGGTTTAAGGTATATCTTGTCGATAAAGGGCCTGCCATTGGCGGTAAAATGGCGCAACTGGATAAGACATTCCCCACCAATGACTGTTCCATGTGCATTCTGTCCCCCAAGTTTATAGAATGCGCGTCGAATCCCAATATTTCGATTATTACAAATACGCATGTTGAGGGTTTGGAAGGTGAGGCAGGAAATTTTCAGGTTCATCTTTATGAGGAACCCCGTTATGTTGATGAAGAAAAATGCACGGGCTGCGGTACATGCGCCGAATACTGCCCTATTTATGTGCCCGATGTTTACAACGAAAGTCTCGCAAAAAAGAAATGTATTCATGTCCACTTCCCTCAGGCAGTTCCTGCGGTTTCTATGGTTGATGCCGCCCACTGTCTTTTTTTGCAGAGAAAGATCTGCCAGATATGTGTACCCACATGCAAAAGTAAAGCAATAGATTTCAAGATGCAGCCAAAGAGGACAACTGTTGAAGTGGGAAGCGTTATCCTGGCGCCGGGATATGAAATTTTCGACGCCTATTCACAGAGTCAGTATGGATACCATAGATTCTCAAACGTAGTCACCAGTCTTGAGTTTGAGCGTATTATCAGCGCTTCAGGACCTAATGGCGGGGAAATCCTTCGTCCCTCCGACAACAGGACACCGCATAAGATAGCATGGATTCAATGTGTCGGTTCAAGGGATGAAACATCAAATTGCACTTACTGCTCCGCGGTATGCTGCATGTATGCCACAAAACAGGTCATTCTTTCAAAAGAACATCACCCTGAAATTGAAGCAGTTATACTTCACAACGATATCCGTGCCTATGGCAAAGGCTTTGAACGGTTTTACGAAAGAGCCAAAAATATGCCCGGAGTCCGCTACCAATGGGCCAAAACATCCATTGTCGGTGAAGACCCGGATAATAAAAATATAATTCTCAGATACCGCACAGACGACAGCAAGGTTAAGGATGAACAATTTGATCTCGTCGTCCTCTCAGTTGGGCTTAACTCAACTGAAGGCAACAGGGAACTTGCCGAAAAACTTTCCATAGGACTCAATGAACACGGTTTCTGCGAAAGCCCTGCTTTTTCACCTATGGAAACCTCAAGAAACGGCATATACTCATGCGGTGTTTTTCACGCGCCCATGGATATTCCTGATGCCGTTACAATGGCAAGCGGCGCCGCATCCCTGGCTTCACAGCTCCTCTTTGAGGAGCGCGGCACCCTGATGGAAGAAAAAGTTTATCCCGAGGAACGCGACACCACCGGCGAAGCGCCGCGGGTAGGCATATTCGTCTGCGACTGCGGCACAAATATCGCCAAGGTAGTGGATGTTCCACAAGTTGTTGAATACGCAAAGGGACTTCCCGGCGTAAGCCACTCTGTAGAAGAAACCTTTGCCTGCTCTGTTGACGCCGTCAACCACATGGCAGAAACAATCAGGAAGCAGGGGCTTAACCGGGTAGTAGTAGCTGCCTGCACTCCGAGAACACATGAACCGGTATTCCAGGCCGCGCTGAGGGAAGCCGGCTTGAATCCATTCCTTTTTCAGTTTGCCAATATCCGGGAGCAGTGCTCCTTTGTTCACATGAACGAAAAGGAAGTTGCAACGGAAAAAGCGAAAGACCTTATCAGAATGGCAGCATCAAAGGCAGTATTGCTTCAGCCTCTGCATAGGGCAGTTTACAATGTTACCCCTGAAGCTTTGGTTATCGGAGGCGGTATTGCGGGAATGACAAGCAGTCTCGCTTTGGCAAATCAGGGCATAAAGGTCTACCTTATCGAGAAAACAGAATCACTGGGCGGCTTATCAAAAAGAATCCCCGTAACATTAGAAGGAGAGGACGTACAAGGCATGATAAAAAAACTTGTCGATGAGGTCTATGCCAGCGATCTGATAGAAATCTCGACAAATGCCGAACTGGTAGAATATTCAGGATATGTGGGAAATTTTATATCCGGGATCAGGATAGGTAACGGAGAAGCACTCAAAGAAATCGAACACGGTATAACAATAGTCGCGGCAGGCGCTGAAGAACTGAAGCCCAATGAATATCTTTATGGCGAAGATGACCGGGTCATGACTCTTCTTGAGCTTGACGAAAAAATAGAAAAAGACAGCAATCGGGTAAAAGAATGCGATAGCGCGGTCTTCATCCAGTGTGTGGGATCAAGAAATGACGAGAGACAATATTGCAGCCGCGTCTGTTGTTCCCACTCGGTAAAGAACGCGCTCCAGCTTAAGAAGCTCAAACCGGAAATGGATGTCTATGTGCTGTACAGAGATATGAGAACATACGGCTTTAAAGAGGATTACTATAAAGAAGCTTCTGACCAGGGCGTTATTTTTATCCGGTACCAGCCGGAAGATTCCCCTGATATTCGTTCTATAACAGAAAACGGAAAGTCATTCCTGAGATTAACAGCCACAGAACCGATCCTGGGACAGAGACTCGAAATTGATGCTGACCTGGTATGTCTGGCTACTGCCTCGGTTGCACCGGCAGGCAACAAACCTCTTTCACAGATGCTCAAAGTGCCCCTTAATGAAGACGGCTTCTTCCTTGAAGCTCACATGAAACTGCGACCGGTTGACTTCTCAACAGACGGTATTTTTATGTGCGGCACTGCCCACAGCCCTAAATTTATAGATGAGAGTATTGCTCAGGCACAGGCTGCTGCCTCCAAGGCCCTTGCCGTGCTGACCCGTACAAGCATAGAAGGCCAGGCTGCTGTGGCAGAAGTAAATGAAGAACTATGCAGCGGTTGTCGTGTTTGCGAAATGGCCTGCCCCTATGGTGCAGTCAAAAAAGACGAAGAGAAACGTGTTTCCGTAGTTAATCAGGCGCTCTGCAAAGGATGCGGCACCTGTGTAGCGGCTTGTCCGAGCGGTGCAATGAATGGAAAACACTTTACCATGGATCAGATACTGGCAGAAATAAGGGCAGCTTTTGCTGCGTAATGAATATAGCATTACTGACGTAAGTAAGACGAGGTGACTGATGAACAAATTTGAGCCAAAAATAGTCCTCTTCCTCTGTAACTGGTGCTCCTATGCAGGAGCTGATCTGGCCGGTACATCCCGGCTTCAGTATGCACCGAATGTAAGGGTTGTGCGTCTTATGTGCAGCGGAAGAGTTGAGCCGTATTTTATCATTGAGGCCCTTCAGGCAGGCGCTGACGGCGTACTTGTGCTTGGGTGTCATCCCGGCGAATGCCATTATCTCGAAGGAAACTACAGGACTGCAGCCAGAATGGCCTTATTGAAAAAGATGCTGGGTCAGTTCGGGATGGAGGATGGACGGGTCCGACTTGATTGGGTATCAGCTTCTGAGGGCGTTCAGTTTGCAAGCGTGGTAAACCAGATGACCGAGACAGTGAGAGCCTTGGGACCAATTCAGAAAGAGCAGATTCAAGAGGTGATATATGGGTAAGTTGAAAGTAGCACTCTACTGGGCAAGCAGTTGCGGCGGATGTGATATTGCCACACTTGCCATCGGAGAGAAGATACTTGACGTGGCAGCGGCTGCGGATATTGTTTTCTGGCCCGTGGCCATGGATTTCAAGTACAAGGATGTTGAAGAGATGGCTGATCAAAGTATTGATGCATGTCTTTTTAATGGAGCAATTCGAAGCACCGAAGATGAGCATGTAGCAAAAATGCTTCGCTCAAAATCAAAGATCATGATTGCTTATGGCTCCTGCGCCTATGAGGGCTGCATTCCCGGCCTTGCAAATTTAGTTAGTACAGAATCTCTTTTTGATCGTGCCTATATTGATACTCCATCTACTGTTAATGAGGAAAAGGTCTATCCACAGGCAAAAGTACAGGTTCCTGAAGGAGAACTTGAACTACCCCGGCTTTTTAGTTCGGTCCGGGCACTCAATCAGATTATTGATGTAGACTATTATGTACCTGGATGCCCCCCGGAGCCAAAAACCACCTGGCTTGCATTGGAGGCTTTAGTTTCGGGAAATCTGCCTGAAAAAGGGAGTATTATCAGTCATTCGAGCAAGGCGCTCTGTGATGAATGCCCCCTGCCGAAGGAAGGCAAAAAAGTAAAGAAATTTTTCAGGCCTCATCAGATCATTGCAGACCCGACAAAGTGTCTCCTCGACCAGGGGCTGCTCTGTTATGGAGTTGCCACGCGTGGTGGATGCGGAGCTATGTGTCCTCAAGGGGGAATGCCCTGCACCGGCTGTTATGGGCCTGTTGAAGGCGTTGTTGATCAGGGTCTCCACTTTTTGACGGCTCTGGGATCTCTCATAGATTCTACTGATACTGAGGAAATAGCTCGGATTACCGATGAAATTGTCGATCCTGCCGGAACATTTTATCGTTATAGTCTGCCTGTGTCAATAATGAGGAGGGCGAAAACACTATGACTAAAATTATGATTAATCCCATTACCCGACTTGAAGGGCATGGGAAGATTGCAATATTCCTGGACGATGATGGAGAGGTTTCAAATGCGTACCTCCAGATACCTGAACTGAGAGGCTTTGAGAAATTCTGCGAAGGACGTCCTGCTGAGGACATGCCGCAAATTATGCAGCGAATATGCGGCGTTTGCCCCGAGGCCCACCATCTGGCAGCCACAAAAGCTTTAGACAACCTTTATAAAGTTGAACCGACACCAACAGCCAGAAAACTCCGCGAATTACTTTACAGCGCTTTTTTTGTAACAGACCATGCCACCCATTTTTATATACTTGCCGGCCCTGATTTTATTATGGGGCCGGAATCCCCCCCTGCTGAAAGAAATATCCTGGGTGTTATAGGAAAAGTAGGGATAGAGATAGGCAAGAAAGTAATTCAAACGCGTCAACAGAACCACTGGGTTATTCAGACCATAGGCGGTAGAGGGATTCACCCTGTTTTCGGTTTACCCGGAGGCGTAAGCAAAATGCTCTCCGAAGAGAACCGTGCTAAAACAGAAGAAATAGCTGTTCAGGCAGTAGATTTCGCAAGATTTTCTTTAAAGATTTTTGAAGATCTGGTACTCAAGAACAAAGAGTATCTTGACATGGTTTTAAGCGACATGTATACCCATCGGACGTATTATATGGGACTTGTCGATGAAAATAACAAGGTTAATTTCTATGACGGCAAGGTCAGAGTAGTTGATCCTCAAGGCAAGGAATTTACAAAGTATGCACCCTCTGAATACCTTGATAATTTGTCCGAAAGAGTTGAACCATGGACATACCTTAAGTTCCCCTATTTGAAAAAAGTAGGTTGGAACGGTTTTATTGACGGCGAGACAAGCGGCATTTATCGCGCAACTCCACTCTCCCGTCTCAACGCGGCAGATGGTATGGCAACCCCCCTTGCACAGGAAGAGTATGAGAAAATGTATGCAGCTCTTGGCGGAAAACCGGTACACCATACGCTGGCAACCCACTGGGCAAGACTTATTGAGATGCTCTATGCGGCTGAAAGGATGCTTGAACTCAGCAGGGACCCGGAGATAACCGGACCCGATATAAGAAATATTCCAACAGAAATACCTACTGAAGGAGTTGGAATTGTGGAAGCGCCCCGCGGCACTCTGACCCATCATTACATAACTGATGAGAAGGGACTCATAAAAAAATGCAACCTTATCGTAGGGACGACAAACAACTATGCTGCTATGTCGTTGACAATAAAAAAAGCTGCCCAGGGTATTATCCGTAAGGGTACTGAAATAACGGAGGGGCTGCTCAACCGGATTGAGCTTGCCTGGCGAGCTTATGATCCATGTATGGGCTGTGCTACACACACTCTGCCTGGTGAACTGCCGATAGAAATAGCAGTATACGACGCTGACGGAACATTGATTGACGCAGTAAAGCGGTTTTGAGGATATTATGGAGAAGACCTTGGTTCTGGGTATCGGGAATTCAGTACTCTGTGATGACGGAGTAGGTATCCGGGTGGCTGTAGAGGTGGGCAAGCGTATATCTGATCCGGCAGTTACAATCGCCGAAGCAAGCCAGGGAGGACTTTTTCTTCTTGAAGCTTTTCTTGGGTATGATCACGTTGTGCTTATTGATGCCATACAAACAAAGGATGGAATTCCCGGACAGGTTTATGATCTGCAGCCGGAGAACTTCATTTCTGCTCTGCATCTTTCATCTCCTCATCAAGTGGATTTCTCCACAGCACTCGAACTTGGTAAAGCCCTGGGGCTTCCTATGCCCTCAAGTATCGATATTGTAGCCGTGGAGGCTCGAGATGTAACAACCTTTCGCGAGAAGTGTACGCCTGAAGTGGAGAAAGCAATACCGGTTGCTGTTGAAATGGCCTTAAGAAAGTGCCCGGCACATATAAACCATATAAGAGAGGACTAACATGTTTGGTTGGAATGGAAAAATATTAAGAATCGATTTGACCAAAGGAACTTCCTGGGTAGAGGATATGCCGACCTACCTTATGGAAGAGTACATCGGGGGCCGGGGCATGAGCGACAGGATCCTCTTTGACGAGATCGATCCTCGCATCGATGCTTTGAGCCCTGAGAACAAACTCATTTTTTCCACAGGCCCATTGACGGGCAGCGGTGCACCATCAGCGAGCCGCTTTATGGTTTCTGCCAAATCCCCGCTCAGCAATTGTGTATCAAGTCCCTGCTGCGGCGGATATTTTGGCTCTAATTTGAAGTATTCGGGCTATGATCTCCTAATCTTCGAGGGTAAATCGCCTGAACCTGTCTATGTGACTGTTCTCAATGACCGCGTGGAGATACATCCTGCAAAGAATCTCTGGGGGAAAGAGTCATACGAGACAGAAAAGATGATCCGGGAGGATATGAAAGTACGGTTTAATCTTGACAACTGGGCTCTCAACTCCATGGGAATTGCCAATATCGGCCCTGCCGGAGAAAATCTCGTGAGATTTGCCTGCATCATGTCTGATGGCGGACGAGCTGCCGGACGTTCCGGTCTCGGAGCAGTCATGGGTTCGAAAAATCTTAAGGCAGTAGCCTCGCTCGGGACAGGACAGGTCAACATAGCTGATGTGGAAGGTTTCCGTAATGCAGTGATGAGCTTCTATAAGGAAGCCCGGGATAGTGGTGATTTTTATAAGCGCCGCAGATACGGCACTTGGGGACTCCCTGGCCGCGCCAATGCGAGCAAGAGCCAGGCTGCTTTCAATTTCAAGGATGGATACTTTGATAAATTCGTGAAATATGAAGATCCTGAAGTTATTCGCGACCTGATCCGTGTGCGTGATGAGGCATGTTTTTCATGTCCATTTGGTTGCAGCAAGCGGAGCCGTATAAAGAATGATCCGGAATACCCGTTGACAGCCAAAGGTCCTGAGCATGAGACTATGGCCCTTCTGGGTGCGAATTGCGGTCTCGGAGATATGGAGGATATTTGCCGCGCCAATTATCTCTGCAACGAGCTTGGCATGGACACGATTACAGCAGGCGCCATGATCTCCTGCGCTATGGAACTATTTGAGGAAGGACATTTGCCTGAAAAAGACATTGGCTATGCCCTGGAATTCGGCAACACAAACATGTTCCAGCTTCTCAAACAAATAGCTCATAGACAGGGCATAGGAAACCTCATGGCTGAGGGCGGTATAGCTTTTGCGTCACAATACGGGCATCCGGAACTTTTCATGGGTATAAAAGGTATGGGTATACCTGCCTGGCATCCTCAGGCTTTCGATGCCCTGGGTATCCAGTACGCTACCTGCAATACCGGCGGCGCCCATACGAAGTCAACTATGCCTTTTTATGAAGGCCGAAAAGATCCTGCCTTTTTTGTTGAATTCACAAAAAAGGATCAGGATTATCTTGCAACCGCTGATTCAGGTATATTGTGCTGGATTATCTATCATGGTCCCGAATGGGGAGATAAAATGGCTGAGTGGCTTAACTATGTAACCGGTACCGGCTTTACGAAGGAGACACTTGACCCGCTGGGTGAAAGAATATGGAATCTTGAAAAATTGTTCAATATGAAAGCCGGCGTTGAGGCAGATACTCTGCCGCCACGAATAACAACAGAACCACGCGTGAAGAACCGGGTAGTTCCCCTTGATAAACTACTGCCGGAGTATTACGAAATGAGAGGTTGGAATAAAGACGGGACGCCGACCAAGGAAAAGCTTAAGGAACTGAAATTGGAAAAAGAGGGGGAAGGTGTGATATGAAGATCAAGATAGACCACAAAATATGTACAGGTTGTAAACAGTGTGAAATTATCTGCTCTTTGGCACACACAGGGAGCGTTAATCCCTGGCGGTCGCGAATCAGAGTCTATTTGGGAGAGGAATTCTGTTACCCCGTCATTGCAGGACCTTACACCGAGGCTGCCTGTAATTCAAAAGGCACCCGCATGGTCGAAGGAATTGAGATGGACGAATGCGTCACCTGCCGGGCATCCTGTCCGTCAAAATCGGTTTATAAAGAACCTGACACAGAGATTCCATTGAAATGTGATTTCTGCGGTGACCCACCCAATCCGCAGTGTGTGCAGTGGTGTGCTCCAAACTGCCTGACGCTCGTGGAAGAATAAAAAGCAGGGAGATACATCTTAAAAAAAGAAAAATATCCTTGGACAAAAGGGGTATAAAAAAACGTTTTTTATTAAAATTCTTACAAAAGGGACTATTTATTATGTCCCTTTTGTTTTACTGAGGTTTGTATATGCACCCTGTAGCATTAACACCCCCTCAACCTGCAAAGACACAACTATCGAAACTGGTACCCCCATCACATCTACCCGCCTGCTTTTCGAATTGTTTAAATTTTACATGGGGGTTTGCCGTGAGAGTCTACATTACAGTTTTTGCTATTAAGAGCATTAATAGGTTTATAAAATAGTTTGATTTGATTTTACTCCAATTAACTTATTATAGTTACTTATTAATTCAATTAGAGGATATGGGAATAGAGGCAATAAAATTTATTCTTTACAGTATACCAAGAAAGGTGGTGACAGATTCTGAGAGAAAGCTGCTCAAGGTTATTTGGAAGGATTAAAAATATGAAACATTACCCAACAAA
>CAZHHX010000069.1:0-15054 GCA_964532465.1 uncultured Syntrophorhabdaceae bacterium | reverse complement strand
AGATTAAAAATAAAGGGATATTGTTAAAAAAGAGCAAAAACTTTTGACAATTCCATCAAATAATAAAGGAGGTACAAATGAAGAATGTAGTAAAGAGGTATTTCATACTTATTGTCCTGTTGCTTTTTGTTCCTGTACTGGTTTATGCGGGGAATGTGGACCCTGTTGTATCAACTGACTGGCTTGCCAAGAACATTGCAAATCCCAAGGCAGTGATTATCGATATAAGGAAGGCTGAAAACTATAAGGAAAATCATATTCAGAATTCAATAAACATGGTTGCCAAATCCTGGATTACAAAGAAAAAAGACATACTGAATGAGATGATATCTGATGATGACCTTAAGGACCTAATCGGAGACGCCGGGGTAAAGCTGGACTCAACTGTAATTATCGTGGGAACTGTTGGAGCGCCCATTGATGTGGTGAGTATTGCAAGAGTTGCCTGGACACTCTTTTATGCAGGGCTTAAGGATGTGGCGATATTGAATGGAGGATTTGAGAAATGGGAAAAGGAGGGTAAACCGCTTACAAAAGATATTGTAAAGCCCAAGGCAAAACCATTTACTCCAAAATTCGATAAAAGTATTCTTGTAAGCAAAGATTATGTCCTGAAAAACATTGACAAAGCTGTTATCGTGGACGTCCGTACTCCGGAATTCTTTAACGGCGAGAAAAAGCAGACCTTTGTTGAAAGAGCAGGGCATGTAAAAAACGCGAAGAACCTTCCATGGGTAGCTTTGATGAATGAAGACAAGACATACAAAGGCAAAGATGAGATTGAAAAAATTATGGCCCCGATAATC
This sequence comes from uncultured Syntrophorhabdaceae bacterium, assembly GCA_964532465.1. Taxonomy (GTDB): domain Bacteria; phylum Desulfobacterota; class Syntrophorhabdia; order Syntrophorhabdales; family Syntrophorhabdaceae; genus JAPLKB01. The sequence goes on along the minus strand of CAZHHX010000069.1, from coordinate 14,248 downwards.
GGAATTGACAAAACAAAGACAATCATTTTTTACTGTGACACAGGCATGTTCGCCACACCCGCCTGGTTAATGGCGTACAATCTTCTGGGATACACAAATGCAAAGGTATATGACGGATCATCCCAGGAATGGGCAGCAGATCCGAATGCCCCTATGGAAAAATAGTATTTTTCACGCACCTCTTGCAAAAGGGGTGCGTGACTTTAAATAATAAGGTTTGTTGATGAACATTAAGCATCCCGCTCTTCCTATTATTGGTTTCCTGTTGTTGTTTTTGCTCGTTGCCCTGTCTACAAAAGCAGATGCCCCAAGATATATTGATGCTGGAGAAGCACTGACTCTGATTAAAAAAAACAAAGCCCTCACTGTCGATACGATGAGTTATATTGAATGCATGGATCACAGGATACCCGGCTCCATCTGCTTAGCCCTTGAGGAATTTGACAAGAGCGCTCCATCATTTTTGAAAGACAAAAAAAGAACGACGGTTTTTTACTGTGAATCCAAAAACTGCAAAAGAGCCGAAGAGGTCTATCAAAAAGCCTCGTCAATGGGTTATGAAGATATTTATATCCTGAAGGGCGGCCTGCCGGAATGGAAGAATGCCGGTTACGAGGTTGAAACAATTAAACGAATCAAAAGGGTGCCTGTTGTATCCATAAAAATTAATCAATTAGAGAAAATGAAGGCAGAAAAAAAGAACCTTCTCATACTTGATGTCCGCAGGGAAACTATGTTTAAAGAGGGGCATATTGAAGGCGCCATGAACATACCCATGTATACGTTGCACAAGAGCTTCCATGCGATACCCAAAAACCGTCCTATCCTTGTTGTTGATGAGGACGGGAGAAGATCGTTTATTGCCTGTTCTTTTCTGATTAATAACGGTTTCAAGGATGTGCAAAGACTCTTTGGCGGCATGGCTTTCAAAGAAAAACAGGACAAAATAAGATGATGAATATGACAACAAAGGGCATTTTATGGATTGCCCCTTTATTTTATTTAATATTTTGTTCTTTTTATGCTCATGCCTCCAATCTGACAATAGACTGCACTGAATGCCATAATAAAGATCAGTTCACTGCCGGATTCCAAAAATCAGTCCATGGCGACAATGGATGTACAAGCTGCCACAAACCATTTCAGAGCATTGACAGACATATTTCAAAACAGGAAAAACCTTTTCTTATTTCCTGCGGAAATTGTCACAGTGAAATCGCCAATGAATACAAGAAAAATTTTCATTATCTTTACGAAGACTTCAAATGCCAGAATTGCCACTATGAAATTCATTCTCTGAAGAAGCAGCAAAAAAACTCAAAAATATCCATCATAAAAGGCTGTACTAAGTGTCACGCAAACGAGGAGTATGTCGCATCAGGTCACTCAGCGGCGGTATTGAAGGGCAATAATGATTCCGCTGTGTGCAGCGATTGTCATGGTCTGCACGATACAAAGGTTTACCATACATCTCTTGAAGCCAATACAGCAGAAGCGCGCGAGTTTTACAGCAGGAAATGCATTTCCTGCCACTCCAACAAAGAATTGATGGAAAAAAATAAGTTATCGCATAAAACAATTGAATATTACGAGGAAACATATCACGGCAAGGTTCAGGACCTGGGCTACCCCACGCGCGTTGCCGGATGCGCGGATTGCCATACTACACATAATATACTGCCTCGCGGCAACCCTGATTCGACTATCAATCCTAAAAACCTTGTAAAAAACTGCGGAAAATGCCATAGCAATTTTCACCCGAGGTTTGCCGAATACAAGACTCACCCTGACTACAGGAATAAGAACAGATATCCCGCGCTATACGGGAGTTTTGTTTTTATGTCTTTTTTACTGCTTATTACCTTCAGTTTTTTCTGGATGCACACCCTTCTGTGGTGGAGGAAAGTATATTGGGAGAAATACAGACTTGAAAAGCTCGGCATAATTATTGAGTCGCCCCTGCCCCATGAAGAGGCTGTTCAGGAGATAAAGAGATTTTCAGGAAAAGAAAGGATTATGCATGTTCTGCTGATAATTTCCTTTTTCGGTCTGGTTATTACCGGTTTTCCGCTGAAATACCACAGCACGCCCTGGGCAAAGGCGCTGATAAACGTAATGGGTGGAGCGCATAACACGGGCTTATATCACAGGGCTTCAGCAATTATTCTTATAGGGTTATTTTTATATACGTTCTGGTTAAGCGTACATTTTATATTTTCAAAAGGGCAGGGCAGATCAGGTATAAAAGGCTGGATGGACAGACTTTTCGGTCCTGATTCTCTTATGCCGAACAAAAATGACTGGCCTCAATTCAAAGGCATGGTGAGATGGTTTTTTGGAAAGGGTGATATGCCGCAGTTCGGCAGGTGGACATATTGGGAAAAGTTTGACTTCCTCGCTGTTTTCTGGGGGATGTTTATCATAGGAGGTTCCGGCATCACTTTATGGGCGCCTGAGGCAGCATCATACATTTATCCGGGATGGGTATTCAATATTGCGAGTATTGTTCATTCCGAAGAGGCGCTTCTTGCAACCCTGTTTATTTTTACAGTACATTTTTTCAATACACATCTTATCCCGACAAAATTTCCTATGGACCCTATTATCTTTACAGGCAGACAGAAACTTGAGGAACTGAAAAAATTCAGAAGTCTGGAATATGAAAGGATTTTGAGTGAAAACAGACTCGATGAACTTAAAATCAGCCACCCAAGTATTGCGCTTAAGATTATCACTTCTATGTTCGGACTTGCAAGCCTCTGGCTGGGCATTATCTTCACCCTTATCCTTCTTTGGACTTTCTTTTTCGCGTAACCAAGCCCCCGCTATTTAGTCTATATCGTAATGAATTGTTTGATTTATTTCTTTCCAATTGGTAATATTCTGTATATAAAAAAATTAAATAAGGGGGATCTAATGGCGACAAAGAAAACAGCGGAAAGCCCGGAATTTATGTATTTGCCCATAGGAAGCATTATTGTAGAAGAACAGATTCGTTCAAAGATCGACATGACAAGCGAGTCCTTTAAAGCCCTTATGGAATCAATCAGAGACCGTGGCGTTCTTGAGCCTGTCCTGGTAACACAAAAAGATGACAAATATCTTCTCCTCTGCGGCGAAAGACGATATCTTGCAGCACAAAAGCTCGGTCATGAATCCATCCCGGCAAGAATTGTCAATACAGTCACTCAAAAAGATGAAATCCTGGCCATCCAGTTAGTAGAAAACCTCCAGCGGGCGGATGAATCCCATAGATCAGGCAAAGGGGATATTGGCATATATTCAGGCAAAACATCCGGGCCCGTCCGCCGGGGCCGAGGGACAGGCGGGGAGTGTATACAATATGGATGAGGTGTTGAGTGACTTGGTGAGCTACACGCGGCGGCCTGAAAGCCTGCCGGAAGAAATTGCTTTCACTGTGAAAGCAATTTCAGAAATCTCCGGGAAGTCCTATCCAACCTTGTTTCGCACGATATCACTTCTAAAACTGGTTCCTAAAATTCAGGAGGCAATTTCAAGTGGAAAACTCCCTGTTTCACAGGGTTATCTTTTTGCCGCTAACCTTGGAAGTCCTGACTTTTTTACCATTTTTGACGAAATAATGGAGACACCTGTTACCAATGCAAAATTGGAAAAAATGCTTATTGCCTATAAAAAAGCCAAACACCTGCCCTCGAGTGTCTTAGTCGGGGGCCTGCCCTCGAGTGTCTTAGTCGGGGGCCTGCCCTCGAGTGTCTTAGTCGGGGGGAAATCACCATCAAAACCTATGCCTATGAAAAAGAAGGTTGTGGTCTTACAAAATGCAAAATCATACTTTGAGAAGAAGGCAGGAATGTACACAAAACAGGATCTCCAGACATTCCTTGATGAACTGCGGGTTTTAGTCTCTTTCATGGAAGAGCAAATCCAGGAAGCCCCGGCAACGGTAAATGTAAAAAAACTGGGAGACAAACCAAGGCCGCAGATATAGAGACTTGCGCATTTGGTGACTGTGGCTGCAAGCCTCGTTGTTTGAGGAAAATTTTACAGCCTCAGTCTGTTGAACAGAAAAACCAGAGTATGGGACTATTTTAACGCCTACTTACAAATCAAGCATGGGTCATTCATTGTAGCGTTGTAGTTTATATGATGAAAGAGAATGCATTCCCTCAACTGACCTTGATCGGCAATGGTTGTGAATCAAATCCTACAGTAAATCATCTTCATCAATCTTCCATCTTTCTATTTTTTTGAAAGCAATTTCAGTCGCCTCCAGGAGAGTTTTCATATTCACAGGTTTTATAAAATAATCATCAAAACCGGCACGGCGGCATTCCAAAAAACCATAAATGTTCACATAACCGGTAAGGGCATAGATTATAGCAAAGTTGTCATTTTTACGTATCTGCCTGCAAAGATCAATGCCATTCATTCCCGGAAGTTTAAGATCCAGGAACATTACCATGATACTTTCATTGCCCAGTATCTCCAGTGCTTCTTCCGCATTTTCAGCAACCAGAACCTCATAACCGTTCATGGTAAACATTTCTTTCAACACATCAAGAATGGCAACCTCGTCATCAACGATGAGGATCTTTTTTTCTTTCATAACGGATATTCTCCTTTATCAAGTTTGAGCTGTTGGATATCGCCTTCGGTTGTTTGGCCTATATCCGTGATTTTGATGGTTTCTGTATAATCACGGGTTGAATACTTTTTTATTCCCATTAGTTTTTTTGTTATTTTGCCTATCCTATACACTTGATCGTTAATTATTTCAAGCGATTTACGTGTTCGGTCATCCTTGTTTTCCATAGACAGGATTTCAATACGGCCACTGATCACCTGAAGCGGCTGATTTAGTTCATGGCAGATTGCTCCGGCCATCTCAAGTGCGGCGGAAAGTTTTTCAATATGTCTGTTTTCTTCCTCTGCCAGTTTGCGGTCTGTGATATCTATAAAGCATTCCAGCAGTTTTTCCTGACCCAACATTTGTATCTTTCTAACAGATTTCAGAATCGGACGTCTGCTCCCGTCGGCACATAACATCTCCTTTTCCGAGTTGTCAACTGTCTGGCCCAGGTCGCATATGGGGCAGGCGCCTTCGGCTGCCGGGCAGACAAATGTGTGACATCGATGTCCGGCAATATACTCTGTCCCGATACCAAACATAGCCGCAGCAAAATCATTTACAACCTCAATCTTTCTGCTATCGGGATCAACAATAATCACCCCGACGGCGAGGTTTGAGAGCAGTGTCTCTTGCAGCGTTATACTGTCCCGCAAATATTGTTCTGCCTGTTTCCTCTCCTGAATTTCTTCTCTTAGCTGCTCGTTTGTCCTTTGAAGCTCTTGAGTGCGGTCTGCAACCTTTCGCTCCAGTTCTGCATGAGCCTTCATGATCTCCTCTTGAGCGCGATAAAACGAACGGACAACATTCAGAATCGTTATACAAAATATCGGCGCCATTATTAAAGGGGTCAAGGTGGATATGGCAACACCTACAGTTCGGATGGAAATACCCGTAAGAAAGGCTAATATTATATAGATGGCAAGAGAAACGATGACACAGGATAAAGTTAAAACCATGGAGAGCTTGAGCACGCCAAATCGTATAATTATATTTCGGACACTTATCATTAGTCTGTTGAAGAATATATCATATTTGGTTGTTGAGATGTTAAAGTTTGGATGATATCTCAGTAAACAATATGACGGCAGAAATGCCCGTACCCGGTTTGAAGCCAATATCAATATATACACTTTCAATCTTTATAGACTTAATGAAAAATAAATTGATATAATTAAAAGGAATTTAATGATAGAACGTAAGAATATTAAGACAGGTCAACGATGTTCACGGAATTGAAATCAGGGGGTATTTTATGAGAAAAGCCAAGATAGTCTGCACAATCGGGCCGGTGACAAGCAGTGAAAAGCAATTAAAGGCGCTTATCGAAAATGGTATGGATGTGGCAAGGCTGAACTTTTCGCACGGCGATCATGCTTTCCATGGGGATATCATAGATAAAATTAGAAAAATCGCCGCAAAGCTTCAAAAAAATGTGGCCATCCTTCAGGATCTCCAGGGCATCAAGATCAGGGTAGGGGGGTTGAAAGGCGGGAAAATACACCTGAATAAAGGGGAGCAGGTATCCATTGTGACAGGTGAAGATATGGGCGATGAAAAGCGCATATTTGTCTCTTACCCGTGGTTAGTAAACGATGCTGTTCCGGGGGACACAATCCTTCTGGATGACGGACTCATGAAACTTCAGGTATTGAAAAAAGAAAGGGATTTTTTAACAGCAGCGGTTATTGAAGGCGGGATATTAAAAGAGCACAAAGGCGTTAACCTCCCGGGCATGAAGATAAAACCGGGTTCTTTTATGGATAAGGATAAAATAGATCTTGAGTTCGGCATTCAGAAAGGTGTTGATTTCGTGGCCCTGTCTTTTGTGAGAACACCGACTGACGTAATAACCGTAAAGAAGTGGCTTTCAAAAAAAGGCGCGCAGATACCCATAATAGCAAAAATTGAAAAAGAAGAGGCAATAAAAAACATTGACGCCATTCTGAACGAAGTGGACGGTATAATGGTTGCAAGGGGTGATTTAGGCGTTGAGATGCCCCTGGAAGAAGTCCCTATGTATCAGAAGATGCTCATAGAAAAAGCCAATAAAAGCGGACGTCTCGTAATAACTGCCACTCAGATGCTTGAATCGATGACCCTGCATTCAAGACCGACAAGGGCTGAAACTACCGATGTTGCCAATGCCGTCTTAGATGGAACGGACGCTCTCATGCTGTCCGGTGAGACATCGGCAGGGAAATACCCTATTGAGGCGGTCAAAGTTATGGACAGAATTATCAGGTATACAGAGAATGTAGAGGCAGATTCAACGAAAGCTCATGCATCCACATTTATTCATAGCGGTATTTATGAGTTTCCTGAAGCTGTTGCTCATGCCGTGTCGCACGTGGCAGAGGATGTGGGCGCCAGTTGGATTGTGGCCTTCACGCGATCGGGATTCACCGCGCGCCTTATATCCAAATTCAAGCCGCACGCTTCAGTAATAGCTTTTTCGCCTGAGGATAAAGTTGTCAGGCAAATGGCTCTGTACTGGGGAGTAAGCCCGCATTGTGTAAAGCATATGGAAAGTACGGATGATATGATCAACGAAGTGGATACACTATTGGTAAAATCGGGATACGCAAAAAAGGGGGACAGGATAGTAATCGTAGCAAGCCATCCACCGGCAACCTCCTCCGGCAAGACGAATTTTATGAAGATGCATGTGGTTGGGGGATAGAATTCCTCCTTTCCGGCATGACGACCTTTGACATGTTTAATTGCCCGATTATTATTATAAGACAACTATGAGTTAGAGATGAAAAGGATAAATAAAGACAAAAACATACAGCACTTAAATGAAATGAGAAAACTTCAGAACAGGATACAGGAGCTTCAGGCAATGGAAGATAAACATGCCCGTATGGAGCAGAAGCTCGAAAAACAGGCGCGCGAACTTGAACAACGAGAGCTCGAAGTTTATTGTCTTTACGGGATTTCACTCCTTATTGAAGAGAAAGATCTTTCACTGGATGATATTATTCAGAAAACAGTGCATATGCTTTCATCATTTCTAAAACGTCATGCGAATACCCATGTAAAAGTTACTTTGGGGAAACGGATTTTTTATTCAGATAATTTTTCTCAATCTCCGGACAGACTCAGTTACGATCTTATCATACACGGCGTCAATAAGGGCGTTCTTGAAGTTTATCATAATGATTGCGGCTTTGATGACACGGAAAAGCAATTAGTCAGCACTGTTGCCGGTCTCGTCACAAGGATTATTGAGCAAAAACAAACAGAGAAGATTCTTCTGAAGAATGAAAGAAATTTTCGTACAGTAGTTGAAAACTCACCTACAGGTATTTTTATTGTTCAGAAAGGTCGTATTGTTTATGAAAACCCGGAAGAAAAAAGGCTATCAGGTCCCCTAGCGCAATTATTCCGAAAGGGAGATCTTTCAAGCATTCATCCGGAAGATATGATGAACGTTAATGAAGGTTTTAAGAAAATAATTTCAGGAGAAATACGAAATTTGGATATTGATTTCAGGTTTTTTGTTCCCGGACTGCAAAACACAGCTCCTGAGATGAAATGGGTCCACTGCAGGGCCAGCTTAATTGACTTCATGGGAAGCGAAGCTATTCTTGTAAATAAGCTGGATGTGACACGAACAAAAGAATTGGAATTTCTCTTGAGGGCAGAAGATAAAATGGCATCACTTGGTCGTGTGGCCTCCGGTATTGCCCATGAAATTCGAAACCCGCTTTCCGGTATAAATATTTATCTGAGTAACCTGGAGAAAATTATTGATAAGCCGGAAAACACGAAAAAAGCGAAAGGAATTATCAGTGAACTCCAGTCAGCATCGAACAGAATCGAATCGGTAATACGGAGGGTGATGGATTTTTCTAAACCAGGCGAACCTAAATTAATGCGAATCAACATTAATCAGCCTATCCGGAATGCTGTAAATTTTTCATCGGTCGTCCTGCGTAAGACCGGAATAACGCTCAATGTTTCCCTGGCAGAAGGCCTGCCTTTATGCTATGCCGACTCCCAATTAATTGAGCAGGTAATTCTGAATTTGATTACAAACGCTAAAGAGGCCATGAAGAACACGGTCAATGAAAAGAAAATAAATGTGGCCTCGTCAGCGCGGAATGATTGTATAATAGTAACAATTTCCGATTCCGGCCCCGGCGTGCCTTTGTATATCAGGAAAAAAATATTTGACCCCTTTTATACGACAAAAGAGGGCAATACAGGGATTGGCTTAAGTATGTGCTACAGAATTGTTGCTGATCATGGAGGCTCACTCACAGTCGATGATTGCGATCCGGGAGGAGCAGAATTCAGAATCGAATTGCCGTTAAAAAAAGAAAAAAGGATACTCCATGAATGATTAATTTTTGTATATACGTAATTGATGACGAACCAACGATAAGGAAAGGGATTGCTATGGCTCTTGAGACAAGTTATCGTGTCGAGACTTTTTCTGAAGCCGGGACAGCTCTTGAAGCTATGGCGCAGGACCCGCCTGATCTGGTTTTGCTTGATATCGGCCTGCCTGATATGGATGGGATTGAAGCGCTGGAAATAATTAAAAGACAATTTCCTGATGTTCTGGTAATAATGGTCACTGCCTATGAGGATTTCAAAAGCGTTGTCTCCGCCATGAAGACCGGAGCCCATGATTATCTTGTAAAACCGATCCACATGGAGGGTCTGGAGGTAATTGTTCGAAATGCAATTGAAACGACCAGATTAAAAAAGGAGGTTCGGGCTCTTCAGGAGGCATATCTCAATGAAAATGTCCCCTGTTTTATCGGGGAGAGCAACGCGATCCTTGATGTAATGGGTTTTGTCGAAGAGGTTGCAAAAAGTCCTGATACGCCGATTCTCATACTGGGCGAGACAGGTACAGGCAAGGAGCTGATTGCAGCCGCAATTCATTATCGGAGCCCCAACTTCAAGGGACCCTTAATTCCTGTTAATTGCGCGTCTATTGCAAAGGATTTGATCGAGAGTGAATTGTTCGGGTACGAGAAGGGCGCTTTTAGCGGAGCGCTTCTGTCAGGGAAAAAAGGGCTCATTGAAGAATCAGCCAATGGAACTCTTTTTCTCGACGAAGTGGGAGATCTCAGTCTGGAAGCTCAGGCAAAACTCCTGCGTTTTCTTGAGTCAGGGGAATTTTACCGGCTGGGAGGCACAAAGAAGATGAAGGTGCAGACCAGAGTGGTTTCAGCGACTAACAGGGATTTGGAAGAGATGATGGAAAAAGGTCATTTTCGAAAAGATCTATATTTCAGAATTGCCGTTATTAAGGTTAAGGTTCCCTCATTGAAAGAGCGTCCCGGTGATATCATTCCCTTCGTCAAATACTTTATTATAAAGTTCAATAATAAATTCTCAAAAAACGTTACCGGATTATCAGTTGAGGCTCGACAATCGTTAATGAATCATCAGTGGGAAGGCAATGTTCGAGAACTGAAAAATCTCATTGAAAAAGCTGTATTAACGTGTAAAGGAAGCGAAATAACAAAAGATGATATTGGTATAAATCCTGATATGAATTATGTGGAGAATTCGGAATTCTGCGGACCGAATAGAAAAGGATTATTTTTTGATCCCCTTGATGAGTCAGGCGCGGATCTTGAAAATCTGGAACGGTCTCTTGAGACCTTCTATTTCAAAGAAGCGCTTCATCTGTCCAAGGGGAATGAGAGCAGGGCAGCCCAGTTACTTAACCTGAATCATCATACTTTTCGTTACAGAAGAAGAAAACTCGGCATCGAATAGTAACTTTTCGCATTTTTTCTATATATCTGATCTAAATATTTCAAATATTTGTTTTCTTTAACAAGATAAACTATACATTGGTGAGTCATAACATAATGAAATTATAATACTTATAAAAAAACAGGTCAAGAGGCATGATAAATGCATATAAAGCTGATTAAGAATGAAATCTTCTATCAACAAAACGTCAAGCTAAAAGACGTTATGAGCATACTATTTTTATCAACCATGGAGGTACTTTGAAAAGAAGAATGATCACGGTAGAGGGAAATGCTGCATGCGCGCATGTTGTCCATGCCACGAATGAAATTATCACCATCTATCCCATAACGCCATCCTCACCCATTGCAGAGATTTGCGATGCCAAGTCAACCCAAAAAGGACTCAACATATGGGGTTCGGTCCCCTTGGTAAGCCAGATGCAGTCAGAAGCAGGGGTTGCCGGAGCTGTTCATGGCTCTCTCACAGCGGGAGCTGTTACCACCACTATCTCTGCTTCCCAGGGCCTTTTATTGTTAATGCCTAATATGTATAAAATTGCCGGGGAACTCATACCCACTGTTTTTCATATAACAGCTCGTTCATTGGCTACACAGGGACTTTGCATCTTCGGGGATCATTCCGATGTCATGGCTGTAAGGTCAACCGGTTTTGCTATGATCTGTTCGAAAAATGTCCAGGAAGCAATGGATTTTGCTCTTATTGCCCAGGCAGCCACTTTTGAGTCGAGGGTGCCTTTCCTGCACTTCTTCGACGGTTTCAGGACATCCCACGAAGTCCAGAAAATCGAGGAATTGACCTTTGAAGATATGCGGGCAATGATCGACGACGGGTTTGTTATGGAACACAGGGCTCGGGGCCTGACTCCGGATCACCCGGTCATCAGGGGAACCGCTCAAAACCCGGATGTTTATTTTCAGGGAAGAGAAACCTGCAATAAATTCTATATGGAAACACCTGCAATAGTCCAAAAGGCAATGGACAAATTTGCCGGCTTGACCGGACGCGCTTACAAGCTCTTTGATTATATTGGAGATTCAGATGCCGAGCGCGTTATTGTTGTTATGGGGTCGGCAGGGGAAACAATCCAGGGCACGATCAATATGCTGAACGAACAAGGAGAAAAGGTTGGTCTTATTCAGGTCGCTTTGTACAGGCCTTTTGACATAGAAGCCTTTGCTGCGGCAATTCCCTCAACCGTAAAATCTATTGCAGTCCTTGACCGGACAAAGGAACCCGGAGCTATTGGGGAACCCCTCTATCTCGATGTCAGGACAGCCCTCGGAGAAGCCCACGAGAAAGGATTATCCAGATGGGGTAAATATCCTGTAGTGGTTGGAGGCCGTTACGGTCTCGGATCAAAAGATTTTACACCTGCCATGGTAAAAGCCGTATATGATAATCTTGCTGCAAAATCTCCAAAGAATCATTTTACCGTAGGCATTGAAGACGACGTAACATTCTCAAGCCTTAAGGTTGATGAATCCTTCCGTCTCAATGATAAATCCTTCCGCGCTCTTTTTTATGGACTGGGAGCTGATGGAACTGTTGGAGCAAACAAGAATACAATCAAAATTATCGGAACTGAAACAGAAAACTATGCCCAGGGTTATTTTGCCTATGATTCAAAAAAGTCCGGTTCCTTGACAATTTCTCATCTCAGGTTCGGAGAAGAAATGATACATAGCCCTTACCTGCTTACGGATGCTAATTTTGTGGCATGTCACAATGAATCCTTTCTTATAAGACACGATATGCTTTCCCAGGCAGAAGAGGGAGCCATTTTTCTGTTAAATACCAGTCGCGGAAAAGATGATGTGTGGAATTCACTTCCCGTTGAGGTACAGAAACAGCTTATTGCAAAAAAAATGAAGCTTTACATCATTGATGCTGTTACTCTTGCCGGACAGCTTGGTCTCGGATCCCGGATAAACATGATTATGCAAACCGCTTTTTTTGTGATATCCGGTATTATTCCGAAAGATGATGCCATAAAAGCAATAAAAAAAGAAATCCACTCTTCTTATGCAAAGAAAGGTGACAAAATTCTCCAGAAGAACTATGCTGCTGTGGACAAAGCCATAGAAGGCATTATTGAAATTCCTGTGCCTGCCAATGTGACATCCGCCATAATGATGAGGCCCGCTGTTCCAGCCCATGCCACGCAGTTTGTAAAAGATGTAACAGCCCGAATGATTGAAGGAAAAGGAGATTCACTGCCGGTTTCCGCAATTCCCGCGGACGGCACATGGCCAACAGCCACAACTCAATATGAGAAAAGAAATATTGCCGTACATATTCCGGTTTGGGATTCCGATATTTGTATTCAGTGTGGTTCATGTTCATTTGTCTGTCCCCACGCCGCGATCAGAATAAAAGCATATGATTCGAATCTTCTGAAAGACGCGCCTGCCACATTTAAATCTGTTGACGCAAAGGGTAAGGAATTCAAGGGGTTCAAGTTCAGTGTTCAAGTCGCGCCTGAAGATTGTACCGGCTGCGGTTCCTGTGTTTTTATGTGTCCTGCAACAAAAAAAGATGCCGAGGGAAATAAAACAGATCTTAAGGCGATAACAATGAGGCTTCAGGATCCTTTGCGCCTTAATGAATCTGAAAATTGGGAGTTTTTTTTAAGCCTGCCGGAAACAGACCCTGCTCTATACAATCTGGCCACGATTAAGGGCAGCCAGTTTGTGAGACCTTTATTTGAATTCAGCGGCGCATGTTCGGGATGCGGTGAAACGCCGTATGTAAAACTTCTTACTCAGTTATTCGGAGACAGGCTTTTAATGGGCAATGCTACCGGTTGTTCTTCCATTTACGGTGGAAACCTGCCGACAACTCCTTATTGTAAGAGGGCGGACGGAAGAGGTCCTGCGTGGTCGAACTCACTTTTTGAAGATGCAGCGGAATTTGCCTTCGGCATGAGACTTACTATGAACAAGCTTCGGGATCAGGCTGTGGAGATATTACTTCGCTTGTCTGAAGATAGCCGTTACAATTCGCACAAAAAGCTTTTCGAAGATATTATGATTGCTGACCAGTCAACACAGGGCAATATTGAAATACAGCGTAAACGGATAGAGACGCTGAAAGAGTTTTTATTAAAGGATGGCTCGTCAGACTCGAAGAATCTCTTATCAATGGCTGATTATCTCGTGAAAAAAACAGTCTGGGGCGTTGGCGGAGACGGCTGGGGTTATGACATAGGATACGGCGGAGTTGATCAGGTGATGGCATCCGGCGAGAATGTTAATCTTTTGATTATGGACACCGAGGTTTATTCGAATACCGGCGGACAGATGTCGAAATCAACACCGCTCGGGGCAACAGCTCAGTTCGCTGCCGGTGGTAAAAGAACGCCGAAGAAGAACATCGGCGCAATGATGATACCGTACGGCAATGTATATGTGGCACAGATTGCCTTTGGCGCGAACCCCGCGCAAACGGTGAGGGCATTCCTTGAGGCGGAGGAATTTAACGGTCCCTCATTGATTATTGCCTACTCAACCTGTATAGGTCACGGCATAGACGATATGTCAAGAGCCGTAGATTACCAGCGTAAGGCTGTCGCCTCCGGTCATTGGCCTCTGTTCCGATATAATCCTAAACTTGAAGAAGAAGGCAAGAACCCTTTTGTTATAGACAGCAAGGACCCAACCATTGAATACACGGAGTACGCTTATATGGAAAACCGCTTTGAAACATTGAGGAGAAGCAACCCCGCAGTTGCAGCGGAGTTGATGAAGGATGCTCAGAATTTTGTAGACAGGAGGTGGAGTTATCTAAAGCATCTGGCAAGCTGGTCGCCATAATGGCCGGTCAGCCGGAAAATTTAAGTGGGACAAAGCAGTAGAGCAGTTTAAATAATTAGATGGAGGAACAGATGGC
>CAZHHX010000068.1:0-15597 GCA_964532465.1 uncultured Syntrophorhabdaceae bacterium | reverse complement strand
CCTCTTCCTTTGTTGCCCCTCTTGGAACAAGCTGTTCTGCGGCATGTGCTGAAAGTCGTATCGGTTTCACAAGAATCCCCCTTGTTTTATTGGTGCGCTAAGTTTCATAGTGTTCCATTGCCCTCAATAATGCGTATTACCCAGCGGGTCAATACCACAGAGTTTGCTCTGAGGAAGTTAGCGTGGCCTTGTCCTGCCATTGCCCCGGGGTACTTCTCTTCCGGGATGTCCTGCATTTTTTTCATTGCGATGCTGACGGGATGGGAAGGGTCGGAGAGTTCACGGTAGACTTTTTCGATGGTGGCAAGCTCCGGCACGCTACTTCTCCTTAAGGGATTTCTTTTTTTTCGGTAAGAAATTCTGGTTGGTTATCACGCTTCTCCCTAATTCCTTTTCAGCCTCTTCTCGTGCCTTTCCGGCAACTCCTCCACCGCGTCGGGCTACTTTTTTGCTTTTTTCAAAGGTTTCCGGCTTTTCATTGTGCGATATTTCAGTAGTGACTTTCTCGCCAAGCATTGCAAAGATCAATTCCAAGTCAGTCATATGGTCACGCAAATTCTGAGTTTTCTTGGTCAACCCCTTCAAACTTTTGTATTCGGACGGGGTGATTCCGAAAGTTGCTTTTGATATCTCAGCGGTGAGAATTGAATAATCCCGTTCGCTTTCAATACCTCGTTCTTTCCATTCGTCGGTAAGGTTCTGGCGAATGGCAATGCCTCGCAAACGCTTGTCGATCCAATCTTTTGGATAGCCCTTAAGTTCATATAATTCCTTCATCCGCTCCTGTGCAAGTTCAGGGTTTTCAATTTCCTGCACCCTTTCATAGCCAACTTGCGCCAGCCATTGCTTAAACGGTTCAGCTTTAGGTGATGGAATGGATTGGATAATACGGAACATACCTTTGGTGTTGGCGCAATCGGTTTCCCTCATCTTGCCGTCAGGAGCCTCAAGCTTCAACCGGTGACAATTTGTCACCACTTCGCTGCCTTCAGCACGCAATCTCTGAGCAATCTTATTCCAATATTTCCTTGCTGTCAGATCATTTGGGGCATCCGTTAAAGCCCCGCAAACATCTACGACGGAGAAATACCATTCCTCTTCGTGCCAGATACGACGGATTTTCTTGCTCTCAAAAACCACGATTTTATGAGGTTCCATTTCCATTCTCCTTCATTTATCTAATCCTTCGATAATTCGTATTTCAGGGACATCCCGCATCTTTTTCATGGCGATGCTGACGGGATGGGTGGGGTTGGAGAGTTCGCAGTGGACTTTTTCGATGGTTTGTAGAGACGCAAGATTTTGCGTCTCTACGTTATTGTCATTGGTGTCGATTTTCGGCAGGTTGTTGAGGTGCTTGAGGATTTCGCAACCGGCGGCTTTGATCTCGTCGGGGAAGTAGAGTTCATAAGGAAAGAATTTAGTTTCGTCTTTCAAATAAGAGGAAACATGTTTATTAGAATCAGTAAGGATAATTTTCATTGTTCCATATTTTATTACTATTTCTCTTTTTATCATAGCCAACCTTCTTGCCTTGTTAACCCAAACAATTACAGCATAATCCGTTCATATTTATGTCCAACTGCTTCCAGATAGTCGGACTTTCTTTACAAAGGCTGATTTTCATCTCCGGATCATATTGCATTATTCTTTCAATAATAGTACGGAAAGCGGCAACACGTTTCATCTCGGGGTAGCGGAGTTTTGTCCCGTCATTTATGAGTGAACCGTTTATCTTAATGAGAGATGATTCGGGAAAACGTGATTTAATGTGGCTTACCAGCCCTTTTGACGGTCTGTATTCACCAATAGTAAAGCGTGAGGGTTTAATGGAACGGAAAATCGTATCCACAAGATCAAGGTAGTCTTCCTGCCAGCCCTCATAAATAAATACAGGGTCAATACGCAGGCGCACCTCATAGCCTGCATTCTGTAATTGCTGAGCTGCAATCAGGCGATCTTCCGGCGATGCCGTTCTGTGTTCAAGATCATGATAAACCTTATTGGTATTGATACTGAATGATATGATGGATTTACCGTTATGCGGAAGTACGGGCAGATTTTGAACATTGTCGCTCTTGGTGAGAAAAAGAAGCCTCGTTCTTTTCAGGCGTTCGCCTGCAAAAGGTATGAGTTGTCCGGCAAATCCGGTTATATCCTCCACAGCCAAAGGATCACACAATTCGCCGAGATTGAGAACCCGCAGGGCAGCAGGTATGTCGGCATTATCAAAGGCAATTAATTCCTTAAACATCTTTTCATAGTTGACGAAATGGGTAGAAACAGGGCTTGTACGAAACGTCAAATAAAGATAGCAATATTCACACCAGAAATTACAGTTATTGTAGGCCGTCAGCTTGTAGAACTTTGCGCATCTTCCGAGCGGGTGTTGAAACTGTTCGATAAATGGGCTTGTCCGGTTTCTGAGCAAAAGAACGCCACGTTCCGCCATGAGTTTGTCTGTGCCTCTCTCTCCGTTAAGAGAAGGAATTTTGTCTATCCATTTGAGAGGGATGCGTGACCTTTCTGCAATCTTTTCAGCAGCATCAATGTTGGACTTTCCTCTAAGCGCCCAAAGTTCGGAAACAAGCTGATTTGTGGAAGAATCACCCGTGTGTTTGACTACTTTTTCCTTTATTTCCAAAACATCGTAGCCATAGTAACAATAATTCCCTATATTTTTCAAAATATCATCATTACAGTTACAACATCCGTCATTTTTCGACATTCATTACAGAGTCTTCCTTGGTATTGTCACTTTAAATTGTTCACCTTCAATATCATTGTCAAATTGAATATCGGGTTGGGACTCCAATGCTCGTATGATGCCTGAACCCAGTCCTCTGTATGGCAAAACATGTATGCCATAAGAAACCAACTGATTATTTCTGATTACCGGATTGCCGTATTTTATTTCTTCAACGGTCAGATTGTTTGGTAATTTTCCGGGGCTTATAATTTCAACCCTGTTATCAAAAATTATTAAGCGTATCGGCGAGTTCTTAAAATAATCCCGGTGCAGAAGTGCATTTTGTAATAACTCCTCAAGCGCTATGATTGAGACTTCCAATATCCCTATCGAGTTAAAATCCTGATTTTGCTGAATACTCTTCAAATTTATCTCAAAAAAGCGCATTCCTTCATGAAACATATCCGGTATTGTACCTGCAATATCCCTGCTGTCTCGATATTGATTTCCGCCTATGCTGTTTCCAAAAAACGATACTGCTTTAATGCAGAAGGCCGGTTTATGATTCTGCGGGTCTTTTCCGAAAAACAACAATCCTGCTAAAGTCAATTTTCCGCTTCGCATTACTTTTTTTATTTTAAGCGCCTTTTCGAAATCCAGGCCATGCTCTTGAATTGTTTTTTTAAATTCTTTCTTAAAATATTGTTCAAACTTTTCTCTATTAACATCATCCAAAGAAGTTCCGTAAATCTCCATTTCATCAGCCGATAAATTGCCGCTGCTTTGGAAGAGGCGCAACATCTCTGCATTATCGGAAACACGTCTTTTATCTGCGCCCTGCTTTACCCAAACTACCAGATTGTTGTCTTTATAAGGCTTGTTTATCCCTTCCTTTACATGAATGATTAGTATCTTTTTTGAACCCCCATTATCAATGGAAACAACCTCTGTTGATACATAAATGCCTGGTTTCACTTTGTCGGTTGCAATATTTCCTATTTGATTATTGTAACTTTGCAGTTCTGCGTAATCTAATCCGATTATTTCACCTGTTCTATCCCTTACCCCAAGCAGTATAATACCTCCGAGAGAGTTAGACATTGCCGTCATTTCCGCAGCCAGTGCGTCCGGTGAACTTATTTTTTCTTTAAACTGCACTCGGCTTGTTTCACCCATGTTTATTGTATCGAGTAGTTCAATAGCATTCATTTTTTCATACTCCATAGTTCATAAATATTTTTTCTTCGATTAAAGGCTTCTTCTCCGCCTTCCATTATAGTTACTATCTGCTTCTGTGTTTCACGGTTGTCTATTGTACCATCCTGAGCCTCAATCTTCGATTCGAGATATTTGCATGAAATTATTTTCTCGCTATCACCAAGCACAGGGATATTAGCGTTGTGAGTGGCAAATATAAACTGCATTTTTCCTTTCAACAATTTAATCTCTTTTATAACATCTTCATAAATAGTCTGGTTATCCAGATCGTCTTCCGGCTGGTCAATCATTAAAACTTCCGTTTCTTTTTGCGCAAGCAGAAAAAGAATCAATGCTGTGGCTCTTTGACCAAGAGAATGCTCTTTTAACGGTTTATTATTGTATTTGATTGTAAATTTTGTTTCTACCTGATAAGTAAGCAATTCGGGAAGATTTTCCATAAATCTTTTATTAAATTCGGCAAGGTGGTTTTCATTAAGTATATTCTTTAGCTCTTCTTTATCTCTATAAATCTCAATAAAGTCCTGATAGGTATCGCTTATCTTTCCATAATTGGTTTCTGTAATCCCGCTTCCTTTAAAAACCTGTTTGATTTTGTCCAAAAACCTGTCGCGTCTTTTTTTGTATTCCGCTTCAATAGAAAGAGCGCTTTTATAATCATTGATTCTTTTGACTTCTTTTTCTATGATTTTATATTCTTCACGCCACAAGTTATTCAATTCAGATATTTTATCGTTTAAGGAAGTCAGATGTTCCGTTCTTCTCTTTTCAGATTTATCAATCTCTATCAATTTCAATTTCGACGTTTCAATCTGCCTGTTCAATTTAAGAAAATCATCCGGATTAAGGCTTGGCACATTGATTTCCCTTTTTATTCTGGCAAATTCTTCTTTAAGACTTTCTTTTTTGTCCTTCAGTTTATTTTCAAGTTGTTTAAACTCTTCAACAGATTTATCTATGTCGACATTTATATTAATTAATTCACTGAATTTGATATTAATATTTTCAAATGCACCCTCAAACTCTTTGAATATTTCCTTATTTTCTTCTGACCTGAAAACGGTATTTTTGAAAAAAATAGAGTGGTTCTCAATTAATGATTTGAAGTCCTTTTTGAATTCCTCCAGGCCTCTGGAAATATCGCTTATTACAGAAATGTCGGAATCAAAGTTGCTTTGCTGACGAAGCTTATCCTGAACCCCTTTTTCTTTGAATATTTTGAGTTTTGCTTCTGCATTTTTTATGTTTTCATTAGTTTCCTTTTTAAGTTCCTCAAGGTTTTGCAGTTTTTTAAAGGAGCTGATGACATCTTTTATTTCGTCGGATTTTGCTTTTATAAGCGCATGTATATCACTCAAACGAGTGCCGATAAGTTTCTTTACCAGATCAGCTTCAAAATCGATATTTTTATTTGAGAGATCTTTTTGTCCGAAATAGACAGGTGTATTAAATATGGCGTCGATTGAGGCATCAATTCTGATGTTATTTTCATAAATATCCTCTTTTTGTCCGTATATTTTTTCAATGCGATATTCTTTTCCGTGTTTATTAATAACGATAACGGTAACCTTCGCGCCGCTTTTCAGTACATATTCGATAAGGCTGTTTTTATATTCTCTATCACTGGCCTGGTTCCCAAGAGGAATTCCAAGAGCATATCGCAGTATTTCAATTATAGAAGATTTTCCGCTGCCTCTGATGCCGATAAAATTATTCAATTCAGGTGAAAAATTAACTGTTTTACCGTCAAGCAGGCCTCCCTCGAATGAGATAGATTTAATAAATGCATTTTCAAGCTTTGGGGGCTTGTCATTTGAAACCCGGTTTTTCTTATCAGTCAACGCGTATTTAACGGCTTCAAAATTGAAGTCTCCTATTTTTATAAAGCATGTTTTTTCAATATCATTGTCGTTTTGATCCCTTTGTGCACCGCATATGCCTATTTCATGAATTGTTTTACAATCAGAGCCTTCGATAAAGGCCGGGAGACCTTTTTCACCGCCAAACCAGGTTATCAAACTATTTTTTAAATCATTTGTCCTTAATTTCTGAAATGCCAATACATTTCTCCTAAAATTTTCATCTCCTGCTATCTGCTTAATCCTGCCGCCATCCAGTTCATTACAAAAGCCATTGTCTTGCTCTATGTGCGCCATCATTACGAATGTGTCTCTGCCCTCTTTCCGGTGGTCTTCCAGTTTTTTTAATAAATCGGCGAGATTATATCTGCATCTGGTATTGCTGTTTTCGCGATTGGCTATCCCTTCAAAAGCAGAGTTTAGAAATTGTTCTATAAAATTATAATTATTCTTTATCCATGTTTCAAGCTCAAAAGCGATTAAAGCATGAATTCCGTTTGAACCATCATTTACAGAAAGCTCCACTCCAGGTATTAAATAGATGTCTTCTCTAAGGCTGTTTTTGCGAAGGGCTTTGTATTCATTCAAATCGAATTTGTTATGATTTGTAATTACACCGATTCTGATATCCTTTTTCTTTAACTCTTCAATATATGTTCTCACAAAATCATTCTCACTGCCTTCATACTTAAATTCTTTATCCGCCCTGGTATGTAAGTGAAAATCTGCTTTCAACCATAACGACCCGTTTTTAAAGATATTTGTTGTTCCTTCCATGATTTACACCGCCTTAGGCCCTATCCCCGCGTTCATTATTTTCAATGCGGTATTGGTTTTCCTTGCTTTTTATCATTCGTCCAATATGATTATTTGCATCAGCCCTTTTTCGTTTTCTATCACTTTGCCGGCGCCGGCAAAGTGATAGAAAGTTCATTCCAAAAGTATCTGTCATTTAGCATTTAAAACATACTAACTAATTTTACAGGTAATGCCATATAATAATCCATCTCAATTTTATTGAATATCATACTGTTTTCCCCTCAATGATACGTATTTCCGGGATATCCTGCATTTTCTTAATTGCGATGCTGACGGGATGGGTTGGGTCGGAAAGTTCGCGGTAGATTTTTTCGATGGCGGCAAGCTTCTGATCGTCGCTCCAGTTGTCTTTGAGTTCAGGAAGGTCGGTGAGGTGCTTAAGGACTTCGCAATCGGCAGCTTTGATCTCGTCAGGGAAGTAGAGTTCGTAGACCATGGCATCGATTAGGTGTTCGAGGAAGGCTGCTTCCTTTTCAAGGGTTTTTTCTTTGGCAAAGAGTATGTGGTCTACGAGGATTTCAAAGGGGATTTGGGTATCAGGGGGTATTTTGGGGACGGGAAGATTTTCGAGAAATACCTTTTTATATCTGAAGGTATTTCCTCTCAGATCACCGCCTGCGTAAAATGTCTTGAAGGCATAGGTCAGAATCTTTGAGTTAAGTAAAGCGGTGAGAAATTTGAGGCGTTCGCCAGTTAGGATAAACGAAGTGGCTTCCGGATAAAAACCTTTGGTATCAAAATAAAATGCAGAGTCATAGACAATCTCGGCATAAAGAATCTTCTCCTTTTCAAACTCAGGAATATATGCGCAGTTCCTGAGATTACTCCAATGGTTGCCCTGATCCTGGCGTCTTTCAAGACCGCTATTGGTTATTTGGTTAATTTGCTCCAAGTGTTTCCATATTGCCCGATAGTCATTTCTGACGTCGATGTGAGATACGCTCCCGTAACCGTTATGTGTGTTGATAATCCACAAATCCGTAAACTCTGCCTTGTACCTTTTAATGTCCCTTCCCCTTAAAATCGGCTTTATAATCTCAGCACTTTTCGGGTCTTTGGCGATTAATTCATCCTTCTTTTTGCCGTCAATAATAAATGCCTCATTGAGTCCGGTCTTTATTCCGTAATTGATTGCAACATCCCAATCCCGGAGCGGTGTGCCGATTTCCTCAATTCTCTTCTTGATGCCTGTCTGTTTACCCTCGACGATAACAAAGGAGTCTTCATTGAAAAGGGGCTCGCGTTCTCCCTGCTGTTCGAGCAAATCTTTAAGAGACGCATTGCTTTCATATGCTTTACTTAAATCCCACACTTTTGATTCTATACTATCCCTATATTTCTTCCATATAAGAACATTTGTATATGTTGTAGCATTCTCAAAAATAGGTGAATCGCCGAAATCAACTAATTGTGAGATGACACCGTTGTTTATAAAGAACTTTCTCATTGCCTTTCCATAATTTGCCCGCATCCATTTATTGCTCGTAATAAATGTCAGAACTCCGTTGCTGCCAAGCATCCGGTATCCCTGTTCATAAAACAGACAATAAATATCCCCAGTCTTTGTATACGTTTCATACCGCTGTCTTTCCCAATCCTGTTGTTCCTGCATACCCGAAAACTTCTGTATCTGTACATACGGTGGATTCCCTATTACCACGTCAAAACCGTCGGTTATCCCAAACATCCATTCAGGGTCAAAGAACGGCGCTGAGCCATTTTGGTCGTATGGATCAAAGCCTACGATCAGTTGAGCGGTTGTTTTATCCAGTCCGTCGTTAACAAGGAGTTTAGAAATCTCCTCGCGCAACACCTTATCTTTTTTCTGCCAGTTAATCTTGTCTCTTCGTGTTTTTGCGGAAAAATACTTGTGGCGTATTGACTTAAGGTCCTTTTCCAGTTGTATGATTTTTAGATTTTTCAGCAAGCCCTGACCAAGTTTCTCCAGCCCTATAAGCGTATTCGCCGCCACAAACTTGGTCTCTAGGTTCGGCAAAGCCCGAATGCCTAAATTTTCTTTGCCGGGTTGTTTTTTCTGGTCGATAACAAGGGAGATAAAAAAGCGCAGTTTAGCAATCTGCACAGCAATAGGCTGGATGTCCACGCCATAGATGCAGTTTTCTATTAGGTACAACTTCCTGCCGTAATCCAGTTCATTGCTCCCGAAGGCGTCTTCAATGTCCTGCCGGCTTTGTTCAAGTCCGGCAACAACCTGTTCCCGTGCGGCAGTATCGGTAATTCCCTGAGCTTCTTCTATCAGTTTGTCTACCTTGTCAACCTGCCTTTGTTCCCACTGCTTATTGTTCGGATCGAGCTTGTGGAGAATATGGACCATTTTATGAAGTACACCCATTGGGAAAGCCCCGGAACCGCAGGCAGGATCAAGGATTTTACATCTGTCGATAGCGTCAATTAGTGTCTTTGTCTCGACTTCATTAAAGATATGTTCCTTTTCGGTGTATTCAAAGAGCAGATCAAGACCGGCCTGTGCATCTGCTTCCGTCATGGGAGATTCTTCTACAAGAATACCCTTGAGATATGCCTTCAGCGATTCATCCACCATGTAGTTGACTATTTCCCGCGGCGTATAAAAGGAACCGGTCTGTTTCCGAGCTGTGGTCTGAGTTTCAGGGTTGTAACTTGCAAGGAGGTTTTCAAAGACCTTACCTAATAGTTCGGGGTCGAGGGCTACTTCTTCCTCTATGGGAGTATTTTCCGTAACGGTAAACTTGTAGTGTGACAGCAAGTCAATAAGGCCATGCACCTTATATCGTTTGTTCTTAGTACCATAAACTTCATTGAGGTCGTACTCTTCTTCGTCCCCAAAAAAAAGAAAATCCGGTACTGTTGCCTGCTTTTTCAGATTACGGGAAAAACCATCTGCATAGATGACTTTTCCCGCCTCATTCTCTTTATCGAGACAATCAAAGAGACCACCATTGAGAAAGGGCACATCTTTAAAGAGGTTCAATGCCTCGACTTCATTAACTGCAAAGAGATCAAAATAGCGGAAAAGGTTTTTCACGCCGTAATTACTTCTATTTTCCGCGAAGGAACCTTCCCTGGCAAAACCGCGCTCATCCATCTTCTGGTTGAGGGTGCCGAAGAAAAGATTCTGGAGAATTGCCTTATAATAATTGCATGATGTTTTGTCTTGTGCGAATGCCTTGAGCAGGCTGCTCAGTTCTTTGCGGTCGAAAAGCGCCTCCGACACTAATCCCTTTTCTTTTATGAACCAGATAAAAATTACACGAGTGATAAGCCGGATGAGATTTGTAGCATTGCGGACAGCAGTATTTTTTTCAACGTCGTCGGGAAAGGACACATAGTTCATTGCCCAGAAATACCAGTTCGCAAGCTCCTGATAGAAACGTTTGTTCAGCTCTTTTATATCAAGGGTTTTTTCCCATGCCTTGTGAAGTTCCACAAAATTGGCAAATTTGTTTTTCCTGAGAAGCTCATCAAAGGAAAGATCGAAAAGAATCTCAATATGTGCCCGATGGGGATTGGCAAGATTGATATCCTTAATGAGGGTGACTTTTTTGAGGAGAACATCTTTGCTTTCATCCCGTTTGTGAAGCCTTCGACTGATGACTGCCAGTGTCAGGGTTTGTCCATACTTGAATAAAACCATAACGGGCATAGGAAAGAGCTTGTTGATCTCGCGGGTGATGCTGCTCAGGGCCGTGCGGGTGTATTGTGCGCCTGCAAGCTCAATGGCAAAAAACAGGTATGATTCAATAATTGTGTCATCAACCCGTTTTGTGTCGAAGAGGCTGTGCTGTCGGTTGATCTCTTCCTTTGATAACTGAAACAGAAGGTCAACATATTTCCAGTCTTTTGTAAGGGCCTTGTCTTCATTAAAGCGCAGATTTGTGTCAGCGTAGGTTGCCTTGAAACAGGTATAATCTTGTGTATCAAGGGGTGCCTGCCTGTCGGTGTTGTAACCGAGGGCATCGAATAATTTCAAAGCATTCTTTGTCAGATCTCCGTCTGAAAATGCCTGAATAGACTGGAGTATTTTTTCTTTTATATCCTTCATCTTCACAGTCATTCAAGCAGGTAGCGCCACGCCGGTAAGGCGCCTGCTATTTCCTGTCCCCTTCCGGGCGTATATTCATGGTAGAGCAGTTGCCCTTTCGCATTCTGCCATCGGGCAGAGCCGAATTCCATTGCCGCTTTCTCGCGGTTTATCGTTTCCGTCTCAGAGAGGCTCCAACAGGTATTGATAAAAAACTTGCCCTCGCCGTCGCAGAGATCTATTTCGCTTCCGTTTATGTAGTAGAACAGGTCCTTTCTCCGGCGACGGTTTTCAAGAAAGATTGCCGTTTCGAGTTTGTGGCCCAGATTACGGTTCGGATATGCCTGGAATGCGGCAATGAGACCAGTGTCGATAACATGGAGCTTCCTGGGGTTATGCGCCTGCTTACGCAGTGATGTTTCCTGCTTAGGTACAAGAAAGACAAGAAAAGAGTCTTCAAGATAGCTGAGGTACTCAAAAAGAGTGTTCCTCGAAACGGCAAATCCCTGAGACGTAAAGTCCCTGTGGAGCTTGCTGACATTGAGAAGGGAGGCTGTATTACGAAAAGCATGGCGCAGAAGTTCACGGATCAGCCTTTCATTCCGGATACTATATCTCTCCACCACATCACGGTAAAGCATGAGAGAACCGTACTCCTCCAGAATCATGGGGCGTAATGTTTCATCGGCAAGGACGACTTCGGGAAACCCACCCCACAGGAGATAGAGTTCCAGTTCATGACGAAGAAGGCTCTCGTTAGCCGCATTATAAGCAACCACGTCAATGTCCCGGAAAGAAAGATACTCCCCGAAACTCAACGGGAATACCTCAAAGGTTATACTCCGGCCCCTCAATGCAGAGGAAAGGTCACGGGTAAGCAGTTGCGAAGACGAACCGGTAACGAAAACCTCCACATCTTCCGTGTCGCACAAACGTCGGACCCAACGTTCCCAGCCTGTCACATTCTGTACCTCATCAAGAAAAAGATACTTGTGCATGCCTGCCGTCTCGGGAAAGACTTCATGCCAGCACCTGAGAATCATGTCAAGATCCTGTGCTTCGATGGGATAAAGCCTGTCGTCTTCAAAATTCAGGTAGACCATCTGCCGGCGGTCTACGCCTTGCGCTGTGAGGCGGTGAACGGTATCAAAGAATAGGAAGGTCTTGCCCGACCGCCTGGCGCCTGCAAGCCCGATAACCTTGGTCGTGCCGGTGGGGATGACCAGTTTTCTCGGTTTGCAGGCCGGCAACGTCCTTTCAATAAATTGACGTATTACATACTTTAGATTGTCACTTACCATAGGTACAATATCTCATAAATTATACCTCCATGCAAGGACAATTTATAAACGATGTATTGTTTGAAATCATTTCGGTTCGCATACATTTACTTTATCACCAGCCATGTCACCAGTTCAAAACTTCCCGTATCATCAGGTTGTTTGGATTTCGGGATAATCAGGGCGCTCCTGTCGGCAGTCAGTTTTTGCGCTGCCCGCTTTTTAAAGATATGCGCGATTCCGCCAATGGCCTTGTTCAACAAATCCGAGTATTGTCCAGTCTCTTCACCGTTATGGGTTTCTGAGTTGAAGAGTTCACAAAGTTCCTCATAGGGCTCCCTGCGGCCCTGGCACATGAGGCGATATATTTCCAGTATCTGTTTCGCGTTGGTGTAGTTATACCGTACTGTGCCGTCGTTCCGAATGTAGACAAGGAAATACGGCTGAAGCGGGTTTAAGGCTTCGTTCCCATCGGTATCACCCTTCTGCTCCAGGCAGAAGACAACACCGGGTTTGATAATATCCCTTTCAGCAGAAGAAAATAAGGGCAATTGTTTTGTGTTGTCATAATCTCCTGCCGGGGAAGGAACGACTGCATAGAGGCCGAAAGGCGCTGCATCCAGTTTCCGGCGATTTGTATCTATGTAATTGAGAAGCTCAATACGGAAATCGTCAAGGGTAAAATCGGTCAACGATACTGTTTCATCCATGTCTTCAAGGTCAAGAACTTCATCTTTCAACTTCTTTAACTGCCTGTTCCTGTATTTAAGGTCTTCAGAAATCAGTTCTTCAATTTGTTCCGTATTGAGAATATTGTCCTCGCCTGTTGCGATAACATCGACAAGCGCCATGCGTGCTTCAACACGTTCTTTAAGGTTGATATAGTTGTCCAGGTCTTTTGTGGGCCAGAAATTGACAAGCTGTATCTCCTTGTTTATGCTCCCCAGACGGTCTATACGGCCAAAGCGCTGGATAATGCGCACCGGGTTCCAGTGAATGTCATAGTTGATAAGATAATCGCAGTCCTGAAGGTTCTGACCTTCGCTTATACAATCGGTAGCTATAAGAATATCTATTTCGCCTTCCTGAGGAGCTGATTTCATTTTTGAGCGGTTCTTTGCAAGGGGCGAGAAGTTTGTCAGGATACTGTCGTAGTCATTTTTTCCGAATGTCGTATATGTTCTGGTCCCGGAAACAAGGGCGGCATTGAGCTTGAGATCCTTTACGATCCAGTCTTTCAGATTCCTGTACAGGTATTCGGCAGTATCCGCAAAGGCGGTAAAGACGATGACTTTTCTGTTGCCTTCTCTACCGGCTTTATTGATTTTATTTTCAATGAGGGTTTTGAGTTCATGAAGTTTTGCGTCACGATCCGGTGTCACTGCTGTGGCATTATTATAGAGATCGACAAGGGCATCCTTGTCTTTGCCCAGGTCTGCAAGCCATCTATCCAAATCCAGATCAGCAAGATCGAATTTCAGCTTTTTGCCTACCTGCCACTGTTCCATGTCATCTGCATTTTCTTCAAGTTCTTCCTCGTCCGGCTCCATCGATTCGAGAGTTTCTTCCTGAGACAGAGTCTTTGATTTCTTAAATTCGGCAATCTTTTCCTCAAGGGTTTCTATCTTCCGGATTGTTCTGTCTAAAGATATTTCAAATGATTCTATTGAACTTTCCAATCGTTTTAAGAAGTTTACCTTCATCATGCCGATGAGGAAGTTTTCACGCTTCGCCTGGCTAAAGGCAAGTACCTGGGTAGCTGCCCTCTCTTCATATTTCTGCTTTTTGTCGTCGAAAAGGTATTCTGAGGGATTGAATACAGACAGTTTATACTTGAGTATCTCATGGTTCAGACGGTCATAGGAAGGAAAACGATTCATAAGATCGATCTCAGGGTATACGGAACGGGGTTTCATCCTGACAGGAAATTGCCCGATTGACTCAGGTTTATAAAAAGACTTGATGTGTTTTCTGCTTCGGGCAATGGTCAATTCATCAAGGAGTTTGAAGAATGACGAATCAAGTCTTTCCAGAAGCTGTTTTTGTGTTCTTTTTGGATTTTTCTTCGGGTCTGCCCAGTTGGTAAAATGTACCTGGGCATTTACCAGGGTAGCCGATATATCCTTGATGCCGCAGGACTCAAACAGTGCTTCTGTTTTTCCTTCTGTAATAAGAGCTATCTGATTTCTCAGATCGCGGAGGGTATTGTTTACAGGCGTTGCGGAGAGCATGAGCACCCTTGTCCTGACTCCGGATTTTACAATTTTCTCCATAAGCCATTTGGCGCGGTTCATTTTTGTCGTGCCGTCGTCTTTTGTTC
This sequence comes from uncultured Syntrophorhabdaceae bacterium, assembly GCA_964532465.1. Lineage (GTDB taxonomy): Bacteria > Desulfobacterota > Syntrophorhabdia > Syntrophorhabdales > Syntrophorhabdaceae > JAPLKB01. The sequence continues at coordinate 1,391 of CAZHHX010000068.1, read as the reverse complement.
TCTCCAGAGGATTCCCTTTGAAATTATGGGATTCATCGATAACTACAAGATCGTAGTTGCCCCAGTTGAAATCCTCAAGTTCAATACCGTTAGCGTCCGATTTTCCGGTAATCCGGCACATGTCGGTATGATAAAGGACGGTATAATTAAGCCGGTCTCTTGTGAACGGGTTCAGCGCATGGTTCTGGCCTGCCTGATAAATCGTCCAGTTTCGAGATAACTTCTTGGGACAGAGGACGAGGACTCTGCTGTTGAGGAGTTCAAAATATTTTATAACAGCAAGCGCTTCATATGTCTTGCCGAGACCAACGCTGTCGGCAATTATACATCCATTATGCCTGAGTATCTTGTTGATGGCCCCTTTTACACCGTCTTTCTGGAAATCGTAAAGGGTATTCCATATTTCACTGTCAAAAAAACCTGTCCGTTCATTCAGAAGGCCGCCTTTTTGCTGATCTTCCAGATAATCTGCAAAAATATGAAAGAGTGTTTTGAAATAGATGAATTCAGGTTCGTTTTCAATATAGAACTGTTCGAGGTATTTGAGTACCTTGTCTTTTACGTCCTCAACCAGGCCGGTATTGTCGTCCCAGAGTTCATTGAACCAGTTTTTTAAATCCTGCCTGTCGCGGTCGCTGTCAATAATCATATTCAATTCAATATTCCGGCTGCCCCCCAGACCGAGACCATTAACGGTAAAATTGGAACTGCCAACAATGGCCTTTTCAACGCCGCTCTCCTGTAATATGTGATACATCTTGCCGTGCAGGAAATTGGGTTTTACCATAGAACGGATATCAACTTTATCTTGTATCCAGTCAGAGCATTCCATGGCGATGGATTTTTGTTTGAGGCGATTTTCTATAGGGATAACAAGCTGGTCATCCTCTATTTGGAAACTTCTGTTATTCTTCTTTTCCGGATCAATGGATTGAATAAAAGACGGCTCACCGAATAAAAAACGCAGCCGGCTGATGCTGTCCAGTTCTTTTTTCAGACGATTATATGCATATATGGTAAAGTAAGCTGAAACGATAGACAGATCGGCCTGCGGCTTCAAAACATCAGCGAGAAACCGGCCTACCGAACCATGTTTATAATTGTCCCTGATTGATGACAAATCTATTTTTGTTGCCATGTTATCCATTTGGTTTCAACATTATGATCTGTACCCCAGCATTCTCCGTTGCATACAATTTTACTTTCCAGTTTTTGATGTATTAGAAATTCTACCCCTATGAGATGAAAAATACAAACGTTTTTGTGCGTTAACTTCGTACCCCAGGATAAAAAAAGGGCACCAATCTATAAATCCTCATCGGCATAAATTACCATTAAAACATCTTCATGTACTCATGGAACACAAAAACCCGGTTCCGCTGATAGCCGGT
>CAZHHX010000067.1:0-16289 GCA_964532465.1 uncultured Syntrophorhabdaceae bacterium | reverse complement strand
AACCCGCGAAGACCCTGATCATGATCGGCGGCGGTGAAACCTTTGCCGAGGATCTCTTCTTCTATATCGCCCCCCAGACCTATGATCGCGGCTATAACTTCATGACCGTTGATCTGCCCGGACAGGGACTCCTCCCTTTGTATGGGAAACCCTTCCGCCCGGACATGAATGTTCCCATGAAGGCGGCCGTTGACTATGCCCTCAGCCGTCCCGATGTAGATCCCAGTCAACTGGCCGCTTACGGATACAGCGGCGGCGGCGGATTTGTGCCCCAGGCCGCCGCGCACGACCCCCGGATTAAGGCAATTGCCATGAATTCCGGCGTTGTTGACGCATACCCTCTTTTCTCCACCATGCTCGTAGTCCTGGCATCAAAAAAGGAAATCGCTTCCTGGACTGCCTTTCACGGCAACATCGTAAAAGCTATTTGCTGGCGCTGGGGTGTACCTATGGACAAGCCTTCCGGTCTCGCGGCAGCCAATAAAGGATACACCTTTGATCCCGCTAAAATCACTGTGCCGGCATTGCTCATCGTCGGCGAAGGTGAGTACAAGAGCGAGGAGGTCAAGCGGCAGCAAAAAATCATCATGGACGGCCTTCCCAACCAAATGAAGAAAATGGTAATCACGCCGACTAACGAAGGCGCGACAAATCACTGTATCATGGAGAACCGCAGTCTCATGAGTCAGGTGCTCTTCGATTGGCTGGACGATGTATTTAAATAGTCAGGTAACGGCAATAGTAACAGCATGAGTTTCACCCGGAGCAATTGATTCTCCATGATCCTGACAGTCAGGAAATTCCACCGCAAGTTTCAGCCGGGGAGATAAGTGTCCATGTAATATACGGTTTAGCTCCCCGGCAGCAAAGAGCTGGTAATTATTTAACCAGATAGGCGTCGTAGACCACTGCATTGCCGAGACGCATGGCCCAGGCAATACCGATGTGGCGGTTCAGGTAGTCATACTTCTTGGAGCTTGTTTCAAACTGCATGGTAATGCGGAAATTATAGAGGTTGCCATCAACAACCTCACCCTTGGCGACCTTTGCCATAATATCCGGAGGACCAAACCGGTAACCTTTGGTCTGAAGATAGATATATGCACCATCATCGGTCTGGAGCAGATACCGCGTATCAATAATTGCCAGGCCGTCTTTTGTCACAACCTGCCAGTCAGCGCCGTTATTGAGAATTTTACCTTTGAAATCAGGACCTACGAATGTGCCGCCCGTGATGGGGATAATGCGGCGTTTTCCCAGGTCTGAAGTGACTCCCAATTCCCAGATGGGGGCAACGAGATCAACTGACCAGCGACCAAGGAATTCAAGCTTCGGTTTGGGGGGTTCAAAACCTTTGGTATCCGCAACAGTTCCTGCTGTCTGAGCCTGAGCAAAACATGCTGCTGACATAATGAGGGATAATGTGATCATAACGATAAATAACACCTTTTTCATTTTCTTTTTCTCCTTTTATTTTAAAAATAGCTGCTTTTGCACTTGGTGCAAGAATTTATTTTCACCTCCTTCTTTCAACTTAGGATCATCTCCGGGCAGTTTTCAACCCTCCTGCATATCAGGCAAAAGGGATGCCATACTTAATTATCTGTAATAACAGAGATTTACCTATTCATCTTGTACTAAATTGCCAATAATGGAACTTTTAATGTCATATAAGACATTTCAAGTGTATAATTGCCTTATGTGACATTTTAGGGAGATTTCTGGAAAGGAGAAGAGACCATGGTTATTGACGAAAATGAGTTTTTTCGTAGAGCAACCTCGCAGATATGCAGCAGCCTTGATATTTCGACGGCGCTGCATCGATTTCTCGTCTGCATTAGGGAGTCTATACCGGTAGATATGATGATTCTTTGGATCTATGAAGAAAGCATGGGTGGTCTTCGCAGGATAGCTGTCGCAACGCCTGATGAAGGCCGAAGCAGTGATACCATAATGCTCCTCCCCCCTGCCGCGCGGGAGAAGCTTCTGAAAATGGATGTGCCTCATATTATTATCGAACGTTCAGAGCTTTCCCCTGTGGTAATGAGAATCGTCAATTGCCCGGATGCCGATCCGGTGGGTAGGAGCCTGAGAGAGTATTTTGAGCCGCAAAACTATTCGGCCCTGCTTATGTACCTGTCTATTGAAGAACAAAAAATGGGAACGCTTTTTGTAAGGGCGGAAGGTAAGGACAGGTATTCCGAGAAGCATGCGCGACTGCTGGCTCTTTTGCAGGAGCCGATTTCCCTGGCTGTTTCAAATACGCTCCATCAGGAAGAGTGCAGAAAACTGAAAGACCTCAGGGAAGATGACAATCGTTATCTCCATCGAGAATTGTTGCGCACTTTCGGAGACCAGATAGTCGGCAGCGACTACGGTCTGAAGGGTGTTATGGAGATGGTCCGTCAGGTTGCCCATCTCAACAGCCCGGTACTCCTGAGGGGAGAAACCGGGGTGGGAAAAGATGTAATTGCCGGCGCCATCCACCACTCGTCGGCCTTCAGACGCGGCCCCTTTATCAAGGTAAATTGCGGTGCAATCCCTGAAACCCTGGTTGATAGTGAGCTCTTTGGACACGAGAAAGGGGCTTTTACCGGTGCAATTGTTCAAAAACGGGGATGTTTTGAGCGGGCAAATCACGGCACTCTGTTCCTTGATGAGATTGGAGATCTCCCCCTTCAGGCGCAGGCAAGGATGCTCCGGGTACTCCAGTATAGGGAGATTCAGCGGATAGGCGGTTCAAATCCCATCCCCGTTGATATCAGAATTATTGCAGCTACCCACCGTAACCTTGAAGAGATGGTCCTGTCAGAGCGTTTCCGTGAAGACCTCTGGTTCAGGCTCAATGTTTTTCCTGTTTTTATCCCTCCTCTTAGAGAGAGGAAGGCAGATATTCCGGCGCTTGTTTATCATTTAATCACCAGAAAATCGCGGGATCTTAAATTGTTGAAGGTCCCGACCCTTGCCTCTGGCGCAATTGACCGTCTTATGGCACACCATTGGCCCGGAAATGTCCGTGAGCTGGAAAATGTTATTGAGCGAGCCCTTATTCTGAATAAAGGAGATGACCTTGCGCCTGATACGTTTCTATTCCGGGAAGATATAATGCCTTCAAGAGACCAGGAACCTAATGATATAGCAATATTGGACACGGTCATCCTCCGTCATATAGAAAAGGCCCTTAAGGCAGCAAAAGGGAAGGTTCATGGCCCTGATGGCGCTGCCCGTCTTCTTGGGGTAAACACCAGCACTCTCAGAAACAGAATGAATAAACTGGGAATCGGGTACGGAAGGAGCAAACGCTCCGGTAAAAAGGGGCTATAGAAGATTCATATAATGCCTTTGCGCATGTTGGCGTTGCTCAAATATATACCAAGTTTTGGCCCGTTCATTAATTCTACAATTTCTCCGAAACAGTTTCGGAGAAATTGTCTCCTACTGCAATAACGAGCAGCCTTCATTAAAAATCCCCTCAGTCCTGTCATGTTTTTGTCAAAAGTTTCTTTCCCTTTGCTCTTATTTTTGAGCGGTTTGTCTTTGTTCTCCTGGACGGGCTGCGGCATTTGAGAATTTTTAATCTGCGGCAGTCTGCTTCGCCTTGCGATCCTCCATCGTACATTCAGTACGATTACGGCCTGCAAAGCTCACAGCCCATCCACATCTGTAAAAATTCTGAAATGCCGTAGCCCACTCCAAGCCGGTTTCCCATCTGCCATTATTTGCTGATGTGAATCCGGCGGAATCATTTCCCATACTTCCTTATCCCTCCCCGTGTTTTATCTTTGTAAACATCTGTCAATACTGATTTTGCTTACCGGCTTTTCATTCATATTTTGACAATACCCCTGTCATTACTATTATTGGTGTAAAAAAGTAATTTAATTATTATCTTGAATAATGATAAAATGACATGTTAACTAACGTTTTTATTAACGGGGATGCATAAGAGAGGGGTATTTATCATGGCGACTGTGGACGCAACTTCGGAAGTATTCATGACAGCTTTTAGGGCATTGCCAGAGAAAATGAGAGAGGCAGTAATTGAAATATGCATAGCGATAAAGAGTTTCGTGAAGACCTGATGGATGCTGCCATCATTAAACAACACCGTAAAGAACCATCTCGATCCTTAAATGAATACCTGTCTGACAGGCAGAAGAATGGCTGAAAATGTCCTATGCTGTCTTGAGGTAACATATGATAACGAATAATACTGTGTTTATTTTAGGAGCTGGTGCAAGTAGGCCTTATGGTTATCCAACTGGAGCCGAATTAAGGCGTATAATATGCTCAAACTTTACAACGAAATTGAACAAGCTTCTTACTGGCGATAACATTATTGACAATGACAATCTTTCTCCAGAGGTTTACGAAAGCATTAAATTTGCCAGAGCATTTAGAGACTCAGATATTAAATCTATTGACCGCTTTCTTGCAATAAATCCTGAATTTTCTGACATAGGTAAAATGGCAATCGCGATGTTGATATTGGATGCCGAGAAAACTGACATTTCTCAGGATGACCTCGAAGGCAACTGGTATTTTCATTTATATAATAAAATGATTGAGACTTTTACAACTGGTCAAGCCTTCAAATCGTTTGGAGAAAATAAGGTAATTTTTATTACATTTAATTATGATAGATCACTGGAGTATTATCTCTTTAGTCGCCTCAAAAGCCTATATTACAAGATATCGGATTCAGAAATAATAGAACAAATAAATAAAATCCCGATTTACCATGTCTATGGTCAAGTTGATGTTCTACCATGGCAGGGTGGAAGTAAAACATATGGTTCCAGATATAGCTATCATGAATTTAATATAATTAAAGACAGAATAAGAATAATCTTTGAAAGAACTGGTACAGAAATTGAAAATATAAGAACTGCAATTGGCCAAGCAGAATTAATTTGTTTTCTTGGATTTGGCTATGATAAAACTAATATGAAAGTCATAGGACTCCCAGAATCTATAAATGCTCAGACAAATATCTTTGGTACTGCACTTGAAGCAACAAAAAAAGAAAAGGGGGATATTATAACTTATTTAACAAGTACAAAAGAAATTCAATACCCTGATGTTAAACTCCTTGACTGCAATTGTGTTGAGCTTTTGAAGGAATATTTATAAAAAACTTTACTAACAAATTTAAGAAGGTCATATTTATTTTTGCTCAAAATACAAAATCAAATACCGTTTGATAATAAGATTAAATACCCTTTCAGCGCTTACAATATCACACACCCTTCACTGTCTACCTGAAGAGATCGGCAGAGAAGGAATTGGAAGAGCTACCGGGAAAGGTCCATGATAAAATTATCAAAACGCTTATCGCTTTAGAAGAAAATCCCCTGTCTCACAATGTCAAAAAGCTTCGAGGCCGCGAAGTCAGCAATACAGAGACGCTCTGCCGTTATTCCGGTATTGACCGGTAACAGAGGGCAAGGTTGTTGCCCTTCAATATATTGCTTCCTCACCAGGAGAATGTGAATTCAATCTTTTTTGTTCCCGGCAGGATATTTCCTGGCGGGGTAAAGGCTATTTTCACAGGTACAAGCCCGCTTTCATCAGGTTCACCTGCAGTTACATTAAGGTCATAAGGCGGTTCGCTGCCGTTATACTTAAAAAGTTTCTCCAGTGCATCCTTCACATACTCTGAGGGCACAGAATTACCATCATCATATTCAGGTGCTTGATCCCGCTTCCAAATGAGATAACCGATAATCCTGGAAAAGAAAAGCTGAAAGAGGAGTGATTCTCCTGAAGCTGCAGAACCTCTGGGGAAAAAGGTTACATCCTGCATTGCGGCTCCGCATAAGACAGTAATTCCTATCTCGGCAAACTGCCGTATACGGTCGTCTGAGAAAAGTGTCTCGGTAGAAGATCCGTCATTACCGGACTCACTAAAAACAGCAAGGTCCGAAAGTCTGATAGTCATATAATCGGTAAAACGTGACGGCCATCCAAATTTTTCCATGCTTTGGGAAACAAGGGCTGCAAAGGCCCAGACAGGGCTGATCCAGAGTGGTTTTGTTTCCTCAAAAAACACTTGTCTTGCCTTGTAGTCTTTATTGTAAAGGGGGCGAACAAGGAAACGGTTGCAAAGAGGCGCTATCCAGTTTCCATCCGCCGACTCCCTTAATTTACGCCATTTCGCAAAAACTGCGTCCTCAATATGGGTCTTCAGGTAGGGCAGTCTGTGTATCTCGCCCCACTTTTCGAGATTGAGAAATCTTGGGGTGATCCACATTGCCGTTGGTGCAAGCAGTGTTGAGGCAAAGGAAGCAGTTTTTTCAAGAAGGTCATGAGACAGAGGTGTCTGGTCAAAGGGGATATCGATTATAACGAGGTTCGGTATCATACCTTCCATATCTGCTGAAAGCTTATCCAGCGCGGAAGATAGTGTATCCTTAGATATGGAAACGATTTTTAACTCGATGCCGTTTCCCTGGCGTATTAACCCTTTTTTTACTAAAGTCCCGACGCCACGCCAGGCTGCCTCAAAAATACGCCATTCTTCATTATCAAAGACATAGCCCATGATTGTTTGAAGACGCTCATCTATCTCTCTGATCCATGTTTCCGGTCCTTTTCCGGGGCCGGAAACAGAACTGCCGCCAGGTGTTGCAACCATGGAAAGTATATCGTCTATGGCACTGCCGCTGGAATGCGTTTCCTGAGTCACATGGGGCAGTGAAAGTTCAAGGTTGAGATCAGGCCAATCTTTCCTTACTGAAGAAGCAATATCGGCAGGAGATACACCTTTGGCATTGGATGTTTTTATCAGCTCTTTTGCCTCAATGAGGTTTTTCAGATAGGGCACACCCTCTATCATATTGTCAGGCGTCAAATCCTTTATTCGTTTCGGCGCCAGGGTAATACCTCCCTCCGGGCAGATCGTCTGGGGCAGTGATATCCAGAGTCTTGGAGATATGGCCTCCATGACGCTGTCAATGGTATCGGCATTTATATCCCGTATCTCAATTCTTGAAGACTCACCTGTTGGAGCAAAAGGCGCCAAGGCCAGTATTGTGTAAGGCATTTTGTCATTATTCATAAATATCCCTCCGTTTTTTACCCAAGCACAAGAACCGTGACCTGACTCGGAACAAGGGTAACTCCCGGACAGTTCATACTGAGTCCGTTATGGCCTGTCATGCTGGTAAGTCTCTGGGCAAGAGCGCCTTCCTTAAACACGGTAAAGCTCCCGAGGATAAACTCCGAGGGCCCCATGACCATACCGGAGGCAACGCCCATATTGACACCCATATTATCACCACTACTCGTTGTTGTCATGGACATTTGATTCAGTGACGGCATGCCATCCGTTAGCACAGTCAATGCCGTTGTTGTCGGATTTGATGTTGCTCCGGTGGAAATATTCGGATATGGAATAGGTATGGGTCCTACAGGCGTCGGCGTCAGACAAACGTCAGGGAATCCCAGATTCATACTTCCGCCTGATGTTGATTGAAACATATATACCTCCTTTGTTTTAAATCATCCAAGATGAATCTGTTCTGCATCTATCTTAACATGCCCTTCCGCTGTATGCACGGTGTTCTTTGTCTGCATGGTAAGCGTCCCGTCAACGAGCATACGGGTTGACGCAGACTGTATCTCCTCATGTTCTTCAATATAGCGGTATGATGATACAAACCTCTGCACAGCTCGTCTGAAAATAGAATCAAGGGTGTCGGCAATAACTTTGATCTTCTCTATCTGACCGTTGAAGATTCTCCCGAGGAAAGAAAAACTCTCTATTCTTGCCTCTCCTTTCAATGCGTTGATTTCAAGGTCTTCCGATGTCATGGACAGTTTTTCCGGTGTCATAAAGGTGATCCCGTCACGCGCGGAAACCTGCAACCCGCCGTTATGAACATTGAGATTGACCTGACCTTCAAAAGAAAGAGTTGTCGGTCTTTTTTCACGATCCGGCCTTTCAAGTATTGACAATATATAACAGCGCCCTTCATGATCAATGGATACAAGGACAATATCGTTTTTTTCCGGTCCGACAAGACAACTTGTTGCTACAATTGCTCTATATCGGACATTGTTTATTGCAACTGTCCATTCCCCTTCCCTTTCATCCGTTACGATACAGTATTCCAGGACCGGCTGAATTGATTCGATTCTTTCTGCAATATTTTTCATCTTTTGCCTCCTTTTATATCAAAAACACTACATATCCTCGGCCTCGGCCAAATCAGGATCAATCCCCAGGGCAGCTTCCTTGTTTGCATGTGTCCAGATAGTGTGATCTTCAACAATACGGTGCAGTTTTGCGCGATAGAGCCCGGCAGAGGAAAAGTCCGCTGCTGTCAGGTCTGCATGAGAAAAGTCCGCATAGTTCAAATTGACTCCAACAAATTTGGTCCCGCGGCATTTTGATTTCGGGAACATGGACTGTTCGAGATTTGATCCGCTTAAGTCCGCTCCTGTTAGATTACATCCCTCAAAAAATGACTGAAACAGGTCAGCATTTGTCAAACTGGCGCCGGGAAGCTTGGCATCCATAAATATGGCCCTTGGGCCTTTTACTCTGTCAAGCTTAACTTCACTCATGTCAGCATTCATGAAGTTTGTCTGTGTAATATCCGCGCCGGTAAAATCAGATCCTTTAAAATCGGCTCCGCCTGCCTGCGACATGGTGAAGGATGCCCCGCGGAAATCCTGGTTTATAAGAATACAATCCCTTAAGAAAGTCTTAAATATTGTCGCGCCTTTAAGTACAGCGCCTGTAAGATCGGCCTGATAAAAGATTGCACGGGACAGATCAGCATTCGACAGGTTCGCGCCTTTGAAAGATGCTTTCATGAGCATGGCCCTGAAGAGCTTTACCCCTGACAGGTTTGCATTCTCCAGCTTCGCGTTATCCATAACCGCGTTGCTGAGATCAGCTCCTGATAAGTCAGCCTCTGAGAGATCAGCTCCTGAAAGGACAGCCTTGTGGAGAATTGAATTTTTCAAAATAGCTCCGCGAAGGTCCATCTTCCACCAGATTGCTTTCGTCAGATCAACCGACTCAATCCGCGCGCCTCTGAAATCGCATCCCTTGAATCCGGTGCGCTGTATCTTTGCGTTCATAAACAAAGTATCGTGAAATACGCATTTTTCAAAACGGGCGCCGGAGAAATCAAGGCCGGACAGATCAAGACCTGATAAATCGACCTTCTCGATGGTGTCGTCACGTTCTATTGCCGCTAAGAGTTCTTCTTTCGTCATTGCTCTAACCTTTGTCCTTTTTTTCGGGGATAAGGTCTGTCCGTTTATAGAGCTTCGTCATTTTCAGGTTGGTTCCTTCAAAATGTGTATCCCCAACTCCTGTACGGTAGAATTCCACACTGTAGAGGTTTGCCTTGTTCAAATTTGTCCGCACAAGCTTCGATTTTCTGAGCGAACCCTTAAAGAGATTTGTTTTCTCCATGTTGGTATCGCTCAAATCTGTCTTGGTGATGCGTGTTTCTCCAGCCGATATTCCGGCTAGATTCGATCCGGCAAGATTGCATTCCTGAATAAGCCCCCTTTTCATGACAGTCCCCCGGAAATCGCTCCCTGAGAGATCGGATTTCATCCAACTGGCTTTATCGGCCCTTACATTGGTAAAAACGCTCTCTGTCATAGCCGAACCATTGAGAATACGGGAATTATACATATCAGCATCGGCAAAATTAACCTTCGTCCCCTTCGTTTCGATAAAATGGACTGAACGTACGACAGCATGGGAAAAATTTGTCTCTTCAATATTCGCTTTTAAAAACATCGCTTTTGTAAGGTCTGAGCCTGACAAATTTGCAAGAGATAAGTCAGTGGAAAGGAAATATGCCTGCATGGCTTTCACGTTTGAGAGATTCGCTTTTTTCAAAATCGCCTTTTCAAGAAGAGCTTTTTCCAGGATGGCTCCCATGAGGGTTGAACCTGACAAATCTGCTTCATTCATCAATGCTTTTGTAAGATTGCTGTCTGAAAGGTTTGACTCAACAAATTTAGCGCTGCGAAAGATACCCTTTGTCAGTTTCGCGTTTATGATGGATGCATGGGAAAAATCCGCTTCTCCTGCCAGAACCCTTGAAAAATCAACGCCGTCGAGAATGCATTTGCTCATATTGGCCTTTTTCAAAATGGCTCTTGAAAGATCGGCGCCACTTAAGTCAAGGCCTGACAGATCAACGCTGGAGAGATTCTTTCCTGCCAGACTGATTCCCTTCTCATGACGTTCAATAACCTCTTCACGTGTTAACTGTCTCATGGGCGACGGGTCTTCAGGGTCTATGCCTGCATCCGACAAAAGCTTTTTTGCCCAGTCCGGCGGCCCTGCCGCAATCTTCTTTTCAGCATCCGCCAGTCTCGCCGTTCCTTCCTCGTATTGCGCTGCAGCCTTCGTAAGAAGGTCGCTGCTTGCCTTTTCCGCTTCGGCAATCCGCTTTTCAACATCCGGCGCCAGAACACCCTGCTTCTTCAGTTGCTTGCGGACATCAGAAAACTGATCTGCATACTGTTTCTTCATGGAGGCAAAGGGGTTGGCCTCTTCTTCAGCAGACATTTCTGCAGACTTGAGGAGTTTATCGGCATTGAGGCCTTTAGATTCAAGGGTTTTACGGGCAATATCCATCATCTCTTTCTTTTGTTTTTCCATCAGGTCGATTTCAGGCTGCATCTCGGCCATCATTGTATCCCTTGTCTTTTGGATGATAGCCGCTACATCAAAAGTCGGGATAAGGGCAGCCAGAGCGCCGGGGTTATTTATATCCACTTCCTTCGGTTTTGTCTCCGGGTCCGGGGCAATACCGGAGTGGAGGGCATCAGCAACCCACTGCCAGAGATCAACCCCCATTTTTTTGGCCTCGAACAGGTTCGTACCCGCAGGCATATAAAGGGGCTCAGCCTGGGGATAGATTTTCTTCCATACATCCATATTTCCGTCTGCAGGCTCTTTTGAATCAGGATACTGGATAACAAGAAACTGCGGGGCCTTCTTAAGAAAACCTTCCGTCTCTTTATCAGGCTTTACTTCCTGATTCTCCATGGCTATGACGGCGCAGAAACCGCCTAACTCCTGATGAAGCAGCAGCGCCTCGAATTCCCTGGCCACACGGATAAAGGGTTTTCCGTCATCTGAGCCATGAACCATGGCACTTTCCCCGGAACCTTCGATTAAAATGTCCTTTCCTAACCTCCTGATTTCCCCAAAGGTCAGACTTGGAAAATCAGGCGGCGGATACACATGATGGAATGAAATAATTTTTATCCGATGAAGTCTTGATCTTTCAAAACAGGGCACAATAAGGCCGGTGGGAAGGTCAAGCTCTTTCGGATTTTCTCTGTTTTTGTCCTCTGCCGCAAGTCCCCAGAGGGCAGGATCATCGGTTTTACGCACTGCATTGATGCCTATCCAGGAACGTTTGATAGTGTATCGTCTTAATCCCATAGCAACAAAGATTTTTAAATACTCCGGACGCAATTCAAGATTGTCCCGGCAGCTTTCGATGAAACGCATTCCCTGTTCATGCCATAAATCTTCAGGAGTTTTTTTAAATATGTCAAAATCCAAATTCGGATCAATCCCCTTTTCTTTCAAGAGAGCAGGGTCTATTCTGCTTATTGCCTTCTTGTAGACGGCGCCCATTTCTTTCTGGGTTGCAGCAGTATCCGCATTCATCTCATCAAGCATGGTGTACATGCCCTGAAGTTCCGCTTTCGTATCGGCGAACTGATTCCTCATAATCTGAAAACCGCTTGTATCTATCTTTGCAATATGACTGAATTTAGCCTTTGCCTCCAGAAGCCTCTTTTCTCCGGCATCGAGGTTCGGAATCTGTTGATCTATAAGATTGATGGCCATAGCAAGGGTCTCCGCATGTGTCCTCACCGGAGCGGGCATCTTTCCTAAACCGGCGGCGAAGGAGTCGGCTATCTCCTGCGGCAGGTCTTTAAGACGTTCCGCTGCTTCAGCCAGTTTTTCCCTGGCTTTAGCCTTTGCTGCAACCGCGGATTCAGGAATTTTCCTGTCAAGCCTTTTTTCAAATTCCTCATGAAACTGCTCAATGGTTTTAGCCTGTACGGAAGGGTCTTCCGTGGCAATAAAGAGATGCGGCACATCCAGAGCCTCATCATCCGCAATTTCCGCATTTCCGCGGTAGATGACAACCCCCCGCTCCATGTGAGGAAACAGCCATACAGTATCAATGTTGGCATTTATCTCCCTGAAGATCTTTTCTCCTTCAGGTTCATTTTTGTTCGCAAGCTGATTGATAAAGAGCCGATGGCGAAGATTAGGGAGACGGGACTCGATTATCGGTTTTGTCTTGTGCATGTTTCCAACAGTGATTTTTTCGCTGCCGTTAAAAAACAGCTCCATCTGCTGGTCTTCCGGGCCAGCGTCAAAATAGGTCCAGTCCATATCTTCGGGATAGAAAGGCCAGCGTTCCCTGAACCATTTGTTATCATAAGTGCCGAGTTTTTTTGATCTCTGCGGCCAGGTAAAGTCAAGCGGCCCGAAGCCTGCCGGTTCAGGGCGGTCTTTAGGCGATCCGATAAGATGTTTCGGGTCTTCAATATTAGGCAAGGGCACCGCCTCTTTTCCGCCAGGCATGGCAACCGTGTTGATGCCTCTCCCCAGGGGATTTTTATCAAAACCGCTGCCCCCGAAGGCTCTTTCGTAAATCACAGGCATTTCCGTAAAAGGCTCGGGATCGCTTATTATCATGCCCATACCCGATTTCTTCCAGTAACGGTTACCGAAAATATAGAGTGTTTTTTTAATTGGACCCAATTGAAAATACACCTGTGAGGCAGGACGGGGTTTGCCTTCCGGCGTAAAACACCTTCCCCATACAATGACTTCTCCTTTGGGTTTCGGCATAGCCATATCAAAGACAGCCTCTTTCCCCAACTCTTCCTGAACAAATGGCCACAGCTTCTGTTCGCTTATGGGCTGATCAGGGTTATTGAAATCAAAAAAAGTCATAATAGTCACAGAAAGGTAAAACCTGTTGTTGAGACCGAAGTAATTTAAAAGGAGTCCATGCTCCATATCCTTTATGACTTTCATTCTGTATGCTCCTCACGCATCGCTTATAAGGGGAGCTTCTCTTGTAATCGCTCCCGCGCTCGACGAACTAAGTCCATGATCTTCAATCTTCGTCGCGCCTTCGTGAACGGAAGCTGCCGTTGTTTTAACCTCAGCTCCAATTTCCTTGACACAGTCTGCGACGTAGTCCAAATCGCTTATCGTACTCTTTACTTTGGTGTCTACAGCTGAAACATCTGATTTTACCGCTGCTATTTTGTCGTTACATGCCCGTAATTCGCGATTAACCATTTCCCTTATATCATCTATTGCCTTGTTCATATTTTTTACAGCTACCGTTTCCGTGTGATAAGCCCTCAAGCAAGTACTTGCTATCTGTTTCTCATTCCTGAATATCTTTTCGTCTCTGTCGGCAAACTTTCTATCCAGTTCAGCAGCCTCTTCCTTTTTGACATGAACCTCTCTTTTTGTACCGGTAAACGCTGCCCATTCAGGAAATACAAAGTCGTGTTTGAGTCCCAGAGTAATATCGGTATATGCTATCATAGAAACAATCGCTCTGCCTCCTATACATACATCCCCGACCCCTCCTATAACCACCTCGTTTACGTCTCCGAGAATTATTTCATTCTTGAACTGGGCGCTGATATCGAGCCAACTGCTGGTAGCAAGTTGAATACCTATGCCTTCCTCAAAGGGCTTCATTGTCTCCCATTCTACACCGGCAGGACCCTTTGGTGGATCTTCGGGGGGTGGATCTGTTGGAGGGGGTGTTTCTGTTGAAGGGGGCGGCACTGAACCAAGGCGGATGGAGCTGTCTGCAGTCGGTGAATGCAAGTAGATGCGCTGGCTTCCTTCCTGATCCTCCATATGTATCTTGTTTCCGCCGCTTGTTGTGATGATGTTTGATGTCTGGTTTGCAGAAGTAACGGGGCTTGGCACATCAGGGTTGGGAACTGTTGAAGCGATAATGGGTCTGTCAGGATCGCCGTTAACAAAGGTAAGGAGAACCTCTGTTCCTTTATGGAGAGGGAAGTGCATACCGTGGTTGCCGCCGCCATATGGCGTTGCCATCCTGATCCAGCTCGACGCTTTCCCCCCTGTTCTTCCTGAAAGGTCAAAGGGGATAATGACCTTGTAACGTCCCATTTCATCGAGTTCGGCATATTGGCCGCTTCCGGAAGCATCTATCCTGCCGACTATGGTTCCCGAAACCCTTGGCTTATTTGCCATTATTTGGGATCTGAATTGCGTTGCTGCCGGGATGGCGGTGAAACTGTTGCTGTAGTACATATGCTGTTTTCCTTTGTCGGGATCAGGGCTTATTCCGGGAAGAAGAAAACCTGTTTGATCACCATCGTGATTAACGCCGGTTATAAGATATTTCCGGTCAAAATCATCACGGTAATGTTTTGTAAGGTTAAAGGTAAAACCCGGCAGCAGGTACGGCACCGAACTTTCACCATAATATTCCTCGCCCCTGCAGATGATGTTTTCAGCCCTTATCCTGGCCAGCCTGTTGCCTTCTTTGCTTGTCCTGAAATGCTCATTATAGAAATAGACCGTACCCGAGCCGTTTTTATCAACATCTGCGGCTCCTGTTATTTCAAGGGAAGGTCTCCGGTAATTGTAATCCTTCAGAAGAACCTTTGCGGGCAGTACATTTTTGCGGCAGTGGAAAGACCTGACTGCTTCACTCAAATGAGACGATTCAAGTCCTGAAGGCGGTGAATAAACGATATTGCCGCCAAAAGGCGGGTCTGCGTGCACTATTCTGGTATCGGTAAAAATGACCTTTTCATTATCTTCAGACTGCTCAAAATAATAGTAGATGCCTTCCCGTTCAAACCAGCGTGAGAGAAAGTTCAAATGACTTTCCCCATACTGGCATACATATTCAACAGGGTCGTACGTACTCTGGAGGCGGAATTCAAAATCATGGCTGCCTAACCCCCCGTCAGTGAGAATGTCCTTGCTGAACTCCTCAACTGTCCTGTCGAGAAAGACCTGATTGTGATGGGTAATGGAGAGCCGCCAGAGTTTCGGTACAAGGTGAGCCCGGTAGAAGGCGTAGTTGTTTATCTCGTGAAGCTGCTCAAAGTTGGCGATAATTCCGTTATAAAAAACATCTCCCCCTTCTTCTTCTCTGTGGAATACAATTCTGGCCTTTTTGTTCATAATTTGCCCGAAATCTACCTTGAGATCATCCGATACAAGCATTATCTCAAATTGATAAGGCCTTGAAATTCCTTCAAATCCTTTAAAGCTGACCACAGCGAATGTATCCGGAGGCAAAAAATCAGATATGAAAGAAAACTTCTTTGACTTTAAATATTCCATCTCATTACCCCTTTTTTTTCATTTAACCCAATGTCAGAACCGTTACCTGACTTGGACAGGAGCACATACCCGGCGCGTTGGGGAGCACTGCAATGCTGTTCTGGCCCGTGACACTTGTTAGGCGCTGCGCAGGCGCGCCATCCACCATGATCGTGATGCATCCAACAAGATATTCGGTCTGGCCATCCTCCATATGAGAAACCACCCCGCCCAAAACTCCGGTGCAGTCTCCGAAACTTACAAGACCCATGGATAACTGGTTTATAGAAGGCATACAGTCAACAAGAACGTTATATGCCGCAGGGGCAGTAGCAGCGGACATATTGATATCCGGGTACGGGATAGGCGTAGGGATGGGGCCCACCGGGGTAATACATACATCAGGGAATCCGAGGTTCATTCCCGCGCCTTGAGAAAGCATAAACATATTCAGTGCCCTCCTTTATTTAAAAGTTTATATTATTCTTTTCCTGTTCTCATCAAATTTTTGTTTCCCTCTATCTTTTTTCATCAACTGTACTCAATAATATACATCTATTCGAAAAATATCTTCTTTTATTCACATTGAATAAAAAATTTACTTAATCATCCAAACCAAAGCCTGTATTGGCTCTGCCTGGATTCTAAATTTTTCAGCAACAGTTGCTGAAATGTTACAGACACTGTGTCTGTATGCCTCTCATTTATTAAAATATTGCAGTTTTTTATCATCATACCTGGTTCCATAAAAATACCGTAAAAAACTTGGCAGCGCCCTTTTTCTGAGCAAATCAGCTTTTTCTCTTTCCCGCAAAAAATTGCCAAGTAACAAATCGGCCCCCTCAAGAGGGCCTGGGCCGCTAACAGAGATTTATCTGCTCTGCGTTTATTGATACAAGTTCTTCCGCTGTGTGCATGGCGTTCTTTGAGTGCA
>CAZHHX010000066.1:0-16291 GCA_964532465.1 uncultured Syntrophorhabdaceae bacterium | reverse complement strand
CCCTGATATTCAAGGGTCAACGAGGTTTTTAATTATTTTGATGGTGAATTGAGGTAAGGGCATGGCATGATAACCGTTCAGCCTATCTGTCTGTTTCTATATCAAGATAAGCTTTCAAATCAAGCTATGTCCTTAGGGTGACAATTCCTATTATGCCGGCAGATAAAAAGATAATATTTGAGAACCAGGCAGCAAAAATAGGAGGAAATATTTCAGAATATCCGAATGACAACGAAATAGAATGTGAGAAGAAGTACAATGCCCCAAGAGATATACCGGTGATTACCCCTATTGAGATATGTTTTGTCTTGGTATACCTTAAACCGACAGAGAATGCAGCAAATACCATGATAAGATTAATGAATGGAAATGCTATTTTATCGTAGAGATCAACAAGATATCTGCGAACATCATGCCCGTCTGCCCTGAGCTTTTTTATGTAGTTTGAAAGCTCCTGATATCCCATCTCTTCCGGGGCTTTTTCCATAACTTTGAATACAGAAGGCGGTTCTCTTATAATGCCTTTTAAATGTGTGTATTTTTTTACTGATTTTATTTCTTCATCATCGAATGTCCTTTCAACAACATCAGTAAATAACCATGAATTATTTTCCCATATGCCTTCTTTCGCGTCTGTCCTTTTTTTAATAGTATATGAATCGGACAGCTCAATCACGGTAAGTCCTTTTATAATATCCTTTTTTACATCAATGAAGTCTATGTTGTTTATAATGTTATCCCTTTTAAACCATATCCGGCCATTTTTAAAGAATACATATGGTTCTTCTTTTTTTATCTTTATTCTATAGATGTATTCTGATTTATTTAATGATATTGGTATAATCCATTCAGAGAGAATAAAAGAAAACATTATGAAGGCTGCGGAAAGTAAAAGAAGGGGCTTCATAACCGAAATCGTACTTATGCCGGATGTCCTGACAATGATCATTTCATTTCCCCTGATCATTAATATGAGGAGAATCAGTATCGATATGAGAAATGTTAACGGCAGTATAAGGTTGAAAAAGTAAGGAATTTTGAGAGATATATATAAAATACTTAATGCGAAATTTTTGAAAGATGATGTAAAAATACCCATATGCTCGAAAAACTCAATTGTTATGAACATTACAAGTCCGGCAAGCTCTGTTATTAATAATATCTTTAAAACATTTGAGATTAAGTAACTATTTAACTTTTTCAAGATAATATCCCCAAAAATATTTCAGTTTTTGTGAAATACCTGTGTATTCCTCTGAATTCAACTGTTTTAAAAGGCTAAAGCCTGCTGAAATAATAATTATATTCGGTATGCAGGAGGTAAGTATGGCCGGAAGGTTTATTGCTTTTCCTATGTTTTCAGTAAAGGCCATTAAAATATAATAGAAAATGAATAAAACCAGACTGTATACAATGCCTGAAAATTTGCCTCCTATTCCACGCCTTACGCCCAGCGGTATTGTGAGAAAAATAAAAGCTAATGATGAAAGAGGGATGGAGAATTTCTTATAGATTTCAAGGAGCAGATCGTATCTGTCCGAGGGGCTTGCGCTTGGAAGGGACTGTCTCAATTCTTTTATGTCCATTTCGTACGGTCTTTTCCTTAAAGATACATTTCCCGGCAGCATATTGGTAAGATTTATGGAAAAAGAGTAGTTCTTAAATGAAAGATTCCGGTAAACATCATTTATTTTTTCCCATCTGTGCAAGCTCCCTTTTTCAAGTAAAAAATAAAGATCGAGGGTCGCCGGATCATAATTAATAAGTCCTTTATCAGCCGATATCATCTGTTTGACATCCTTATCTCTGTCATCAGAGACGAGTATTCCTGAGAGAGATTTATTGTTTGCGTCAACTTTGTTAATATATATTATTACGCCGGATATTGTATCATTGAATACCCCTTCCTTATCGTCAACAGATATGCCTTTTTTAATTACATTGAGCAATGTAGCCCTGAATAGCTCACCGCTTTTCGGCAGGAATATATTTGTGTTTATTAGCCCCACAAAGGTAATTATTATGCCGATTGAAGCTATGGGATAGAAAAGACATTTCAAATTTATGCCGCTTGCTTTTAGCACAAGCACCTCGTTTTCTGCCGAAAGCCTTCCAAGCACGACGATAGTCGATAACAGAAAAGCCATGGGAAGGGTAAAGGTGAGAAAAGGCGGGGAAGAATAAACGATTAAGAGGATAATGTCCTTCAGATCGACCCCTTTGTTTATGACAAGATCCGCTATTCTCCCCATCTTACTCATTATAAGTATGAAGGTAAGTATGCCGAGGGCCAAACAAAGTATATATGCAAGTTCTTTAAAAATATAAAGATAGAATCTATTCTGCAACTTTTCGATGAATTTCATTTTATAAATTAACATCCGCATGTTTATTATGTCAATTACCGGGGCTCACGGCTGTGCCCGTAAGGGGGGCGCCCCCTCCACCGGCACAGCCGTCGGAGCCTCCCCTTCTCGCTCACCCTCTGAGGTATTCATTAAGCTGACGCTTGTGAACGCCTGTCATCCGGAGCAGTAAATATGTGCATGTGCAGGAGATATTCTATCCGGAATGTTTTTGCGTAAGTTTAAAGTGTAGCTGTTTCTTTTCCACATCGGCAAGTATCACTTTTATCCTTACCTTATCGCCTATGCGAAAAATCTTTTTAGTTCTTCTGCCGATGAGCCGGAACTTTTCTTCCTGAAAAATATAGTAGTCGTCATAGAGATCGGTGAGAAGCACCAACCCTTCGACGAATAGATCAAAGAGTTCGACAAAGAAGCCAAAGGAGGTAATGTGAGAAATTATGCCGTCATATGCTTCGCCGGTCTTATCCTTCATGAATAAGATCCTTATCCTGTCCTCATCTTCCCTCTCAGATTCCATTGCAAGCCTTTCTCTTTCCGAAAGATGACCTGCCATATTGTCAAGCTCATTCAGGCTATAAATGATAGGCTTGCCATTTATAGCATTCTTGAGTGATCTGTGACATATAAGATCAGGATACCTTCTTATGGGCGATGTAAAATGGAGATAACAATCAGATGCAAGCCCAAAGTGCCCTTTATTGGAAGAAGCATATCGTGCCTGTTTCATTGATTTGAGGAGAACTTTGTTTATGAGATATTCGTAATCCGAACCCTTGACCTGATTAAGAATGGACTGCAAGCTCAGGGTGCTTTTGTGGTTTATGCTGTAATTTCCATTTAGTGCATGTAAAAGTTTTTCAAGCTCGTACAACTTTTCGCGTTCAGGGGGTTCGTGTACCCTGTAAATGGCAGGTATATTGCTTTGTGACAGAAATTCTGCTACAGCTTCGTTTGCTGCAATCATGAATTCTTCAATAATTCTTTGGGAAAAGAGTCTTTCGCTTCTTAAGATACTTTTAATTCCCCCTTCAATATCCAGAGTAACCTCCGGTTCGGGCAAATCAAAATCGAGGCTGCCCCTTCTTCCTCTCTTCTCTGCAAGCAATGTTGCCAGTTCTTTCATCCATTCCAGTTCGGGCAGAATATCTTTAATTTCTTTCCTTATCTTAGAGTCATTCTTTACCACCGCGGCTTCTACTTTATTGTATGTGAGTCGCATCATACTTTTAATTATTGATTGATGAAAAGAACTCTGAAGTAAATCTCCGTGATTGTTATAACTAAGTTTTACGGTAACACACAGTTTGTCTTCTTTGGGATTCAAACTGCAAGTAAAATTGGACAATGCCTTCGGCAGCATGGGTATAACCGTTTTAGGGAAGTATATACTGGTCCCCCTTTGGAATGCCTCGTCGTCAAGACCTGTACCCGGCAAAACATAATAAGAAACGTCTGCTATCGAGATGTACAGGGTGTACCCTTTCTTTGATTTTTCCACACAGACTGCGTCATCAAAATCTTTTGCAAATTCTCCATCTATGGTGATATGTTTCAGTTTTCTGAGGTCAACCCTTTTTTCGTCCTGATCATGCGATGTAAGTTGTTTTGCCTCTGCCTCTGTATTTTTCTTAAACTTTAAGGGAAGACTGTATTTGTATTTGATAAATTGAGTTATTGTGCTTATGTCATTAAGTCCTTTAAAAACCTTTATTATGCTGCATTCCGGGTTTTTACCCTCCCCGGGGAATCTTGTAATACTGGCTGCCGCAAGGTCATTATTACAGATGTTCGCTTTAGCAGGTTTCTTTGTAATAATGAAATCGTGCCGTATCCTTTCGTCATCGGGGATTACGCTCAGCCTGTTTTTATCTGTTCTGATGAACCCTGTTATATTCTTGATGCGCCTTTCAATAATTTTAATGATTTTTCCTTCTTTTTTGCCCTTTGTTGTGTGCTCAATCCTTGCAATAACCCTATCTCCATGAAAAGCATTTTCCATAAATTTTGAAGGTATAAAAATATCGTCCATACCTTTTTCTTTTTTCTTATCGGGTATCAGGAATCCGTTTCCGCTTCTTGTGCAAGACAGCGTTCCCGTTTCGAGGTTCATCTCATATGGTATGCCGTATCTTTTGTTTTTAAGCTTGATTATGGAGCCTTCCTTGAGCATACCGCTCAAGACGGCTTTTAATGTTTTTCTATCATTCTTGTCGTAATGAAGGTTCTTTTCGAGTTCGTTCAATCCCAAAGGTTTTTTTTCCAGCTTAAAAGCCTTTAGCAGAACATCTTTTGTTATGGGAAGGTTGGAGAGTTTTTTTTTCATATATTCCAAGGCAACACAAATTGATATTTACAACAACTTTTTGAGAATTAACATGTCTTTGACGGCTTTCTCGATGAAAACCATTCGTTGTTGATAATCATAGCATTAAAGTGGCGGAGAGGCAGGGATTTGAACCCTGGGTACGGTTTAACCCGTACACTCGCTTAGCAGGCGAGCACCTTCGGCCAACTCGGTCACCTCTCCGTTTGACAAAGTATACCCGTTTGTCTTATAAAAATCAATCATTATGAGAATCGACAATCAGCCATATAATATTTTAAAAATCAGACACCATCTGTTAAAGACAATACGAACCTATTTTTATAAAAATAAATATATTGAAGTTGAAACTCCAAACCTCATGAAGACCGTACCGCCCGATCCATATATTGATCCGTTGACGGTGTGTATTGGCGGTGCAGCCCCATACTATCTTCATACATCTCCGGAGATGTATATGAAGAAACTCCTGCAATTCAGGCATGAGAGGATTTTTCAGATATGCAAAGTCTATAGAGTTGAAGAGTTTGAAGAAATTCACAGTATAGAATTTACAATGCTTGAATGGTATAGAGAAGGAACCTATATCCAGGCAATAAAAGAAGTTGAAGAGTTGGTTTGGTTTATAGCGGAAAGATTATTTAAAGACAGAAAGGACAGTTTTAAAACACCTTTTAAAGTATATGAACTTGAAGAGCTTTTTCTTAGGATCTCCGGTATAAATCCCTTTAAATTAAAGAGGGATGAGCTTTTTTGTTCTATGAAATCAAAAGGTTTTACAGGTATTGATGACAAAGATGACTGGAATGGTCTGTTTTTCAAACTGTTTATTCAGGAAATTGAACCAAAAATCATTGAGAAAACTCCTTATTTCATTAAAAATTGGCCTTTATCTGTTTCAACTATGGCAGAGAAGAAAGATGTGAACAAGGTCGAGCGGTTTGAGCTGTATATAAATAGAGTTGAGATAGCGAACGGGTATACGGAGCTCCTCAATCCCGAAGAACAGAGAGAAAGGTTTACCATTGACAATAAAGAACGGAAAAGACTTGGCAAAAAAACCTTTCAAACGGATGAAGAATTTCTTGAGGCGCTTTCAAAAGTTAAAGGTTCTCGCGCGGGCGTTTCTATTGGTGTAGACAGACTCCTCATGGTTCTTCTTGGTAAAGACAAGATTGATGATGTAATGATCCAAAGATTTAAAGTGTAATTTTATAAAAAAATATTCCCAGGTATTCCTTTAGCGCAATAGCAATGCCTCCCATGTTGCCAGCATTCGGCAGGTAACTGAACAAATCATATTTAATTTTTGAGGTACTGTGTCCGGTTGGATAGGGAATGGTTTCCTTGAAAAGTTTATCAAAAAGCAGCATTGACCTCTTCATGTGAAATGCGCTTGTAATAAGCACTATTCTGTTGATGCCGTGTTTATCCGATAATTCTTTTACATACTTTGCGTTCTCAAAAGTATCCTTACTCTTTCCTTCCATGAAAATATCCTTTTCATTGACTCCCAGGGATAAGAGAATCCTCTTTGCCACCTCTGCCTCTGAACGCCTTTCAAATATTATTCCCCCGGAAAAGATTATCGGTTTTTTATCAATTCTGTAGAGTCTGTAAGCGCAGATTAATCTTTGGAAAGCTTCGCTGCCCGGAGTCCCCTCACCGTCTATGTCAGGCGCGAAATCGTTCACACCGCCACCGAGTACTACGTATGCGCTGCCTGCTTTGACTTCAGCTAATGTGGGCTGCTTATATGTATATTCAAGCGGCATCAAAAATAGGTCCGCAAAAGGTTGTATGCTGAAGAGGTAAAGCAGACCGGCAAGCAATAGCGCAAAGAACCGGGATTTTTTCTTTAGGAAGACCGCGAACAGAAGCAGCAAAATGATGAAACAACCGGGCGGGACAATGGCGCAAGTGATTATCTTCTTTAGAATGTATGTCATAATTTAAAGAGTGCGGTGCTAAATTTTAAATATATTTTATTGCCCATATTGCAGAACCAGCGCTTTAATTTTTGGCATAGCTGCCTTTGCTGCTTTTATCCCCTCTTCCATAAGCCTCTTTTTTTGAGAGAAATCAAATATCGAGACTCCTTTGGTTTCAGGCTCTATGAGAATATCCGCATATTTCAGTTTTGTCTTATTGTTTTCGTGCATCATAATATTCACAGATTGAGCAATAATGTCAATAACTGAAGAGATGTCATAATCTTTAATATCCTTCAGCAGGTTCACGGCAATTACAATATCCGCCCCTTTGCTTCTTGCTATATCACATGCAACGTTGTTTGTTACTCCTCCATCTACAAGCATCCTGTTCCCGAATGTTACAGGAGTAAAAATGCCCGGTATAGATGATGAAGCTCTGATGGCTTTTGCAAGTGAGCCTTTTTCAAGGACAATGGTTTCTCCTGTATTAAGGTCTGTTGCTATAGGATAAAAGGGTATTTTTGTATCTTCAACTTTTTTAGTTTTAACTGTTTGTTCAACAAAAGTTTCGAGTTTTACCCCCTGGACAGGACCAAGTTTTGAATATATCATTGAAAAATCAAGAATATCATTTTTATCTATTTTAAATGCTATCCATTCGAGCTGGAAGCTGTCCGGATTGGAGGCATATATACCGCCGATCAAGCTTCCGACACTTGTCCCGATTATCATATGAACAGGTATCTTTTCCTGTTCGAGTGCTCTTATGACGCCGACATGGGCAAAACCCTTTGCTGAACCGCCTCCGAGTACCAGAGCGATTTTAGGTTCGGTTTTTTTAGTCACATGAGGCGCTGTTCCGCATGAACAAACAACGACCAATAGAGCTGCGAGAAAAACTGCCTGCGCTATTAAAGATTTCTTAATATCAGGACCTTTGCCCGACATATGGATTATGCGCCTTTTCCCTGCCGATGGTGCTTTTTGGTGAATCGCCGTAATTATGGCCAGGAGCGACTATTGTTTCATCAGGAAGAGTGAAAAGCTTGTTGTGAACTGATGAAACAAGGTCCTGCCATGAACTGCCCCCGAGGTCTGTCCTTCCGACGCCTTCGACAAAGAGCGTGTCTCCTGTGAACACGATGCCTTTATGGTAAAGAGATATGCTGCCGGGAGAATGCCCGGGTGTATGCAACACTTCCAGAGAAGTTTCCCCGATTGTTATGTAATCCCCATCCCTGACAGTAATATCTGCCGGCGGCGAAGGTTCTGCGTTGAACATACTCATCATTTGCGGCGACTGGTTTGTTAAACTGTATGATTCTTTTTCATGGATGATGATTTTTGCGTTTGTTAGATCTTTCATGCGTTTGTTCCCCATAACGTGGTCAATATGGGAATGTGTGTTTACAATATATTTTATCTGGTAGCCTTTGCTGGCTGCTTCTTCGAATAGTCTATCTTCTTCGGCAGCAGGGTCAATAATGAGTGCCTCTTTTGTGATTTTACATCCTACAATATAAGCAAAAACAGCCATCTGGCCGACCTGAATCTGTTTTACAAACATACGCCCTCCTTAATGTGAATTATAATAATACTTTTTAGTGCTGTTTTTCAATTTATTTGATAGAATCAAAGAAAACGTATTTTTTATTTTGAATGAAAGTTCAATTTATGCAATGGAGGGAAGATGAAACCTGTTTATATTGAGGCAAGAGATTTGCCGGATGCTTGGTTTCAATGCGTATACAAAATATTTGAAGCGGACGGTATTCATGAATACAAAATAGACAGGGGTTCTTTTGAGGGGCAAAAGAGAAGAGAATTTGACCTTGTAATGGTCCATGTTAAATATCCCGGAATCAAACCTTTAATCCCTGATATACCGTCAGAGCTTGGGATACCGGCACCTTCAAGTATGGAATATGTTGAAGAATACCTCCAGTATCTGATGACTGATAAAAAGGCAGACAACGAACTTTATACTTACGGAGAAAGACTTACGAATCCCAAAGTGCATGTTGAAGGAAAAGAATACTCTCTCGGAGTAAATCCTGTTATGGAAGTCATTGAGATATACAGGCAGGGAAAGTATGGCACTAATCAGGCTATTATGGAAGTAGGCATGCCGCAGGATATTCTTCTTGAAGATCCGCCTTGCCTGCGCCTGATTGATACACGCCTGATGGAAGGTAAGCTGCATTTTGTCCTCTATTTTCGAAGCTGGGATTTATGGGCTGGTTTTCCGTCAAATCTTGCCGCTATTCAACTTTTAAAAGAATATATGTGTCAGGAAATTGGTGTTGAAGATGGCACAATCACAGCGATCAGCAAAGGTATGCACTTGTATGAATATACCTTTGAACTTGCGTTAAAGAGACTGAGAAGGTGAAACTGTATTAAAAGTTGGAATGCAATGAAACTTTTTTATACATTTCTTTAATACGTGTCTGTATTTCTGTCATATTTGAATCTTCGGTAACTACGCAGGTTTCATAGGCATTTGAAATAGCGTTGAAGAGTGTTAGAAACAGTGTATTTTCCATTGCAGGTATAATCTCGAGAAAAACCTGCTTCTGATAAAAAACAGATATCCCATAATATGATGATTCTATATCCGCGTCTTTGCAATTGTATGCAGTAAAATTTAAAAGTTCTTTAGCTGAATTTCTGAATGCTGCCGAAGGGATTTTGTCTATATGCTTTTGCACGTATGGTTCAAGCAAAGATCCGATTATTTCTTTTTCGAGTAAATCAGACATCCCCGGTATAGTTGTATCCACAAGTTTATCAATATTGTAGGTGTAATCGGTTATTTCGGGGTAGGTGTAGGTATCTTTTTCCCATAGTTTGTGAAAAATATCGCCGGCTTCCGCCCATGTGAACTTTTTTTCGGCGTCTATAAAGATATTCCGTCGTAAGAATTTATCATAAAACGTTTCAATACCTCTTCTTTCCACGCGGCTGTCTACATAAATACTCCAAATCCGATTATGTCTGTCTTTCATTTCAGGTTCTTTGTTTTCATCGGGTGCGATTTGAGGCTTGTATTGAAAATGCGGATTCAGCACATCATATATATAAAGAAACAGCCGGTAAATCCTTCCGTATAGAAACCGGTCATCTTCCCATATCGTTATTTTAACGTCAAGATGATCCTTTTTTCTTTTGATTAAGGCTTTTTCATTCCAGGGAGAATTTATGTTTTCTATGTATATGTTTCTGATGAAATGTGCTATTTCTAAAGAATTTGTTATCTCGTCTGCAATTTTATTTGCATCGTCCAATTAAAATTCGCCTTCTAACCCGTAAACCTCAAGAAGGAGTGTTTTTGATTTCATCCACAATGAGCCTTGTTTGACTGAAAATGGTGTTACTTCGAGCACTTCGGATAGATATTTTCTTGCTTTGTTTGAATCGCCTTTTTTTGTATATATGTATCCCATATTGTAGGCAGTTGCAGTTTTTATACTGGCATATTTTGGTGTAAGTTGTTTCATTCTGTTTAATTTTATAAAAATATCTTCTTTTTCACTCTGGTCTGTGGCAGGGTCTTTAATCACTGTTTCGTATTGTTTTTGGACAAAGTTTATAGTTGTGAGCGCTTCTTTTGTGTAATCGTAAATCTTGCTGAATATCCTGAGAGAGTTCTCGCTGTCCCCTTTTTTAAGCATCTCTTCAGCTTTCCCAAAAGATGCCTGAACGTTTGATCCGGTGATTGCCCCGTTTTCTCTATCTTCTTTTTGTACAGGTTGCTTTTTAATTTTTTTCTCTGCCCCATATGACGGGTTTGGAAAGAATATTATAACAGCAAGAAATAACATCAGGAAAAGCCATGTAAAAGAACCCTCTCTCTTCATTATTTCTATCGTATTTTTTTTATCAGTTTGTTTCCGGTTTTTAATTAAGGGATTTTTCATGATGGGATTAATTCTCCTCGAAAGAAATGATTAAAAGACAATAATATATGGCGGTGCAGGGAATTGAACCCCGGACACTGCGGATATGAGCCGCATGCTCTAACCATCTGAGCTACACCGCCTTGTGCTTTTCTATATGATAATAACACAGGTCTTGTCAATAATAAATTGCAATGCAGCATGTTAAAGAGGTGAATTCCAATTCAAAACGCACTATAAAGCAAGGTCGAATAAGGGATAGCGCCTTTTGTCATTGACATGGTAAAAACCTATCTGATAGCATAACAGCAATGAATTGACATGGAGGCCAATCTTGTCTGAATATCATGAAGCGATTATTATCGGTGGCGGGCCGGCTGGACTTACAGCAGGCATATATCTTATGCGGGCAGGTATTGACGCGTTGCTCCTTGAAAAAATGATACCGGGTGGAACCCCGATGAATACAGAACGTGTTGAAAATTATCCAGGTTTTCCCGAAGGTATATCCGGCAGAGATTTGATGAACCGGTTTACGGAACATGCCAGGCAATGCGGGCTTATGATACAGGAATTTTCCGAGGTGGAAGATATTTACAGGGAATCGGGAAAGTTTATGATCAAAACTACTAATAGAACTTATACATCTGTTGGAATGGTACTGGCAACAGGAACGGAACCGGCAAAGATGGGTATACCGGGAGAGAAAGAACTCCTGGGCAGGGGCATATCCTATTGTGCCACCTGTGATGGCGCCTTTTTCAGGAACCTCGATGTGGCAGTTATCGGCGGTGGAGACGCGGCCATTGAAGAGGGGCTGTCATTGGCAAATATTGTAAGAAAGGTTTATGTAATCCACAGAAGAGATGCTTTAAGGGCGCAGAAAATTGTTCAGGACAGGGCCTTCAGGAACAGTAAAATGGAATTTTTATGGAATAAAAAACCCTTAGAGATAAAGGGAAAAGATCAGGTCGAGAACATTGTCATCGAGGATTTAAAGACAGGAGAACATTCAGAAGTTAAGGTTGACGGGGTATTTGTTTATGTTGGGGCAAATCCGAAAACTGCTTTCCTGAAAGACCTTGTTGACAGGGACACTGCAGGGTTTATTCTTACTGATGAGACCCTTTCTGCAAGGACGAAAGGTTTATTTGTTGCCGGTGATGTAAGAAAAAAAACCTTGCGGCAAATTTCTACCGCTGTAGGTGATGGAGCCCTGGCCGCAGTGAGCCTTGAAAGGTATATACTTGAAAAGCGTTAACCTCTTGATATTTCTAAATATGCTAAACTATTTTCAAATGTTTTCCGAAAAAACATATGAGGCAGAAAATCAGGAACAGACAATAGAGGGTATCAAATGAAGATATTCATTATCCTTGTATGTTTATTATTCCCCTTGCTTTGTTCCTCTGCAGGCGAGCAAATAATATTTTATAACACTGGAGGAAAAGATCAGGAAACCTGGAGTCTGCTAAAAAAATATTTTGACAGTAAAGGCTATAATGTGAGTATCTATGAAAAACCGGAAACACTTGAAAAGCATCTGGAGAATGCAAATAAGATCAATAGAACAAAAAGTTCACTGCTCTTAGCGATGGATTTCCGGATTGGAGATAAGGACGATATTTTTGTTGCCGTAACGAATTCAAAAAAGGGAAACGGCAAATTTTTTACAATTGAGGAGATTCCCGCGCAACACATTGTTCGTTCTGCGGAATTTGCAAAACTCATCGCATCTTCTTTTGGAAAAACAGTTAAGGAGCTTCCATTGCTCCCGCTTTTTGGCATTGATATGCCCGGTGTTTTCTTGAGAATGGAATGTACAAAAGATAAGATGAATGAAACGCTTAATGTGTTAAATGATTGTTTTCAGAAATATTTTATGAGAGGTATCAAGAATGAGAAGTAATGGAAGAGCAAACGACAAGATACGGGAGCTGAAGATAACGAAGAACTTCCTGAAATTTCCTGAGGGTTCTGTCCTTGTCGAGATGGGTGAAACAAAAGTAATATGCGGTGTGAGTGTGGAAGAGAAGGTCCCCCCTTTTATGAAAAATTCAGGAAAAGGATGGTTGACTGCCGAATATTCTATGCTGCCGAGGGCTACTAAAACCAGATCAATGAGAGAAGCTGTTTCAGGAAAAGTCGGAGGACGTACCCATGAGATACAAAGGCTTATCGGAAGGGCTCTCCGTGCTGTGCTAAATTTTGACATAATGGGCGAGAGAACGCTCTGGATAGATTGTGATGTAATACAAGCTGACGGAGGAACAAGAACAGCAAGTATTACCGGAGGGTATGTAGCCCTTGTTGAGGCTTTATGGTCTATGAAGAAGAGAGGTTTGATTGAAAAGATACCACTCCGGGATTCAGTTGCAGCAATCAGTGTAGGACTGGTGAACGGCGAGATTGTCCTTGATATGTCGTATGAGGAGGATTCCAGGGCGGAAGTGGATATGAATTTTGTTATGACAGGGAAGGGCCTGCTCATAGAAGTGCAGGGCACGGCAGAAAAGACGCCTTTTACGAAAGAACAATATGATATGATGTACCAATATGCGTTAAGGGGTGTAAACGAGATTACGAGGCAGCAGAAAATAGCGCTTGGGCCGCTTTTCCCGCTGATATAAAACGCAAATGATAGAAACAAAAGGCAAGACAGTTTTGATCAGGCAAAAGGCATTGAATCATATCTCGGATTTAACTGAAGATTGCTTGCCGAAGTTGATATGAAAAATGTTGTCATTGCAACGGCAAATTCCGGCAAGCTTGAAGAGATAAGAGCTATTCTGCTCGGTGAATTCGGCGTTTTTTATTCTTTGCAGGATATGGAAGAACAAGTTGAGGTAAAAGAGGACAGCCTTCTATATCATGAGAATGCGTTGAAGAAGGCGCGAAAAATAGGCGACAGGTTCAACATGAATACAATTGCCGATGATTCCGGTATTGAGGTGGCAGCTCTCAATGGAAGACCGGGTGTATTTTCTTCAAGGTACGGCAAAGATGATGATGACAGGATCAGTAAACTGCTTTTTGAGCTCAAAGATGTTCCCTGGGAAAAAAGGGGCGCTATTTTCAAGGCATATGTTGCCCTGTATATGCCTGAAAAGGAAAGGAGCTATATATTTTATGGTTCTTTGAAGGGGTACATTGGACTGGAAAGGAGAGGGAAGAGCGGATTTGGTTACGATCCTGTTTTCTATGTACCTGAGATGAATAAGTATGCCGCTGAATTGACCATGGAAGAAAAAAATATGCTAAGTCACCGGGGCAGGGCGCTTATTGCCTTAAAAGAGTTTTTGAATACGGATTTTTTCAGAAACCCCAGAGTTTCCAAACGATGATGTAAGCGATAATGAAATATTGGTAGTCCCAAGGGGGTTTGAACCCCTGTTACCGGCGTGAGAGGCCGTAATTCACTGTTTACTTTTAAATACTTCAAAATATCTTATTTTAATATAAACCCATTATAATCAGCATATTACAACACATATAATTTACTTGACAATACCAAGTATTACTCATAAAATTAACTTGGATGTTGGGAGTAATGTTGGGAAAAAATTAGAAAAAGGATTTCCGGCTTTAAAAACCAATTTTTTTGTTGTTGAGAATGTTGGGAAAATGATTTCCGGCTTATATGGCGTGATGTTGTTGGATAATGTTAGGAAAAACAATAAGTTACCAGCGTGAAAACCGAAAAACGAGGTGATAAATGAAAAGATCAAAAACAGATTATCCGGGCGTTTATTACATTGAAGGGAAATGCTCTGTAAAAGGACATGCAACGGAAAAAATATATTATATCGCGTATCGTAAAAGCGGCAATACTAAGCTTATAGAAGAGAAAGCAGGCAGGCAATATAAGGATGATATGACCCCGGCAAAGGCAGCAGGAATAAGGGCTGCAAGAATACAAGGCAAAGAACTTTCCAATGAAGAGGCGCGAGAAGCAAAAAGAGAGGAAGAAAATAAAGAACTTCCCTGGACAATCAACAGGTTGTGGAATGAATACAGAGAAACAAAGGCAATGAATAAAAGCCTTGACACTGATTTAAGGCGATATGACAAGTTTATCAAAGAAACGCTTGGCAGTAAATTACCTTCAGAGATACTACGGCTTGACATTGACAGGTTGAGACTGAAGGACTTAAAGGGACTTGCACCACAAACAGTAAAGCATGTCTTGGCCCTGATTAAGCGTATATGCAGCTTTGGAATAAATAAAGGTCTTTGTGCTGGCATACCTTTTAAAATAGAAATGCCGAAAGTTGATAACATCCTTACTGAAGATTTAACGGAAGAGCAGGCTAATAACCTTATGACGGTTTTAACTGAATATGAGGATGCGCAGGTTGCACACATAATGCTTATGGCAATCTATACAGGCATGAGACGCGGCGAATTGTTTAAACTGCAATGGAATGACGTTCAATTTGAAAGAGGTTTTATAGTTATCCGTGATCCTAAGGGCGGCAAAGATGCAAGGATACCGTTGAACCAAGCAGCGCGGGAAATACTGGAATCACATCCGAGGATTAAGGGAAAAGAGCATATTTTTATCAGAAAAGACGGCAAACCCTTTACAGATATAACCAGACATACAAAGGTGATAAAAGTAAGGGCAGGATTGCCGGAAGCTTTTCGACCTATGCACGGGTTAAGACACTATTTTGCCACTATGTTGGCCGCTTCAGGACAGGTTGACATGTATACCCTGCAAAGGCTTTTAACTCATAAAAGCCCTGTTATGACTCAACGATACGCACATTTAAGGGATGAGGCTTTAAAGGCAGCGTCAAGTGTTGCTGTTGATGTTATCAGTGATATTATGAACCGGGAAAATGTTAAGGCCGAAGAGGCAAATAAGTGAAGAAAATACCGACAGTAATCACTTATACAACAGCAAGCGCAGGCGTAGAAACAGTGAAAAAGGTTGAAGGTTATCAACCTGCGGATTATTTTAAATTCAGCGAAGAGGGAAAAAAAGCCCTTTTAAATATGCTTAAGGAAGAGGGCTTGTCTGTTAAGCCTTTCCATGCTATGGGCGAAAAAGTGCCAGAAAAGTGGTTTTTTCTTCACCTTGACCAAAGGGCGACAATGTTTTTATGGATGCAAGAGAAAAACAAAAAAGATCACCGGGATTTTCTAACCAAAGCAAAAGAAAACTTTAAGGATGCCATAAAACAATTAAAGAGGATTGAGGTTAACTTTGTAACACTATCAGCCTTTAGAAACATGCCTGAATCGCTCATCCAAACCACCATGAACTATGTTCCACAATTCGAGCTTGAAGCTGTAGTAACAAAGAAGGCCAAAGCAGCACAAAAGAACCTTGATTTTATTATCAAGACAATAGAAAAATACAAAGAACCAAAATACGAAGGCGGACATAGACCGCTTACTCAATTCTGTATTGAAATAGCAAAACTTTTAACAGAATATTTTGATAATGTGAAGTTGCCGAAAACTAAGGGGAGTTTTTTCGAGCGTTTTTGTACGGCAATTTTAAAAGAGATGAATATTTCACAAAAAAATATTTCATCTTCATGCTATAAGGCCATTGATGAAATAAGACAGTTTTACACCAAAAACCCAACAGCTTTTAAGTATTATGAATAGACCATGTAACATTCAAGAATAAAACCTTACATATTCTAAAACACCAATATAATCAATTGCTTGACACTATTTTCATGCGTTATAATCCTACTGTCAAGGGCCAAATTAATTCCCCACCTTCAGGGCCGCGTTTATTCCCCACTT
>CAZHHX010000065.1:0-17051 GCA_964532465.1 uncultured Syntrophorhabdaceae bacterium | reverse complement strand
TGAGCCACGGGGCGTGAAAGAAGCAAGGGATATAGGGCTATTCTAATAGCTGGAAAATAAGGAGGTTACCATGTTTATGCGATCAACTGGTTTAGGAAGGACGTTACTTCATGCCAAAGTTTCAGATATTTTGGCTACACACATTGTGCCGGCCACATTAGAAGAACCTACGGACGGGACCACTGAACCCATGCGTATGATTCTTATGATGGAGGTTGTTCATCCAGTGCACTGGACAGTACGTGCCTTTTTGGATCCATCCGATTTAAGGAAGATGATCAAGATAGTATTAACAAACCCTGTGCTCATACTCAAGGGTATAAAGTTCTTTTTTTCAAAAGATCCCGTGTACGAAAACAAGCCGGAGGCACATGCACCTGCCCCTAAAGCAGAGCCGGGAAAGGCAGTAAAAGGACCTGGTGCTATACCTGGGCCGGGCAGTATACCAACAAGGGCATGAATTTAATTTTGATATAGAATAAGGAGGGTATTATGGCAGATAAAAAGTATGATGCGGTTATAGTGGGCGGTGGCCATCACGCCACAATCATAGCCTGCTATTTGCAAAGAGCCGGCTTAAAGACAGCAATGTTTGAAAGGTGGCATGAAATGGGCGGCGGCGCATGTGGTGAGGAACTTCCTGTTCCGGGCTTTATCCAGAATGTATGCGCGCATTTTACGCGTTTTTATACAAACCCGGCGTACAGTGATTTTGATTTGAGAGATCATGGATTAGTATACCTGTTTCCCGAGAACAATGAAGCATGGATTTATCCTGACGGGAGTTATATACTGGGGAAGACAATATTCCCTGTTGTTGATCCTCTTACAGGAAGAGCGGAGTTCTCTCAGGAGGCTGCTGATTATACCATTAAAGAAATCGCAAAAATCAATAAAGATGATGCAAACACTGTTGAGGACATCATAAGAAGATTTAAAAACAAGTGGAGAAAAGCATTTGGACTGTATCGGTACACAGGTCCTGCTGAATGGGGTAACGGACCCGACCCTCTTGAAGCGCTTTTTGATGACCCGGTAGATGGACTTGATCGTGATATCGCCTTAGGCACAGTTGGCGAAATTGCAACAAAGATGTTCAAAAGTCCTGAAATGCAAACATTTTATATGAGAGCAATTCAGACCTCAAACGGTCTGTTTCCACAGGACAGACCTGGACCATACTGGCACATCCACGCTCTGGGTCTTATCCTTTCCGTCGATGCCGCAGCGATTGTAACCGGCGGAACTCACAGCATTACCCATGCTCTTCTTCGAGCCTTTGAGAGATATGGTGGAGAATTCTTTGTCCTTAATGAAGTCAAGAGGGTGCTGAGCGATAACAAAAAGGCTACCGGAATTGAACTGATAAATGGCGACAGGATTTTTGCCGATATGGTAATCAGTGACTTAAGTATTGAACTCACTATGGATTTCGCAGGCAAGGAAAATTGGCCTGAGGATCTCTGGGCGAGAGGCCAGAAGCTTAAAGAGAAACCACCGACACTTGACGATAAAGGATACGAGAGAACCCAACTCCTGTGGGGCAATGTTGCCCTCATGGATGCGCCGGTTTATCCGCAGAATCCTGAACTGGGTATGGTTCCGAGATTATATTTCGGTGAAGCAAATCCCGAGTACTTCTTGAGTGGGCAGTATCAGAGGGATCGCTGGGAAAAAGGTATTTCCGATAAATTGTATCTCCTCGTTGCCCCTGATGTTCAGTGGGACAAAACCCGCGCGCCGGCTGGTCGGTTTGCAGCCCTCGTTGAAGAGTTTACATGTCCTTGGAGGCAGTTTACTGAAAGAGAGTGGCTCAGGATGAAGAAGGAAGTAGAATTCAGGATGATTGAAGAGTGGGGTAAATATGCACCCAATGTCAATATGGAGAACTTCATATCCGCCTGGATTGCGACTCCTGATGATGTAGTGAACAGGAATCCCTGTATGCCTCAGGGCGGCTGGGGCGCATTGGATGCCCACTATGAGTGTTCCGGCAGGTTGAGACCGTTCCCTGAAATATCAGGATACCGCTTGCCGTTAAAGAATTATTATCTCTGCTCGTCGGCAGCACACTCAGCGCATGGAATTGGGCGTGGAAGCAGCTATGCATGCTACAAGACGATTGCGGAAGACTTCGGTCTTAAATACAAGCCCTGGGAAGAACGCGGGTGGTAATGATTTATTAGAAACAAATGCAGTTGATTCATCAAAAAAAGGGGGTTATATAGAATGAAGCCTCATCCGGAATGCGGGGCCTGTCTTGTTCATTGGGTATTTGAGAGGACAGCCCCCTATACCCCCGAGGGGGAGAATGTCCGTCTTGTACGTGATATTGTGGGAGTTCTTCTTCGTGATGTCTCCCCGGAGGCTAATGTTGGTTCTCTCTGCAACAGCACGGTTCATTCTGTTTTTGAATCAACGGCAGGATTGTCTCTGCATTATGAGGATTTAAAACGGAAGAGCAATGAAAATGCGAAAAAGATACTTCCGGAAGCTATTGAATATATAAATAAAGAATCAACATTTGAAGGCAGATTGGCAAGGGCATGTTTTCTTGCCGCTGCCTCAAATGTTGCACCACTTAATGCGCCTTCAAGCCCTTATACATTTCAGGAAATCCGTGACATCATACTGCATGATAATGTAAAGAAGGTTTTCATCGGCAGTTTGTCGGAAGCGGTGAAAAACTCCCGTCATGTGCTTTATGTAACAGATAACGCAGGTGAAATAGGATTTGACTCTCTTGTTATACGTTTAATAAAGGATATTGGCGCCAGAATAACACTTGTAGTAAAAAAACAAACCTTTTTTGAAGATGCTACCATGGATGATGTTCGTGACTTTCGCCTTAATGAGCTGGTTGACGATATAGCGACTGTTCCGGGGTTTCTTGCGCCTCACGAAATGGACCCTGTCACGACAAAATATTTCGAATCATGCGACATGATCATTGCCAAGGGTACCGGAAGCTACGAAGCTTTACGTGGAGAAGTCCCGAATAAAAAAGCTGTTTTTATGCTTAAAGTAAAATGTAAACCGATTGCAAGAGAATTGGGGATGGAAGAAGGAAACATTGTTGTAAAGATTGAATAAAAACTGTATTGTATACAAAAGGCAAATAAATAAATTTTTTGTAAAGGCTGTAAAATCCAGTGAAAGGAGGAAAGAAATGTTCGGTCTGGAAGGAAAAGTTGCTATTGTAACAGGAGGCGCCAAGGGGCTTGGGAGGGTTTTTTGTGAAGGATACGCAAGGGCAGGAGCAAAGGTTTTAGCAGTAACCCGTAAAGACATACAGGGATTAGAGGAGACCGTAAAATCTGTGCGGGCATTAGGAAGTGAAGCGGAGTATCTGCAGATCGATGTTACAAAGAAGGCAGATACGGAAAAAATGGCAAAATTTGCAATGGAAAGGTTCGGAAGAATTGATATTCTCGTAAATAACGCGGCCTTCTACTTTGGCGTTGAGCGGAAACCCTTTAATGAAATCGGCGAGGAAGAATGGGATATGATGATGTCGGTAAACGTTAAAGGAAGCTGGCTTCCCACTGTTGCTGTTTTTCCTTATATGAAGCAGGCCGGAAAGGGAAAGGTTATCAATTTAACATCAGAGGTCTTTTTTACGGGATCTCAGGGTTTTGTTCATTATGTTGCAACAAAAGGCGCGGTTGTTGGTCTCACCAGGGCCCTCGCTATTGAGCTCGGTCCCCACAACATCTGCATCAATGCTGTTGCTCCCGGTTTTACCGATACGGAAGCAAGCCGCACAATTGCAGATGTCACCAAGTACGACACATCAAAAACCCCACTGAGAAGACTCGGTGTGGCAGAAGACATTGTTGGGGCAACACTTTTTCTCTCTTCAGACGCGGCAGATTTCATAACCGGTCAAACCATCCTTGTGGATGGTGGAAAGGCCATGCATTAAAAAATTTAAAGGGGAGGATTTATTATGAAGATGTACGATTGTGTTCCAGGTCTTGAGTTTGATGCAAGTTTGGATTTTGAGGTTTCACCTGCATGGTTTCACGATGCTACACACTCTGTACCTCCGTGGACACCTATGTTCGGGTGGTTCTGGATCAATTTCTGTCGGCATGGTATGCAGTATGGCGCAGAAAAACTTTCTTTACCCACGGTAAAGGGATGGGACTGGCGTTTTAATGAAGGAAGCGCGTATCTTGCATTGCTTATCGTAAAAGATCCTGAGGAAAGAAAGGCTCGTGAGGAGCGTTTTAAAACTGCCATTATGCCTTTCATCACTGATTTTACGGGTATGTGGATGGGTTTTGTTGATGAGATTGTAGGCAAGTATGATAAGCTGAAAATAAACCTTGATACAGCCTCAAATATTGAAATACTTGAAAATTTCGAAGAGACAATCAATGTTTGCAGGCGTATGTGGGAAATTCATATGTACATGATGTATGGTGTCTATACTGCATTTGTACTTTTTGAGCAGATGACGAAACAGCTCCTCAATATTGATGATACAAGCCCTCAGTTTCACAAACTCACCAGCGGTTTCGATAATAAGAGTTTCCAGGTAGATAAAAGCCTTTTTGATCTGGCCAAGAAAGCTGTAGATTTGGGGCTTAAGGATATTTTTATTTCCACACCAGCTTCAGACATGAGAAATGGTCTCAAATCGGCACAGAATGGACAGGATTTTCTCAAAGCCTTTGATGATTTTATGGAAAAAGATGGAGGTTGGAGATTAGAGAGGATGGCAGAGATAAATGTCCCCACATGGCTCGAAGATCCGACTCCTGCATTCAATGTAATTAAAATGGCCTTAGATAAGAATATTCAATACAACCTCGAAGAAGAGAGAAAAAAGAACGAAATAGAAAGAATAGCAACGGAAAAAGAGGTACTGGAAAAGATAGCCCCCGAACAGCGAGGCTGGTTTAAGACGATTCTAACGCTTGCCCAGAACTGTGCATGGTTCAGTGAAGAACATAACCATTATCTTGACCTTTACGCGCATGCAATGGTCAGAAGGAGCGTTGTTGGTGTAGGAAAACGCTTTGCAAAACTTGGTACGATTGATAATGCTGATGATATTTTTTACCTGATACCCGATGAAGTAAGAAAGGCAGCCATAAATCCCGATATGTTCAACCTTCGGCCTGTTGTCAACCGCAGAAAGGCTGAGTGGCAAAGCTGGTGTGCAAAGGATCATCCTCCTGCGTTTATGAAGGAAGGCTTCACTTTTGACGATGCAATGAAAGGACTTGTGGAATCACTCGATCCTATCGCCCTGAAGGTAGTTGTGGGTACCATGCCTGTTGCAAGACCGGAACTGAAAGCAGATCTCTATGGCGTATGCGGTTCACCCGGTGTTTCTGAAGGAATTGTGAAAGTTGTCTGGAAAGAGGAAGAACTATCAAAGATACAAAAAGGTGATATTCTGGTGGCGCCTACCACCTCCCCAAGCTGGACTCCTGTCTTTTCACTGCTGGCAGGCGTTGTAGTTGACAGGGGAGCGAGTCTTTCCCATGCTGCCATTGTTGGAAGAGAATTCGGCATACCTGTTGTGATGAATACCTTTGAGGGCAGCAAGATGCTGAAAGACGGTATGAAAATCAGGGTAGACGCAAATATGGGCGCAGTATATATCCTTGAGAAGTAGGATTAACAACAAGAGGTAAAACGAAAGGAATGCTTCCATTCGTTAGATTGGAAAAAACTGGAAAAAAGGATCAAGGGGTCCAGGTTTATCACCTGGCCCCCGGGCCTTTTATCGATGTTCTGGATTCCCGGAACATCTTATGTTATGCCGATCTTTTTAGAATGGCAGCTTATTAGGAGACCGTTATGGATAATATGAAAGAGATATATTGGCTGGATGAATTGTCCAAGGAATACAGAGAAGCTGTGGGAAATAAATGCGCAAACCTGGGGGAGCTGATAAAAATCGGCCTTCGTGTACCCTATGGATTTGCTCTTTCCGTAAAAGCCTACGACACATTCATGGAACAATCCGGGCTTAAGGAAAAGGTGGACCAGATAGTTGAAAAGGAAACAAGTTCGGGTCTGGATATAGATAAAGAAATTGACAGAATGATAGCAATGAGCGCAACAATAAGAGAGGCTATCGAGGAGTGTGAAATGCCGGCAGGTATGGCCGAGCAGATATCTAAATGCTACGCGGAGCTTCAACAAAAGGTAGGTATCACCGATGTAGCCTGCGCTGTAAGATCAAGCGGGGCGGTAAGCATGCCTGGCCAGATGGAAACCTATCTGAACATAAAGGGTGAAGCTGAGATCATCAGGAATGTAAAGAAAGTTTGGGCAAGCGCCTATACAACACGAGCAATTGTCTTCAGGCTGAAAAGCAACATGCCCATGTCATATGCGCCTATCGGTATTGCCGTAATTATGATGATCGATGCAAAAAGCGCCGGGGTCACATTAACTGTTCTGCCCAGTGCAGGCGATCTCGATCGGGCCATAGTTGAAGGCAATTTTGGTCTTGGAGAAAGTGTTGTAAGCGGGGATATAACGCCTGACTCTTTTATAATAAATAAAATTGATATGATAATAGAATCAAGATCTGTTGCTGATAAAACTAAGATGGTTGTCTATGGAGAAACAGGGACAACAATCGGAGATATACCGGAAATGTTTAGAAAAGCGCCTTGCCTTGAGGATAATGAAATTCTTGAAATTGTAAGAATCGGCAAGGAAGTGGAAAATTATTTCGGGTTTCCCCAGGATATGGAATGGGCAGTAGATAAAAGATTTCCTTTTCCGGAAAATATTTTCTGGGTACAGGCCAGAGCTGCGAAATACGCAAAGAAAGAGGCGGGAAAGGATGCAGCTTATGTAGCAGACCTGATGCTTCAACTCTTTAAAAAGTAGGAGGTTTAATATGTATATAAGAATGACTTTTTTCAAGGCTAAACCGGGTACAATGGATGAACTGCGGAATGCCTATGTAAATGAGGTAATACCTGCCCACAAAGAACATAAAGGTGTCCGGTTTGTCCATTTGCTTGAAGCGCTTGATTCAAAAGATGAAGGCATTTCTGTCACAGCCTGGGATACCAAAGGCGATCTTGAAACCTATGAAAAAAGCGGAGAATACCAGAAGCTTGTTGCAAAATTCCGTGCAATGCTTGCCGAGGAACCAATTCTCAATGCTTACGAGGTCACTGCAAGTTCCGAACCCATAATCTTACGAATCTTTTAAGGAGGCATCATGGCAATACTTTTTGTACAACATTGGGGTGTTATGAAGGGTAGGGAAAAAGAATATGAAGACTTCATTATGACCACCCATATCCCTGTTATGGAAAAACTGGGGCTTAAAGTTGTCGGAGGTTTTTATGTAGTGGTAGGGGCGGGACCTCACATAGCCGCCATTTCCACAACAAATAAAATTGAGGATTTTCAAAACATTGTGTCTTCTCCTGAGTATACTAAGCTTCTTGAACAGCTTTTTCCTCTTATATTGAATTATTCGAGCAGGCTCTATGTATCCTATGGTCCAATTGAAGTAGAAAAATACGAAATCCAGTTCGGTATGTGGAAGTTTAATCAATATTTTGACATTATTCCAGGTATGGCCGAGGAATACAAGAAGTTTGTTCGTGATGAATTCATTCCAAAAATGGACCACTTAGGAATAAAGATAACAAATATCTGGAAGGCAGTCATCGGATCAGGCCCCTTCATTCTTGCTGAAGGCAGCAGTCCCGGCTTACAGGAAATCGCCAAAGCTATTGATACAGATGAATACAGGGCTCTTATGAGAGAATTAAAATCAAAGTATATTATGAATTTTCAAAGCAGAATAATGGCTCCAACCAGAAAGGTGGAATTGCCATATTTTATAAAAAGCATGACTATGGGATTACGGAACCTGGTTTCGTAACTATAGAAAGAGAAAGAACATGGGAACTTCGGTTCCTATGTATCAAATCCAAATATCAACACCCCCACTGGGCGGTCAAAAGAACTTTTTTTGGCCGCCCCCTCCCTGGTTAAACAGCAAAAGTCGTGTGAATAATTTCAATAAGTTTTTTAGCGCTTGGACTCAGCAGATGCTCCGAAAGGAAAATAAGCTGTACATCTATATATATATTGATATCGGCCATACTTAATATTTTCAGTTGTCCTTTCTCTAATTCGCTCTTGGCCACTGCCGGGAACATAAGCGCCATGCCTCTGCCTGTTAAAAGATATTTCTTTATCATTTCCAGATTTTCCGCTTCGAAAACAATATTCGGGTTTACCTTGTATTTTTCAAAAACATCCAAAATGGCCAGTCTTGTAGCAGAACCTTCTCCTGCAACAAGTATAGGCTGATGCAGTATGTCATCTATTGAAATATGCTTCTGTTGCGCAAGGGGATTCTTGGCGCTAACTACAAACTCAATCTTTTCGCTCGATATCGTAAGGGCCGTAATCTTGTCATTTACAGGAACCTTGGGGATAATGCCGATATTATCTTTGAATTGCATTATCTTCTCAATAATTTCATGCGAAGTGCCTTCAGTAATGCTTATTTGTATATTCGGATAATGATCGCTAAAGATGTTTATTAATAAGGGCAGATATGTTTGGGAAAGAGACCTTGATGCGCCGATACGTAATATCCCTCTGCCTGCACTGGTATATGATGACAGAACATTTTCACATTCTTTTGATTTTTTATATATTTCCTCAGCTATAGGGAGAATTTCTTTACCAACATCTGTGAGTTGGAGCTGTTTGCCTGTGTTTATAAAAAGCTTGGCACCGAATTGTCTTTCCAAGCATTTGATCTTTGTAGTCACTGCAGGCTGAGTAAGGAATAGTTTTACTGCTGCAGTACTGAAACTTCCTTCCTTTGCTACAAAGAAAAAAGCTATAAGATTTTCGAGATTTATCTTAATATTATCCACGAAAATTATCATAACAGATTTTTGGAAACAAAAAAAGATATAATGGCATGAGGACAGACATATTTGCTTAATTCACCATGCAAAAATACAAAATATTATATGGGATTCCAATCTTTATATTTCATTCTAAATGCTGAAAAATAAGATTTATCACTCCCTGTAAAAATATATGTAGTAACAGAATAATCTTCCGTACAGTCCCTGAAAGTCCTTGAATTCTTAACATATAAACTCTATATTAACAAAATAAACAAGACTCCGGCCCTACCGGAGATAATATTTGCAAAATATAGGAGGAGTCTTCATGTGGGAATATACTGACAAAGTAAAAGAGCACTTTTTAAATCCGAAGAATGTAGGTGAAATTGAAAACCCTGACGGCATTGCAGAAGTCGGCTCCATCGCCTGTGGCGACGCCCTAAAGCTGACCTTTAAGCTCGATGAAAACAAACGGATAAAAGAAGCAAAATTCAAAACCTTCGGCTGCGCAAGCGCCATAGCATCAGCTTCTGCGTTAACGGAACTGATAAAAGGAATGACTGTTGAAGAGGCTATGAATGTTACCAACCAGGACATTGCCGATTGCCTTGGAGGACTGCCTCCGGAGAAAATGCACTGCTCTGTGCTGGGGCAGGAGGCGCTTGAAAAGTCTATCGAATATTACAGAGGTGTGCCTTCTGTTGTCAAAGAAGGTGAGGTTGTCTGTGAATGTTTTGGCATCACTGATAAAGAGATAGAGAAAGCGATAAAAGAAAATCATCTCACCACCATAGAAGAAATTACAAATTACACAAAAGCAGGCGGCGGGTGTAAGAAATGCCATGATAAAATTCAGAAGATTATTGATACAGCATACTCCCAGCCCACTATTGAACCGGAACCAAAGGAACGGCCAAAATTAACTAATATTCAAAAAATCAGACTTATTGAAGAAACTATAGAACGAGAGATACGGCCTTCCCTCAAACATGACGGCGGAGATATTGATCTTGTTGATATTATGGGCAACAGGGTTCTTGTGGCAACCCGCGGGGCCTGCGCTGTATGCCCTGCATCGCAGCAAACTCTGAAGGGTTTTGTAGAATCAAAACTACGAGAACTCGTTTCACC
Organism: uncultured Syntrophorhabdaceae bacterium; assembly: GCA_964532465.1. Taxonomy (GTDB): domain Bacteria; phylum Desulfobacterota; class Syntrophorhabdia; order Syntrophorhabdales; family Syntrophorhabdaceae; genus JAPLKB01. The sequence goes on along the minus strand of CAZHHX010000065.1, from coordinate 7,050 downwards.
TGAACTGGTTGTTGAGGAGGTATCACAGTGAAAGCAACTTATCTCGATAATAACGCAACGACACGTGTTGCCCCTGAAGTGCTGGAAGAGATGCTTCCCTATTTCAGCGACTTTTACGGGAATCCTTCCAGTATGCACACTTTTGGCGGACAGGTAGCAAAAAAACTCAATGATGCACGGCAGAAGGTTGCAGGCTTGATTAATGCTTCCCCTGATGAGATTATTTTTACAAGTTGCGGCACTGAAAGCGACAATACGGCCATTCTTTCATCTCTGGCCGTTAACCCTGATAAACATCATATTATTACAAGCCGTGTAGAGCACCCTGCTGTAAAAGCTCTATGTGAACACCTCCAGGAAAGGGGTTACCGCGTCACCACTCTCGATGTTGACAGCAAAGGCAACCTCGATATGGAACAATATGAAAAGAGCCTATCTGCCGATACGGCTGTGGTAAGCCTCATGTGGGCTAATAACGAATCAGGGGTTATCTTTCCTGTTGAAAAAGCAGCAGCTCTTGCTCATGAAAGAGGTGTACTATTCCATACCGATGCTGTCCAGGCTGTAGGAAAAATACCGATAGATATTAAAAATACAGCCATATCCATGCTCTCTTTTTCAGGTCATAAAATTCATGCCCAGAAAGGTATCGGCGTATTGTATCTTCGGAGAGGCACAAAGTTCCTGCCTTTCATGATCGGAGGACATCAGGAAAAGAGCCGGCGCGGTGGAACAGAAAATACGCCGAGTATTATCGGCCTGGGAAAAGCATGTGAACTTGCAGCATTAAATCTGGAAGCTGAAAACACAAAAGTCATGAGTTTAAGAGACAGACTTGAAAATGAAATCCTTAAACGTATTCCTAATAGCAAAGTGAACGGCGGAGGAGCGCCACGCCTTCCGAACACAACAAACATCAGTTTTGAGTTTGTTGAAGGAGAGAGCATTCTGCTCCTCATGGATGAATACGGGATTTGTGCATCTTCCGGCTCTGCCTGCACATCGGGATCTTTACAGCCTTCACATGTATTACGAGCCATGGGCGTACCCTACACAATGGCACACGGTTCTGTAAGATTCAGTTTAAGTATATACAACAACAATGAAGATATCGATCTCGTCATTGAGAAATTACCGCCCATCATTGCACGATTAAGAGAAATGTCGCCATACTGGAACCAAGGCACGGCCTGCGAAAACACATAAGAAGAAAGACTGATGTGCTCCGCAATTATAACGAAAAAGGTATTAATCGCAATCGAGGATAGAGGAGAAACATCCGGTATAATCACCATACCGGAAAGGTCAAAATCAAATACGGCATTCATTGTGGCCCATGGAGCAGGCAACAACATGAATACACCGCTCCTTGTCGCTTTTTCTGAGGGCCTTGCCAATGCAGGCTATCCTGTAATAAGATTTAATTTTCTTTACAGCGAACGCGGCAAGAAGGCACCCGACAGGCCGGAGATACTTGTAAAGACCTGGCTGTCAGCTTACAATTTTTTTAAAGAAACCTTGGGGCATGACTTCAATTTCGTTGTTGGTGCTGGAAAATCAATGGGTGGACGTATTGCCTCCCAGATGGTCGCCGACAATATCTTGCCTGTTAACAGGCTTATCTTTCTTGGGTACCCACTCCACCCGGCACATAATATACAAAAACTCCGCGACTCCCATCTTTACCGGATTCAGATACCCATGCTTTTCTTCGCAGGGACCCGTGATCCACTGTGTGACCTGGACACATTAAATAGGGTACTTAAAAAGATAGAGGCCCCTTGGGACCTTTATAAAATTGAGGGCAGTGATCATTCCTTTCATGTACCTAAATCAATGGGGGGCACAGACGAAAATATCTATGAAAAGATTATCAAAAAAACTCTTGACTGGTTTTCCCGATAATCAATATCACAGAAGGCAGTCTTCACGGCCTTTCGGACCATTAGACATAGACAGGACTCATTATTGACGCCTCTCAGGTTTATTGGATATATAAATAGTGATTAAGCGAAAACTTTCCTATTTTATTGTTGTTTTAATAGTCGGGGGACTTGGCGGCATTATTGCCCAGACAGTTCTGCTCAGAGAACTTATCATCCTTTTTTCGGGTAATGAATTCTCCATAGGCGTCATCATGGGCTCCTGGGTCATCTGGGAGGCGACAGGGTCTTTCATTGGCGGGAGATGGAACAAAAAGGACAGTATGAAGGTACTCATACTATCTATCATCCTGTTTTCAGTGTCCTTTCCGGCAAGCATATATATCACAAGAATCTTCAAAACAATTGCCGGCATTGATCCAGGCGTGGGTATCGGATTATTGCCGACATTCTATTCCTCAGTTATTATTCTTTTGCCTACAGGTTTTCTTCACGGTCTTTTCTTTACCCTCGCCTGTTCGGCTCACGATGAAATAACTGGAGAAGGAATTTCTTCAACAGGAAAGGTCTATTTTATTGAAATGCTGGGAACAATTATCGGGGGGCTGACTGTTAATTACTTTCTTATCACTCACTATAACTCCTTTCAGATAAGCATAGGGGTCACGTTTATCAGCGCATTAGCATGTTTATTCTTTGCCTTTTCAGCAAGTCTTTCAAAAAAACGTATTATAATAACCCTCTCAATATGCCTTTTCGTTATTTCAATTGCTCTCCTTACGGGCAGTGGTACGGAGAAGATAAACAACTTTTCTCTAAAAAAACAGTGGCCCGATCAAAACATGGTATATTACGGCAACTCTCATTATCAAAACATCGTTGTTATTCAAAATGACAGCCAATATACCTTTTTTTTCAACGGCATCCCTGCCCTCACTACGCCCATCCCTGACATTGCTTTTATTGAAGAATTTGTACATTTTCCCATGCTTGCACACCCTTCCCCGAAAAATATACTCATTATAGGCGCCGGCGCAGGAGGCATTATAAGTGAGTTGCTTAAATACCCTTGTGTTAAACAAATAGATTATATCGAGAGAGACCCGCTCCTTCTTAAAGTAATCCGAATGTTCTCCACTCCGCTGACGCAAAGAGAACTGGACAGCCCCCTTGTCAATCTCTATTATGTTGACGGAAAACATTTTTTAACTAAAATGCACAGCAAATACGATATGATATTCCTTGGTCTGCCTCCGCCTTACACTCTTCAGTCAAACAGGTTTTTTACAGAGGAATTTTTCGCAGCAGCAAAATCAAGATTGAATGATAATGGTATATTTATACTAACTTTGACAGGCTCCCTCACATATTACAGCAAGGAATTAAAGGAACTTAATGTAAGCATAATGCATACTATTAAAAAAGTTTTCCCTTTTTTATATGTGCTGCCTGGTGACTCAAACCTTTTTATGGCATCAAAGACCCGGGAAGTTACCCTCATCTCCCCTGCCCTGCTTTACAGCAGGTTAATGGGGCACGTGATTAAAACAGACCTCATAACATCTTCGCACCTGAACTACCGCTTTAAAGAAAGTTGGCGCAACTGGTTCCGATCCAAAATGCAGGATACAACAGCATCTCTCAATAAAGATTTTTCTCCGAAGGGTCTTTTTTATCATGTAACATACATTAACCTGCTTTTTTCGCCATATCTGAAAACATTTTTTTATTATACAAAAGGGATTAACATCATTGTCTCAATTATCTTCATAGCAGCCCTTTTTCTGGTATTCTTTCTGCTTCAAATAAAATACAGCGGCACAGCGATTGTTTATGGCATTGCAACAACCGGCTTTGCAGTAATGATCCTTGAGCTAATCCTCCTCTTCGGTTTTCAAATATTTTATGGCTATATCTTCCATGAAATCGGCATCCTCATAACAACCTTCATGACAGGCATTGCTGCCGGCAGTCTTATCGTCGTTCTTTTCCCCAACTATTTTAAAAAAGCATTCAGGGCCTTTGTTTTTACAGAGGCGGCAATTGCCCTGTTTTGTTTAATCCTGTTTTTGATACTCCTTTTTCTTGAAACTGCTGCCACTTTTCACTCTCTATCTATACGTGCAATGTTTTTTTTCCTTTTGTTTGTCTCGGGAGCTCTGGCAGGTATAGAATTCCCCTTAGCAAACAAAGTTTATTATAAAAGCACTGTGGGCGAAACCGCCGGGGTATTATATGGCGCTGATCTTCTTGGCGGTTGGATCGGCGGAATTGCAGGCGGGATTATATTGCTGCCCATACTTGGTTTGTCCGATGGGTGTATTGCGCTGATAACATTAAAAATAAGCAGCCTCTTACTATTGTTAACATCACGCAAAAAGTAGTATAATTTATCTTATGTTATGCTGAGCAGACGGAACTTCATAAAAATAGCATGCCTTACCCCGCTTATTCTTAACACAAAACCGGAGATTCTCCTCGGCAATAATAATCTTTTAAAAGAAGCCCTGTATTACGAAAAAAATGACGAAAAAAAACAGGTTGTATGGTGTCAATTATGCCCAAGAGGATGCACCATTTCTGAAGGTAATTCAGGTTTCTGTCGGGCAAGAAAAAATATAAAAGGGAAACTTTACTCACTCGGATATGCTCTACCTTGCGCAATCCACATTGACCCAATTGAAAAAAAACCTTTTTTTAATGTGCTTCCCAGAAGTCTCAGCCTCTCCATTGCCAGCGCGGGATGCAATATGAGATGTAAATTCTGTCAGAATTGGCAGATATCGCAGATTTCCCCACTTGAAACGGAAAACCGTTACAGCCCGCCCGATAGTATTGTCGCCCTGGCAAAGGCAAACAACTGCAAAAGTATTGCCTATACATATACGGAACCAACAAATTTTTTTGAATATATGCTTGATACTGCCAAAGCAGCAAAAAATAAGGGTATCCTGAATGTATCACATTCAAACGGTTATATAAATCCGGTACCGTTAAAAGAGCTTTGTAAATATCTTGACGCGGTAAATATTGATCTCAAGGCATTCAGTCAGGAGTTCTATAACAAGGTATGCGAGGCAGAGCTTGACCCGGTCCTGGAAACGATAAAAACATTAAAGAAATCAGGAGTGTGGGTAGAGATTACCAACCTTGTAATTTCAGGCTATAACGATGATCCGAAAATAATCACGAAGATGTGTGAATGGTTAAAAAACAATGTTGGAATTGATACACCTGTCCATTTTTCCAGGTTCTACCCCATGTATAAATTGACAGGCATCTCTCCTACCCCGGTGAGTACATTGGACAGAGCAAGGGAAGCGGCATTGAAAACGGGTCTGCATTATGTTTATATCGGCAATGTGCCGGGGCATCCAGGGGAAAACACTTACTGTCCGAAATGCAGAAAAATTGTGATAAAAAGGGCCGGATACAGCATGTTGGAAAACAATATGAAGGCAGGAAGATGTAAATTCTGCGATGAAAAGATTGGGGGCATATGGAACGCTTAAAAGCAATTTTGAATTTCAGAAACTTCTGCATAAAAGCATTTCTTATATGTCTCATCCTCTTTCCCGCACTTGCCACATCTGAAGAAGGATCGCAGAAAATTAGAAAACCGGTCTTTGCCGGTTCTTTTTATCCGTCAGACAAGGATATGCTCGAAAAGAAAATTGACGGCTTCTTGAAAGCAGCAGAATCAAAAAGTGATAAGATTAATTCGCATATAATCGGCATTATGGTTCCCCATGCAGGTTATGAATATTCCGGGGAAGTTGCCGCCTATGCATACAGTCAGTTGAAGGACGGGCCTTATAAAACAGTCATCATCATAGGCTCAAGCCACAGAATGCCATACAGAGGCATTTCTATTTATCCCTCCGGCGTCTGGGCAACACCCCTGGGCAAAGTGGAGATAGATCAGATGACAGCACAAACGCTTATGGAACAGTGCAAAGCAATTAAAGTCTTTTCTCCTGCCTTTGAAGAAGAACATTCCCTTGAGGTCCAGTTGCCTTTTTTACAAAAAACATTGAAATCCTTCAGGATCGTTCCGTTGCTTATCGGGTCAATGGATACCGATGATTACAGGACACTCTCCGATACACTGGTGAAGATATTGAGGCAGAACCCGAAAGAGACCCTTATTGTAGCTTCATCGGATATGTCTCATTATCACACATACAACAAGGCAAATCAGATTGATAAATCTGCATTAAAGGAAATTGATACACTTAATGCGGATAGATTGCTTGATGGTTTAAACAATGGAAGATATGAACTATGCGGTGCCCAGGGGCTAATTACTTTAATGATGGCATCAAAAACACTGAATGCCGAAGCAAAGACATTATATTATGCCAATTCGGGGGATGTTGCGGTAGATAAAGGCCGTGTTGTCGGGTATGGCTCAGTTGCCTTCTGTTACCCTGTTGACAGCCATGCACTCAGTAAAAATGAACAGAAAACACTCCTTATGATCGCACGGAAAACAGTGGATGAGTATATTACAAAGGGAAGTATACCGAAATTTCCCATTAAAGAGGGTAAGCTTCTTGAGAAAAGAGGCGCCTTTGTCACCCTCACAAAAAAAGGTGAACTAAGGGGGTGCATCGGGTATATTACGGCTGTTAAGCAACTTTATAAGACAGTTTCAGAAATGGCCGTTGCTGCTTCAAGCAGAGACCCGCGTTTCCCGGCTGTTTCCAGAAATGAATTAGAAGAAATTCATATCGAAATTTCCGTACTCAGCGCGTTAAAACTTATTAACAGCAAAGATGAAGTTGATGTAGGAAGGCACGGCTTATACATAACCAGAGGAAACTATTCGGGACTTCTCCTCCCTCAGGTTGCAGTTGAGCAAAAGTGGAACAGGGAAGAATTCCTGAAACAGACATGCCGCAAAGCTGGTTTGCCTGCGAATATCTGGAAAGAAAAGGGAACAAATATTTACACCTTCACAGCCCAGATCTTTTCAGAATAAAGCAAGGGGATTTCCCAAAGTCTCGGCAATATCCTTAGTTATGGGTATTCTTTTGTAATATTGAATTGTTATATTTTCATTCTGCACATAATTTTGAGAACATAATTATGTGCAGAAATTGGTGGCGGTACCTCAATCCACCATCAAAAATAATGAAAAACCTCATTGGCACTGAAATATCAG
>CAZHHX010000064.1:0-17675 GCA_964532465.1 uncultured Syntrophorhabdaceae bacterium | reverse complement strand
ACCCTGTGCTGGAGTTCTTTGAGGAGGACATTTTTCTCACGGAGGGAGGATTTGATCTGTTCTTCCGCCTGCTTCCGGTCAGTAATGTCTGTCATTGCGGTAATCCAGCAGTTTTCTCCTTCAATCAAAATAAGCTCGGCAGAAAAAAGACCGTTAATAATAGACCCGTTTTTCGCGCGCACCCTGGTTTCTATGCCCCTGACATTTCCTTCAGCCATCAGCATTTGTCTTATATGCGCGCGCTCTTCAGGATTTGGAAAAATATGCAATTCCATAGATGTCTTTCCAATAATTTCTCCGAGAGTGTACCCGAGCTTGTCGCAAAAAACAGTGTTCACATGAATGAAACGCCCCTCTTCTATGGTAGAAATAGCCACCATGACAGGATTGAAGTAAAACATTTTAGAAAACATCTCTTCAGATGTTCGCAGCAAATTCTCCGCCTGCTTCCACTGAGACTCCTTGTGTTCCAATTCCGCAGCCATGTCATCAAAGGTTTTTGTCAATTGACCCAATTCGTCCGACTTATGGTTTAAACCGGTGCGTATCGAGAGATCGCCTTTACCAAGCCGCAAGGAAGCATCCTCCAGTTTTTTCAGCCTTTGAACAATGATGACATCGCCCACAAACCATGCCGATGCCATGGCAATGATGAAAGCACAGCAAAAAAGTGTCATATTGATAAATAATATTTTTCTCGCCTGCGAGAGGGCATGTTCCTCGGATATGCCGACACGCATAAAAAGATATGGCGATCTGCTTTTTTTAAGATAAAATCTTTTGTATGCATACAAACGTTTTACCTCATCAACACCGGCTTCCATAAAAATACCCTCTTCAGGTTCCGCTGTCATGTGTTTAACCATACTCGGTAAATCAGCCTGTCCTATATATTTTTCCGGGTGAGGGTGACGCAGGAGCCGTATATGTCTGTAATCGGACAAAGCTATATTGGAGTCTCCAGGCAGCTTTGCCATAATCAGCATTTGTTGGTAACGGTGAAGGTCAAGGGCAACGACAACGATTCCTTTAAATATGCCCTTGGTGTCAACAACAGGATGGGCAAAATGGAGTATCGGCTTTTTTACGGTAACACCGACTGTATACTCTCCGACGGAGAAGCGTTTTGTTCGTATCGCATCCTGGAAATATTTTCTGTGCACGACACTGTGTGGTTTAAACGGCTGCCCTGACGAAACAACCATCCCTTGAGCAGTTACAAGAAAAACGTTCGCGTACAGGGGGTTTTCTGCCAGAATATCAGCCAGAATTCTATTACAGGCATGTATTTTAAGGCTCCGGATATCCGGCATTTTTGAGAGGGCAATGAGCAGCCAATGTGTGACTTCCACAGCCCGTTCGTGCTCATTTGCCAAACCGTGTAATGTTATGAGAGCTTTTTCCCTGGCATCGTCAATCGCGTTTTGTCGAAGCTCTAATCCTGAATAGATAATCACGCCCATCGCAGGGAGAATGGCTATCAATACCAATACAATGATTTTGGTTCTGATAGAGGTGAAAAATGAATAATTCATTTTACTATATTAGCAGAGAAAATAATTTCAGAGAAGGATTTATTTTACATATCGAGACCTTCGCAAAAGCACCCGGATCACTATTTTCTGCCATGTCCCGGCTGCACCGGATTAATGTCCACTTCGCTCTACCAACAGAAGCCGGTGTCTATTGAATGAAATTGCAGGACAAAATCAGCAAGTAACATACATATTCATTCATATCTTTTTATAAAATTCAGGATACAGCTTTTCTGCACATTCCGGGCAGATCCCATGACTGAATTCCGCTTCTGAATGGTCTCTTATATACATCTCCATCTGTTCCCAGTATCCTTTATCATTACGTATTTTTTTGCATGAAGCACAAATGGGGAGCAATCCACTTAAAGTCTTGACCCGAGAAAAGGCATCTTTGAGTTCAAAAGTAAGCTTCTCCTGTTCCTGCAATGCCTTTTGCAGTTCCTGTGTACGCCCCGCCAGTTTAGCTTGTATTTCTATTAAACGTTGACCGACATTGACCCTTGCACGAAGTTCTCCCGGATCATAGGGCTTAGCCAGATAGTCGTCTGCTCCGGCTTCCAGTCCGGTAACGATGTCCGCCTTTTGGTCTCTGGATGTAAGTATGATAATGTAGGGTGGCTGGCCTGTTTCTATGGTACGAATACGACGGCACACTTCAATCCCATCCATTTCCGGCATTACCCAATCGAGAATGGCCAGACGGGGTGCATCTGGCTGCTGCATAACTGCCCAGGCTTCCGAACCGTTTGTTACGGTAAATACCTCATGCCCCTGTTTTGTTAATATTCCCGCAAGAATACTTCGCGACGTAAAATCGTCTTCAGCGATCAGTATTTTCATGATAGTCAGTCCTCCACAATTTGCAAGTCGGCAAAAGACACGCGATTGCGGCCCTCTTTTTTTGCTTGATATAGGGCGATATCTGCTTTGTCAAGTACCATGTCTACTGCGTCGGTGCCTGTTCCGCTGGAAACACCGATACTCACCGTAATAGATACATCTCCCGCCTTTGTATGAATTGTGCTTTCGGCTATCTTTTTGCACAACCGCTCATAAACTTTTTCGAATATATGTCCCTCAAACTCAGGAGTAATTATAAGAAATTCCTCCCCGCCGTACCGGCCGATAAGATCATATTCACGAAGGTTGTCTTCAATGATGCCTGTAAATCCACAGAGCACTTCGTCTCCAGCCTGATGTCCATAGCGGTCGTTGATCTGTTTAAAGTGGTCAATATCGCACATGCCGATACCCACTGTTTTACCGTTTCTCTTGGCGCGGGACAGTTCTTTTATAAGACTATCAAGAATGGCCCGGCGGTTGAGGATGCCTGTCAACGGGTCATGTGTTGCCTGATGCGCCAGCGCATTTCTTGCTTCCACAAGTTTGGCCTGCATATCGATCATACGCTGACCTACGTTAATTCGGGCGCGCAGTTCTCCAGGGTCATAGGGTTTGGCGAGGTAATCGTCCGCTCCGGCTTCCAAGCCGGTAACAATATCCGCTTTTTCATCCTTAGAGGTCAGTATGATAATATAAGGCGGTTGGTCTGTTTCCAGGGTGCGGATACGGCGGCACGCCTCAATTCCGTCCATCTCGGGCATCATCCAGTCAAGAACGGCAAGACGGGGAGCGCCGGGTTTCTGCATTTCTTCCCAGGCTTCCAAGCCGCTGGCAGTTTCCACTACTTCATAACCGCTTTTATTAAGTACACCGGCCAACATAATGCGGGATGTAAAATCGTCTTCGGCGATGAGGATGCGCATTGAAATACCTTCCATATCATATAACTAACTTCATCTTGTGTAATTCTTCGAGCAGTTTTGCCCTCTGGATGGGCTTGGCCAAGAAGCAGTCACATTGACGTTGGGCCGCGTTTAGAATAGTCTCCTTATCAGCAAGCGCAGTTGTCATTATAATTTTGGAGCGGTTTGTTCTTGTAGCGCCGCCAGATGATTCCATCTGTCGTATTATGCTCAGTGCTTCCTGGCCATCCATTTCCGGCATCATGATGTCCAGGCAGATAAGATCATATGGTTCGCCTGCCTCCAGCGAGATGCGTACGGCCTCGACTGCTTCCTTGCCGTTGACGGCAACGTGCGAGGTTCCGTAGTATTTAAGCATTTCCTGCAGGAGCATGCGACTGGTAAAATCGTCTTCGGCGATCAGTATTTTCATTATATTCTCCTTTTGCGGTTTACTGGTTTTAGCGCTCCCTTTCCATCGCTTCTTTCAGTTCTTCAAATTTTACTTCCAGTTCGTTCATGTACATGCTGACAACATTCATTTCACCGCCCTTTGCCGCTTTTTCCATCTCAAAGGCAACTGCACGCAGGGCTTCTCCGCCGACATTGGCTGAGGCGCCCTTGATGGTATGGGCCTGACGCTCTGCTTTTACCGCATCACCGGATTTGAGATACTCTTTCAAAGCTGTTATCTGTTGAGGAAGATCATCCAGAAAACCATTTACTACCTTGTATGCCAGATTTTCATCATTCATCAGGCGGGACATCATACCTGCTTTGTCAAAGATGGGAATTTCTGATTTGCGACTTGAATCCCGGAGGGGCTGTTGCCCGGTTTCCCTTTGTTTTACCTCAGGCAGGATTAAGGTTTGCTGTTTTCCATTTTCTTCTTTCGGCAGCCATTTCTCCAGCGCTTCGGCCAGTATCTGAGGAGAAACAGGTTTGGATACGTAGTCGTTCATCCCCGCTCCCAGGCATTTCTCCCGATCACCCTGCATGGCATGTGCAGTCATTGCAATAATAGGAATCTGGTGATTACGAACCGCGGATTGCGGATTGCGGATTTGACGCGTGGCCTCCAGTCCATCCATCTCCGGCATCTGTACATCCATCAGCACCAGGTCATAGGGTAAGGTTTCCAGGGCTTTGACGGCTTCAGCACCGTTAGCCACAGCATCTACACGCAGGCCCAGTTTCTCCAGAATGCCCGCAGCCACTTGCTGGTTGGTAATATTATCTTCGGCCAAAAGAATGCGAATTGCACCCCGTCGCATCTCATATATTGTGTGACGTGTGATGATGGGCTGCACCTGCCGGGTCACATCAGTCCCTGCAAGCACGGCTGACAGACAGCCGAAAAGCTCCGACTGTCGTGCCGGTTTGGTCAGGTATGCGGAAAAACCGATCTCCTCCATTCGCCTGGTATCACCCCGTTGGCCCAGTGACGAGAAAAGCACCAGACTGGTATCTTTGAGCGTTTCGTCGGCTTTAATGATCTGTGCCAGGGCTGCACCATTCATGCCCGGCATTTGCATGTCCAGAATGGCTATCCGGAAAGGATCGCCTGTATCCCTTGCCAGATAAAGCGCCTGTAGGGCTGCATGACCGTCCGGGGCTTCCTCTGTCCTTACACCCCAGGATAAGAGTTGAGTCATGAGCACTTCGCGGTTCGTAGTATTGTCGTCTACCACCAGGATATGCGCTTCGCGAATATCGGTTAGCGGCATCTCAATACGTTCCTGTTCGGGCTGTTTGGCAAACCATGAGATAAACCAGAACTCCGAACCATATCCTTCTTTGCTGATTACGCCTATCTTGCCCCCCATCAGTTCGACCAATTGTTTCGAAATAGCCAGCCCCAGTCCTGTGCCGCCATATTTGCGCGTTGTTGAAGCGTCCGCCTGGGTGAACTTCTGAAAAAGGAGTTCCTGCTTTTCAACAGGGATACCGATACCGGTATCTTTTACAGAGAAACGTATCACGGCTTCGCCGTCATTCTCCGATACAAGGCTCATCCGTACAGCAACCTCACCTTTATTTGTAAATTTAACAGAGTTGCCGGCCAGGTTTGTAAGAATCTGTCGCAGGCGACCCGGATCGCCGCGAAGGAAGGTTGGCACATCAGGATCAATGGCGCAGATAAATTCAAGCTCCTTGTCATGGGCGCGCAGGGCGGCCATGACGGCAAAATCGTCGAGAAGAGCGCGCAGGTCAAAATCCAGCATCTCCAGTTCCAGTTTTCCTGCCTCAATCTTTGAAAAATCAAGGATATCGTTAATCAATCCCAGGAGTGATTCGCCGCTGCTGCGTACCGCTTCGGCATATCTTTGCTGGTCATCGTTCAGTTCCGTATCGAGCAACAGCCCTGTCATGCCGATCACCCCGTTCATGGGCGTGCGGATCTCATGACTCATATTAGCCAGAAACTCACTCTTGGCTACGTTGGCAGCTTCGGCCTGTTCGACCATGTCGTTTGCAAGTTTCGTGGTCTCTTTAAGGCGGAGGTTGGTTTCAATTAGATCTTCCTCTGCCTGCTTACGATCAGTGATATCATCGACGGCAACGACAACATGTTTATGACCATTGAGGAACACGGGTTCGGCGCTGACGCTCAGCCAGGGGCGTTTTTGCTGGTCGCTGATTATGAGGGTAGGCTGGATTTCAACCCCGCGAACCGATGTCCCGGCGGTCAATACCTGCATGATGCCATTGCGTAATGGACACTCAGGACATGCCCGGGCAAAGCCGCAGCCTTTCTCATTCTCAAGGCTGTGAATACAGCCCAGTCCGCCGCCGCCGCGCTGATTTATGATCTGGCTGAGGTTTCTTGAGACCAGGTCTGCCAGCACGCTATTGGCGTCCACAATCATGGTGTCTTCATCAAGCAGGAGCATTCCGATCGGCGCTGAGGCGAAAATGGCTTTCAGGTTTTCCTGCTCGATACGCAACGCCGTCTCTGCCTGCTTGCGTTCGGTGATATCAACAAAACATTCCATCAGCTTTTCCTGACCCATTATCTGTATACGCTGGACGGATTTCAGAACGGGTCGTCTGCTGCCATCGGCACAGATCATCTCCCGTTCCGCATTGTCCACCACCTTGCCCAGGTCACAGACAGGGCATGCTCCTTCCTGTGCCGGACAGAGAAATTCGTGACACCTGTGTCCGGTAATGTACTCTTCCCGGGCGCCAAACATGGCTGCTGCGGCATTATTCACGCTCTCGATCATTCTGGTCACAGAGTCGACAATAATCACCCCGGCAGGCAGGTTTGTGAGCAGAGTGCGCTGCATCTTTTCGCTTTCCTGTAGCGCTTCCTCCATCTGCTTGCGTTCAGTAAGGTCACGAATGGATTCGATGGCGCCGATCATGTTTCCCGCAGTATCGCGCAATCTTGAAGCCGTGGCCGATAAATAGGCTCCTTTGCCACCATAAACATTTGGCACATAAGTCTCCCCGTAAAGCGTATCAGCGTCCCTGTTTACAGCTTTATATTCTGTCTTCTCAAATTCTTCATCCGGCAGGAAAGTCAGGTCAATAATAATCGGTCTTCGCTTTCCATAAAATGGTATGGCATATTCATAATTACCTTTTCCGATCATTTCCTCCATGGAAGCTCCGGTCATCTGTTCAATAGCCCTGTTCCATGCAATGACCTTTCTGTCGGCGTCAATAACAAACGTTGCATCCGGAAGATACTCAATCATATCCGAGAATTTGCGCTCCGATTCTTTCAACGCCGCCTCTGCCTGCTTACGTTCGGTGATGTCTTGATGCGTTCCAGCCATCATCATAGGTTTGCCGTCCTCGGTCCAGGATGTTACTTTGCCCCTATCGAGAACCCAGACCCATCTTCCATCCTTATGCTTCATTCGAGTTTCGAACTCATAGTATTCAAGATCACCCAGAAAATGTTTCTCCAGCAACTCACTGCCGGCTTTAAGATCCTCCGGATGGGCAAATTTCATCCATGTTTCAATCGAAACAGGCGAAATTTCTCCCAGGGTGTATCCGATGATTTCAGCCCAACGCTCGTTAAAGATCGTTTCTCCTGTTTGAATGTTCCACTCCCAGGTTCCGACATTGGTCCCTTCAATGATATCGGCAAGGCGCTGGCGTTCTCTAAAAAGAAGTGTCTCAACATTCTTTTGGGCGGTAATGTCGCGAACGGTGGCCTGAACAAATGTCTGAGTGGCCATCTCGATCCTGGTCAGCAATACGGTAGTCGGGAAAACAGTGCCGTCCTGCCGCCGGTGCGTCCACTCGAAAAAGTGGGAACCCTCGCGCATAGCCACAGTAATTTGTTCATGTCCCTTTTTAACTGACAGACTGCCGTCAGGCTGATAATCAGGGGACACATCCCATGGTCCCAGCGTGTTGAACTCTGCCATATCCCTGACACCGAACATTTCTAATGCTGCCGGATTGCCGGAAGTGTAATTCCATAAAGGTGGAGCAAAGGTCATCATGGCTTCCCGTGAGCTGTCGAATAGGAGACGGTATCTTTCCTCGCTCTCACTTAGCCGCTCCTCTGCCTGCGTACGTTCGGTGATATCATGTATAACAACATAGCGTGTTTTTTTATCCTCGATATGAATAATTTCTGATGATAACAGCACATGTTTGACGTCGCCGTTCTTCGCTATTAAATCGGTTTCTACATTGGTTACCTTTCCATTACTATCTGCTTTGAGGAATATGGCATGTAATGTTTCCGGTTTTATGATTCCTAAGTTCACAGGTGTTTTGCCTATTACTTCATCTTTATTAAATCCCAGTAAAGTGCAAAATGTTTCATTTACTTCAATGTATTCGTGGTTGTCCAAATCGGACAAACCACAAGCTGAAGGGTTGATATTAAATAATTTTGAAAACTTATCTTCTGATAATTTTATTTTTGAAATATCCTTGGAAACTCCAAAAATTACCGGTTTGCCGTCCCAAAATCCATGGGAAACCCTTGTCTCGACTGGAATTTGAACACCCGATTTAGTAATAATCGGAATAGGACACAACTCTGTTACTCCGCTTAACATTTCACCAATAATTCTGACGGCTTCGTCGCGACGTTCCGGCGGATGAACCATTAAAACAGATTGACCTGAAAGTTCTTCTCTTGCATAGCCGAGACGGTCAGTAACTGTAGTATTAGTACTGATTATTTTGCCTTGTTCATCAAGAACAAAAAGAAATTCATCAATTGTGTTAAAAAAGGTTTCATAGTTTTGACGGATTTGTTTCAGTGCATCCTCGGCATACTTGCGCCCGGAAATATCTCGGGCAGTACCCTCTAATCCAATGATTCTGCCGGTTCCATCTCTAAAAGGAACAGCGCTTGAGGTATGCCAACGCCATGCCCCATCAATGTGTTTCACGCGATATTCTACACCCTCTTGTCTTTGCCCCGTCTCGATTACTGAATGCAGGAACGCTAAGCAATCCGGAAGATCATCCGGATGGACAAATGGCTGGAATGGACGTCCAACTACCTGTGCCACCGGATAGCCCAGCAGTATAGTCCAGGCAAGGGAAACAAAGGTGAATACCCCATCCGTGTTGAGCGTATAGATGATGTCGTGACTGTTTTCAATCAGGAAGCGGTATTTCTCCTCGCTCTCCCGTAGCGCCTCCGTCATATTCTTTGCTATACGTTGCGCTTTCGCGCTTGTATTCAGCAGGGTACGGATCAGGACGAAGAGCAGTAACGTGATAAGCATACCGCCGATCATGATGAGCCATACATTCATGTAAGACGCTGTGTACAACCCGCCGCCGGTTTGTGTGAAGCGCAACGTCCAGCGCTGACCATTGAAATCAACCGGAATCTGCCGAGTAAAACGCTCTTCAGGCCGGAGTTTCTTATCCCCGGAAGTAAGACTTTCATAGAGCAGACTCTGAGATGAAGGCTGCACACCATCGAATATCTGAAGGTGAAACGGTTTTTCATTTTCAAATTTGTGGCCACCAAGAATTCCCTGCATCAGGTCATTCATCCGGTAGGGACTGTAAACCCAGCCATATATTGCAGCTCGGCGCTGTTCTACTGTTTCAATGGCCATACCTTTACGGTAGACCGGGACATACATCAGTGTGCCGGCCTGGACAGCCTCGGCACTGGTTTCCTGAACCAAAACAACTTTGCCGGAGAGCGCGGCTGCATTCATATCCCTCGCCCGTTCCATGGCTGACCGGCGCACCGGTTCCGAGAACATGTCATAGCCAAAGGCCCGCAGGTTGCGGCCGGAAAACGGCTCAAGATATATGATGGAGGAATAGACTTCGCGATCACCATCCGGCCTCAGCTTGTACTCCGGAAAACCTTCACTGCGTATTTCCTGGACGTGTCGGGTCAGCTCTTCGCGCGGGATCAGAAGCGAAAAACCAATGCCCTGAATACCGGGGAGTTTTTTTTCAAACTCCTGGTATCGGGTAAAATTATGCCATTCCACACGCGTGACCATTTCGGATGCATTAAATAACGCCGCACCGCTCTGCAGGATGCGGGCATGGTCATCAAGCCTGTCTCTAATTTTATTTTGAATTTCGTTGCACTGAAAAGCAAAATCCCGCTCCGCAATCCTTTCCACACTCGATTTCATGTACAGGGCCGCGGCGGCAGTAATCATCAGACCGATTACCAGCACGATCCAGGCCGCGCGCCAGTTCTGGAGAGCGGACTGTGCGGTATGTAATAAAGTGTGTGCAGTCAGCTCTGTACGGTTACGTTTTTGCATATAAACCCTCTCCTCCATTATAGCCGGTATCCTCTGGGTCCCATTGAGCATCCTCATCCATCACGACCGCCTCATTTTTGATCTTTATCCGTAGTTCCATTACTCTTTTAATGCTTATGTGCTTCATGGCAGGAGGCAGCAAGGAGGAGTTAAGCAATGAACCCTCCCGGCATCTTTATCGTAAGACCATGTGGTGTCCATTCTATGAGATGTCGGGTCAATAGCATCATAATATGCTTCATTGTCATTATCGCACAATTATTCTTATGAGTTAAGGAGAATTTCGGCTTATTACTCCGGCAACTATAAATGCGAATACTGTCATTCCCGCGAAAGCGGGAATCCAGAATAGGACCGGATGCCGGATCAAGTCCGGCACTACAAGCTTGACATGTTCAATTGCCAGATTAATACTACAAAATCAAAAGAGGCATATTCAATTTTTTGGAAGATAACGGGAACATTCTTTTAGTGAAAAGTGATCTTTCTTTTTAAAATCATTGACACCATGCAATGTATCCGTTATTATTACTCTTATGAAGAACGTTGCAATATCCGATATCCATGAAATGCTTCCAAAACTTCCTGCAAGACGGATTCAGGAGGTACGAGATTACATCAGCTTCCTTGTTGAAAAAGAAAAGAAACACAGAGCGTTTGCAAAACGGGTGCTTGAAGCCGAGAAGGAGCCTACGATGGTTTTTGAGACAGTTGACGAAGCTATGCAGGCAATTCTGAATGCCCCGGAAGATTGAGTTTTCCAAAAACTTTTCAAGGAAGGCTAAAAAACTCCTTATAAGAAATCTATCGCTCAAAAATATATATAAAGAAATTCTATCTGTTTTATCGGAAAACCCATTCGCGCTATCGCTGGAAACACATAAACTAAAAGGCAACCTCGAAGGCAAATATGCCTGTTCCCTCACCGATGATTTACGAATTATTTTTAAGCTCAATTCTGACACTATTCACCTCATTGACATCGGCACTCACGACGAAGTCTATTATTAATAACCTGTTCATTTTTTACCTTTCACTGCCTCTTTACTCTTCACTGTTCACTGTTCACTAACGACGCTTGTCCTCGCTTGACGAGGAATTCACTGCCTCTTTACTGTTCACTGTTCACTATTCACTGCCTCTTTACTATTCACTATTCACTAATCACTAATCCCTGCCTCTTTGCTATTCACTATTCACTATTCACTAACGACTATTTTCCCTGCCTCTTTCCTATTCCTGTCCTTCAACTATCCCATTTTTGCTATAGCAGTTATTAAAAATGGGATAGTTCACTATTTCCTCCATTTTAATAAAATAAGTTAAATCATACAGTTACTAAAGTGACCGGTGTGGCGCGTTTCTTGCTCTTACATAAATCGATTATGAAAACCAATTCAAAGCAGCCCCCTCGAGCCCCTTCCCGTACTATTCAACCCCCCCTTTTTTTTAACGGGAAGGGGCTCTTCCCTCAAAAACTTATCATGTTTCCTGTTTTAAACTTTTTTTATATTGGCATACCTGGAGTTTTGAACGCGCGACAACATCCTGTGAGTATCTCAGCCAAAATTGGTTTGTCAATCTGTTATGACCGGACGTCAGATTTATCTGAAAATACCGGCCATCTTAAAGAGGAAGGTATATGAAAAAACGTGTGCTGATTGTTGATGATGAAACAACCATCCTTCCTGAGTCAAGAAAAATGATCCAGGATCATGGAACCGCAATCGATGTGGCGGAAACATTGGAAGAGGCTATGACACTGCTGAATATGCGGGAATACGAATTTGTCATAGTAGGGCTTAAATTCGCAAATTCTCTGGGAGAGAAGGAACTCGAAGTCCTGAGACGTATTAAGGAAAACAACTCAACGACAGGGATAGTGCTCTTGACCGGCTGCGGAGATCCCGGCGTGACAGAAGAGGCTCTTTCCATAGGCGCGGCATATTACTATGAAAAATGTGTATCCACGAAGGTCATTCAGGATGTGATGAAAAGGTTAGGTTGATGTTTATCAATACATTCGTTGAGGAATTCGACAATTATTCGGGACTTTTTTTAAGGGGGATTACATTATGGAAGTAAACGATGACGGAAAAAATGTAAAGATCATTGGCGCCATGACAATCGAACACGCGGGAGAGGCAAAGACCCTTCTGCAGGAACTGCTCGCGAAGAGAGACGATATTCTCCTTGATGTAGAAGGAGTCACGGAAATTGACCTCTCATGCCTTCAGCTTTTCTGCGCGATGCACAAAAGCTCCCTGCAGGCAGACAAAGAAGTCACCCTGAACTACAGCCGGTCATCTGTTATGGCGGATATCCTTCAGCAGGCAGGATTCGTCCGTCTTAAAGGATGCGGAGGCAATGAGAAATGTTTGTGGTCGGAGGCATCCCATGAGTAAAAGGATTCTCGCTGTAGATGATTCGGCAAGTATCAGACAGATGGTGGCATTTACCCTGAAAGGGGCAGGATATGAGGTTGTTGAAGCAGTGGACGGCAAGGATGCCTTATCCAAGTTAAACGGTAACCCTGTTCATATGGTGATTACAGACCTCAATATGCCTAATCTCGACGGTATCGGTCTGGTAAAAGGTTTAAGGGCAAATCCCTCATATAAATTCATTCCCATTATATTGCTTACAACAGAATCGCAGGAGTCTAAAAAATTGGAGGGCAAAGAGGCAGGCGCCACAGGGTGGATAGTAAAACCCTTTAAACCGGAACAGCTTATTGCCGTCATAAAGAAGGTGCTCGGATGATAGACGCTCACAGGGAAGCATTCAAAGAAGAGGCCTACGAACTCCTCTCCGAACTTGAAACATCGCTTCTTGAACTGGAAGAAAGACCTGATGACAATGAGATCATCGGCAGGGTCTTCCGTGCCATGCATACTATTAAAGGTTCAGGCTCCATGTTCGGTTTTGATGACATTGCCTCATTTACCCACAAAATAGAGACTGTTTATGACAAGGTGCGGGAAGGTATAATACCTGTTACCCCGGAACTTATAAATATTACTCTCATTGCAAAAGACCAGATACGGGAACTTTTATCAGCCTCCCCAGGTGAAGCCCCTGCTGAGCTTGCGGTAACTATTTCCGCATTTCACCGTTTAGCTTCAGAAGGAGAATCAACCACCCCCCCGACAAAACCATCTCCTTCTGACGGGGTTTCACCTCCAACCTATACAAACAGTAACGGAAATAATATTATCTATCGTATTATCTTTACCCCTGCTCCGGAAATCTTCTTTACCGGGACATCCCCCTTGCGTTTGCTTAATGAACTCCACTCCCTGGGGGAATGCCGGATAATATCATATACAGACAGGATTCCTGCCCTCGAGGATATTAATCCTGAGCACTGCTATACCTCCTGGAATATCATCCTTTCCACTGATCAGGGGATCGATGCCATAAAGGATGTCTTTATCTTTGTGGAAGATACCTGTGAACTCAAGATAGATATTGTTGACAGGAAAACTGATTCGCCTATGGAGGAAACATATAAAAAGCTGGGAGAAATTCTCATTGATCGAGGCGATATAAAGAAAGAACAATTGGATGATGTGCTTCAGGAGAAAAAGTATCTCGGTGAATTACTTGTTGAAAAGGGTCTTGTCACACCGGAGATGATAGAGTCAGCCCTGGCGGAACAGCAGCAGATACGAAAACTGAAGGAAAAAACCCAGGTAAAGGAAGAGACTTCCAGCATACGGGTTCCGGCAAGCAAACTTGACACACTCGTGAACCTTGTAGGCGAAATGGTAACCGTACAGGCAAGGCTTACCCAGACAGCTCTGACCTTTGCCAGCGCTGAGCTTGCCTCCATCGCGGAAGAAGTGGAAAGACTGACCGGAGAACTGCGGGATAATACCCTGAACATCCGCATGCTCCCCATAGGAACCACCTTCGGAAGATTCAAAAGGTTAGTAAGGGATTTATCCCAGGAACTGGGTAAGGAAATTGAGCTTACCACAGAAGGCGCGGATACGGAACTTGATAAGACAGTCATTGAAAAATTAAATGACCCCATGGTTCATCTTATCAGAAACAGCATAGACCACGGCATTGAAACCCCTGATATCAGAAATTCGCTGGGAAAACCGAGGGCGGGCACCATTCACCTGACTGCAACCCATTCAGGCGGAAATGTGGTAATTCAAATAAAAGATGACGGCAAAGGACTGGATGGAGAAACCATACGGGCTAAGGCAATTGAAAAGGGTCTCATTTCTCAGGGCAGCGAACTCTCTGAAAAGGAATTGCAGCGCCTTATCTTCGCGCCGGGATTCTCCACGGCAAAGACTGTGACAAGCGTGTCAGGAAGAGGCGTGGGAATGGATGTAGTAAAAAGGGCCATTGATGTCCTCCGTGGTTCGATTGATATTCAAAGCGAGAAGGGCAAAGGCACAACCGTTACCGTGAAGCTGCCTCTTACCCTGGCCATAGTGGAAGGCCTCCTTGTCAATATCGGGGAAGATCATTTTGTCCTTCCTCTCTCTATTGTTGAGGAGTGTGTGGAATTAACCCGTGAAGATATAAAGAAATCACACGGCAGGAATATTGCCCATGTCCGCGGAGAGATTGTTCCATACATCAGCCTGAGAAAAGAATTTAATATCGAAGGCGAACCCCCCGATGTGGAACAGATTGTTATTACCGGCGCCAACGGAGAGCGGGTCGGCTTTGTCGTTGATAATGTCATAGGTGAGCACCAGACGGTAATCAAGAACCTCGGAAAGCTCTACAGCGATATAGAAGGCATATCCGGCGCCACCATACTGGGCAACGGGAGCGTGGCCCTTATTGTGGATGTCCTGAAGATGATACAGAATGTTGAACTTTCAGAATCGGTGTTCAATTGAAAGGGTTACAATCATCAATCATCAAGCATCAAGTATCAAGTATCAAGCATCAAGTATCAAGTATCAAGTATCAAGTATCAAGTATCAAGTATCCAGCATCAAGTTACGGTTTACAGGAATTTCTTCTGTTCTGTTGTTAATGTTAATTAAGAGGGGTATTAAGGCATGGCTTTCACATTCTTTTTTCGCGACATACAGATACTTGACCTTGCAGTAAAGCATGTAGTCCCTTACGCCATGGGCAGAAGCCGCATCAAGGTCTGGGACGCTGGATGCGCCATGGGACCTGAGCCATATTCCCTTGCGATTATACTTGCTGAAAATATGGGTCATTTTTCATTCAAAAACCTCACTCTCTACGCAACGGATATTGATGAACAGGATACCTTCGGGACTATCATAAAGAACGGCATTTATCCGGAAGATGAACTCAAGAGGATTCCCGAAGAGATTTTTAAAAATTATTTTTCGCCTAACGGCAAGCCAGGCCATTTCCAGATTTCAAACATCATAAAGGAGAGAATTGTATTTCAGAAACACAATCTCCTGTCTCTTCAATCCATCGGAAGCGATTTCAGTCTTATCATGTGCAAAAACGTCCTCCTGCACTTCCAGCAGGATGAGCGAGTCAAGGTGATGCGGATGTTCCATAATTCCCTTGCTCCCGGAGGATATTTTGCTTCCGAACAAACCCAGAAGATGCCTCAGGAACTAAGCCATCTATTCGAACAGGTATCCTCTGACGGACAAGTATATAAGAAAATCAGTGAATAGTTAAAAGGCAGTGAATAGTGAATAGTTAAGAATCAGTGAATAGTGAATAGTGAATAGTTGAAAGGCGGAAAAGATGGAAAAGACAGTGAACAGGACACCAAGGTTTGACTCTGAATTTGTCTTTAACTATTCACTATGTCCCGCATTAAGCGGGATTAAACCGTACACTAACAACTATTCACTACCTTTAAGCTATTCCCTGCTTCTAAACTATTCACTATTCACTAACGACTATTCACTGCCTCTTAACTATTCACTGCCTTTAAGCTATTCACTATTCACTAACGACTATTCACTGCCCTTAAACTATTCACTGTCTTCATCAAAAGGATGAAATGAAAGTCATATCCCTGAGAGGCAATAACCGTGTTTATTCCTGCAATTCCTATCTGGTTCTGGGGAGCTGGAATACTTTGCAGGATATCAATACTCTGGTGGATGTGGGAACCGACGGTTCCATTATTGCTGAAATTGAAGAAATCAATACCGGCGTCGGGAAAAGACCGGTTGAACAGGTTGTGATTACCCATAATCATTTCGACCATGCGGGAGGTATAAAGGAAATCAAATCGAGATATAACGCGAAGATTTACGCTTACAAGGATTCCGAAGGTGTGGATGAAGTCCTGAAAGATGGTCAGATTATCAGAATGGGTGACAGGGATTTTGAGGTCATCCATACACCGGGTCATTCCAGTGATTCCGTATGCCTCTACTGTGAGAAAGAAAAAGCGCTTTTTTCAGGAGATACGCCGGTCCGGATCATGACGGTCGGAGGTTCATATTCAGGGGAGTTCATTAGCGCCTTTGAGAAGATTACAAGAAGAAATATCCATGCTATCTATCCGGGTCACGAAAGACCAATCATGGAAAGGGCGCGCGAGATGATGACAACAACATTGAATAACATGAAAAGCAGCAGGGCATTGCAATGTTTTTAACGGAGCGCCAAAGAGCGAGGAGGGTTATGGACGGAAAAATATATGTAAAAGAGCATCAAGAGAAGATACGAACGGGGCAGCCAGAAAGCATCTATTCAATATATGGATATCAGAAAGAAAAGATAGATTTAAATAAAATAAGTAAACAAAAAGGAGGGATCAGGTATGTTAACCAGCGGTAAAGTTCAGTTGCTTCAAGGTGAATTAGATCGGGTATGCAGTGCTATTGCAGGGGGGAAGTTAAGCGAACGCTGTGACGCAGCTAAGGTCGATAATGGGCTCAAAACAATTGTACAGTCTGTAAATGGAATTATTGAATCTTTCGCAAATCCTCTAAATGCCCTTGTGACAGACGCGAGTATGCTTGTAGACGCGGCGATCCAGGGCAAGCTGGCTACCCGTGCTGATGCCTCCAAACACCAGGGTGACTACAAGAAGATCGTGGAAGGTGTTAATCAGACCCTTGATGCAGTTATCGGGCCTTTAAATGTAGCAGCTAAATATGTAGACGATATCTCCAAGGGCAATATCCCTGCGAAGATTACCGACTCCTATAACGGTGACTTCAATGCAATTAAAAATAACCTTAATACCTGTATCGATGCCGTCAACATGCTCGTGGGAGACGCAGTTATGCTCTCAAAAGCAGCAGTTGAAGGAAAACTGGCAACAAGAGCTGATGCTTCCAAACATGGTGGTGACTTCCAGAAGATCGTCTCCGGTGTCAACGACACATTGGACGCAGTTATCGGGCCTTTGAACGTAGCAGCTAAATATGTAGACGACATCTCCAAGGGTAACATCCCCGCGAAGATTACCGACTCCTATAATGGTGACTTCAATAACATTAAAAACAACCTTAACGTCTGTATTGACGCCGTCAATATGCTCGTAGCTGATGCAGCCATGCTCTCAAAAGCAGCAGTTGAAGGCAAGCTGGCAACAAGAGCGGATGCTTCCAAACACGGTGGTGATTTCCAGAAAATCGTCTCCGGTGTCAACGATACCTTAGACTCAGTCATCGGACCATTAAACGTGGCAGCAGAGTATGTAGACAGGATATCAAAGGGTG
>CAZHHX010000063.1:0-19998 GCA_964532465.1 uncultured Syntrophorhabdaceae bacterium | reverse complement strand
CTCCGTCTTAGTATTGTACTTCAACTTTGGTGTCCACTGAAAGCATCATACATCATATCTTCTATGATACTTTTGTTGAAGGCATAGTTGATGCTTGCAGATATTTCCTTGAAGTTATTGATCGGTATTCATACGAAGAGATTGACTGTATTTTATCTGTTCTACGAGCATTTTCTGAGGATTTATTTCTTGATAATCTATTAGGTATTTGTAAAAAAACACTACGGGACCAGAACAGTTTTTTTATAGTCATGGTTCACAGCATTCTCTCCAAGAAGTGTCACAAACAGCCTGGTAGGATTAAAAGCATTCTGACAGAATTGCAGAGATTCTCGGAGGAGTGCCAAGATGTTGAGTTAACTATTAATGAATTCCTGCTCTATTGGGGCAGCCAGGAAGAATCCTTGCAGACAACTCGTGACGACAGAATAAAATGTTATAAGAATTTAACAGGAGGCGTGTTTCATAGCATTCGACATCTAAAAGATAACATTGGTAAATCTGACGACATTGATTTCGCCACTGAAAGCTGGAACAAGCTTTCGGATGAAATTATCTCCAAGATTTTGCCCTTGCTTAGAGCTTTCATCGGCAACCGCGTTTCAACGGAAAAGGTTATTAGGCTTAATGATGAAATTGCACAACTACATTTTTATATTATGGAGGGTAATAGGTTACTATCAGTTCCAAGAAAACTCAAAGAAGAACCCGATATACTGCTTAATAAGATTAACCAAGTTGCTTCAACGATCCACAAGATAATCTATGATCTTCATGACGGAATAGTCAAGACTTTGGAAGAGTTCAAAACAGATATAAAACAAGTTTTGAAGCGAGTTATTGACCAGCAGTATAGCGATCTATTGTCGTCCGGCATTGATGTTGATATCCATATCCCAAAGGAGAATTTGCTAGTCTTTGGAGAACGTGTCTCCATTGCAATAATATTCCAGAACTTGGTCGAAAACGTCTGGAAACATTCAAAAGGTAAGTTATTCAAAATAGCCATATCTATTGATACAAAAGAAGATACCAGATTTGTTAAAATCTTATTTATGGATGATGGCACGGGCATGGGAAGTTTTGAGAGTGTTGTGAAGGTGGATGGACTAAAAAAAGTCTGGGAGAGTACCCTTTCTTGTTCTGGACGTGCGTTGGCATACTGGCGCGATAAAAACAAGAAATACGAAATGAGCGATGTTGGCGAGGTTTCGGTGTTGGGAGACAACAACAGACAAATGGTATCAGACTATTTGGATCAATTTGGAACAGTTGTTGAGGTCAGTCTACCTTATTTAATTTAGAGGAGATATTAAATGCCAAAAGATTCAGTTTTCGAAAGACTTAACAAAGAATTTGACAGGAGCAAAAAAACGATAGTCATCATAGACACCGACACCGGTTTTCTTGAGAGATTTGATGTAAAGCTCAAGGACCAGTTCTTAAAAATGACCCATCAAATTTATCCTTACGCGCCAGAAACAACCAAAGATCGAAAAGAAATCGTTGAAGAATGTATAGAAGAAGTCAATAAACAGATTGACAATGGGACCGATATTTACGCAATTTTTGTAGATATTGTACTTATTGAAAAAGGCCCAAGCCCGCTCGACAAAACTGGAATTGATGTTGCCAACAAGCTAAAGGCTGTATTTCCAAATATACCTGTATTCAATGTCACAGCCAAGTTCGAATCTGAACCAGAATTGGCTTTGGTATCTGAAGCAACTGCTGAAAATAATGATGGAGTGCTCTTTAAGAGTTATTTGGAAGGCAAATACTTTGCTACCGATTCATTGCTCAGGTTAATAGATAGGGCTAACAGTAGAGCCCCGCTATACATAAACATGGAACCAGCAACTACTAACTACTCGAATTCTTCTTCGTCTGAATTTAAGAATAATTATAACATCAATTCTATCGATCCAAGAGTCCAACTACAAATCCTCGATATAGGTGAGTCTCAATTTTGGCACCTAATTGAAAAGCTTCTTCCGGATTCAAGGGGCACTATTGGATTTATGCGACCCAGACGATCCGGTGCATTTATTTTCAATATTACTGCTAATTTTGAAGAATCTGGAAAATCGGCAACTGGATTTAAAAGTTGGATAGTCAAAATTGCTCGTCAAGAATCCCTTATCAAGAAGGAAGTGAAGAATCACTCCCTTTTGATCCGTTCAACTCTTGACAGACAAGCATATCCTTTGCTCTTAACATCAAGCCCAATAACGGTAGATGGTTTATCTGGAATTGCCATGGAACTGGAAATGAGCGCTGTCACTTTGATTGAGAGGTATACACATTTAAACTCAGACGATCTTGCTCAAATAGCGCAAAACCAGTCTGTAATTCTCGAGGCGCTATACGGTGACCCTAAGCGACAACAACATTTTGTTTGGAATGACTTTTATAGGATAGACGAAAGAGGCAGAATCAATATCAGTTCATTCATAAAAGAGAATGAAATGATATTGAATGAAACAGCCGGTAATATTGCGGTACAAAGAATCCAAGCACTATTAAACGAAAATCAGACCGAGAAAATAATCGAAAATGTATTGGGCTTTCAAGCAGCGGTTGACACGCGGAATATACATGGCGATCTCAATTGTTGCAACATACTGGTCAATGTTGATAATAGCCTTGTCCTCATTGATTTCTCAAGTAGAGAACAAACCCACATAGTCAAAGACATTGCAAAGCTTGAACGGGATATTATATTTAGGATGTTAGATGCTTTTTCCTTGAAATACTTCGATTGGCAAAGAATAGCAGAAATGGGCAATTTTTTAGACCTTGTCAAGACAAGAGATGCGATTTTCAAAGAAATAATTTGCGATGAAAGAGACCCAGAGATAGCAAAAGCAATAGCGTTTATTGTGAAGTTGAGACATATTTTAAAAAAGATATCCACACATTTAGATGAAAGAGAATATTTGTTGGCGTTGCTTCACTATTCTCTACTAACGCTAATTCATCCCGAGATATCAATACAGAGGAAGGCTTTTGCAATCACATTCTCGGATGCAATACTCAATAATTTTAGTTAAATACACAACTTTTTTCTATTTGTCAAAACATTTAGCTGAAAGGATTATTCATGAATGTACAGGGAAGGTGAGCAAACGTAAAAAACGCGGCCGCATAGCAGACAGAATTTCTTTTAATATTGCCAAAAGTTGAATAAAATATGACGGCAACAATAAACGATGACAAGCATTTACAAGAAAAAACCAGAGGAAGGAAGCATGAAGTATGGGAAATAAAGAAGGATTTCTTCATTTCCGCCGGGTTTACATAAGCGTATATGTAAACCCGGCTTGGAGTGGGCGGCGACATGTCGGGGCAAGGTTTCATTGCAAGGGCAGTATCGAGCAAAATTTGCAGATGTGGATGGGCTGCGAGATTTGCAGGCCGGAGACGTACTGAACGTACGTCGGAGGATCGCAAGTCGAAGCAGACCGCCGCAGATCAGAATCCCCGACATGCCGCTGACCGACTAGGAGAAGACCAAACAAACTACCAGTCAATGGGAAAATCATCTTTAAGAAATTTTCCGCACCAATGTTTGCCTGTTAAGATGCCGTCAAAAAAGGGATCGCAGACCCTGGCAGCGCCATCGACAATATCTAAGGGGGGCTGGAAGTCGTGGATCTCACATCCATGGCCCCGCACTCACATACTTTTATATATTTGACTTTTCCCTTGCAAACTCATAAATACTGCAATACAATACATATACTGCACAAAAATAGTAAATAATGTGCAGTGAGTGTTTATAAATGAAAGAAATTGTATTAGCCCACAAAGCAGAGAGAGATGAGCTTTTAACAGGGGAATATGTTCCTCGCGAAGGGCTCCATACTGCACGCCAGAGCATAGAAAACAACCTCATTAAAGTAATCCTGGGGCCAAGAAGAGCAGGAAAATCTGTTTTTTCAATACAACTGCTTCAAGGGATCGGCTTTGCCTATCTGAACTTCGATGACGAAAGACTTCTCCGGGTAACCGATTATGATGAGTTTATCAAAACAATCAGAGAGGTTTATGGAGAAACACGCTACCTGTTATTTGATGAAATACAGAACCTTAAGGATTGGGAATTGTTCATCAACAGGCTTCAGCGCCAGGGATTTAACATCGTGATTACAGGATCGAATGCCCATCTTTTGAGCAGGGAGCTTTCAACCCATCTGACAGGCAGATTTATTCAGTTTCAGATACTTCCCTTCTCTTTCAGGGAATTTTTGCAGGCAAATAATTTCCCTATCGATGACACACTTGGACTAAAGGAAAGACAGGGGCTCCTCCTCGGCTATCTTGATGAATATATCGGTAAAGGCGGTTTTCCTGAAGTTGTCGCGAAGCATGTTGAACCCAGGAACTACCTTACTACACTATTTGAAAGCATCCTTTTTAAGGATATAGCGAAACGTTATAATGTGCGGTATTCACAGAAACTCTATGACCTCGGCCATTATCTTGTGACAAATCACTCCAGCGAATTCAGTTACACAAGACTGAAAAATATACTCGATTTCAGAAGTGTCCATACTGTAGAAAATTATGTGAAGTATCTTTCTGAGGCATTTCTAATATTTGCCGTGGACAGGTTTTCATTTAAACTCAAGGAACAGTTGAAATCTCCCAAAAAAGTCTACTCATATGATACCGGTATGGCAAAATCGGTAAAATTTGCCGTTACCCCTGATACAGGAAAATTCATGGAAAATATTGTTGCTGTTGAGCTGTTGAGAAAAGGCATTGAACCTTATTACTACAAAACAAATACCGGAAAAGAAATTGATTTTATTGTCAGGCAAGGAACCACAATAAGTGAGTTAATTCAGGTTTGTTATGACATACAAAACTATCAGACAAAAAAACGTGAAGTGGATGCCCTTCTAAAATCCAGTAAAGAGCTTGGCTGCAACATTCTCACCATTCTTACCTGGGACTTTGAAAGCAAAGAAGATCATTCAGGTGTGGAGATTGTATTCGTACCACTCTGGAAATGGCTCTTAAATCTTACCAAAAAGTAAACACATAACTTCAATATCCAATTGCTTGATTTTTTTCTATTATTTTGGCCGAAGGGATTTTTGATGCATGACGCAAAGGCAAGGGGTCGGCGGGAATTCAAGGAGACGTTGGTGAAATAAGGAATCGCCTGACTAAAAATCGTTCTATGCATAAAACCAGAGTAAGGAAGCGCGAAGTATGGAGTGGGCAGCGGCATGTCGGGGTAAGGTTTCATTGCGAGGGCAGTATCGAGCAAAATTTGCAGATGTGGATGGGCTGAGAGATTTGCAGGCCGGAGACCAAGGTAATATGGTTAAGACTGTTTTAGCCGGGTGCCCGCGAGCAGCCAACCGGATAGAATGCAGCCAATATTCACGCGGGCGGCAAACGTCGTAGGATCGCAAATTGAAGCAGACCGCCGCAGATCAAAACCCCGACATGCCGCTGCCCGACCAAGAGAAAACCGAACAAGCTACCAGTCAATGGGAAAATAATCTTTAAGAAATTTTCCGCACCAATGTTTGCCTGTTAAGATACCGTCAAAAAATGGATCACAGACCCTGGCAGCGCCATCGACAATATCTAAGGGGGGCTGGAAATCGTGGACTTCCTGTTTCAGTTGCGAAAGTGCCGCAGGGTCTTCGTCGGTCACCCACCCGGTGTCAACGGCATTCATATATATACCGTCTCTGGCAAGTTCTTCGGCTGATGTGTGAGTCATCATGTTCAGAGCCGCCTTTGCCATATTCGTATGGGGATGCCTGTCACCCTTCTTAAACCGGAAGAATTTCCCTTCCATAGCGGTCACATTTACAATATGTTTTTGTCCGGTGTAATCGCGCCGCATGAGAGGAATCAATCGGTTACATAATACAAATGGGGCTACAGCATTGACCAATTGGACTTCAATCATTTCAGTGGTGTCTATCTCCCCAAGACGTAAACGCCAACTGTTTGTCTTTCGCAGGTCCACCTGCTGGAGATCTGCGTCCAGCTTTCCTTTTGGAAAGAGGTTCTCAGAGACAAGGGAATTATCGTGACGATAGGGAATCTGCGACAGTTGAGCAGATGCCCGTAAACCTATTCCAGGCCCCTCATCATGCCATGCCGGAGCAAGGGCGTATTCTTTATCCTGGCCATCGATACAGAGAGACCTGAGTTGTTTCTTGAATGACTCATGATCTCCGAGAAGCCTCTGTGCCGCTTCAGGCAATACAGGGTATCCCTTATTTTCGTTTTCAATAAGATGGGCATAAAAACCGGCAGGCCGCTTCACGGTCTGAGCAGCATTATTTATCAATATGTCGAGACGCCCGTATTTTTGTTCCACATAGCCCGCAAATATTTCAACGCTTGGAATATGTCTCAAATCAAGGCCGTGGATTTGTAATCTATCTCCCCAGACTGCAAAGTCCTCCTCTCCGGAATATCGCAAAGCCGCGTCAACGGGAAATCTGGTTGTGGCAATAACAACAGCTCCTGCGCGCAACATCTGCAAGGCTGCCTGATATCCGATCTTGAGCCGTGCGCCGGTAATGAGAGCAACTTGCCCGTGAAGGTCTGCTGTCTGGAAACGTTTCCTGTAATTCAGGTCACCGCATTTCTCACACATTGTGTCGTAGAAGAAGTGGAGCCGCGTGAACTCTTCCTTACAGATATAGCAATTCCGTGGTGAATGTAGTTCCTCTTCTTTCTGCTGTCCTGATTCGGGAGAAGTCAATGCAATCTGTGCAGGCGCTGTAAATGTGGCATCAAGACGGGCGCTGCGAATACCGGTCGTGTTTCTGGCACGTCTGTTTTTTTCAAGGGTTGCCAGATTCTGCGCTTTTTTTGCAGCCTTACTTCTTTTCTTCGCTTCCACCCTATCGGGACGGGATAGTTCACCTGCTGCCTTAAGGAGTGCAATTCTTTGTTCTTCCGAAAGATCCGCAAGCTTTCCTGAATCTTTTACGAGAGACTCAAGCGTAGAAATACACTTTTTAATTTCTTCTCTATTCTCTTTCATCATCTTATGTACCACATCTCATTTTCCGATAAAGGGTTATCCGAATACCGTCTTTTTTGTTCCTCTATTCTAACATGATAAAGGCTATTATTGTTAGATCTTCTATTTCGTTGTCGTCCAATGGAAAGATCCTGGAATGAGACATGGGTTAGCTTGAGTTCTTCCATTGTTTGAAATATTTGTCTATCATTTCTATTTTTTACATATCAATTGTTTGGTGAAGTATTTCCATGCATGAAACCAAATTGGTATCACAAGAAAAACCGAGGTAAGGAAGCGTGAAGCATGGGAAATGAAGAAGGGCTTCTTCATTTCCGCCCTATTAGCATAAGCGATTGGAGGCTTATGCTAATCCGGCTTGGAGTGATCAGCGGCATGTCGAGGTAAGGTTTCATTGCGAGGGCAGTATCGAGCAAAATTTGCAGATGTGGATGGGCTGCAAGCTTTGCAGGCCGCAGACGTACTTACCGTACGTCGGAGGATCGCAAAGCGCAGCAGACCGCCGCAGATCAGAATCCCCGACATGCCGCTGACCGACCAGGAGAAAAAGAAATATATTAATGTCTTATTCACAATTACAATGGAAGCATCTGTTCAGGCATATTCATTTGCATTAGCGCCTGTTTTCTGCGAAAATGAGAAATTATGGATATATCTTAGGAATATCAATCAGACAAAGGAGGACACTGCATTATGGATACAAAAGAAAAGACTGTTCTGGACGCAATGAAAAAGGAAGGAAAACCTATGAGGCCTGGAGATATTGCAAAGAAGGCTGAAATAGACAAAGATGAGGTCTCCAAAATCATTGACAAACTGAAAAAAGAAGGAAAGGTGACTTCACCGAAGAGATGCTTCTACGAGCCGGTTTAGCAAGTAATCAGCGGATATTTTTGCAACAGGAGAAAGGCTGTGACCCGGAAGTATATCCAGACGTTAATCATCATATTGACCGTTCTATCCTGGGCATTCCCTGCCCGCGCGGACACAAAAGACACAATTGTCCTGATTCACGGATTCATGGGCTGGGGCCGCAATGAAATGTTCGGAGTTAAATACTGGGGAGGCATCGGGCGGGATTACGAAGAGATGTTGAATAATGAAGGATATAAGACGGTTTCTGTTGCAGTAGGCCCTGTCAGTTCCAACTGGGACAGGGCTGTGGAAACTTATTATAATTTGAAAGGAGGCTGCGTTGATTATGGAGCAGCTCATGCAAAAAAATATGGACACGAAAGATTCGGCCGCTGTTATGAAAAGCCCTTATTGACACGGTGGAATGAGGAACGCAGGATCAATATTATCGGTCACAGCCAGGGAGGGCAGACAGCGAGGGTTTTGATTCATCTTCTGGAATACGGCAGTGATGAAGAAAAAGCCGCCACCGGTTCCGATACGTCAGAAATCTTCAAGGGCGGCCATCCGTGGGTAAGGAGTATGACATCTCTTTCGACACCGCATAACGGTACAACCCTGACAACAGGTGTTTCCATAATGACCTTTAATATGGCGGAACAGCTTGTAACAGGCATTGCCGGCCTCACTAAAACAAGCGATATTTTGTCCGGTGTTTACGACTATAAGCTTGACCAATGGGGACTGAAAATGCAGGAGGATGAAACTTATAAAAGCTATATAAGCAGGATCAGGAAATCAGGAATCTGGGAATCTCCAGCAAGAAAAGACCTGGCATCATGGGATTTATCTCCTGAGGGCGCCAGAGAATTGAACAAATGGGTCAAAACATCTGAAAATGTTTATTATTTCTCAATAAGTACCGAATCCACAGAAAAAAATGAATCTTCCAATGATGAGTATCCTATTGCAACTAATGCCCTTGTCTTTTTCCCTTCAGCAATATGGATGGGTACTTATCGGAACACAGCCCCTAAAGAAGGAGAAGTAAAAATTGATGATTCATGGGCCAAAAATGATTCTATGGTAAATACTATCAGCATGAAAGGTCCGGAAGGGGCAGCCATTGTGGCTTATAATGGAAAGCCCAGAAAAGGTGTATGGCAGGATATGGGCACATGGTCAACATGGGATCATATGGACATTATCGGTCATACATGGATGTGGAACCTCCTTGATTGGAGAAATCCAAATGATTTCTATCTGAAGCATGCAGAATTTCTGAACTCTTTGAATTAATACCAAGTCGCTGTGAAACATTATAAGTCTGATTTACCGGGCATAATACCAAGTAAGCTTTCAAATATTCATTGATTTTTTTTGAAAGCTTACTTGTTATAAAATAATGTAAGCACCGGGAAATATTTCTGAATTAAGGCCACTTTCTTGAGTGATGCAGGTTGCTGTATGAACGGCAACGCCATTCTTTTTTTTACTTTCAGCTTGAGCCTTTATTATTCAAATCCTGTATCCACTTCGGCAGCGGGCGTTCCTGCTTTAGAGCCACATTCCCGCCTTCGCAACTGGGACATTCCAGTTCCCTTTTATTCTCTTCGTATACCAGAAAGGTGCGGCGGCATTCCTTACATTCATATTCTTTACCAGGCATCTTATCTCACCTCCATAGCCCCGTTTTCAATTAAGTATAGTATTTCTGTATATTTTTTTCTATATCATCTGCAATCAGGAGGCGGGACTTTATTAGCCTAAAAATAGTACCTCATCCTGAAATCCACCCTGTAATCATTCTGTTTTTCCCCGAATTCGCTTCCCTTCGGGCCAATGATAAAGATAGATCGAAGCCGGAGTTCCCAGTTCTTGAAACCGGTGTAGGCCAGTTCGGGAGCCATGGAAAAGCTTTTGTCATCAATATTGGCAATCCAGGTGATTGCAGGGGTGAAGTAGAGGATATTGAAGGGCTCTTTCTGACTGGCACGAAGATAAAGGTAATTCATCCCTGGGTTGGGTTTTCCGTAACCGCCCTGGTATAAGGTATTGGCCTTGTTCAGTTGAGCAGGGTTGCCTGTGGCAGTATATGTTGCGTAACCCGAGTCGACGAAAGAAAAATAGCTCCTCATCTCTTTAGGATTAAACCCTGTGCCGTTCCTGTAGTACTCTAAGATATAAGTGGTATCGTTGGCAGTAAGATAACGCAGGCCAAGGAGATAATTCTTCGCCCCGTAGGTTGACTGGTACACATTCCCATTCCGGTCAACGGCTATCTTCCGGCTGGAGTTGATCAGCGAAAATTCACCGTGCACTTCAAGATTCGTGGTGATGTTCCGCGAAAAATCCGCACCGTATCGCGTAGTTTTTGCGCCGCCTGTGAGAAATATGAGGTCTATATCCGTATCGTAAAAGAGAAAATAAAATTTGGATGCAGCGTTCAAGTGACCTGTTTCTCCGAAATCATCATTGACACCGCTGTATGTGGGCACCAGCACAGGCGTGAAGGAGAAGGTCTTCAAACGCCCCTCCATGCTCTTCGTGTAGTCTACGGATGCTACAATATACCCTTCACGGGCAAGCTCGGGATCATCGGGGTTCTTTGGTCTGTCAAGGAATGCCGCCGGGTTCCAGGCATAGCCCTTGCCCCAGTTGAGCGTTTTCTTGCCGAATTCCGAGACAAAGGCAGGCGATGGCTTGAGAGAGATGTTGCCCTCGAATACCTTTGTTTTTGTAGTCTCCACTGCATAGTTGTTGGTATAGCCCGTATTCGTTTTTACGTAGAAGCGTGAGATACCTTTTTCAAGGCTTCCTTCCAACTGGAGTGTACCGTCATATTCAGGTATCGTAGCCTTTGTTTTTCGATTGTAGAAATTGAGCTTGTATAAGGCGGCATTCCTGTCCAGTCCGAAGAGGACGGGAAAGAATTCCGCATAACCGCCTATACTGTACGGCTTTTTATCGACCTCGGCAGCATCGAATTTATATTCTTCAGCATAAGCGCTGCCGGGCGTGAAGAAAAAAACGTGAAGAGACACAAAAAAGAGACTGGTAAGCGCCCAGAATCCGAAACCGGAAATCCGCAATCAATTTACCTCAATGATTCCATCTTCGACATGAAGGTCAGAGTAAAAACCTCATCCTTAAAATCACGCTTTTTGATCTTTGCAAAGACCATGGCTGATTTATAGCCCTTGTAAAGAGGACTGTCAGTCTCTATAACTGCAGGCCTTACAAGTCCGTTGCCGAAGTCCTTTATATCTTTGAAATAGAGGGTTTTGATCAGCATACCAGTTTCGGTGAGGCACTCTATCTTCACGGGAACAAGCTTGTCTTTATCCACCCACATCTTGAGTTTGTCGTAAGCCACGCTCTTTGTCTTTGCTTTGAGAAACATAAGGCGTTCAGAGCCTGAGGCCTCAACTTTCTCAACATCATATTCAACGGCATAGTCCAGGGCCAGAATATCGGCATTATTGAAGACCCCGCCGACTACAGACTGGAGGTTTGTGATGCGCACCGGCTTTCCCACATTCGGGATATAGAGCCACATATTATCGGCCAGCCTGAGCGTGCTCCTCCCTTTTTCGCTCGCCGGAGAGAGAAACAGCCCCACAATCTTGTCTTTCCCTTTTTTTGCAGTGTAATAGGTATATTCCTTTTTGCTGCCGTTCGGCTCTATGTTGATAATTTTCCGGTACGATTCATAGGATTCGGGGCTCAAGTTCTTGTCTATCCGCTCAAGAAGCTGGGCGCCGTCAAGGGCATAGGCGGTTGCAGCAAGAAATACTCCCATCAGTAATGCTATTAATGTTTTAAACATAGGTTGCTCCTTCTTTTTTTAGTGTTCATCACTCATAATCGACACGCCTTATATGCACCGTTTATACATGTCTGAGCGCCTCTATAGGCTTCATTCTCGATGCTTTGAATGCCGGCTGGAGACTTCCAGCCGTGGCAACAAGGATAACAATCAATGACGTGACAATGAGATCCGGCACTCTAATAGCCGGTGACAGAACAAGCCCTGTCTGCATCCCGAAATTAAAAGTAATTTTTGCCTGACCGAGTATATAGATAATGATCAGCCCGAAAACCGTTCCTATGGCAGCACCAAAAACGCCGAGAGAAAAACCTTCTATAAGGAACATGGAGAGGATTTTCCCGGGCATGGTCCCTATGGCCGCGATGGTGCCGATCTCCCTGATTCTCTCATAGACCGCCATAACCATCACATTCATGATACTCACCAGCACAATGGCAATCAGCATAAGTTTGATGAAAAAAGCCATCATATCAATCATACGGGCTATATTATAAAAGGGTGACAGCCCTTCCCAGGTATGTATCTCAAATATCTCTTTGCCCTCCTTGTTAAGCTCCGTCGAAAGGGCGCTGGTAAGTTTATTAGAGACGGATTTGAGATTTCCGAAATTATGGAGCCTTACGGCAATCTCGCTTGCCTCCGGAGCATCCATTCTGAGGATATCCATGGCATCCTCGATATGGAGGTAGCCGTCCCTTCCTCCAGGCCCTGTAGCGCTTTCAAGTATTCCCCCGACTTTCAACTGTTTCCCGTTCACTGAGCCGTCCTTGTTTGTGGCTATGATGACAACCATGTCCCCAACCTTGATCTTCATGCCGCGGGCAAGCAGCTCAGGAATAAGAATCTCATCCTTTTTTATAGCTTTCCCGCCTTCAATGATTCTTGACGCAAGGAGCGGAACTGTTTTCAGCTCTTTTTCCGGATACACACCATTGAGCCTGACATTAGTCGTTTCGGTATAATTGCTGAATCCTCCTCCAAACTTTATTCTCGGTGAATATGCTTCAACGCCGGATGTCTCGGAAAGTAATTTGTCCATTTTTGCCATAGCCTGGGGTCCCATATTCAGTTTCAGCGGCAGGTTGTCAATTGACGCCACATAGCCCTTTTGATGGATCTGAATGTGGCCCAGCATGGAATCTGTTATCTGACTGATGATCATGTTTTTAAAAGAACCGGAGACGGCAACAAAGACAAGGACAAAGACAACTCCTATCGCTACGAGCGATCCGGTGAGAAGCGTCCTTCTCCTGTATCTCATGAGATTTCTGATGGCTATTTTGAAGAGATTACCCATTAGCCCCTCCCTTTACCTGACAGTCTTTTAACAACCCATCTTCGAGGGTGTATATAATTTCCGCTTCTCCTACGATCTTCTGGTCATGCGTTGAAAAAATAAAAGTGGTGCTGAATTCGTCCCTCATCTTTTTCATCAGCTCTATAATCATGTATGCTGTTTTGGAATCAAGGTTTGCTGTCGGTTCATCAGCGAGGACAAGACTCGGGTTTGTCACAAGCGCGCGCGCGACAGCTACCCGCTGTTTTTGTCCGCCGCTTATCTGATCAGGATATTTAGTTTCCTGCTCCAGCATACCAACAGCATCAAGGAGCTTCATGACGCGCTCTCGCCTTTTTGCTGATGGGATGTTCTGAACCATAAGCAGGGGATACTCAATATTCTCGTACACAGTGAGCACGGGGATAAGGTTAAAATCCTGGAATATGAAACCGATATTATTGCCCCTGAAAAGGGCGCTTTTTTTACGGTCGAGGGCCAGAACATCCGTACCTGCTACGGTTAATCGACCCTCTGTCGGTTTATCAAGACATCCCATCAGGTTCAGAAGCGTTGTCTTACCGCTTCCGGAAGGCCCCACAAAGGAAACAAAGGAGGCAGGATCAATCTCAAAGCTCACTCCTTTCAATGCCTTGAGACTTACCTCCCCTGCTTTATATTCTTTAGTTATATCTTCAACTTTGATCAACCCCATTCCATCCTCCTTTTCACACAGAAGTCTTATTTCATGCTTCTGTCTTGCTTTAGTTGAAGCAGAAAAATTCCACCTTCCCCATAAATGTAAGCATAAGGTTATATTTCTAAAACCCCGTCAAAGGAATAGGAAAATGGATTTAACATATTAAGTAAATATCTTCCCCCCGCCAGAAAATAAATTCTGCGGGGTTGCCCTTTTATTTTTTCCCCTCATGTTTTAATATCCCATAATTTACATCGGGGTGATTCATCGCCATTTGTCTGCCCTCGGCAAATTGAGACTTTTTGCCTGCCGTAAATGCCGTAAGTTGAAATATTATTCATAAACCATTATAAGTTTGCCGATCCAGTCGTCTATCCGCAAGCAAAATCAAACCTTTTCCATTAAAGGATTCAAGTGCATTGTCCTGCTATTTCAAGAACATGTCAAGAAATTTATCAGGTATTACAAATTCAATCTGTCCGTAACGAGAACTTTTGAACTTTGAATATATTTTTGCTCACATCGGCTGGACACTAAAATTGTATGCAGAACTTTTAAAATGATCTATATTCAGATATTCTCTTTTATTTTAAATAATTATTAAACTCAGGAATCAAAAAAAGCATTTTTTGCATAGGGCTTTGAACATAAACCTGTCTTTATTTGTTCACCAGATTTTCTACAGGATAAATAACGGTAGACTATCCCCGTGACAGCAACTTTTTTATAGAAGATAAGACAATGTACATTGCAGACATTAAAACAAATCGATGAATATTTTCATTGCTTTATGCTAAGAAATTATACAATATAAAATCATGATGGATGGGGAGGCGGACAATGTTGCTTAAAGTTCGATCAACAGGCGATGATGTAAAAAAAGTACAAACCAGATTAGGGATTAAAGCTGATGGAATTTTTGGTACAGCGACAGAAAATGCGTAAAAGCTTGGCAGGACGTATATGGTTTAGCCGCGGATGGCATTATAGGAACAGATACCTTTTTAAAAATGTTTCCTGATACCGCTGCCGGAGAACGGGCACCTGCAGGCGAAGCAGATAGCATCAATGTCTCAGGCTTATTACTGGATATGCTGGTAAATCATGTTCCTGATGCGGTTATCAATAAAATTTACGGTTGTTCTGAAAAATATCAGATCAACTCACCTTTGCGTTTAGCTCACTTTTTAGCACAGTGCAGTCACGAAAGCGGTGGCTTTAAAATTACGCAAGAGAATTTGAATTATTCTGCTGCCGGTTTAAAAAAGGTATTTTCCAAATATTTTCCGGGCAATCTTGCTGATAGTTACGCGAAACAACCGGAAAGAATCGCATCACGTGTTTACACAAACAGAATGTGTAATGGCGACGAAGCAAGCAAAGACGGTTATAGATTCAGAGGTCGCGGCTATATTCAGTTAACCGGTAAGGATAATTACCGGGCCTTTAATACAACAGTAGAAGACAACATATTGAATGAGCCTGATCTGGTTGCGTCCAAATATCCTTTGTTGTCAGCAGCACGGTTCTGGCAGTCCCGTTCGCTAAACTTCTTGGCGGACATGTTCCGCCCTCTGTGCCAATATAAGTGAGACACTTTCCACCCAATAGTTTAGACTCAAAGGGCGGGAAGGAGAAATATAGAATGGAAAAGAAAGATTCAATGACAGCAGAAAGCAGGAAATCTGATATCAGGGCAGTTCCTGATCCCGAGGTGCCGGAAAAGGCAATACGCCGTAAGTTCACTGCAGCGTATAAGCTTCGTATTCTCAAGGAGGCAGAAGCCTGTACCCAACAGGGACAGTTAGGCGCACTTTTACGCCGCGAAGGCCTCTATTACTCGAACCTTGCATTGTGGAAACATCAGATCAATAAGGGCCTTATTCCGAAAAAGAGAGGACCTCTTTCGCAAAAATCTGATCTCAATGTCCGTCGTATTACAGAACTGGAACGGGAGAATATAAAACTTACCCATAAGCTCAAACAGGCAGAGCTCATTTATTGAAGTCCAAAAAAAAGTGGCCGATCTCCTCAAAGGGAGCAGCGAGGAGACGTCATGAATGCAGTTGCGGCATTAGGAAATAAAGTGGGTATACGTATAGCCTGTACCGCCCTTGACGTATCCCGTGCCGGCTTCTATCGGTGGAAAACTCCGGTAACAGCAAAGATAACCCGTTGTACACCCCCTCTTGCCCTTTCTCCCTCAGAAAGGAGTAAAGTACTCGACATCCTACATGAGGACCGTTTTATCGATAAGGCCCCACAGGAGATCTATGCAAAACTTCTTGATGAAAAGGAATATATCTGTTCTATCCGTACCATGTACCGGATTCTTGAAAAAGAAGGAGAAATAAAAGAGAGAAAAAATCAGCTGGTTCGTCCCTATTATACAAAGCCTGAACTTATTGCAACAGTGTCGAATCAGGTCTGGTCCTGGGATATTACAAAACTGAAGGGGCCGGTAAAGTGGACCTATTATTACCTCTATGTAATCCTCGATATCTTCAGCCGCTATGTGGTGGGCTGGATGGTGGCACTGGCTGCTCTTGCCCGTAAGCTGATTGAGGAATCGATGAAGAAACAGTCAATACAACCCGAACAACTCGTTATCCATGCAGACAGAGGATCAAGCATGACCTCAAAGCAGGTTGCCT
Organism: uncultured Syntrophorhabdaceae bacterium; assembly: GCA_964532465.1. Classification (GTDB taxonomy): domain Bacteria; phylum Desulfobacterota; class Syntrophorhabdia; order Syntrophorhabdales; family Syntrophorhabdaceae; genus JAPLKB01. The sequence continues at coordinate 3,651 of CAZHHX010000063.1, read as the reverse complement.
TTCTTCTTGCTGATCTCGGGGTTACAAAAAGTCATTCAAGGCCTTCTGTCAGTAATGATAATCCCTATTGTCAATGTCAACTTAAATATGTACCAATTATGGCAAAGTAAAAGTGTACCACCCATGCCTTTTTACGACTGCAATACGATCCGTTCCGGCATCGGATCACCTCCTTCCTGATGTCTTATAATATTCCTTCCCTGAAGCCTGTAGCTATGACCCTTGATATTGATAACCCTACAATGATGCAGCAGGCGATCCAGTATGGCAGAGGCAATGACAGGATCATTAAAAAGTTCCTGCCAGTCGGCAAAGCTCTTATTGGATGTAATGACCGTTGAGCTTTTTTCATAACGGTAAGAGATAAACTGGAAGAACAGATGTGCTTCCTGGGTTGTAATAGGAAGGTATCCTGCCTCATCGACAACAACAAGACTTGCGTTCAGATAAGGTCTTAGTGCGCTTTGGCTCTCCTTGAGCTTATCGATAAGAGTCTTCATAGTGGTAAAATAGACCTTGAACCCATGCGAACAGGCCTTCACAGCCAAGGCAATAGCAAGATGCGTTTTGCCCACTCCAGGGAGCCCGAGAAAAACAACATTCTCCTTTTTTGCAAGGAATGTAAGATCAAACAGTTCCATCACTGTTTTCTTATCAAGGTGGGGATGGAATAAGAAGTCATATTCTTCGATTGTCTTTGCTGAAGGCAGTGAAGCAAGCCTCATTGCCGTTATGATTCTTCTTCCTTCTTTGGTTGATACCTCTTCTTCCAGGAGACCGTCAAGGAATACAAGATAGGACGACTTCTCTTGTTCTGCATGGGCAAGGACGGTATCGAGGATTTCTGCTGAGCGTGTCATCTTCAGTCTTGCAAGATTGTCTTTAAGGCGTTCATATGTCAGTTGCTCCATGGCAAACCTCCCGCATACCGTTCATATTCAATAAGAGGTCGTGTTGCCACTTCAGGGTAGAGACTGCCCGTGACAAGTCCTCTGGTAGCCTTTCCTTTTGTCTTTCCATACTTTCTTGCCTGCTGCGATCTGTCTGTCTGAAGCAAAGCATAGATGTCGTTTGCCCCGACAACGGTATGTTTTATGTCCGGCTCTTCATAAACAGCAACAAGTTCCTGATCGTGCCAGATACGGATTGTTCTGCCCTTTACCTTCAGCATGACCTTTTTACCTGCCATATGGTGAGGGACAAGGTAGCTGTTTGCATTATAGGAGAGGCGGCAGTCCTTGTATACCTTCCTGAAGAATTTCAATGAGGTGTCATAATCGGCAGGCGGTAGCTTGCCAAAGCAGCCTTTTTCTTCCTCCCATCGTATATTTACCGGCTCATGATGGGTTCCGTGTATCCTCCTGTTGGCAGCTTCGAGCCATAGGACCATATCATCGTTGGTTTTCTCAAGGCGGGTATATACATATCCCCTCCAGAAACGTTCTCTGATGTAGTCCATAGGGCGTTCAACCTTTCCCTTAACCCAGGGACTGTAAGGAGGGCAGAGCTTCGGGGAGAACCCGTAATGATGGGCAAAATAGAGAAACTCAATATTCAGAACCGGTCTGCCGTTTTGTCTCCCTGTGACCACATGCTTCATGTTGTCGTAGAGAATTTCCTCGGGGATGCCCCCTAAGAAATGGAAGGCATGGATATGACAATCCATAAAGACCTCCAGAGTAGGTTTTTCGACAAACTCAACATAAAGGGCCCTTGAATATCCCATGACCATGACAAAGGCGTAAACGGTTGTGATCTTCCCGTTGGGTTGTTTTATCTTGAAGTCTCCCCAGTCAACCTGTGCCTGACGGCCCGGTTGTGTCTCAAACCGCATATATGCGATACGGGTCTTTTTTTCTTTTACAGACTGAACAAAGGTCTTTATTGTTGTATAGCTTCCGGCATATCCCATACGGGTCAGCTTATCGAATATCCATGTAGCCTGATAGGCATCCTCTTCGAGATAATCCTCAATGATCTGCCGGTAAGGGTCTAAGATGCTTGTCCGCTGTCTTTTCGTATATTCCGGCAGAGCATCAGATTCTATGTATTTGGCGACCGTCTTTCTGTGCAGCCCTGTAGCGGCTGCAATCTTTCTTATGCTCAATCCGTTTCTGTGCATAACTTTTATATCCATACATACCTCCCTCGTAATCATCGGGCAACATCCTCCTTGAGTGGAGTTTGTTACCATAAAATACTGTTTACGGGTGGTACACTTTTCACCACCATTTTTGGTACACTTTTATTTTGACATTAACATGCTGTTTGGATAAATAAACCGTTAAAGAGTGAGGAGGAGCTACACTAAATGTTTTATAAAAGTGTCTCATTTTCATTGACAAAGGTTCGGACGATGAGGTGGTAACGGAAATTACTAAAAAAGTTAACGGCGGCACCATCGGCTTGGCCGAACGCATTAAATATTTTAAGGAGTTCTATGAGTTATTAACCTAAGTAGTTTCCTGACGGAAACTGACCCGCCGTAGGTTATTGTCAATCAGAGAGAACGTTTCTCGGCTTCATCACTGTGGTGATAAAAAGAAAAGCCAAGGATAATTGTCCTTGGCTTTTCTTTTTATCTTAATTTAACCCCGGCAACGTCCTACTCTCCCACACAATCTCTCGTGCAGTACCATCGGCGCAGGAGGGCTTAACTACCGTGTTCGGGATGGTAACGGGTGTTGCCCCTCCGCTATAGTCACCGGGAAACTTTATTACTATTTCATTTTAAAGAGCATGTGCTTCGCTTCAATTTTTAGATGCGAAACATCAAAATTAAATTGACAACTACATATGTTGTAATAATGAAGTATGATCAAGCCTCTCGATCTATTAGTACCGGTAGGCTCAACATATCACTATGCTTACACCATCGGCCTATCAACCAGATAGTCTATCTGGGATCTTAGCCCGGTACTGCTACCGGACGGGATAACTAATCTTGAAGCAAGCTTCCCACTTAGATGCTTTCAGTGGTTATCTTTTCCGTACGTAGCTACCCAGCCATGCCACTGGCGTGACAACTGGTGCACTAGAGGTACGTCCATCCCGGTCCTCTCGTACTAAGGACAGCTCCTCTCAAATATCCTGCGCCCACGGTAGATAGGGACCAAACTGTCTCACGACGTTTTAAACCCAGCTCGCGTACCGCTTTAATTGGCGAACAGCCAAACCCTTGGGACCTACTTCAGCCCCAGGATGCGATGAGCCGACATCGAGGTGCCAAACCTCCCCGTCGATGTGGACTCTTGGGGGAGATAAGCCTGTTATCCCCGGAGTACCTTTTATCCGTTGAGCGATGGCCCTTCCATATGGAACCACCGGATCACTAAGACCAACTTTCGTTCCTGCTCGACTTGTAGGTCTCACAGTCAAGCTCCCTTATGCCTTTGCACTCTTCGGCTGGTTTCCAATCAGCCTGAGCCGACCTTAGTGCGCCTCCGTTACATTTTTGGAGGCGACCGCCCCAGTCAAACTACCCACCAGACAGTGTCCTCGATCCCGTCTAGGGACCTGAGTTAGAACCTCAAAACTACAAGGGTGGTATTTCAAGGTTGGCTCCACGACACCTAGCGGCACCGTTTCAACGCCTCCAACCTATCCTACACATATTACCCCGAAGTTCACTGTCAAGCTATAGTAAAGGTT
>CAZHHX010000062.1:0-21167 GCA_964532465.1 uncultured Syntrophorhabdaceae bacterium | reverse complement strand
TTACCCTCAGAAGCTACCTGGGAGCGGAATAAAAATCAGGTGGTGGATTTGGGTTTCTACGTATGTTTGATAATATCCTGAAAGCCAGTCGTGAGCGTTGAGACCCTTGTCATGGATGCGGGGATACAGTCCCTGAAAAAGAATAGTTTCAAGGGCGAACGCCGGTTTTGGCTGTGCCGGTATCAGTGTGGTGATTCCTGAGGGATCGATATCAGGATTACCTGTCAATTCATTCAGGGCAAAAGGGAGGAGGTTCACAACGGCTGTTCTTCCTGCAAGGGTCTGACTCACCTTCTCCATCATATGAAACTGCTGGGAGCCTGTAAGGACAAAGCTGCCCGGTTTATCATCGACATCAACGATCCCCTGGATGTATGAGAGAAGATTCGGGACTCTTTGAATTTCATCGATAATTACCCCATCCGTAAAGCGTCTAAGGAAGCCTCTGGGGTCGGATATGGCAAACTCCCGTTCATCAGGATCTTCGAGATTGACATAGTCATACCCGCTGAAAACCATCCTCGCAAGCGTTGTTTTTCCTGATTCACGTGGACCTGTTATGGTGACAACCGGAAAATCCTTTCCAAGGACAGAGAGTTTTTTGGAAAGAGTTCTCTCTATCATATTGAAACAATAGCTGATATCGTTAAGTATGTCAATATGAAAGTTACACTTTCAATTTGCCAATAAGGATTTTATTGCTGGTGGTCCGCTTCTGAATCTTAATGTTACTTGATGTCGGGAATATGCCGTGTTATATATCGAAAATAAATAAAGATTTTATCATTATTTCAAACCATTTAGAAGCTTGCAGTGTATTTAAGAAACACAATTTTAATAAACTAAACCACCACTGGCTAAAGCCGGTGGTGGTTTAGTTTATTGTTGAATGATATTGCATAGTTAATGGCGGAGAGGGTGGGATTCGAACCCACGGTACGCTTACAAGGCGTACAGCCGATTTCGAGTCGGCCCCGTTATGGCCACTTCGGTACCTCTCCTTAACTGAAAAAATTCTTTTAACAATGTTTTGCTCTTCTTTTCCAATACACCGCCCTGGACTTCGAACCTGTGATTAAAGGCCAGTTTATTTACATCGATTAAGGAGCCGAGGGCTCCTCTCTTCGAATCGTAGCATCCGAAAACAACTCTTTTTATCCTTGCCTCGATAATCGCCCCAGCACACATAATGCACGGTTCTTTTGAGACAAAAAGAGTACACCCGGTTAATCTGAAATTATTGAGCGCTTTTGCCGCCATATCCATCACAACCGTTTCAGCATGGGCAAGAGGCGAATTTTTATGTATGGTCAGATTATGCGCTTTAGCAATGACCTGATTGTCCGGGGATATTATGACTGCTCCGACAGGAACCTCATTCGACATAAAGGCTGCCATGGCTTCATCCAAGCACAGGTTCATAAAGTATTCATCTTCCACGGCTTAAGTATAGCTGTGATTGTCCATAAAATCAATCAAATGTGACGAAAAACCCGCATAGTTTGCTTGCAGAAAATAGGCTAAACGCTGAAAATAAATTGCCGCAAAGCCTGAAAATACTCATCCAGCCCGACAAACATGATATCGTTATGGTCGGCGCCGGAAATTAATACAAGACGTTTTTATCGAACCCTATATGCCTGTATATAATTTCAGATTCTCCCGAAGAAGCAAGGGAATCATCTATCGAATAATCAGCCCTTATTATATTTCATCAATTTGATGTATATATAAGTTCAATTACCGTTATTTCAGGCGGCGTCAGGAAACGAATCGGCGGGCCCCATGTGCCTGAACCTCTGTTAACGTATAGAGATGAAATATTGCTGAGCTTGAAATATCCGTTTTGCATAGGGAAAAACAGCCCGGTGATAAAATTGAAAGGGAAAATCTGTCCCTTATGGGTATGCCCGGAAAGCTGCAAATCAAACAAGTCTATAGCCGCAGGGTCTATTACAGGTTTGTGCTTGAGCAATATTGTAAACAGCCCTTTCGAAACACCGGAAAGCAACACTTTCTCAGATATTTTCACATAGTCATAGGGCATTCTTACGTTATCATCAACACCGGCAATGTTTACAATTCCCGCGACAAGCACGCTTCTTCCCCTGAGAACCTCAAATCCTGCCTTTCTCATGAAATCAATTGATGTTTCAATACCTGCGTAAAATTCGTGGTTGCCTGCTACAGCAAACTTACCATAGCGCGGATTAATACTTTTTAAAGAATCTATGAGTTCGTCAAGATGGTTTATCTGTCCATCAACAATATCTCCCGTTGATACAAGTATATCCGGGTTTATCTTTCTTATTTCAGCAGTTATTTTTTCCAGACTTCTTTTCTGGATAATAAGCCCGAGGTGAACATCGGAAATCTGTGCTATTTTCAAGTTTCCCGGTTCTTTTGGTATTTTGTTTGTTCTTACAACCACATGCTCTGTTTTAATTTGTCCTGCTTCATAATAGCCGTAAACAACGATAGATAGTGAGCAGACTAAAGGCACCACAAAGAAGCACTTACGCACATGGAGCACAGGCAATAATTCTATTTTAAATATACATTCCGCAACGTATACACATAGCCTGCAGAAATCGATACAGAGAGAAAAGGAAAAAAAGAGAAATAATACTGCCATCCAGGTATAACCTGTATATGCCATAATTCCGGCAAAATGCTCATGCCCGGCCTTTTCACACATTCTTACGATTACAGGGGCTAAGATCATTATCGTCATAAAAATAACAATAAAAATGCCGGTTTTTATGCCGAAACGATAGGCATGTCTTGCTTTCATATATAAGTAAAGATGTGTCAGGCTGTATAAAAGAAAAAAAATGACGAGCATTAAACTCATAAAGGTAAATACAATATCAGCAAAAATAAAGACGAGCGGGAGATACTGATATATTTAGAATTACAGGGGGTGGGGTCTCTGGATTCTATTCCGGAACAACCTCAATAAGATTAAGTTCAAAAATAAGTTCTTTTCCTGCAAGCGGATGGTTCATGTCAAGCGTCACACCTGTTTCGCTGATATCTTTGACTGTAACCTTGATCATTTCTCCTTCAGGGGAACGGACTTTGAGCACCATTCCAACTTTAGGAGTAATATTATTTGGCATCCGCACTCTTTCAATAACACCTACAAGGTCATCTCTGTATAAACCGTAAGCATCCTCGGGCATGATTGAAACAACCTTTGTATCTCCTTCGTTCATCCCGATTATACCATTTTCAAACCCGGGAATTATTACTCCCTGCCCTGTCTTGAACTCCAGGGGCTGTCTGTCCAATGATGAATCAAAGACAGTACCATCTTTTAATGACCCTGTATAATGCACTTTTACAAGGTCATTCATTTTTGCCTGTCTCATTAATATCTCCTCCTGCTGTCCTTGCTGTAAAATGCTGTGGAAATTTATTTATTAAATAATTTTGCTGAATTAATATCTCCTGCCGAAACCGCCGCCGCTGCCTCCCCGTCCACCTCTTGGTTTATCTCTCTGAGGGCGTGCTTCCTCAACAGTGATTGAGCGTCCCATGAACTGTGTACCGCCTATATCTTTTTTTGCTTTTTCTGCATCTATCTGTGTTCCCATTTCGACAAAGCCGAAACCTTTACCTTCAATAATTTTGACCTCTCTTACTTCTCCACACGTCGAAAAAAGTTCCTTAAGCTGCTCACTAGTTACGGAATAGCTAAGATTTCCAACATAAAGTTTGCCACCCTGCATTTTGTCCTCCTGATTTTAATTTTATGCTCCTCGTGGAGATAGAAGCAGGGAAGCACAACTACTCCATAACGAAACATTGAGGCATAGATTCATGCCCAAGCCATTTGAGTATCATAAATTAATTGTTATTAAAAAGAAAGCCTTTTATATGAATCCTTAAAATGTGTACGGATACAATATGAAAAACACTGGTGACAAGCCCTTGCATCTGTGGAATAAATTATCAAAGTCATGCATATTCTTTTGCAATATCTTATCATAGTATGATAAAGTACATAGTTGTGTTCTTAGTCATTACTACCTACAGCTATAAGTTCAGGGCAGCAAAAACGTATAGACTAATTTACGGCAACTGACGTTATTACGTTATCAGGAAAAGGGGCAGATGGAAAATAACGATATTATAAAAAGACCGATATTGCCGTCATTAAAAATAAAAGGCAAGACCATAGCATCCCCCATAATCCAGGGAGGAATGGGTGTTGGCGTATCTCTTGCGCCTCTTGCAAGGGCAGTTGCCAGGGAAGGCGGGGTTGGTATTATCTCAAGCGCTGCCCTTGACAGGCTTGTTTCAAAAAGAACCGGCAAAACCCTGAACACTTATGAAGCTGCCTATGAAGAAATATCAATTGCAAAGTCCGAAACAGGGATTGTCGGAATCAATATCATGGTTGCCCTTCAGCAGGATTATGAAGCTTCTGTAATAGGAGCCATTGATGCACATGCAGACGCAATCATCTCCGGAGCAGGTCTCCCCCTGAACCTCCCGATCATAAAGAACCCTGGAGACACTGCTCTTATACCCATTGTATCATCGGCAAGAGCACTTGAACTAATATGTAAGAAATGGGAAAGGGTCGGCTATAGACCTGACGCTGTTGTTCTTGAAGGACCGCTTGCAGGCGGACATCTCGGGTTCAGGTTTGACCAGATAAACCTCGAATCAAACAAATTGGAAAATCTATTTCCTCCTGTAAAAGAAGTGGCTTTACAACATGGCGGATTTCCTGTCATAGTTGCCGGCGGTATCTATACACATAATGATATTGCAAATTTTATACAGATGGGCGCGGATGGGGTTCAAATGGGAACACGTTTTCTTGTAACAGAGGAAAGCAGCGCAACCCAGGCATATAAACAGGCCGTTGTTGACGCTACAAAAGAAGATATACTCATCGTGGAAAAGCCCGGCTCTCCCTGCGGTTTACCTTTTGTAGTTATAAAGAGTTCGCCTATGTTCGTCTCCACGCTCAATGGAAAGAGAAAACTAAAATGCGATAAAGGGTATGTTCTCACCAGAGATAAAAACGGCAAGTACACGCAATGTAATGCGCAAACGGATAGTAAAGGATATTTTTGCATCTGTAACGGCCTTCTCAGTTCAGCAGACTACTCTCCCCAGGAAGAGCCTCTCTACACGGTAGGCTTAAATGGCTACAGAGTTGACAAAATTACAAATGTAAAGGAACTGATGGATGAGTTGAAAGGCATCATCGCGTAAATGTATCAGCTACGAGCGGTAAAATTGTAAAGATAACTGATTTAGAAAATTATGTTTTTTACCTGGCCTTCCCTTTATGTTTTCATTCAAGATAATTTAAAGTTTTAAAGATATGCATGATTTAATTGATAATATAAGTACCTGGTCCATTCTCAAATGGGCTGTAATTGTTCTGGTTGCCGGTTTTATCGGTCAGTTCGGCAAAAGCATGGCCCAGGCTATTATGGCAAAAGTCCGTCTTGCCAGGGCAAAAAAGCATGAAGTAAACAACAATATCCTCCCCAAGGCGCCCACGCCTGAAGCGGAAGCCCCTGTACAAGTTGCAAATAGTTCACATCCGCCATCGTCCGTTATTACCGGAACTCCGGATAAAAAAACCCTGAAAACTTTTGCCAAACAAGATAAAAAGGCAGTCAAGCTGATCAAAAAAGGAAGCTGAGATCGGCCGATTTAATCTTCTTCAGACTGATAACGGTATTGACAAATACTCTTTCTAACGTATACTTGGAAGACATGTAATATGAATTCAAAATATCAGGAGTGTTTTATGGAAAAAGAAGGGGGTGGCGTAAAAAAAATTCTTCAGGGGATGAAGGGGTTGATACTGGGAATTGCCAACGAACGGAGTATTGCCTATGGCTGTGGAGAAGTCTTCCATGACCTTGGCGCCGATTTGGCTATTACATATCTCGACGAGAAATCTGAAAGATTTGTAAAACCACTTGCAGATGAATTGGAATGTCCTATCTTCATGATTTGCAATGTTGAAATAGAGGGTCAGTTAGAGGCTGTCTTCGAGAAGATATCACAGACATGGGGAAAGCTTGATTTTGTTCTGCACTCCATTGCATTTGCTCCCAAAGAAGACTTGCATGCACGGGTAACAGATTGTTCAAAAGCAGGATTCTTACAGGCTATGGCAACTTCGTGCCACTCATTCATCCATACAGTAAGACTTGCGGAACCGCTCATGGAATCCGGCGGATCCATCCTGACTGTTACCTACTTTGGTTCGGAAAAGGTGGTAGCGAACTATAATATCATGGGGCCTGTAAAGGCTGCCCTTGAAAGTTCTGTCCGTTACATGGCTGCCGAGCTTGGTCCAAAAATGATCCGCGTCAACTGTCTTTCACCGGGGCCTATATCAACAAGAGCATCGTCAGGTATCGATCATTTTGACGCTCTCATGGAAAGAGCCGCATCGCTTGCCCCTGAACATCATCTTGTATCGATCGAGGATGTGGGCGCCTTTGCCGCCTTTCTTGTCAGTAAAGGAGCGAAAAATATTACAGGCGGAATTCACTATGTTGATGGCGGTTACCATATAGTCGCATAGTTCTAATCCTCAGAATTCTACATTCTAAAGCGACCCACCACCGGCAGAGTCAAAATTTTGTTGTTTGCCGGCCATAAAAAACAGCGTCATACAGTATTTATATTTAAGTTTACACACTGAAAGTTGATATTAAGACAAAATAATAATATAAAATAAAGCACATGCGATTAATTACTCAGGAGAATACTTATGAATAATATAAGAAATCAAGGAAGAATAATGATAATCGGCGCCGGAGGTGTTGCTGCCGTTGCTGCCCATAAATGCGCGCAAATTCCGGAAGTATTCAAAGAAATAATGATTGCAAGCAGAACGCTCTCAAAGTGCTATGCCATCAGGGACGATATAAAAAAAAGATACGGCAGAAACATTGAAACAGCGCAGGTAGATGCCGACAACGTCTCAGAGCTCGCTTCTTTGATAAACAAATTTCATCCTGACCTTGTTCTCAATCTTGCACTTCCTTATCAGGATCTCCATATTATGGATGCCTGTCTGGAAACGGGGGTGCATTACATAGACACTGCCAATTATGAGCCCGTTGATGAAGCCCATTTTGAATACAGTTGGCAATGGGCATACCAGGAAAGATTCAAAGCAAAGGGGATTATGGCAGTTCTCGGATCAGGATTCGACCCCGGTGTAACAAATGTCTTTACTGCCTACGCGCAGAAACATCTCTTCGACGAGATTAATTATCTTGATATACTTGACTGCAATGCCGGAACACATGGCCATGTCTTTGCAACAAACTTCAACCCTGAGATCAACATCCGGGAAGTAACTCAGACAGTAAGGCACTGGGAAAAGGGGAAATGGATTGAAACTCCTGCCATAATTGAAGACGGCAGCATAAATTTCAGCTTTGAATATCCCATGGCAGGATCAAAAGAAAGCTACCTCCTCTATCATGAAGAACTGGAATCACTGGTTATCAATATCAAAGGACTGAAACGGGCCAGATTCTGGATGACTTTTTCCGAAAATTATCTGAACCATTTGAGGGTGCTTCAGAATGTAGGCATGACACGTATAGACGAAGTCGACTATGAGGGACAGAAAGTCGTTCCCATAAAATTTCTCAAGGCTTTGCTCCCCGAACCCGCTTCACTTGGAACAGGATATACAGGGAAAACAGTTATCGGCAACATTATGACCGGGAAAAAGGATGGAAATACCATTACCAAATACATCTATAACATTTGCGACCATGAAGATGCCTTCAAGGAAACAGGGACACAGGCAATTGCCTATACAACCGGCGTACCTGCAATGATCGGGGCCATGATGATGCTCACAGAAGTATGGCAGGGGATCGGAGTATACAATGTGGAAGAGCTTGATCCTGACAAATTCATGGAAGCTCTGAACAAATATGGCCTCCCCTGGCAGGTTGTTGAACATGCTGAACTCCCCGGCAAGATGTAAAACTTAGCTCATGGCTGTTGATAAACACATTCAGGAAATAATCCGGGCAATTCCGGCAAAAGACACAGGCCTTTTGGTCAACTATCATTCTTTATTATGTGACGTGAGAATAAAAGTGCTTGAAGCGCTGGACGCCAATCAACTCAGGTCGTTCACGCGCCTCATTAAAAACGCTAAGAAAAGAAGTTTTGCAGGCGCAGAAAAAAGATTCCTCGAAATTGCCTCGGCTGATACCGTCACAACCCCTGTTTACCTCATAGATGAAACTCTTATAGAAGAAAATATGAGGATTCTACAGTATGTAAAAGACCGCACGGGCTGCAAGATATTTCACGCATTAAAATCATACGCATCATTCGCGACTTTTCCTTTAATGAGCGGATACATAGACGGAACATGCGCCAGTGGTCTTAATGAAGCAAGGCTCGGCTTTGAAGAATTCAAAAAAGAGGTGCACACTTTCGGGGCGGCATATAGGGAAAAAGAGATAGGGCAGATACTGAAATATTCCAACTCCATTATATTCAATTCATTTTATCAACTTGAGAAATACGGGGAAACAGCTCGAAAAAAGGGCGTTGAAATCGGCCTGCGAGTCAATCCCGGACATGCTGAAGTCGAAATAGATATGTACAACCCCTGCGCGCCCTATTCGAGACTCGGCATAGTTTACGATATTTTTAAAAAGGAGTTCCCGAAGTATAAGCACATAGTGGACGGCCTTCATTTCCATGCCCTGTGCGAACAGAACTCTGATGTCCTCGAAAGAGTACTCAAATCCTTTGAACAATTCTATGAACCATACATGAGGGGATTGAAATGGGTAAATTTCGGAGGCGGACATCACATAACCCGTGATGATTATGACATAGACCGCCTCATCAGGCTCATAAAGACCTTCAAGAAAAAATACGGAGTGCAGGTGCATCTCGAACCGGGAGAGGCCAGTGTACTGAACGCTGGGGTTTTAATCTCATCTGTCCTGGATATTGTAAAAAACAAGGAAGAGATTGCTATAATTGACGCGTCAGCAGAAACGCATATGCCGGATGTTCTGCTCATGCCGTACAGACCGCATATAATAAAATCAGCGGGATTGAATGAAAAAAAATATACCTATAGAATAGCGGGGCCAAGCTGTCTTGCCGGAGATGTTATCGGTAATTATTCCTTCGATGAACCCCTCAAAAGAGGAGACAAGCTCGTTTTCACCGATATGGCCCTATACAGCATTGTAAAAAGTACTACCTTTAACGGCATAAATCTTCCCGATATCACCGTGTTGAGAGGTGGCGGCAAGATTGAAACTGTTAAAAAGTTCGGCTACAAGGATTATCGCAGCAGACAATCATAATTATCAGCCGTTACAACAACCTCTATCACTTTTTTCTATAAGAATGAACAATGTGGAGGCTGACAAGGCGGGCTATAAGTATTGCGACATACATCTGTCCCGTAACAGCCTCAATCATAGCGGCTGTTTTAGCTGTATGGCTTTTCGCGATAATATCACCATACCCCAGAGTGGTCAATGTGGTAATACTGAAATAGAAAAAATCCGGAGAATTTATCTTGTTGACATGCAAGACAAAGGAAGAAGGGTCAAATACCCAAATTGTAGTGTATAGAATTTGCCACCAGATTCCGATGAGGAGATAAGCAGATATGCCGCCCTTAACCGTGTCCGCAGTAACCTTTTCTTCTGAAAATATTTTATTAATCATAAAAATAATTGCGGCGCCTATATAAATGATATAAGTAAAAAGCGCTACCAGCCCCATATATTTGTTGTCTGAATTAAATCTGGCAAAATAATGGAAAAGCATGGCAATAGCAGCAAAAGATATGACTATGGAAAAAAACATCTTGCCTGCGCCTGAAGTCCAAAGCATTAGCGCGATAATTACAACAAACAGAAATGACTCACTGAAAAAAGTGATCAACGGATAATTGTTCACAATGGGAGATACTATCATTAACAGGACAAGCGAGGCAAGGAGCAGGGAATACTTATTCTCGAAGGTCTTTTCTATTTGTTCTATCTTCATAGCATCAATCTTATAGCAACTTATAATCAAACAATAAACATATTTTTAATATGTTGTTATTAGGGCTTCCGGACTCCGGCTTCCGCCGGAGTGACGGTATTTTATGTTTTTTTTGCAAGAAGCCCATTAGTAAAACAGGTGTTAAATTATGTTGCAGAACAACAAGGAAGAATATTTTATTCATCCTTGTTGTTAGTTTTGCTGGCATAGGGGTTTTCATGACTTAAGTGATTGCGAACAAAATCAATATCTTTGCGCAGGCTGTAGTAGTTGCTGGCCAGATCCTTAGGCAGTTTCATTCTCAAAGCTTTGCGTTCCACCGCCTTGATCCGCTGGATATACTCATCATATCGTGCGGAGTCATAGGACTGCGACAACTCCTGTTCAAAGAACTTCAGTTCACCGTAAACCTCGTCAATCCTGGTTTTTAACCGATTAAAACGATATTGGGGTATTACTTTGAGAATCGGATAGGCAAAAGCAAAAAACGGCAGCAGCAAAAAGAACGTCCGGTCCAAAAATTCTGCCAGCCAGAATGGCAGGTAATGCGTCAAAAAAGGAGGACCTTTTTGATGAAAATGAACAGCCTCTTTGCTCTCCGGCACAATAGGATCTTTAAATGAAGGGAATTCGCCGCGGCCGGAAAAATAACTTTCCTTTCCGTTTATTTCCTGAGCCGCCTGCATGAACAGCATTTGAATCGCGGGATGCATCCGATTATCAATCAACATATTGGTTGTTGCAGCTATCAGTTGCATATCATAGGAAGGAAAATTGCGCACCAAATCGAAACCGCCCATAGGTATTTCTAATTTTTCAATAAATGGCACCAGCCGGCTGTATGCAGCCGCCCGTCGAAAATTAGCCAGGCTGATTTTCGGATTCTTGAGCAAGGCCTGAACATCGGCTGAATCAAAACCGTCAACGAGGAACACGGCGTCAATCTCCCCGCGTTGGAGCGCTTCCACACCCTCGTGATTAGGTATGGTTAATAAGTTAGATGTTGCTTCAACACCATTGAGTTTGAGAATACGCATTGCCAGTACATGTGTCCCGCTACCCTCCTGGCCAATGGCAATTCTCAACTTTAGAGCACGATGGATATCCTCGACGTCCTTTATGTTAAGCCCGCTACGGTAAAAAAACCACATGGGTTCGTAATCTATGCTGCCAAGTGACAGAATTCCCGACGTATCTTCAGGATCAACTATTCCACCCTGAACAAAGGCAACCTGTACCCGATCATGACGATTTTTCAGCCGAGCCAGATTTTCCTGGGCGCCATGGGTTGGAAGCAACTCAAGCTTAACACCGTTTTTACGGAAAAATTCAGCGTATTTTTGTGCCAGAACATTGTAAGACCCGCCCTTCCCGACAGCCATCAGCACATGCTTCGGCGGCGCCGGCTTGGCTAACAAGATCGCAAGTCCCATAGCAATAAACAATAATAACAGCGGCGGCCATGCATCATAGACAAACTTTTGCCAGATTCTCAATTCCTCGTTGATGGTTTCGTAAATTGAACTGAACTGCTTCCGCAAATCTTCCTTTAAAATTCCCATTACCTTTTCACCCGCTAAATTAACAAAAACTGATAAACAGCTTCATTTTTAAGTTTCATTTATAATACTTAGTTCCGGATTGAATTGTTCGCACAATACTGATAAAAGCAGCCCATGTCTCTGGCCATCCGCTTCAGCCATTTTATTTTCACTACCTTTGATAGCACGAGGCAAGTCCCCATATCATCTCATAACCGCAAGCTTTGTCTGGCTTGGCGCGATAACAGATCCCACGGCATTTTGAGGACTTCCATTCTGTTTTGTGGGGCTTCCCATGCGAACGGCAGCAGCCCCTTCAATGAAAAGTATGGTGCTGCCTGCTGTAAAACCGGCAGGCCCCATATTTTTATTTGAAACAACGCCTCCCGCTGTTCCCGGTTCATTCATCTTTGTCTGTGGAATTTTCGTTTTAATGGTCAGCGCGTTTGCTCCGTCAATAAAGACTTTCTTTGCAGATGTTTTGGCATTTGCTGTCTTCATTTGGGCTATGTTTGTATATGGAACAGGCACAACAGATGGTCCCGCCGGTGTTTTACAAGTATCGGGAAATGCCGATGCCATGCCTTTCGCGTTTGTGCATGCGTACATTATTCCTCCTAACCCATATTAATCTTTTTTCCATCCATATTGATATCACCCTCAGCGCGGACATTAACATCGCGCCCCTTCATAAATAATGTTTCGCTGACAAAACAGCGGAGCCTCTTATATCTCATGTCTGCCAGTTCATCAATCCTTGCATAATACCGTGTTATGCGCTCCACAAGCCTGCCCACCGAGGATTCAAGAGAACCTAAAACCGTTTTCGCGCTCTTCAGATCAGCTACAAGGTGTTTTCCTTTTATGTTGAAGTTTTCCGTCTCCACAGAGCTTTCCCTGGAACGTAGATTAAAGACCGGAGCAACAATATCAGCCTGTTCTCTGCCTGTTAATGCAATATTTTCACCGGTAATTGTCAGGCTGCCCCCTGCTTTAATGGCAACAGATCCGGAGATGTCAACAACGGCAGTCTTTTGCTCATCCCTCTCCAGAACCGTCAGAATATAACCGCCACCTGATGAATTCTCAACAAGGAGCACTATATCGCCCTCTTCCGGTTCCATAAGACATCCTGCCGCACGGACAGCCATTACAAGTCCCTTTGCAGTGCGAACCGGTATTGTTCCGTCTTTCCGGACACCGGCAATACCGGCAGTCATGACAAATTCTTCATTTTCAAGCTGCTTAACGGATAATTTCATATTACAACTCCTTTTTGTTTCCAGTCTTCCGCTTCTGCCAGATCATGATCGGTTTCTAATGCCTCGCTGCGGGTACTTCCCGACCAAAGTGTCTGCTCTTCCTTGATCCTGTGCAGATTCGCTCTTTTCAGTTTTGCGCCTCTAAGATCAGCCTTACGGAGATCGGCATGAGACAAATCCGCGTAAGTAAGATCGCAATCCGTAAAAACAGCATTTTGGAGTATTGCCTCCGTAAGATCGGCCCGTTCCAGATTTGTATTCTGAAAGTCCGAACCAATAAGCCTCGCGTTTCCAAAGGACGCGGATAAAAAATAACCGTTACTGAAAACCGCTTCGTCACAGAGGGCATCGTTAAAACGTGACGCCTCTGCCTTCACCCGGTCAAACTTTGCCCTGTTCAGCTTTGCCTGAACAAATGATGCCTGCGTTATATCACTGCCCGTAAATACTGCTTCCACAAGTTCTGCTTCATCAAAATGCGCCAGATTCATAACACAGTCATGAAATACCGCTCCCTTTAACCTTGCTTCCATAAAGAAGGTTTTTACCATTTTTACATTATTGAAAACAGTGTTATTAAGGTTCGTATCTGAAAGGTCTGCACGGGAAATATCGGCATCAGTCCAGTCGACTTCGTTAAGGGACGCCCCCTGAAGGCTGACTTTTAGCAGCGCAGCCTTGTTTAATTTTGCCCCGGAAAGATTTGCCCCGGAAAAGTCTGCTTCATCAGCTCTGACACCTCTTAGCTCCGCTCCTCTCAAATCTGCGCCCTTTAAGTCAGATTCTGCAAACAAGCATCGCGAAGCCCTGCACTGCACCATAACCGCATTCTCAAGATAAGCACGCGAAAGGTCGGCATCTTCTAAGCATGCCCCGGTAAAATCCGTTCTGTAAAAAACGCAGTCAGCAAGATTTGCTTCTTTGAAGTTGGTCCCCTTAAAAAGAGAATCTTCAAAAACAGCGCCGGAAAGATCTATTCCTTCGAGGTTTAATCCTGAAAGATCAACGTTTTTTATAACAGTTTCTTCACCTTTGAGTGCGAGAATATCTTCTCTCGTCATGGTTTTACCTCTTTGTCTTTTCCTCTTCCTGCGTCCATCTCCAGGTTGTGCGTCCTTCCGGCGTGAAGCGCTCAAAAAAGGTTCGTTTCACATTCGCGCCGTGAAGATTTGTGTCACGAAAAACAGACTTATAGAATTCTACTGAAAAAAGATTTGAGTTGCTCAAGTCGCTCCTGACAAGAACGGCCTTTCTCAAAGAAGCGTTAAAGAGATTAACTCCTGTCATATTGGTATTGCTCAAATCGGAGTAATCAAAGCACGATCTTTTCGCGCTTGCATTGGAGAAATTGCTGCCGTCAAAACGACACTTCACGAAAAGTGCATCGTCAAGCACAGCATCCACGAAAGAGCATTCTTCAAAACTGCAATCCTGCCAGGAGGAAGCAGTTAAATCTGCATTGGTAAAACCGGTTCTTTTTAATACCGTATCTTCACCGGCTCGTGTCCCGACCATCTTTGCCCGTGCAAAGGATATCCCCCCACCTTTAGCTCCGCTAAAATCCGCCTCCTTTAAATCAGCGCCGTTAAATATGGTTTTATTGATTATTGACTCTCTCAAATCCGCTTTGACAAGGATGGAGTCTGTCATATCAACGTCTGAAAGATCGGCGCCGGTAAACCTTACATTATTTCCCGATACCTTATGGCAAAGACTTCCTTTCAGGCATGCGCCCTCCAGATCTGCTTCTTCAAGCATTGCCTTTGTCAATATTGCCCCTGAAAGATCGGCTTTTGAAAGATCGGCCATTTGGAACCCGGCAGAGGTCAAATCAGCCTCTTTTGCCTTTATCCGGCTCGCCGACACACCGCTTAGATCAGCGCCTGTCATTTTACACTTTGACATATCCGCATCAGTCAGGATTGCGTCCTTCAAATCTGCGCCGGATAAATCAGCGCCGGCAAGGTTTGCTTTCTCCAAAATGGAGTTGCGCAAAAATGCTCCGGTCAAAACACATTCGGACAGATCGATGCCTGTCAGATCAAGATTGTCAAGCTTTTTACCGGCTTTATATGCGGCAAGCACATCTTCCCTGGTAAATATGGTTTTTTCAGGTTCAGGAGGAGCTTCAAGTTCATTAATGATTTCTTTTTCATCAGGCATGACTGTCTTCATGCTTTCAGCCTGCTTCATCAATTTATCTATTCCGATTTTAAGGGCCGCGTATTCAGCGCCAAGTCCCAATATCATGCCAAAAAGGGCAGCATCATCAATGCCGGCGCTTTTCAAACTTTCAACAATCTCATTCGGGTTTTTGATGGCCGGCGGCTCATATGCGGGAGGTTGAGCGTTTATATCCACGCCAAGGTCAGAAAGCATCTTGTTAAGCTTTTCCTCGGCATCTGATTTTGTCTTTTCAATATCTTTCAGCATCTCTTCAGGATTTTTTGCTTCATAATAGGTCGTTTCCGGAATTGGCCTGTCCTCTCGCGGCTCTTCATAGTCAACACCAATATCTCTCAGCATTTGGTTGAGTTCGGCCTCTTTGCCGGAGATTTCTTTTTGCAATATCAGAAGAGACGAGTGCGCTTCTTCAAAGGCTTCAACATCAACTGCCGCCGAACCTCCCGCAACGGTAAAACCTACTGCCGCTGCCATTTTCGAACCTGAATCCATGGGCATGGCTACGGCTGCCCCTGAAAACTCCTCAGGCCGAGCAGCCGATGATTTTTCCGGCATCTCTTCCATCTGCTCTTCAATTTCTTCTTTAGTCATTGATTCGTAATAAGACACCGGTTTCGCAGGTTCATCAAGTCTTTCCGAAAAAACAACAAGATCGGTAATCTCACTTGCCTCCTCATCGGCAATACTTGTTAGCGCGTGCCATATAAGAATCCCTGTTTCGAGATGAGGAAATATCCAGATTTTATCGAGTTCCATTGTGAGTTCTTCAAAAAATCTCTTATCAAATCTTGTACCCTTTATAAAACCTCTGACCCGTATTCCAGGTAGTTTTGTTTTTATGACCGGCTTTTCGGGATGCATGTTTTCCAGAACAATGTGCTCGTTGCCGATAAAAAACCCGTCTTTCAAATGCTGGTCTTTCTGTGCCGCATACGCTGCCTGTATATCAAAATCATCCGGAAGATAGGGCCAGTTATAAATAAGCCATTTTTCATCATACGTGCCGAGTTTGTCCGCTTCTTCGGAACCGGTTCTCTCAGGCCCTATATAGTCAAAAGAAACCGGTTTGTATTGTTTTTTCGGAACGCAGACAAGATCGTCCGGGTCTTCAATATTGGGAAGCGGTAAATAGGAATGCCCGGAAGAATCGACAATCTCAGTCATGCCTTTTCCTCTCGGATTGAGCTTGCCGCCCTCTCCGCCGAAGGCGTTCTCCCAGGTTATATCCATACTTGTAAAGGGAATCGGATCTGATATGCCCGTATAGATTCCGGCAGTCTTA
Organism: uncultured Syntrophorhabdaceae bacterium; assembly: GCA_964532465.1. Taxonomy (GTDB): domain Bacteria; phylum Desulfobacterota; class Syntrophorhabdia; order Syntrophorhabdales; family Syntrophorhabdaceae; genus JAPLKB01. The sequence continues at coordinate 4,851 of CAZHHX010000062.1, read as the reverse complement.
TTCCATTGTCGGTCTCCGAAAACATAGAGTGTTTTTTTAATATCGCCTATATGGAAAGAAACGGGACATGCCTGCATAGCTTTTCCTTCAGGAGCAAAACATCTGGCTCGCAAAATTACCTCTCCTGATATACGCGGATATCCCTGATCAAGGTAATCGTTCTCTCCCAGAGACAATTCGGCTGCTGTCCAAATATCGGCTTCATCAATAAGTTCATCAGGTCGCTCAAAATGAAAACCGGCAAAGGCAGCCACAAGCAGCAGGTGACCCCTTTTATATACATATGTTCTTGCAAGGACTGAAAGATGTTCCTCTTTGGTCGTTTTCATGGCATCTTCATTGGATGTTAACTTTGCCCTGTTTGTTAATTTTAATGGGACCCATCTTGTACTCCTTCCCCTGTTTGGCAACAACTACAATATTGCCATCTTTAAGAACTGAAATACCGCTCCCTCCGGCGCCGATTTTCGCAAAATCTTTGTCTAAAAGAACCTTGCTGTTATTACCATTCTGAAGAAGAATACTCTCTTTGTCCAGTGTGATTTTGTTACCGTTCTGGCTTGTCTGGACAGTAATTCTGTTATCTTCCACCATAATGCTGGTGTTGTTTATCTTAACTGTAACACTCTTATTGTTGTTTATTTTGATATTAGGCTTATTGCCTGTTGCAGGTGTTGTAAGATTGATAACTGAGCCATTGATATTGAAATTATTCAAATCGCACTCCATAGATGATCCTTGCCAGGCATCGTTCTCAACTCTGATGCTGACACCTGTTTCCGCAGTTATTTTTGTTTCATTCCCTGTTCTGATATTCAGATCATACCCTGCGTCAATATTTACATCGCTTCCGGCTATTATATGGGTATTATCGTCGCTGAAAGTCATAATTTTCGCATTATTATCAGCGGCTACAAGTGAAATATGCCTTTTTTCCGGGGTAAACCACTGCGACTGTCCCTGTTGTGTAAAGGTGGCATCGTCAATGCAGGTTACCTGAAATCTTGAGTTGTTCAATATGTCCATCCGTTCCGGGATATTTGCAAGAGAGCCCTTTTTCCTGATAGCTTTTGCAAGGTATGACTTCTGTACAAGACGCTTGATAATTTCAAGGGCTAAGGCTGCTATAGGCGCCACTATTCCGGCAATTGTCCCTGCGTCATTCCATTTAGCGTCTTTCGGATCAACCACAGGTTCAGTGCCTTTGCCTTCCTGTTTTGCCTTATCTGCCATAATTTTCCCCGCCAGGGGCAGTGCTTTTTGAATAATTGCTTTATTTATAACATTAAAAGCAGTTTGCATCTTCATCCACCCTGTTACAGTTCGAGCCTGAACAGCGCTGTAAAGATCCAGGAAACCCATACAGGTCTGTATGAAACCGTTTTGAGCGGCTGAAAACCACCACTGACTGGATGCTGTTACACCCGATGTGGAATCAGAGCCTCCCAATTGAAAAACAGTCGCATTGTCTCCGGTTCGCAGGACCATATGCTGGCTTCCATCAGTGTCATCCATGTGTATGCTGTTTCCCCCGGCAGTTGTAAAACCGGATTGGGTTGCATTCCCGCCTGATACTACGCTTGGATTTTCCGTATTGGGTATGGCGGAAGCGATTACAGGTCTGTCGGGGTCTCCGCCGATAAACGTAAGGAGGACTTCCGTACCCTTGTGAAGAGGAAAATGCATGCCGTGGTTGCTTCCCGCATAGGGCTGGGCCATGCGTATCCAGGCCGAAGCTTTTCCGTCCTTACGGCCTGAAACATCAAAAGGAATAGTGACTTTATAACGCCCGTAGCCATCCAGTTCCGCGTATTGACCGCTGCCTCCGGCGTCGATTTTCCCGTTGATAGTGCCTGAAATCCTGGGTTTATACGCCTTTCTTTCAGGCCTGAACTGAATATCCATCGGTATGGAAACAAAGGAATTGCGGTAGTCTGCCTTGTGTTCCTCATCGCCATCGCCTGTTTGAATACCTGTCAATAAATAGCCGGACTGATCGCCCTCGTGGGTTATACTGATTATAAGATATTTCCTGTTGAAATCTTTTCGAAAATGTTTCTGGAGAGAAAAGGTATATCCCGGCAGCATAAAGGGCACAGAACCTTCACAAAGGTATTCCTCCTGTCTGCACAAAAAACCTTCTGCTATAATCTTTGCAAGATGTTTCCCCTCGCCGGGGCTTTTGATATATTCCTGATAATTATAAACAGTGCCGAAGCCGTTGGAATCAACCTCCGCCTCTCCAGTAATCTCAAAAGAGGGCTTAAGATCGCTGTAATCTTTCAGTAACACCTTTGCGGGCATCAATGTCTGGCGGCAATGCAAGGATGTTATTGACTCTTCTTTATGAAATGTCTCCAGCGCCGAAGGAGGAGAAAATATCAACTCCCCGGCACCCGGAAGATCAATATGGGAAACCTTTGAATTTATGAAAATTACCTTTTCACCATTGTCTGTTTGTTCAAAATAGTAGTAAATACCTTCACGTTCAAGCCATCGTGATATAAAATTAAAATTGCTCTCACCGTACTGGCATACATATTCAAGTGGTTCGAATGATCCCTGAATACGGAATTCATAATCCTGTACGGTAAGTCCCTCATTTACCAGTATCTCCTTAATAAATTGCTGAACGGTCTTATCGAGAAATATTTGATTATACTGTGTCATGGAAAGCCGCCATAACTTCGGCACCAGATGCGCCCGGTAGAATGCGTAGTTATTGACTTTATTGAGCTGTTCAAAATGGGCTATTATACCGTTATAGGCAACATCGCCCCCTTTTCCCCTATGGAAAATGAGTTTAGCGGTCTTGTTTATCACACTTTTAAAATCTATTTCAATATTGTCCGACACAAGCAAGATCGTAAATTCATAGAGTTTTGATATCTCTTCAGTGCCGGTAAAATTTACAACACCGAAGGTGTCTTCCGATAAACCTTTTATTTGAAATGAGAATTTTTTTGCAGTCAGATACTCCATAATTACCCCCTACAAAAAAAATTTACTTTATACCGTTTGATTAAACAGAATTAATTTCACTATTCTCAAGCACCGGAACATAAAATACTGTCTTCAGCGCCCAAGCTTCAGAATATGGACTTCAGCATCATCATCCGACGCATAGGGACCGAAAAGCACTTTGTCAGGCACATCACTTACACGAATATAATACGATGTCTTGTCATCAAGATTGTTCTTAACTGCCCAGGCGTTAAATTCTTCATCGCCAAGCTTTATCTGAAGACCTTTCATGGCGTATTCAAGGACGGTGCGTTCAGGAATTGCGTCAGCAGGTCCTACACCGTGAAAAGTTATCTCCGCTCCATGAACACCGAACATAACGCCCTGCCATTCTTCTCCCTGCGGAGGCCCTACTTCAAACCAGAGCCCTATACCGGCAACAGGGTGAAGTGTCAGGCGATATCCTGCCTGTATCTTCGGAATCGGCATGTTCGCAAGAGCAACAACCTTTGCGCCCAACGTCGGCGATGCCAGAGGCATAATATCCGCGCCCTTGAGCAAAGTGGGGAGTTCATCTGTAGTTATGTTATTTTCGGTTGTAAGAACAAACATGGGAAACCCGTTCCCTTTGCCGTGCTGTACAATTGCGGTAAGTAATGAAAGACCTTTTAGTACAGATGGTGTATTGATGCTTGCTTTGTCTGTTATGATAATCCAGAGGGCGACATCCTTTTGCGTTATCGGTTCAACCACGTTGCTCCAGGCCATATTTTTAAGGTCGTCTATCCAGAAATGGCCGTCTATTGGCATACCGTAAGGTTTCAGAATGGCCATGAGACGCTGTATTTTTTCTTCATCCTTGAGAAGAGATGTAATCCATATTTTTTTCATACAGGGCTCCTTAATTTATTTGCGTAGTTGTATATTATTACATAGATATATTTTTTTTAAAACATCATATTGCTTTTATTCAATTTTAGAACAAAACAGTAAAATATTTTCCTGAATTATTTTAAAACCTTCTTTTTTGCCTTTATGTACTCCATAAAATGCATTTATTAAAACGTTTACATGTTTTCCGTCACATTGTCGGAAAACAATATTAATTGTCCAAACCACAGCCTGTATTTACTTTACGGCAAATATAAAATTCTGTCGCAACTGTTGCGGCAAGCTTCTGACACATTGTCAGAAAAGTTCCATTTTTGAAGATTAGTGACTACTTAACATTTTATCCGATTCCAACGGATATTAAATATTTCGGAGTCAAATTGAGGCAAATTGTAAATGGTTTCCATCCGGAAAATTGTTTTATTGCTGTTTGAGTTTTAATTTTTTTTATTTTTCCCTCAATCTGTTGGCCCCTCTGTGGTATAAGTTTTGGTTCATGACAGAACTCTCAACCATGGACAACTTTATTCTTAGTATCTGTAGGGTAAATACGGAAAATATCCGTAAAATCAAAGGTCGGGCGGAAAAGCTGTATGATAAAAAACAATATACAGAGTGAGCATTAACAGACGTTTACAAGGAGAAAACAGGAGGAGGGAGAAGGAAGTATGGGAAAAGATTCCGCCGGATTCACATCAGCAAATAATGCCTGATGTGAATCCGGCTTGAGTGGGCGACGGCATTTCAGGAATGTTGAGATTTGGATGGGCTGCAAGCCTTGCAGGCTGAAGACGTACTGAATGTACGTCGGAAGATCGCAAGGCGCAGCAGACCGCCAAAGATGGACATTCCCAAACATGCCATCGACCGTTCAAGTGAAAAAGGTAAACAAACAAGAACCGGAATAATATAAGAGAAGCTTTTGACAATACCGAGAAATTGATATTGTCAAAAGTTTCATGAAAAGAAGTAAATGAGATATGAAAATAGGAAATT
>CAZHHX010000061.1:0-22752 GCA_964532465.1 uncultured Syntrophorhabdaceae bacterium | reverse complement strand
GAGCCTCCACCGGATTCGGGCTCCAGCTTGTCAGTATTTTAACGGAACAGCTTGAAGGAACCATGAGGATTGAAAGGGAGGAAGGGACGAGGTTTGTAATGGAGTTTGAGGTGTGAGGGGTTACGGGTTACGGGAGTGCGGGAATGCGGGTTCCGAGTATCAAGCATCAAGTATCAAGTATCAAGTTACGAGTTCCGAGTTCCGAGTTCCGAGTTCCGAGCATCAAATATCAAGCATCAAATATCAAGCATCAAGTATCAAGCATCAAGTATCAAGTTACGGGACCTGTCCTCGCTTGGCGGGGATGCGGATAGTGAATAGTGATTGTAGGGAACGGTCGCGACCGTTCCCTACAGGTAAGAAAGCAGATATTGTCAAAAGTTTCATGAAAAAATGGTGCATGAAATAAGTATTGACAGATGTTTACAAAGAGAAAACAGGGTGTGGGAGAAGGAAGTATGGGCAAAGATTCCGCTGGATTCACATCAGTAAATAATGGCAGATGGGAGTCCTACCAGGAGAACAAAGACAAACTGCTCAAGAATAAAAGCCCCGGAAAAGAAAATTTTGACAATACCAGCCCGCGGAAAGATATGTTCAATATGAAAGGAGCGAAGGGATATGAATGGAAATCGTCTGTTATATTTTGCCTTATTTTTTTTATTTTTTATGCCATCGCTGTCTGTTTCCGGGTCTCCCGATGCCCAGGGTGACGCGCAGGCTCTTTCGCCTGCAACACCGGCCACCAGTTTTCCCACAAGGGACTTTTTTACGGGAGATTGGGGCGGCGCCCGGGACAGTTTGAAAAAAGCGGGCCTTTCAATCAACCTCAATTACACGACGGAAATTATGGCAAATATTTCCGGAGGGGAAAAACGTGGCGGGACCTATGCCGACAACATCGCACTGGAGTTGAATTTAGACCTGAACCGCATCGCCGGCATCTCCGGCACTACGTTTCTCGTAAAAGCATCGCAGCGAGACGGCGACAGCGTGTCATCAAAATTCATAGCGCCGTCACAGAATGGAAACACCTTCCCTGTACAGGAACTCTACGGGGGGCAGACCTTTAAGCTGGTGAATGTGCAGTTCACAACACGGCTGATGGATGACCGACTTGAACTGGCCTACGGTCGTCTGGTTGCCAACGATGATTTTTTGAGGTCGGACCTGTATTGCCAGTTTCTTAACAATTCATTCTGCGGCAGCCCTAAACCGGTTTTTTTTCAAAACCCTTTCACCTTCACAGCCTATCCGCTGGCTACCTGGGGCTTGAGGGCTGCGCTGGATACCCCTTCGCGCGATTGGACATTCCAGGGCGCTTTATATGATGGCGACCCGGAGGGCAAAAGAGGCGACCCATCAGACAAAGGCAGAAACCCGCACGGTACGTGGTGGCGGTTCGGCAATAACGGTGTCACGCTGGCCGGCGAAGTCCGTTATCACGTAAACCGCTTTTCCGACAAGAACCTTCCCGGTGTTTACAAAGTAGGCGGATTCTATCTGACCGGTCAGTTTCAGGATTTCAGCAGAACCGGGAATAACACAACCACCGGTGACAGCATGATCTGGCTGCTCGCAGACCAGATGCTCCACCGGGAATCTCCCGGCAGCCCTCGCGGCCTTTCTGCCTTCGGAGCCCTTGTTTTCAGTCTCACAAACAAAGCCAACCCGATGACAAACTACTTTAATGCCGGACTTATATACGAAGGGCTTTTCCCCGGGCGCCCTCGTGACAGGACAGGTTTTGCCGTAACTACCGGATGGTTCGGGAGAGAATATAACGATGGTCTTTCCGCCTCAGGGCAACGGAGGAAGAGCTACGAGGCCGTAATAGAGCTTAACCACAAATTTCTGGTAGGCATGGGGATTTGTATCCAGCCGGACGTCCAGTATATCGTCCGTCCGGGCGCCACAGATGCTATTTCTGACGCACTGGCTGTGGGCGCAAAGGTTAGCATAGATTTTTGATTAAGCTATGTATCAGCCGGTGAATCTTGCGGATTAAAATACATTTACGCTGTAATTACAGGATGTTGGCAAGCAGCAGAGATAGAACTCGGTGAACCCCCGGTTTATAACTTGACACATGTATCGTTGACCACGTAGAATTGAGCTTACATGAAGAGAGACCCCATAAAAAAGCTTTGTATAACCGTTCTTGCATGGTCGGCTCTTATGGCAGCTTTTTTTGTCGGCGGGTGCGGTCCGGGCCGGCACGATGACGGGAAAATCATTGTGGGTGTTTCCATTCCCACCCAGCGGGAAGAGGGGTGGGTCAGAAACGTACAGGGCATGAAGGCCGAAGCAAAGGCCCATAATATTGATCTCAGACTTCAGATATCCGATAACGATGCCGCGCGCCAGCTTTCCCAGTGCGAAAACCTCCTGGCCCAGAATATCGACATTCTCATCCTTGCCCCTCATGATGCGGCGGCGGCCTCCGTTATAGTTGAGAAGGCACAAAGGGTTGGGGTAAAGGTCATTTCCTTTGACCGTATGGTTTTGAATGCCCATGTGGATATCTATCTCGCCTATGACAATGTGAAGGTGGGTGAGATACAGGGCAGATATCTCACCAATCTGGTCCCGAAAGGAACATATGTTGTCCTTGCCGGCGCGCCTACCGATAACAATGCAAAGCTCTTTCACAAAGGCGCCATGAAATACATAAAACCCCTTGCGGACAAAGGGGATATAAAGATAGTTGTGGATCAGGCAGTTAAAGACTGGCAGCCGGCTGAGGCCATGAAGCTCATGGAGGATGCTCTTACCGCCAACAGGAACAAGATTGACGGCGTTCTTGCGCCAAATGACGGTACGGCGGGCGGAGTTATCCAGGCCCTTGCCCAACAGAAACTGGCCGGAAAAATACCCGTTACCGGCCAGGACGCAGAGCTTGCCGCCGCAAAAAGGATTGCCGAAGGAACCCAGACAATGACTGTCTATAAAGATACGAGAACACTGGCAAAAAAGGCCATCGAGGTGGCTATCAATCTTGTGGAAGGCCGGGAGCCGGGCATAAACGGCAGAGTTAATAACGGAAAGCTTGATGTGCCTTCCATACTGCTCCTGCCCGTAGCCGTTGACAAATCAAATATTGATAAAGAACTCATTGAAAGCGGCTACATGAAAAGGGAAGACGTATACCGGAAAAAAGGTGGAAAATGAATCTCGGTGTATTTTATGGCTGAATACATTCTGGAAGCAAAGGGTATCGTAAAGGAGTTTCCCGGAGTAAAGGCCCTGGACGGTGTTACATTCGGCGTTGCCAAAGGAGAGATACATGCCCTTGTAGGAGAAAACGGCGCCGGAAAATCCACACTCATGAAGATAGTAAGCGGCGTCTATCCCGTTGGATCATTCAAGGGAGAGCTGCGGGTTGACGGCAAGGACTGCCGTTTTAAAAACATAAAGGAGAGCGAAGCTGCGGGCATCGCGATTATCCATCAGGAAATGGCCCTTATTAAAGAGCTCAACGTAACGGAAAACATCCTCCTCGGCAACGAGGTTCAAAGGGCGGGCATAATCCAGTGGGATAAGGCATATCGGAAAGCGGAGGAGGCCATAAAACGGGTTGGGCTCAATATAAATCCGGCACAGGAAGTCCGTTATCTGGGTGTGGGCGAACAGCAGCTTGTTGAAATCGCGAAAGCGCTGTCAAAGGATGCGCACATACTTATTCTGGACGAACCCACTGCGGCTCTGTCAGAAAACGAAGCAGGGAGGCTTCTTGCCATCCTGGAAGATTTAAAAACAAAAGGCGTGACCTGTATTTATATATCACACAGATTAAAGGAGATACTTCATATTGCAGACAGGGTTACTGTTATGCGGGATGGCAAAACCATCGCCACGCTTGACAGTAATGGCCTTACCGAGGAATTGCTCATCGCTAAAATGGTGGGGAGAGAGCTTACGCAGGTCCACCCTCCAAGGGAGCATAAAAGGGGTGACGTAATATTCGAGGTTAAAAACTGGAATGTCTCCGATGACGCAACAAACCGGGGCCTCTTTGATCTTGGCTTTCAACTTCACCGCGGTGAGGTCTTCGGCATTGCAGGCCTTGTAGGCGCAGGCCGAAGCGAATTCATGATGAGCCTCTTCGGTGTCTGGGGAAAGAAGAAGGGCGGTACGGCAATACTGAATGGAAAGAATCTTGCCGTCAAAACGCCGGAGGATGCCATTAAAGCGGGTATAAGCATTGCCACGGAAGACAGGAAACGGTACGGACTTGTACTTATTGAAGATATCAAGAACAATGTCTCTCTTGCCAGTCTCGATAAGATATCCTCCTGGGGTATTGTGGATGAAAACAAGGAGGTCGGGTTTGCTGAAAAATATACGAAGGACCTGCAGATAAAAACTCCCTCTGTCGAGCAGAAGACAATGAATCTGAGCGGAGGCAACCAGCAGAAGGTGGTGCTTGCCAAGTGGCTTATGACAATGCCTTCGGTACTGATCCTTGATGAACCTACTCGCGGGATAGATGTGGGAGCAAAATACGAAATCTATACCATTATAAATCAACTTGCAGAAAAGGGCGTTGGCATAATAATCGTGTCATCGGAAATGCCGGAGCTCCTGGGTATGTGTGACCGCATAATGGTTATGCATGAGGGGAAGATAACCGGGACAATATCTGCAAAAGGGGCTTCACAGGAAAAGATAATGCAGCTCGCCACGGGAGTGACGCTCTAATTGGCAGCCATAGAGGAGGCAGCATGGAGGTAAGGGGAAACACCATAAAAGAGATGTTCAAAAAGAATATCCGTCAATATACGATGCTCATTGCCTTGGCAGCAATCTGGCTTATATTTACAATCTCCACAAACCATCTCTTTATTGAACCGAGAAACCTCTCGAACCTCTTCCTCCAGACGGTAACGGTTGCAATAGTCGCTTCCGGCATGACATTAATAATTGTAACGGGAAATATTGACCTCTCCGTGGGTTCGGTGGCAGGCTTTACAGGCGCAATCGCCGCTGTTCTGCAGGTTAAATACGGATGGAATGCCGCCGCTTCCGTGCTTGCGGCCCTGCTTTCAGGCCTCGCCATAGGCGCATGGCATGGCTTCTGGGTTACATACAGAAAAGTACCGGCCTTTATTGTCACCCTTGCAAGCATGATGGCATTCAGGGGCGCAATACTGGGTATCACGGGCGGAGCCACCATAAGCCCGCTCTCGGAACATCTTAAGATGATAGGCACCAATTATCTGTCCCCCCTTCCCAGTTCTATTTTAGGGGCAATCAGCATAGCGCTTTTTATCGTCATAATGATAAGGAAAAGGGCGCAAAAGATTAAGTACGGTTTTGCCGCAAATTCACTTCCTGTGGATGTTTTGAAGATTTCCCTCCTTTCCCTTGCAATGGCAGGCCTGTTTCTTATCATGATCTTTAACGAAGGCATTCCCTATGCTGTAATCCTGCTTTTCTGCATAGTTCTCGTTTTCAACTTTCTATCACAGAATACGGTATTCGGGCGCCGCCTCTATGCCATAGGCGGGAATGCCGACGCGGCAAGGCTTTCCGGGGTTAACATAAACAAAAACCTTATGCTGCTCTTCATGGTTTTTGGCGTCCTCACCGCCGTTGCCGGTATTGTTATGACGGCAAGATTAAACGCAGCAACTACCTCAGCAGGAATCAACATGGAGCTTGATGCCATTGCGGCATGCGTGATCGGGGGAACAAGCCTTGTGGGGGGCGAAGGCAAAATTCTGGGTGCAATCGTAGGGGCGCTTATCATGTCAAGCCTTGATAACGGCATGAGCCTCATGAACCTTGACATAACATATCAGTATGTAATAAAAGGGCTTATATTGCTTGTTGCTGTATGGGTCGATATGGCAACAAGGAAGAAATAAAACAACTCGCAGGGGTGAACATGACTTTGAAGAAGAAGGCGAAGAGTTCAAAGACCTCAATAGTTGATGGGGCAGATACGATTGTTCAGCAGGAGAAGCTGGAAGAGACTCTTTTAAAAGAGAGGGATCTGGCCCGGAAATGCCTCGATATTGCAGGCGTCATATTTGTTGCTATAGATGTCTCCCAGAAGGTGACTCATATCAACCAAAAGGGCTGTCAGGTTCTGGGATACGCGAAAGAGGATATTATAGGAAAAAACTGGTTTGATGCCTTCGTGCCTGAAGAAATCAGGGCAGAGGTAAAAGAAATATTTGCCGGATTAATGTCGGGACGCGTTGAAAATGTTGAATACGCTGAAGGGACGGTACGGGTAAAAAATGGCGAGGAGAGGACCATCTCCTGGCGTAACACCGTTACAAAGGATGACTTGGGCAACATAACGGGAACATTAAGTTCAGGGGAAGATATTACGGAACTTAAAGGGGCTGAGAACAGGTTGCGGGAAAGCGAGAAGACCATACGGGCGCTGCTGGATGCCGCGCCTGAGACCGCCATTCTTATTGACAGGGAACGGATTATCCTTAACGTAAACATTGCCGGGGCTCAAAGGTTCGGCACTACTCCCGACAAACTGATAGGCACATGTCTTGCCGACTTCCTTTCGAATGACGAACACAAAGAAAGGGGCATGCATATCGAAGAGGCTGTGAGAACAAAGCAGCTCGTTCACCTTGAAGATACGCACGGCAACAGACACTATGACGTATACTTCTACCCGGTGCTCAACAACGACGAAGAAGTTGACAGAATTGCGATCTTTGCCAAGGAAATTACCGAGCAGAAACAGGCCGAGGCGGCGTTGAAGGAGAGTGAACAAAAGTACCGGGGTATCTTTGAGAACGCGATAGAGGGCATCTTCCAGACCTCACCGGAAGGACGGATTATCAGAGTCAACCCCGCCCAGGCCCGGATGATGGGTTTTGACTCGCCTGAAGAGGTCATAAAGGCCTTTACGGATATGGCAAGGCAGCACTATGTGAACCCCGAAGACCGTAAAAGATACGTGGAGGCCATGGAAAGAGACGGCTTCATCAAGGGCTTTGAAACGCAGCTTCGCCGGAAAGACGGGGACGCCATGTGGGCTTCCATCAGCGCGAGAACTGTTCGCGATGACAAGGGTAAGATACTGCATTATGAAGGAACCATCGAAGACATAACCGAGCGTAAACGCACGGAGATAGAGCTAAAGAAGGCTGAGGAAAAATTCAGAAATATATTTGAAAACGCGGTATTCGGGATATACCAGAGCACCCCGGAAGGCAGGTATATCAGCGTCAACCCTGCTATGGCAAGGCTTTTCGGTTACGCGTCCCCGGAAGAGATGATGATGTCCATTGCAGACACCGCGGAGCAAACCTATGTGAACCCTGCTGATCGCCGGCTATTCAGACAAATGCTTGAAGACGGCGGCGAGAGGGCTGGAGAATTTGAATCACAACGTTACAGGAAGGATAAAAGCAAGTTCTGGGGTTCCGTATTCAATAAGGCTGTCCGTGATGAGAAGGGAAATGTCATCCGCTATGAAGGTATGATGAGAGATATTACCGAGCGCAAGGAGGCGCAGGAGGAACTGCAGGCAGAGAAGGAAAAACTCCTGGCTGTCATCAACGCGACGACGGACAGGATTTATTTAATGGATATTGAGGGAATTATCCTTGCCGTCAACAAAGCAGGCGCTGAGTATCTGGGCCTGAATCCCGACACTGCTATCGGGGCTACACTCTTTGACAATTTAGCGCCTGAAATTTCACAAAAAAGAAAGGAACGACTCCGCAAGATTTGCCTTGCGCAACAACCGGCCCAGGTTGAAAGCAGGCACCATGACGGATGGCATGATACCAGCTTCTTTCCCGTAGTTATTGACGGAAAAGTTGCCAGAATTGTTGTGTACGGCAGGGATATTACCGCCCGTAAAAACGCGGAGGAAGCATTACGGGAAGGAGAAGAGCGTTTCCGGTCGCTCTCGGAAAATGCTCCCTTCGGAATGGTGATGATTGCCCGGGACGGAACTTTTACCTATCTCAACCCGAAGTTTCAAAAACTCTTCGGCTACGATTTAAACGATATCCCCGACGGCAGGGCATGGTTCAGAAAGGCCTATCCCGATAAGGAATACAGACACGGGGTAGTCAGTGTCTGGACAAGCCAGACATTGAAACAATCGCAGCCGGGTGAAAAAGACTCTTATACCTTTACGGTCACCTGCAAGGACGGAACGGAAAAGATCATTAATTTCCTCCCTGTTTTGCTGGGAACAGGGGATTATATAATTACCTGCGAAGATATTACCCAACGGAAGATGATGGAAGAAGCCCTGCGGACCGAGAGAAAAAATTTTCAGACACTGTCGGAGAGCGCGCCTTTCGGAATGGCTATGACTACCCCCGACGGCGCTTTTACCTATATCAACCCGAAGTTCAAGGAGCTTTTCGGCTATGATGAAAGCGATATCCCCGACGGCAGGACATGGTCCAGGAAGGCTTACCCTGATAAGGAATACAGGCGCCGGGTTATTGACACATGGATAAAGGACCGGAAGTCACCGCTGGAGGGAGGCAGATTCTCACCGGAGATTTTTACCGTTACCTGCAAGGACGGCACGGAAAAGATTGTCAATTTTGCATCCGTACTCCTGGGAACAGGCAGTTCTATATTAACCTGCCAGGATGTGTCAGAACTGAAACAGCGTGAAGATGCATTAAGGGAATCGGAGAATAAGTTCCGTGATCTGACAGAAAAATCATTGGTCGGCATCTATCTTTTACAGGACGATGCATTCAGGTATGTAAACTCGCGGTTTGCCGAAATCCACGGTTACAGCGCTGAAGAGATAGTCAATAAAGTTGACTCAAAGGACCTTGTATTACCGGAAGACTGGTCCCACTTTATGGAGAACGTGAAAAAAAAGATGGAGGAAGGGGCAGAATCCCTGGTCTGCCGGTTCAGGGTACTCACAAAGGACAAAAGGGTCGTTTATGTGGAGGCCCTGCGCACACAGACAATTTATAAGGGTAGACCGGCAGTAATCGGCACCCTCATGGATATCACCGATAACGTAAAGACCCATGAAAATTTAATAAAGGCCAAGGAAATAGCCGAATCAGCCAACAAGGCGAAGAGTGAGTTTCTTGCCAATATGAGCCATGAGATACGGACGCCGTTAAACGGAGTGGTCGGTATGGCGGGATTGCTCCTCGACACGAACTTAGACGATGAGCAAAGGGATTATGCGGAGACGGTAGTAAATTCGGCGAATACCCTGCTGTCGGTAGTGAACGATATCCTTGATTTTTCAAAGGTTGAAGCAGGAAAACTCGATCTTGAGATTATTGATTTTGATATTAAAACTTCGGTAGAAGAAGTGGCTGACATGCTTTCGCTCCGGGCCCATGATAAAGGCCTTGAATGCATCTTTATGGTAGACCCCGAGGTGCCGTCCTTTGTACGGGGCGATCCGGGGAGAATACGTCAGATATTGATGAATCTTGCTTACAATGCCATTAAATTCACGGAAAAAGGCGAGATTTCTGTTTGCGTGACCCTTGAAGAAGAGAGCGAAAGCCACGCGAAGGTCATTTTTACGGTATCGGATACAGGCATAGGAATCTCTGCCGAACATATGGACCGTCTTTTCAAATCTTTTTCGCAGGTGGACGCTTCCACAACAAGAAAATACGGCGGCACAGGTCTGGGCCTTGCCATTTCAAAGTACCTCGTGGAAATGATGGGCGGCAATATCAGTGTTGAGAGTGTGGAAGGCAAGGGTTCAAAATTCCGCTTTACCATAGTTCTGGAAAAACAACAGTCGATCCCTGAATCGGAAGCTCAGGCCCGTGAGGATATAAAAGGCGTTCATGTGCTTGTCGTGGATGATAATGATACGAATCAGCGTGTTTTAAAAGCCTATTTATACTCCTGGGGCTGCCGGTGCGCTCTGGCCTCGAGCGGTATCGAAGGGCTCAGGCAACTGCGGCAGGCAAATTCAGCCAAGGACCCCTTTCATATTGCCATTATCGATATGCTCATGCCCGGTATGGACGGAGAAACCCTGGGCCGTATTATCAAAGAAGAAAATGATGTGAAAGACACAATCCTTGTGATGCTCACATCTGCCGGTCAGCGCGGGGATGCCGCCCGTTCAAAAGAAATAGGTTTCGCTGCCTACCTGACGAAGCCGGTAAAACCGACGCAGTTGTTCAACTGTCTCGCGAAAATAATTTGCGGACGGCAGGTAGCAGAAAAGAAAGAAGCTGTGCCTTTTGTAACAAAACACTCCATCCGTGAGGACGAGAAGCGCATGGTAAAGATCCTTGTAGCCGAAGATAATGCCACTAACCAGAAGGTGGCGATTCGTATCCTTGAGAAATTAGGATACAGGGCGGATGTAGTCGCCAACGGTAAAGAGGCGGTTGTAGCCGTTGATATGATTCCTTACAATCTTGTGCTCATGGATGTCCAGATGCCGGAAATGGACGGATTTGAGGCAACGGGCATTATTCGCAATAAGGAAAAACTACAGGGAACCCATATACCGATTATTGCCATGACAGCCCATGCACTGAAAGGGGACAAAGAGCGCTGCATTGAGGCAGGCATGGATGACTATGTCTCAAAACCTATTCAGCCGAAAGAACTTGTTGTGGCAATAGAGCGCTGTTTATCAGATTCGCAGTCATCAGGACAAAAACCTGTATTCGAAACAAAGTCTGTTCAAAAATCTGTTTTTGACAGGTCGGCATTTCTTGAACGTCTTGACGGCGACGAAGAACTTATGGAGGAAATCGTTCAGGTGTTTATGGCTGACTTCCCGGCCCAGTTGGCCATGCTGAAGGACGCCCTTTCTCAGGATAACGCCTACGCCCTGGAACGACAGGCCCATGCCATGAGGGGCGCTGCCGCGAACATAGAGGCAAAAACTCTGAAAAGCATTGCCTTTGAAATAGAAACCGCGGGAAACAGCAAAGATATAAGTCAGGCCGATTCACTCATTGAAAAATTAGAGATGGAGTTTGAGGAATTGAAAGCGGTATTTTCATAATTTTGCAGGAGGCCCCTTGGTAACTTATTTAAGTTTTATTAAAAAAGAGCGATACAAAAAGAAACGCGCTGGCTGTCGCGCTTTGTTTAAAAATTATTAAAGGGAAGGAAAAGGGATTGAGGGAACAATACATTTACACATTTACAGGAGGTTCAGATGCACGTAGAATACATTAACCCCTTCGTTTTAGCCGCAACTTCGGTATTTAAAACCATGCTCAATATCGATCTTAAAATGAACAAACCCATTCTCAGGAATTCCCGGGTTTCCACCGGCGACATAACGGGTATCATGGGTCTTGTGGGAGACGCGAAGGGAACGATATGCATAAGCTTTTCGAAAGAGGGCGCTTTGTTCATTTATCAGTCGCTTATGGGCGAAAGTCACGATGATCTGGACGCGGAGGTTGTTGACGCGATCGGAGAACTTACCAATATTACCTCAGGGCAGGCGCGGAAAGAACTTGAGAAGGCACAGGTAAACCTGAAGGCGGCCATCCCCACAGTTGTTGTCGGCAGCAACGTGGAGCTCCATTTTATATGCGCCTTGCCTATAGTGTCAATACCATTCAATTTCAGTGTAAATAACGGTCATGATGAAGTAATGCATGTAGACTTCTCCTTTGAATAGATCAACCCATGATTGGACAAAATCGTGGAACATAGAGAATCTGTATTACAGGTTATTGATTTAAGCAGAATTTATTTTTATTCCACCTGACAGCGAGACGAAGAGCAGGCGAAATAAGAACGGCATAAAGACTTCTGTTCGCTGCATTACATGCTTCTAATACAGGGGAGGTGTCCGACGCAATGATAAGCCTGCAACTGGAAAAAGACCTTGAAGACCGCCTTAATAATCTTGTTAAAATTACCAATAAATCCAAAAGCTTCTTCATAAGGGAAGCGCTCAAAAAATACCTTCTGGAGAACGAGAGTACATTTATTGCCATGGCGAAACTTGAACAGTCTATGGCAGCCCCTCCTATTGATAATGATGAAAATGAACTCCGGGAACGGCAAATAAGTTCGCGTGACTCAAGGGATGACTCTGATGTGAAGTTCATTGTTGAAGAATCACGGAAGAGCCGGATGAGAATTCTCTTAGCCGAGGATAGCCCCATAAACCGGATAGTCACTCTTGTTATGCTGAAGAAGCTCGGTTATCAGGTCGACGCTGTAAAGAATGGCGCTGAAGCGGTAAATGTCCTTGAAAACATGCACTATGATCTGGTCCTCATGGACTGCCAGATGCCTAAAATGGACGGCTATGAGGCTACCATGCTGATCCGCGACAAAGATTCGCATGTGCTTAATCATGACATCCCTATTGTCGCCATAACAGCCCATGCCACGAAGGAGGACAGGGAGAAGTGCATGAAGGCCGGTATGAATGAACATATTGCCAAACCGTTGCAGCCGAAAAATATTGAAGATGTTCTGGCCCGGATATTTGGCGACGAGGTTGCTGCTGATAAAACAGAATCCACATCAGTATCTGAAATGGAGGCAACTGCCCATAACACGGAAGAGATAAAAGAGGCTTTTAATGAAGCTGAGCTGATTGAAAGATTCATGGGCGACAGAGACATTTGCAAAGAAATACTTGCCGGATTCCTGGATGATATTCAAATGGAGATAGGTTCTTTAAGCGAACATCTCAACATCAGGGACGCCCTCGGCATCGCGCGGCAGGCCCATACTATCAAGGGCGCCTCAGCGAATGTGGAGGCAGGCGCCATGCGGGCAGTTGCCTATGAGATTGAGCAGGCAGGAAAAAGGGCTGATCTTGAACATGCCTGTGAATTATTTGCCCGTCTCGAAGAACAATTTGAATTGTTTAAAACCATATTAAGCCGGACAGGGTGGATAGATACCGGCAAAATAGACTGAAAATGCATCATGATCAATGATCGCCTGATTGATAAAACTATCATGGTTTTTTATATAACAAGGCCTTTGCTAAAGAGTGCTTTTGCAATGGTCTTGACTTGGTGCTAAACGATAAACATTGTTTATATTAATCCGGCAATTAAACATGGTAAAGGTTGTCATACCGGACTTGATAAGCCTGCCCCGGCAGGTCGTAAGCCGGGGGCATCCAGTCCTATTCCGGATGTTGCTTCGCAATTGAACCGTACCCGCGCTTGTGCCCTTTAAGGGTATTCGCGGGAATGACAGTATTGGTATTTATAGTTGCCGGAGTAATAATTTATTTAACATATTTTGAATACAACAATGATATACTATATAAGCAGGATTTATAAATAAAGTTTGGCTGTAGCAAACTTCTCTGATTGCAGCCCGTAAAAGATGCAGGCAGTTTCACGTTCCTTATATAGAAGAAATACTTTTCGCAACACTAAAAGGCATTCTTATTCGGAAAGGATTATTCATGAATTCACCGGAACAGAAGATCATCCTCCTCGTTGAAGACGAAACTCTTATCGCGATGGTTGTGGCTAATACAATAAAACAATTCGGATATGAGGTCATTATCGCGAATTCCGGTGAAAAAGCCGTAGAGCTTGCAGGTAAAAATAAAAACATCAGCCTTGTTCTCATGGACTTGAGTCTGGGTAAGGGCATTGACGGCGCGGAGGCCGCGAAACAAATTCTCTCCGAACGAACTCTTCCCATAGTGTTTCTTACCTCCCACGATGAAAAAGAATATGTGGACAGAGTGAAAGAGATTACCCGCTACGGCTACGTGATAAAGAATTCGGGAGATTTTGTGCTGGAGTCTTCCATTAAAATGGTCTTTGAATTGTTTGATGCTCACGAGAAGACAAGGGAGAGTGAAGAACGCTACCGGCGAATTATTGAGGAACTCACCGGCTATTTTTACACAGTTCACATACGGGACGGGAGGGTTGTAAAAATAACTCATAGCGAGGCCTGTGAGTCAGTAACAGGATACCGGTCAGAGGAATTCAAAATATCCCCCCATCTCTGGATAGACATGGTTCTTCCTGAAGATCGCCATCAGGTTATGAAATATGTTCAAAGAATTCTTTCAGGCATGCACATACCCCCCATCGAACACCGGATCATAAGAAAAGACGGACAGATCCGCTGGGTGAGCCATACACCGATTGTGCAGTTTTATCCCATGGGGAATCTGATATCTTATGACGGGCTGGTGAAGGATATTACCAGGCGCAAGCTCATGGAAGAAGAGTTACGGACACATCAGGTCGAACTGGAGATGCAGAATAAGGAGCTGCGGCAGGCGCAGATAGAGCTTGAAGTTTCCCGATCCCGATATTTTGACCTTTACGATCTTGCGCCGGTGGGCTATTTTACCCTGAACGAGCAGGGGCTGATTCTGGAAGCGAATCTCGCTGCTGCCAAATTATTGGGCACGGCAAGGAGCGCTCTGGTCGCGAAACCTTTATCCCGCTATATATTTCCCGATGACCAGAACATCTATTACCATCACAGAAAACAGCTTATTGAAACAGGAACGCTTCAGAAGTGCGAGATAAGAATGCTCCGCGCCGGCGCTGCCGAGTTCTTCTGGGTGTTTTTGGAGGCGTCTGTGGCGCGTGACGATGACAATGAGCCTCTGTGCCGCATGGTAGTAAGCGATATTACCGACCGCATGAGGGCTGAGGAGAGGCTTCAGACAGCCCATGATGAACTGGAAACCCGCGTGGCAGTTCGGACGGAAGAATTACGGCTGGCAAATGAGGAACTGCGTTTGGAAATCATTGATCGCGAGCAGATGTCGGAAGAATTAAAAAAAAGTGAGCTTCGCTACAGGAATCTCATCTATTCTTTGCCTGACGCTATTATTCTTCATGACGGTGAGAGAATACTTTCCGCCAACCCTGGCGCTCTGAGGCATTTCGGTTTGGAGGATAAAACAAAAATTATCGGAAAAAAAATACTTGATTTCATATATCCGGGAGACAGAGACGCGGTGGCTGAAAGCATCGGCTCTACCAGAAAGACAGAAAATATAACCTGGGTAACAAAAGTGAAGCTGGTTCAAGACGGCGCGGACTTTGTATATGTTGAATGTATGAACAGTATTGTTGATTATGTGGGGCGTAAACTGCTTTTAATGAGTTTGAGAGATATCACAAACCGGGTGAGCATGGAGGAATCCCTTGCCCAGACCCGGCATCAGCAGAAGGCCATTCTCGATAATGTCCCCGATATTGCCTGGTTAAAAGACAGAGAGAGCAGATTTATTCTCGCCAATAAGCCCTTCGGAGAGGCCTGCGGGATAAAGCCTGAGGACTTGCCCGGAAAGACGGACCTCGATATCTGGCCGCGGGAATTAGCGGAAAAGTACAGAAAAGACGACAGGGATATTATGCGGTCAGGCACAGGAAAACAGATAGAAGAGCTGCTGACGGATAAAGAAGGAAATACGATATGGGTAGAAACCATCAAAACTCCTATATTGGATGACAGAGGCAAGGTGATAGGAACCGCGGGGATTGCCCGCGACATTACCCTGAGAAAACAACAGGAGGAAGAGTTAAGACAGTACCGGGAACAGCTCGAGCGTCTCGTGGAAGAGAGAACGGCTGAATTGACTGAGGTGAATAAGCTTCTTCAGCAGGAACTCTTCGAACATAAACTCACAGAAGAGAAAGTGCAGAAGCTGAATGTAGAGCTTGAAGAGCGAATCCTTGAACTGAAAACTTTTAATTACTCGGTTTCACATGATTTAAAGACGCCCCTTATAGCCATAGAGGGCTTCTCCCGAATCCTCATGGAAAAGCATAGCCACCTTCTTGACGCGAAGGGACAGCATTTTCTCGGCATCATCAACAAAAGCACAAAGAAGGTGAATGAACTCATTGAAGACCTTCACGAATTTTTCAGTGTAGGGCAAAAGGCTATAAAATCCTCAACCATTAACATGGAGAAGATGGTAAATGATATCATAATTGACTTCAAAACCATATTGCCCGATGATGTCTTCAACGTGGAATTCAGCGCGCTCCCTCCCGCTTACGGAGACAAAAAAATGATCAATCAGGTCCTTGTTAACCTTATCGGCAATGCTATTAAATACAGCAAGCCAAAAGGAGCCGCCATCATTACGATTGAAGGCCGGGTCAAAGAAGGAAAGAGCGTATATTCCGTAAAAGACAGGGGGATAGGATTTCCCATGGAATGCGCCGATAAGATATTCGATGTCTTCGAAAGGCTTCATGGTTCCGACGAGTTCGAAGGAACCGGCATCGGCCTGGCCATTGTCAAACGGATTATTCAAAGGCACGGCGGGGATGTATGGGCTGAAGGGACGGTTAATGAAGGAGCGACCTTTTATTTCAGCCTGCCAATTAAAGACTGAGTAAAATGAAAACAAAACTCCTCATAACCATGATCTGCAGCATTATGGTGATTGTCGCGTTTTTTGCCGGAGGCTCCTGCAGCGCAGCCGCCGGCTCACCGGAAGTCCGTGTCGGCAGTGAACTGGATTTTCCGCCCTATGCCTTTGTTGATGAAAAGGGACAGGCAGCCGGATTTTCCGTTGAACTGATCAAAAGTGTTGCCGATGCCATGGGTTTGTCCATCAGGATTTCAACGGGTTCATGG
This sequence comes from uncultured Syntrophorhabdaceae bacterium, assembly GCA_964532465.1. Taxonomy (GTDB): domain Bacteria; phylum Desulfobacterota; class Syntrophorhabdia; order Syntrophorhabdales; family Syntrophorhabdaceae; genus JAPLKB01. The sequence continues at coordinate 6,222 of CAZHHX010000061.1, read as the reverse complement.
GATTCTATGTGGAACTCCCTGGAAAAGCTGAATCAGGGACTGCTGATCGTTAAAGCGAACGATGAATACGATCGTATTTACAATAAATGGCTCCCTGTTGACGATCCCTGGCGAAAGGTGCAGAAATATGTTTTACCCGCTATTATCATTGTGGTCATTATCATCGTCATTGCCGGATTCTGGTTAGTGACACTCCAGCGACTTGTCAGGAAACGCACAGGAGAACTATCCGAAAAAAACAAAATGCTGCGCCATACCTATGAAGAAATGGAAACGCGTGTTCAGGAACGGACAGCGGAACTGGCGCAATCCAATCAATTGCTTCAAGCTGATATTGATATGCGGAAACAGGTAGAGGAAGACCTCCAGAAAGAACGTGATCAGGCGCAGTTGTACCTGGATATTGCAGAAGTAATGTTAGTTGCCTTGAACGCGCAAGGCCATATTATCCTGATCAACAAAAAAGGTTGCGTAATCCTGGGTTATTCTGAACAGGAGATTATGGGACAAAACTGGTTTGATGTGTGTCTGTCGGAAGAAATGCGCGAAGAAGTAGCCGGCGTTTATAATCAATTGATGAAAGGTGAGATTGCTCCTGTCGAGTACTATGAAAACCCTGTTCTGACAAAAGATGGGGGGCGGCGCATCATTGCGTTTCATAACGCGGTACTCCGGGACACATCGTCTCAAATCATCGGTGTATTATTTTCCGGGGAGGATATCACCTACCGGAAGCAGGCAGATGAATTATTGAAAGAGAGTGAGTATGCAAAATCAGAACTTTCTGCAAAGCTGAATGAAGCCCAACAAATTGCCATGATCGGAAGTTGGGAGTGGAATTTGCAAACAAATCAAGTCTGGTGGTCGGATGAGACTTATCGGATTTTCGGCGTAACGCGGCACGATTTTATACCGAGCTTCGAAGAAAACAGCAAGTTCATTCATCCCGATGATCTTGTAGAATACGGCAAATCATTCGAATATTCTCTCCAGACAGGTGAACCTTTAGACATCTATCTCAGGCTGGTTGCAAATGATGGATCACTGAAACATTCTCACGCCAAAGCTAAACTTTTTCGTGACGATTCAGGTCAACCAATTCGTTTTGTCGGCGCAATAATGGACATCACCAAAAGCAAACTCGCTGAGAATAAAATCAAATCCCTGCTCGCAGAAAAAGAAATCCTCCTCAGAGAAGTACACCACCGTATCAAAAACAACATGTCAGTCATTACAGGCATGCTGTCGCTCCAGGCGGATACCCTGAAAGACCCTTCAGCTATTTTTTCTCTCAATGATGCGATTAGCCGTGTCCGGAGTATGATGATTCTCTATGATAAGCTATACCGTACGACTGACTTCAGAGAGATATCAGCAAAAAAATATCTCACTTCTCTGATTGATGAAATTATGGCCAATTTTCCCAACAAGGGATCAGTAACAGTTGAAACACAAATTGATGACATTATCCTTGACGCAAAGATATTGTCCCCTATTGGTATTATCCTTAATGAGTTACTCACAAATACAATGAAATATGCCTTTATTGGCAGAGATAAAGGTGACATAAAAGTATCCCTTTCAGCTATGGACAAACATGCAACCCTCACTGTACAGGATGATGGTACCGGTATAACTGAATCCGCGAAACCTGATTACGGCCTCAGTTCTACCGATATTGCAACTTCTGCCGGGTTCGGTATGCAGCTTGTCAATATACTCACAGAACAGCTTAATGGAACCATCCGGATTGAGCGGGAGAATGGAACGAGAGTCGTCCTGGAATTTGAGATATAATGCCACGTTTTTTATGCAGGATATTCTGAAGAGGTTCGCATAAAATGAAAGAGCTTCTCCTCCTTATTATACTGCTCATGGCACTGCCTGGAATGTCCTGGGGCTACGAGCAAAAACCCGCACCTGTTCTCTCCCCTTCAACCCCAAGCAGCAGCCGATCATCAGATATTCCGCAGACACGCCTGAAAACAATCATTGTTGACAATTACTTCCCCTACACCTTCATAAACAAGAAAGGTCTCCCTGACGGTTTCAGCGTAGACCTCATAAAAGCGGTCACGGCAGCTATGGGGATAGAAATAGATATCACGGTCGGCACCTGGGATGAGGCTTCAAAATCCCTTCAAGACGGGCAGATAGACTTGCTCCCCATGATGGCTTATTCTAAAGAAAGGGATCAGATGTTCGACTTTTCCGTGCCCCACACCATAGGGTACGATGCTTTTTTCACCCGCAAAGACTCTCATAAGGTCCGTTCTGTTGAAGATCTGAGAGGTAAAACCATCATTGTTATGAATAAGGATACAGCCCATGATTATCTTCGTTCCATCGGCATGACGGAACAGGCGAAGCTGATCCTGGTGGACAGTCTCCCGGAAGCGCTGCGCTTGCTTGCCGCCGGAAAGGGTGATGCAGCGCTGATGCCCAAACTGGTAGGACTCCTCATTATCAAGAACCAGGGCTTCGTAAACCTTAAACAGTCACCTGCATTAATCGATGTCTATAACAGGCCCTTCAGTATTGCAGTAAAAGAAGGCAACCAGGCCCTTCTGGAGCGTTTAACCCAAGGCTTGAGTATCATTAAAGCCACCGGAGAATATAACACTATTTACGCAAAATGGTTCGGCGCGTTAGAGACACCCGGCATATCCCTGAAAACTGTCATAAAATATGCTGCCGTGATTATAGGAGTGTTTGCAGTCGCCGGTCTGTTGCTTCTTTTCTGGACTTTTTCATTGAAAAAGCAGGTTGCTCAGAGAACGAAGAAACTGGAACTTGAGATTACAGAACGCAGGCAGGCGGAGGAGGCCCGGAGAGAGAGCGAAGATAAATACAAACTCTTGTTTGACAGCGCCAACGACGTAATTTTTATCCTTGACGAGAAAGCGCGAATACTGTCAGTCAACCCGCTGGCTGTTGAGCGCCTCGGTTACACGCATGAAGAATTTATGTCTATGACGATCAACCAGGTTGATTCGCCGGAGGAAGGTCTGAATGTGCCGGAACGATTATCGCGGTTAGCGGAACATGATCGTTTTACCTTTGAAACTGTGCATCAGTGCAAGGCTGGTTTGCTCATCCCGACTGAGGCGAGCGCCCGTCGGATTATATGGGATGGTCAACCGGCAATAATGAGCATTTGTCGAGACATCACCTTCCGCAAACAGGCAGAGGAACAGCTCAAGGCCTCACTTCGTGAAAAGGAGATTCTCCTCAAAGAGATTCAGCACAGGGTAAAAAATAACCTCCTCACCATATCAGGTGTCCTTGCCCTCCAGTTAGAGCAAATAAAAGACGACCAATCTAAGGATGCCTTTATCACAAGTATAAACCGGGTCAATGCAATGACAAAAATCCACACCAGGCTCTATAAATCAGAAGATTACTCTCTCATTAATTTCGAGGGGTATATCAAGGAAATTGTCGGTGTGCTTTCCCGTTCCTATGAGTTCCCCCCTGAGAACATGATAATTAATGTAAAAGATATCTTTATTGACATTGATACCGCCATCCCGACAGGTCTCATACTGAACGAGCTTGTCAGCAATGCCATGAAACACGCTTTCCCTGATGGAAGGAAGGGAGAAATTACGATAACTATGTCTTCAGAAGACTCCCGTATTATTCTTACCGTCTCTGATAACGGGATTGGATTTCCTCCCGAAATAGACTTCAAAAGTACGGAATCAGTGGGTCTTTCACTGCTTGGACGACTGGTGGAGCAGATTAACGGTACATTGGAATTAATAAAAGATAAAGGCGCCCGATTCATAATAACCTTTTCTATTGATTAGGAGAAAATATCAATGAATGAACAAAAAACCATTCTCCTTATAGAAGATGAAGTATTAATAGCCATTATGGAGAAGGAGACATTAAAACGGTACGGATTCAATGTTATTAATGCCTCCAGCGGAGAAGAAGCAATTGAGATTGTAAGAACTACTCATGATATCGACCTTATACTGATCGACATCAATCTTGGAAAAGGAAAAATGGATGGCACGGAAACAGCAGAGATCATCCTCAAAGAGAGAGATATTCCCCTTTTGTTCCTGTCGAGTCACACCGATCAGGAGATTGTTGAAAAGACTGAGCAGATCACCTCTTACGGTTATGTGGTAAAAGATTCCGGTGAGACCGTGCTGATTGCTTCCATTAAGATGGCTTTCAAACTCCATGAAGCATATAGAAGACTGAAAGAAAGAGAAGAGGTGCTGCGGGAGAGCGAGGAGCGTTTCCGTCTGGGATTTGAAAATGCCAATATCGGCATGTGCCTGGTGGATACTCAGGGAAGGCTTTTCAAAGTTAACCGTCAGATGTGCGAGATGTTCGGGTACAGCAAGGCAGAGCTTGAAAGCATGACTGTCAATGACATCGCCCATCCTGATTTTAAGGATGTCAGCCCGGTTTTTATGCAGCAGGCCAAGATCGGAGAAATTGACTGTTCCGAATTTGAAAAACAGTACATTCATAAGCAAGGTCATCTCGTCTGGGGGCGTGTGTCCAGTTCGCTGGTTCGAAATACCGATGGCGAACCGATGTATTTCGTCTCTCACGTGAAAGATATTACCCAATATAAAGAGGCAGGAAGGAAATTGAGGGAGAGCGAACAGAAATACCGCAGTCTCTTCAATGATGCCGTTCTCGGAATCTATCAGGCTACACCCGAAGGGCGTATTGTAAGCGCAAATCCTGCTCTTGTAAAAATGTGTGGATATGACACGCAGGAAGAATTAATTAGTAACATAACTTTAGCGCAGATGTACGTTAACCCTGAAGATAGAGAAATAATTAAAGGAATCCTGTCTAAGGAAGGGGTGGTGAAAAAGCTTGAGGTTCAGCTTTATAATAAAAGTGAAAAAACTATCTGGGCTTCAATTTACGGCTGTGCTGTAGAGGATGCGCAAGGCGATATAACACATTATGATGGTATAATTGAAGATATTACCGACCGCAAACATGCGGGAGAACTGCTCTTATACAAAACAATGCTCCTGGAAACACAGTCGGAAACATCCATTGACGGAATATTGGCTGTAGACAATCTGGGGCGCTCTATCATTATTAATCGTCGTTTCGGTGAATTATGGAATATCCCCCGGCATATTCTGGACACAAAAGACGATGCCCTGATGCTGGAATATGTTTTGAAGCAGTTGAAGGACCCGGAGGAATTTACCCGCAAAATAGAATATCTTTACGAACATCAAACCGAAGAGAGCAGGGATGAAATAGTTTTTTTAGACGGAAGATGTTTCGACAGATACTCGTCGCCTTTAGTAGGCATCGATGGAAAATATCATGGCAGGATATGGTATTTCAGAGATATTACCGAACGTAAGAAGGCAGAAGAAGAAATATACCGACTCAACGCCGAACTTGAACAGCGGGTAATTGACCGCACCGCGCAACTGGAGGCTGCCAATAAGGAGCTGGCAACCTTCAGTTACTCGGTTTCTCACGATTTGAAGACACCCCTTATTGCCATAGAGGGTTTTTCCCGAATCCTGATGGAAAAACACAGCCACTGTCTCGACGCGAAGGGACAGCATTTTCTCGGCATCATCAACAAAAATACAAAGAAGATGAGTGAACTGATTGGAGACCTCCTCTCATTTTTTACCGTAAAACAAAAAAATATAAAAACCTCAGCCATTAATATGGAAAAGATGGTAAACGATATTATAGCAGACTTCAAAACCATGATGCCTGATGATGCCTTCAACGTAGAACTCGGTCCTATCCCTCCTGTATACGGGGACAGGAAGATGATTCATCAGGTAATTGTCAACCTCATTGGCAACGCTATTAAATACAGCAAACCAAAAGGAGCCGCGATCATTACAATTGAAGGCCGGATCAAAGAAGGGAAAAGCACATACTCTGTGAAGGATAAAGGTATAGGATTTCCCATAGAGTGCGCGGATAAGGTATTCGATGTCTTCGAAAGACTCCACAATGCAGAAGATATAGAAGGAACCGGCATCGGCCTGGCCATTGTCAAACGGATTATTCAAAGGCACGGCGGGGATGTATGGGCTGAAGGGACGGTTAATGAAGGAGCGACCTTTTATTTCAGCCTGCCCTTTAAGGAAGCAGTAAAATGAGAGGCAGTTTAAAAGGCAGTGAATAGTGAATAGTCGTTAGTGAATAGTAAAGAGGCAGTGAATAGTGAATAGTCGTTAGTGAATAGTGAATAGT
>CAZHHX010000060.1:0-24553 GCA_964532465.1 uncultured Syntrophorhabdaceae bacterium | reverse complement strand
AGAAACCGTAAGGGGCATCAATGATGCCGGTACCGGAGAGGGTGCCGCCGTCAAGGACAAATAAGCCGTCTTCAGGGTCCTGATCACCTGCAGGCCTGGACATTGTAATTGTACCGTCTACGTTTAATTCTCCGCTTGTTATCTGAACCTGTTCTTCCACAATAACAGATTTGCCGACCGGGTTTTTAAAAACAGTGTCCGGGTTTTTGATTGTAAGAGACCTTGCTTTGATATTTTCCGTCTGCGTGGTAGTGCCTCCGGTGTTATTGAATACAATATCTCCCATCAGGAATGTAACTCCGTAGCTGTTCCATATACCGAGATTATCAGCCGATCTGTTAATTCTGTCACCCAGGGTAATGGTCCATGTACCGCTTGTCTTGTCTTTGCCTCCCAGAGGGTCTTCGCCCCAGAAGGCATTGGAAAGGAAGGTCCATGCAAAATTGGTCACATTGGCAGCATCCTGTTTATCGGCGGCAAGGTGGGTGGTAGAGTTCAAAAAGCGGCTTGCAGTATTGTATGGAGAGGCGATGCTTGCTGTCAGATCTCCTCTTTTGGAATGGGTAAAATTAAGGCTTATCTCAACTCCCTCCAAAGGCTGACGAAGGGATGAGGGTATCTGGGTTGTTGTTAAGGTGAAGGATTTACCGGTGCCGCCGCTGTTGTTGCTGTCAATATATTTTATTTCCTCATTGACTGTCTGGGTTCCTGTCTCATAGGTGGTTTGTTTGGTTACATAGGCTGCTTTTTTCACTGCTTCCACAAACCTGCCTGCATTGATGTTGCCGAAGCCGTAGTTGGGGTTGAACCAGTTGCCTGCTCCGTTTTTTACCCATCCACCTGTTGCGCTTGCATCATTATCATCTACCTTGTCGCTGTTCTTGACAAGAATATGCTTTGCCATTCGAACATCCATCTGTTTGTTTGCTTCCTTGCCGAGAGCCAGGATGCCTGATACAAGAGGGGCTGAAGATGAGGTACCGCCGAAGGTGCCGGTGTAGTTGGTGTTGGGGAAAGTATCTGTCCAGTCACCGCAGCTTGTGCCGTTTGTTCCGCATTTATTGTTATCGGAATATTTATTATATCCCAGATCATCTCCGGTACGGTCCGTTGTAGTAATGCCGAAGGCATAATAGCCGGAATATATGCCGGACCTGTTTGAAGGCGCCGTAATAAATATGCTTGAGCCATAACTGCTGTAATCAGTGTATTTTCTATCGCTTCCCAGAGCGGCCACATTTATGACGCTGCTTTGGTTATTAAAAGAATCCTTGTTTGAATCTTCTCTTTTATCGCCTCTGTCATTTCCGCCTGAAAATACATGTATAACATTGTTTAATGAAGTCTCTTTCAGCGCTCTCAGAGTTAAAATGTCTATCTGGCCGAAAAAACCGGCATGTGATCCGTAGCTATGGTTATATATTTGTATTTCAGGTGTTTTTTTTATAATAAATTTGTCACTCGATTGGTTATATTCAACGCCGCTTCCCCATAGATAGGCATTAAAATAGTCTTTCTCAACCGCGTCGTCATGTAATAGACGCATTCCGGCAATAGCCGCATAGGGGGCGGCGCCTGTTCCTCCTATGCTGTTGCCTCCCCTGGCAGCGGCAACACCGGCAACGGCTGTGCCGTGATTATCTTTTTGAAGTAAGGGCTTTTGGTCCTCCAGGATTGCTCCTCCGGAAAAAGTCCGGCTTAGTTTTGTGCTGTAATTTTCTTTTAAATCCTCATGAGTGCCTTCCACGCCATCGTCCACAATCCCGATAACAACTCCCTTCCCGGTATATCCAAGTTTCCACGCGTTCCGGAGTCCGGCGTCTACGCCGGAGTTTTTCATCAAAACTGTTGTTGTTCCGCCGTCAGGTATAGTAATGGTAATTCCTTCAAGGGGCGCATTATTAATCAGATGCCACTGTCCCGGAAAACTTGCCAGTGTTCCTGCGCTGTTATATTTGAAATAAGGATCATTCGGTTCGAAAGGTGTCAGGGTCTGAGCTAAAAGCATGAAGGGTAAAAATATTAGATAAAATACTAATATATTTACTTTTAGAATCAATCTTGCACCAATTTTATACCCCATTCGTAACCCCGGGTTTTCAGAAATCTTTTATTGTAACATCAAGAAGATAAGGCGATATTTGTTGAAAACTATACAAAATAAGCAATAAGATTGTCAAAACGTTTCTTCTCCGGCAAGGATTGTCAATGCAGTCACGCAAAAGGATGAAATACTGGCAATACAAATGACAGAGAATCTTCAGAGAGAGGATCTGAATCCCATAGATCAGGCTAAGGGGATACTTGCCTTTTTTCAGGCAAAACATCCTGACAATGTATACAATCTGGACGGGGTGATGAGCACCTTGGTAAGTTACAGGCGGAGGCCTGAAGACCTGCCGGAAGGAATTGCTCCAACTGTTGGAGCAATCATAGAAATCTCCGGGAAGTCTTATTCTACGCTGTTCCGCAACATATCCCTTCTAAAACTGGTTTTCAAAATTCAGGAGGCAATTGTCCCTCCGATGTCGGGATTAAACCATACAAGTGAAAAACTGCCTCTTTCCCAGGGTTATCTCTTTGCTGCCAACCTTGGAAATCCTGACTTTCCATTATTTTTGATGAAATAATGGAAACGCCTGTAACCAATGCAAAATTAGAAAAGATGCTTACCGCCTACAAAAAAACAAAACACCTGCCCTCGAGTGTCTTAGTCGGGGGGAAATCAACATATCAGAAACCCATACCTATGAAAAAGAAGGTTGTGGTCCTGCAAAATGCAAAATCATACTTTGCGAAAAAAACCGAAATATACGCCAAATCAGATTTCAAGACCTTCCTTGATGAACTGTGTGGTTTAGTTTCTTTCATGGAAGAACAGTTTCAAAAAGCCCCGGAGAATGTAAATACAAAAAAACCGGACAATAAACCAAGGCTGCAGATATAGGAGTGTGTGCCTTCGGCGGCTGTGACTGCAAGCGAATATTTCTAAGAACCTGGCAACTCCGTTCAGAAGATAATAACGGTCTTTACGGGTGGACTTGTTCATGGGGATGATAAATTGATATAGAAAAAGGCAAATATTTATAATACAATAGACAAAAAGAAAGGTGGTGAAATATATGGGAGTTGCAGCGAAAAGAATAGAACATCCTTACATAACAACAGATAAAAAGATTAGAAACGGTGAACCTATTATAGCCGGTACCGGTATTCGTGTTCTTGATATTGCAATCAGGTATGGGCTTATGGGGATGTCTCCCGAAGAAATTACCAACGCCCACCCTCATCTTGACCTTGCACAAGTGCATGATGCCCTTTCTTATTACTATGAAAACAAGAATAGGATTGATAAAACATGGAAAAATGAGCTTGAAGAAATAGAGAAATTCGAATCCTCACATGCATCAGTCCTGGAGAAAAAGCTTGGGAAAATTAAAAATCTATATAGATGAAAATGTTGATATCTCAATAGCAAAAGGATTAACAAAACAAGGAATAGAAGTTTTTACCACGGTTGATGAAGGCTTAATCGGGCAATCCGATATGGAGCATTTCAATTATGCTCGCAAGATCAATGCTGTCTTGTTTACCCATGACCACCATTTTCTTAATATTGCAAAACGTGCAAATGAAAAGGGACTGAATCATCCAGGAGTTATTTTTTCAAAAATGAATAAATACGGTATCGGTGAATGCATTAGAAGGCTGGCTACCTATGCTGAAATCATATCGCCTGAAGAAATGAAAAATCAGATTGAATTTCTATGATAAGCCTGTAAACTGCAGGAGCTATTTGTAACTCTACGTCATTTACTGAGGAAACGGTTACAACAGTTGTAACCGTCGCTGAAATCTCCGGGAAGTCAATATCTACGCTGCTTAACACAATATCCCTTCTAAAACTGGTTTCTAAAATTCAGGACGTGGTAGCTGCCGGAAAACTCCCGGTTTCTCAGGGATATACCTTTGTCGCCAACCTCGGAAGTCCGGACTTTTTTGCCATTTTCGTTGAAATAATGGAGACACCGGTAACTAATGCAAAATTAGAAAAAATGCCTACCGCCTACAAAAAAGCCAAACACCTGCCCTCGGGTGCTGTAGCCGGGGGCCTGCCCTCGAGTGTCTTAGCCGGGGGGAAATCAACATCGAACCCCATACCTATGAAAAAGAAGGTTGCAGTTTTACAAAACGCAAAATCATACTTTGAAAAAAAGACAGGGATGTACGCGAAACCGGACCTCCAGACATTCCTTGATGAACTGCGGGTTTTAGTTACTTTTATGGAAGAGCAGGTCCGGAAAGCCCCGGAGACGGTAAATATAAAAAAGCCGGGTGATATTTGCCAGGATTAGTATTTACCTGTAGCACTTCCACTATTTTGCTTCATAGGATCCGTTATACACTCTGTTAAACCTTCCTGTTCCAGAATCCTGTTTATTTTATCAAGTATTTTTAAGCATACTAAAAAAAACGGTCGGATATTTCCGACTAAGATAGAAGATTATTGTCGGATATTTCCGATTATATATAAGATCCCTATTCGTCATATTTATTATGTCTAACAATATTAAATAATTAGTAAGACTTCCTCCTGTGGCACGGCATATGCACTATAAATAAAATATGAAGTCAAACAATAAAAAACAGGAGGAAAATATTATGAAGAAAGGTTTCATGTTAGCAATCGCATTGCTGATCAGCGTAACATTCGTTTCAATGGGTTTTGCTCAGGCACCAAAGGCAGCAGCTCCGGCAGCAGAGAAAGCAGCAGTAGGAGCAGAGAAAGCAGCCGATAAGGCGGCACCGGCAGCAGGGAAAGCAGCAACTGACAAGCCGACAAAAGCAGAGAAGAAAGCAGCCGATAAGGCAGCGAAGGCAGAGAAGGCAGCAGCAGCTAAGGCAGCGAAAGCAGAGAAGAAAGCAGCCGATAAGGCAGCGAAGGCAGAGAAAGCAGCAGCAGCTAAGGCAGCGAAGGCAGAAAAAGCACCAGCAGCAAAGACAGAAAAGAAAGCAACCGATAAAGCAGCAGCTCCGGCTCCTGAGAAAGCACCGGCACCAGCAAAGTAATAAAGAATCATATTGCATAGAGAAAAAGGAGCGGGTTACCTGCTCCTTTTTCTATTATCCTCCCTCAATATTATTCTTTTTCTGTTTTATGCAACAGGTTACTACATAGTAGTATCAAAATTATTTTCCAATCCCGCCGGAGCTTAAGCTCGAATACGTGGTGGCTGCAATCAATGTCAAAGAACAAAAACTGAAACTCTTTCTGGATAAAACCCAGGTTGAAGAATTTGGCTACAAGTTATGATAAATGACCGAGTGTCCACGATGTCGTAGCACTCAACATCTAAACTCTATTAAAATAGATATTCCAAAGACATCGAGTAACTTGTCTGTTCCGACCAGACTTTGACACCGTGTGAAAAGCCGAAATCCATATTGAATGCCTCATTTACAAGACGATGGCTGCCGGTTGTGGTAATCTGGAGATAGTCAACATCGAAACTCAGAAAGAGGTTTTTTGTCAAACCCTTTTTTAAACCGGCAGATGCATGCCACGCATAGCCGAATGTATCCTCGTAGGTAAACCGTCTGCCCGCTCTCAGCAAATGATTGTCCTCGTTGCTGCCTTCTACGTAAGCCCAGTCGAATTGCATCAGGAATTTCAGGGAGGATATATTTGTAAATTGCCCTATATCAACACTTGACCGTATCCCGGTAAAATATTGCCAGTATGTCTGCTTAAAACGAATCCCCTTTCCCGGCAGGGATGCAGGAGGTTTTCCGCTAAAGGGTTCGTACTGTATCCCGTCATGAGTAACCATGTGAAAATTCTGATAGCGGAATCCCACAACCGGACGCAGGCTGAACCATTGAGGCAGCCCCAGCCAGTCGGAGATTTCAAGGTCCATATCGAACCTGGCCATATAACTGGGTTCCATACGACAACCGGATTCACTGTAAATAGTTTTCCGGTCCGGCGCATCGTTATCATCCCAATCCGAGTCTTTCATGCGTCCCTGGGCATCCCCAAGCGCATTTGTAAGTACTTCGCCGCCTATGGAGAATCTCGGATAGCTCAACCTCAGTTCTACACCTCCCCACCAGGAGTCCAAAGGGAATTCCAACCGACTGAGAGGGGCTTGATAGGGAGAAAAAGGATTGCCGAATTCATAAGATGTGTGGCTGTTGTCAAAGTATTTTATCTTTACTCCCAGCGAGAGATGCTTAGACAACTGCGTGAATGCTCCTTTCTGAAAAGCTGAGGTCTCTCTGTTTATTGGCAGCACTGTCTCTTCTTTTTCAGAAGCAAAAACAAAAGACACACTCAATAAGATAAGAAAAAATACCGGACAAAATATGCTCCGGAAAGACGGCAAACAAAAGGTATGCAAACTGCTTAAAAAAACCGGGCGAATAAACCGGGGCCTATCACGGCAAGACATTACTTCTTCTGCTGTGTTTGTCGGAAAGTTTTGCCGAGACGCTCCAGACCTGCAGAACAGTCACGGTTTGGCAGAAAGGCCTCTATAAGTACGAGTTTGTCTTTTTCCTGAGAAGCTATTTTCATGGCTTGATCAAGTTCTTCCTCTGTGGTGACTCGGATACCGATAGCATGAGACCCATTGTCGAAGACCTCGGGCAGTCTTGAATACTGCCACATTTGAATGTCATTATAGGGGCCGTCTTCGTGAAGAACCCGTTCGATCAGATAACCGTTGTTGTTGATGATAAATATCAGGACGGGGCAACGCTTTCGGATCATTGTGGAGACCTCCTGCGCTGTCATCTGAAAAGCGCCGTCACCAGTGAGGATTACCGGGCGTTTTTCGGGACGTGCCAGGGCTACGCCCAGGGCTGCCGGGGTGCAGTAACCGATGGAGGAATAATAGTTTTGGACAATGAAGTTTTCAGCCTCTTCGATATAAAATTCCGGAGCTGCACAGAAGGCATCACCTGGTTCTGCGAGAAGAATCATCTGGTCGTCGAGAAAATTATTCAGACATTCGTATAGGCGAGGAGCTGTTAAAGCACACGACGCCTCAGGTGTGAACAGTTTCCTGGGATGACAGGATTCGGCTGGATGGGAGGCCAGGTAAGAACGGGGCTGAACTGCCAGAACAAGTGTCCGGATAAAATCTTTCAATTGTATTTGATGATAATAATGGTTGCCGATACGAACCTGGCCTCCACCGGCTGCAATCATTCGTCGGTTGTCGAGATTCACGCTGAATAGGCCTGTGTCCAAATCTGTTATCCAAACCCCAAGAGACAAGAGACAGTCAGAACCTTCTACCTGTCGGCGTACCACTTCACGGCTCCAGCCGCCCTGGTAGATGCCGACAAACTGGGGATGAAGCTCCGGCAATACGGACTTGCTGCTGAGCATTGTGGCAAAAGGAATTTCTGCTGTTTCAACTAAATGAAGCGCTTCGCTCCCAAGGCCAAAACGGAGTAATTCCACGCCCACGAGTATCAGGGGATGATCTGAGCGATTGATCAAATCTGTGGCTTCTGATATGCATTCTGTCAGACTATCCTCGTCGGAGAACAAAGGCGCAGCATCAGGCAGTTTCTGTGGTGGGCGACATGGGGCATGAACCATATCGGAGGGGATTTCAAGGTATACCGGCAATTTCCGGGAAATACAATTCCGGATAACGCGGTCAATCTCATCAGGAGCGGTATTGGGGTCCATCAATATGGCAGCATCGGTCGTCACTTTTCTATAGATCTCCAACTGGAGGTAGTAGTTGGAAACAAGGTGATGAACCAGAGCGCCTGATTCCCTGCGTCGTGCCAGTGGAGCTCCGCTGATGACGATCAGGGGCACATGCTCAGCAAACGCCCCGGCTACGGCGTTCAAAATGCTCAGCCCCCCGACTCCATAAGTCACAACTGCGCCGCCTACGCCATTTATTCGGGCATAACCGTCTGCCGCGTAACCGGCGTTCAGTTCGTTGCAGTTTCCCACCCATTGAATAGGGCTGGCAACAACCTCATCCAAAAAATCCAGAACATAATCCCCGGGAACCCCAAAGAGATGTTTAATGCCGATTTCCTGCAGACGACTCAGGAGATAACTTGACACTGTGTAATTCGCTTCCATTGATTTCCCCCTTATTTATAAATTGTGAACGTGATTGTTCCTCTACATATCTTTTTATAAAGAATAAAATCAATAAATATCAAAAACAACAAACTTGACAGGAACAGCGCCATTCAAAAACGCCGCCTTTTTTTGAGGTTTTAGTCCGATTTCATTCAATGGTGATGACGCAGGGGCTAAAATCCCGCAGCGCCAGCCTTTAAAGTGGTTTTTCAGGTGGTCGCCAAGGGCGCGCAAAAATTCCGTACTCACATCTTTTTCCGTCATTCTGACGCCATATGGAATATTGGCAATCATCAATCCCTTCTCAGCCGGTTTTTCTGTGTCAAAGAAATCTTTTTTCTCAAATTTAACAATGTTGTTCAACTGTGCGTTGGTAACAGTTTTTTTGGCAATCTCGATAAATTGAGCATCAATATCAGAAGCAAATATCCCGACTTCAGCGGGTCTTTCAGCCGCACGAGCCCGGTCCTGAATGGTTTGCCAGAGTTTTGAGTCAAAATCAAGCAGATATTCAAAACCAAATCCACCTTTCTTCCTGTTTATTAGCGGAGCACGATTGATTGCCATCTGCGCGGCTTCAACAACTATTGTACCGCTGCCGCACATAGGATCAAAGAAGTTTGTGGTTCCGTCATATTCGCAGGCTGCCAGTAACGCGGCAGCAAGCGTTTCTTTTAAAGGAGCCGGGTGACCTTCAACCCGGTATCCCCGTCGGTGAAGACTCTCAAGGGAAGTATCGATGCTGACCATGAGACGTTTGTTGTTGAGGTAGCCGGTGATTCCGATGACAGCGCCCCTGGAGCTTTGGTTTGGTGTAATTTTAAGGTGATGTTGAAAACAATCGTTTATTGCCTCGCGTATTTTGCTGCCGATCAGATGATTAGGGGTACTGCCTTCATCGTTGGAGGCAAACACATTGATACTGATTGGATGTTTGTATGAAAAAAGTTCGTCAAAGCGAATTCTCTTGGCTTTATCAAAGATGATCGTAGGAGATTGAGCCGGTATTTCTTTTAAAACCCGGCAAATTCTGCTTGCCAGGCGTGAGTGTAAGTGAGCCTTGTAAGCGACCTCCTTCGAAGCGGAAAAGTAGACGACCCGATAGGAAATATGTATGTCGGTTCCGCCAATTGAAGCTATTTCTTTTGCCAGAAGGCCGGTAAGTTCATCGGGGCAGGTTGCGTAAAGCTGATATTCCAATTTAATCTCCATGAATTATTGCCCCGCGGGTCAATGCCCCGAAGCTTGCTTAAAAATGGTTTGTGCCGCAATTTATTGCGTGGTGGTTTATAAAATAAGTAAAACTTATTTTCCCATGTTAAATCCAGACTTCATTGGTGCATGTTAATTCTACTTGATCGGGAACAGGATGTCAACGCAACCAGGTTTTTCTTGCTGTTTTTCATGTCCTTGACTCAATGAAAAAGGTGCTTATAATGATTCAATGGTTGTATTTTTTCATGATGATAAACGTAAAATATTAATAGTACGGGTTATGACAATTATTTATGGACTTTTCCTCCTTGTTGCCTGCGGCGTATCAAGGACGGAAAAAAATTGTGCTGATACAGCAAAGGAGAACAGTGATATGACATCAGAAATGAGTAGTGCTGCCCGAAAAACTCCGCCCCTTAATGCACAGATACCGGCGCCTGCCGGGCAGGAGACAGCAATCTTCGGCATGGGATGATTTTGGGGCCCTGATGCCCGGTTCGGGCTCAACAGCGGTGTTCTTCAAACACAAGTTGGTTACACAGGGGGAACGAAGATGAATCCCTCCTATCACAGCCTTGGAGACCACACTGAGACAATTCTGATTTATTATGATCCCAAAAAAATATCTTACGAACAACTCTTGGAAATTTTCTGGGTTAATCATGACCCTTTTGCGCGGTCATGGTCAAAGCAATACAAGTCTGTTATATTCTATCGTAATGAGGAACAGAAAAGGCTTGCTTTTGAAACCAGGGCAAGGCTTGAGGAGAAATTGAAACAGAAAATATATACGGAAATTGTTCCGGAGAATAAGTTTTATCCTGCCGAGGATTACCACCAGAAATATTATCTAAGGAACAATAAGGAAATGATGCGTCTTCTTAAGGATATCTATCCGAATGATGCTTCTTTTACTACATCTATAGCCGCGGCTCGTATTAACGGATATTTCGGCGGTTACGGGAATATCTCAGAGATTGAAAAGGATTTAACAGAAACAGGGTTAAGCCCTGAAACTGTTAAAAAAATTATTGCCGCACTGAATGGACAGCAGCGTTACTGATTGTTTTCAGTTCTTAGATATTGTCAAAAGCTCAATAAAAAACTGGTACACAGAATGAGCATTGACGAGCGTTTGCAAGGAGAAAACAGGAGGTGAAAAATGAATCATTGGCAATGTGAAAAATGTGGATATACTTTTGAGGCTGATACACCTCTCGATAAATGCCCGTCATGCAAAGAAATCTGCACCTTTCGCGATGTAACCTGTTACACGCCTGATTGCGGAGGACCAGGGAATATTGATCCGCAATTAATATCGCAGAGAAAAGGCGGCACCTCGAACAAACAGTAAAAAATGGGGTATCGTACAAAAGGATTATTGGACAGGATATCTTTCAAAATGATATATCTGTTACTGAAGTTTTTGCATAGAGGAGAATACCAGAGAAATGGAAGAAAATAAAAAAAATCCTGAAAATACAGATATAAAGGCCGTTATATTTGATATTGACGGTACTCTCGTTGATACCTTCGAAGTTTATCAAAAGGTTTTTAATCAGGGCACCGAACAATACGGTGCTGCTCCGGTTGCGAAAGAGATTCTACGTGAATTTCTGGCAAAGGGATTAAGCCTGCGCCAGATCCTCCAGAATGTATTTCCCTGCCCGATAGATGATGACGTCTATGCGACATGCAGGACAGACATACTTGAACGTTTTAAGAAAGCTGAACTTGGAGAAGTAAAAGCTTTTCCCGGAACAGAAGAATTATTCGGTCATTTACAACAAAAAGGTATAAAAATCGGTATTGCAACAGGGAGAATGTCATCTGACGAAGATGAATGGAGCAGATTCAGGAATTTGGGCCTTGACGGATATATAAGCGCCATCGTTACTTCAAAAGAAATGCAACATAGAAAACCGGCCCCCGATGTTGTCATAGAATGCGCGAGAAGGCTTAATATATCACCTGATAACTGTATTGTCATAGGAGATACCGTAGCGGATATACTTGCGGCAAGAAGCGCCGGATCACTGTCTGCAGTCGTTACTACCGGTCATGAGGACGAAGATAATCTTTTAAAAGAACGCCCCGATGTTATTTTTAACAGAATAAGCGACCTCGCTGTTTACTTGAAGTAATTTCCGTACGGAAAGGCTCCTTCTCCGCCCAAAAGATTTCTTCTTCCACATCCTGGAACAAGCAGTCTCTCATATGCCAGGAATGGGGCGACAAAATATTCTTGACAAATAAAAAAACAAATGTATATAATCGTGCACAATGAAGGAACAGAGGAACATGCAGACAAATCTTAGCAGCTTTTCCGGCTGGTGGTACTTCTATACGTCGCTGCATCCTCGTCCTCATTAGGGACGCATATGGTTACTAAGGGCCATGGGTGCAGTACAACCCATGGCCCTTTTTTTGTTTTTAAAACAGGGGAAAAAGGAGGCACAATGAAGGGCATAGAATTAACTGCCTTGAAGGAAAAAGGAAGAACAGTAATTCATGTGGATGATGTGGCAATAGGTGAGGGCTTCTGTGTAATTGCCGGCCCATGTTCTGTGGAAAATGAAAAACAGACAATAGAAACCGCGCTTGCAGTAAAGAAGGCGGGCGCTGACATGATGAGAGGCGGCGCATTCAAGCCGAGAACCTCACCTTATGCTTTCCAGGGGCTCGGCTTAAAAGGGCTCAAGATATTAAAGAAGGCGAAAGAAGAGTCCGGCCTGCCGATTGTTACAGAGGTAATAGATACAAGAGATGTCCCATGGGTATGCGAATATGCCGATGTGCTCCAGATAGGCACGAGAAATATGCAAAATTTTTCCCTATTGAAAGAAGTCGGCAAAACACAGAAACCGGTTCTCCTGAAAAGGGGCATGAATTCAACCATAGAAGAATGGTTAAATTGCGCGGAATATATTCTCGATGGTGGAAATCCTGACGTAATTCTCTGTGAGAGAGGCATCCGGACTTTTGAGAATTATACGAGGAACACGCTTGATATAAGCGCTGTCCCTTCGCTGAAAGAACTTACTCATCTTCCTGTAATAATTGATCCCTCCCATGCGTCAGGAAGGGTAAGCCTCATATCTCCCCTGACCCTTGCAGCAGTGGCGGCAGGCGCAGACGGTATTATTGTTGAAGTTCATATAAATCCGGCAGAGGCAATCTGTGATAAGGAGCAGACATTAAACCCCCAGCAGTTTTCGGAGATGGTCAAAAAAGCGAGAACACTCTATAAATTTATGGCGGATTCGGAATGAAACAGATTGTGTTAACAGGCAATACGAGCAAAAGCAAAATCATGCTGGGTATGTCATTAAAGGACCTGATTGACTTTTGCAGCATCGAGAAGACTATTGTTGTCACGGACAATAATGTTTACAGGCTTTACAGAGAGCAATTTTCCAGATACAGAACCGTAGTAATTGAGTCAGGGGAACAATATAAAACCCTTGATACAATAGATAGTATTTATGAAAAACTTCTTGAACTTGAATTTGACCGCTCATCATACTTGGTAGGCATTGGCGGCGGGGTTGTATGCGACATTGCGGGTTTTGCTGCCTCAACATATCTCAGGGGCCTGCCCTTTGGTTTCGTGCCTACTACACTCCTTGCTCAGGTGGATGCCAGTGTGGGCGGGAAAAACGGCGTTAATTTTAAGGGCTATAAAAACCTTATCGGTACGATTAATCAGCCTGAATTTGTTATATGCGATTTTGAAACTCTTAAAACCCTGCCGGAAGCGGAATTGAGAAATGGTTTCGCAGAGGTGATAAAACATGCCCTCATAGGGAATAAAACACTCTTTTCCCGTATTGAAAAAAACCGGGAAGCGGCTTTATCGCTCGATAAAGATACGATTAACAGGATTGTTTATGACTCTTTAAAGGTAAAAACCGACATAGTCTCTCAGGATGAAACAGAGAAAGGAGAGAGGAGGAAGCTTAATTTCGGCCATACCTTCGGCCATGCCTTTGAAAAAACTGCTCAAATCAGACACGGTGAAGCAGTAAGTATAGGCATGATTATGGAGGCAAGGCTTTCCGAGGCTAAAGGCATGCTGCAGAAAAATGATGTGGACAGAATAACGTGTTTACTTGCCGCTTTCGGTCTCCCGATATCGTTTCAGGGTAATGCAGAGGCGATTATGGATGCAATCATGAAAGATAAAAAACGGGAGGATGATTATGTATACGCTGTCCTTCTCGATGGAATCGGAAAAGCTGTGATAGAGAAGACAAAAATAAATGTAATCAAGGAGATAGCGTATGATATGTGTCAGCCTGGATGAACGTTATTCTGTCGATTTTTTAAAAGCTCTGCGCAATATAGATTTTGCTGAAATAAGAATGGACCGGATGATCCTGACCGGGGAAAATATTGCCGACATTTTTTCACAATCCGCCATGTTAATCGCAACATGCAGACCGGGCGTGCTCGACGATCAGAAGCGAAAGGCATATTTGATTGCCGCAATAGATGCAGGGGCAAAATATGTGGATATTGAGGTTGAATCGGACATTGCCTTTAAAAAAGAGATTTTGGAGAAGGCTAAATCAAAGGGGTGCAAGGTAATAATATCTTTTCATGATTTTGAGAAAACTCCTGGTGATGAAAAATTAAAACAAATCGCTGCACTGTGCTTTAGTGAAGGCGCCGATATAGCTAAAATAGCCTGTAAGATCAATTCTGTTATGGATAGTGCAAGACTTCTGGGATTGCTCGGTCAGGAGAATTTCAAGAATAGATTGGTAGTGGCAGGGATGGGCGAGGAGGGGAAGATAACGCGTATTATCGCACCTTTTCTGGGAAGTCTCTTTACATATGCATCTCTTGCCGAGGGGATGCAGACTGCCGAAGGCCAGATTGAAAAAGAAAAGCTGGGAGAAATTATGAGGTTATTAAGACAATGAAAAAAACAAAGGAATTTAATAGGTCCAATATGTCTGATAAGTCCTATAAGACAAATGAAAAAAACGATTCAGAAAAGACCAGGATTTTTGCCGTTACCGGCAATCCTGTGCTTCACAGCAGAAGCCCGGATATTTTCAACGCCGCATTCAGGTTGCTCTCTCTGGATGCCGTATATACACGTTTTGCCGTCTCCGGAGTTGAAGAAATCATAGCCGGTGCGTCGGATATAGGAATTTCCGGTTTTAATGTGACTTCGCCCTTCAAGGAAGAGATTGTTCCATTTCTGGATGACATAGAGGAAACAGCGCAGAGAATAGGCGCTGTTAATACGATACTCATTGAAGATAACAGGCTTCACGGATTTAATACGGATGTTAAAGGCGTTAAAGACGCATTTTCTTGTAATGGTGTAAAAACAGAAGGGAAAAGAGTCCTCGTACTCGGCGCGGGCGGCGCAGCCAAGGCAGCCGTATGTGCCCTGCTTTCAGAAGGCGCTGATGTGATAATGGTGAACCGCACATTTGAGAAGGCGAAGACTATTTCTGAGGATCTGGGATGCAAAGTCGTAAAAATGGAGTTTATTGATGAGACGCTGAAAAATACGGATATAATCATTTCGTGTCTGCCTTCAACGGAAAGAATTATTAAACCTGATTCCCTCAAGAAAGATATGGTGATTCTTGACGCGAACTACGGTATGACCACTGCTCTTGTCAAAGACGGGAAGGAGCGGAAGTGCACAATCATAGACGGAAGGGAATGGCTTCTTTTTCAGGGAATGGCTGCCTTCAAACATTTTACCGGGATAGAGCCTCCAACGGAGTCTATGCGGGAGGCTCTGTACGGGCGCAATAAATTTGCTAAAAAGAACATTTCTTTAATAGGTTTTATGGGAACAGGTAAATCCACAACAGCCGAAGGTATCGCAAAACTGACAGCATTACCTTATGTGGACATTGATAAAGTGATTGAGCAGAAGGCCGGGGTATCCATAAGTGAAATATTTGAGGGCAAAGGAGAACAGGCCTTCAGGCAAATGGAGAGAAAGGAAATAGCCAACATCGGGGATTTATCCGGGACAATAATATCATGCGGCGGTGGGGCGATACTGAATGAGGCAAACAGGGATATACTCAGGAAAAACTCTCTTGTTATATGGTTATGGGCAAACATTGATACTGTTTTAGAGCGGGTTGGCAATGATAACGGGCGTCCTTTGCTGCGCCCCCCGAATAATAAATCCGATATTAAAAGAATGATTGACATGCGGGCGCCTTTGTATGCCCGTACCTCCGATATGATTGTAAAGACAGACGGTTTGAAACCGTATGAAATTATAAGGAAAATACATGAAGAAACAGATAAGTTCCTCAAAAATTGATGGAACAATTAACGCGCCGGCGTCAAAAAGTGTGATGATAAGGGCTGTTGCCGCATCTTTGCTGGCCTCCGGCACATCCGGAATAATAAACCCCTCATTTTGCAGCGATGGTTTAACGGCTCTTGGTATAGCGGATTCGCTGGGTGCCGAAGTACACAGAGGAGAGGGGAGCGTTACGATCAAGGGAAACGGTGATCTCAAGGAAAGAGGCATAAAGAGCAATGTTCTTGATTGCGGAGAATCGGGGCTCTGTATGAGGATGTTTACGCCTGTTGCAGGATTGCTTGAAGAAGAGGTTGTCCTGGAAGCCTCCGGTTCATTGCTTAACAGACCCGTGGAGATGGTTGAAGCATTAACCGGTCTTGGTGCAATATGCCGGACACAGGCCGGTTTCCCCCCGATAAATGTAAAAGGAAGGATATCTTCCGGCAGGATCAATATAAACGGCGCTGAAAGCTCTCAATTTTTAACGGGTTTACTCATGATGCTTCCTTTGCGCGCGGGGGATTCCCTTGTCGCTGTTACCGGGCTGAAAAGCAAGCCCTATGTGGAGCTGACAATTGATATTATGGACAGATTCGGGGTCACAGTCCTCCACAACAAAGACCTTAGTAAATTCTATATAAAAGGCGATCAGCAATACAAACCCTGCGCATATGTTGTTGAAGG
Source organism: uncultured Syntrophorhabdaceae bacterium (assembly GCA_964532465.1). Taxonomy (GTDB): domain Bacteria; phylum Desulfobacterota; class Syntrophorhabdia; order Syntrophorhabdales; family Syntrophorhabdaceae; genus JAPLKB01. The sequence goes on along the minus strand of CAZHHX010000060.1, from coordinate 8,240 downwards.
GGATTGGTCGGGCGCTGCTTTCTTTCTTGTGGCAGGGGCGCTGGCAGGTTCTGTAAGGGTAAATGGTCTGAATCCGTATTCATATCAGGCGGATAAAGCGGTGATAAATGCCCTGATTGATGCCGGGGCGCATGTAGAAGTGAAAGATGACTATATATTTGTGGCAGAGGGTAAATTGAATACCTTTGAATTTGACGCACGACATTGTCCTGATCTGTTTCCTCCCCTTGTTGTTCTTGCTTCTGCTTGTGTAGGCAAAAGCGTAATCCACGGGGTGGAGCGTCTCAAACATAAAGAAAGCAACCGGGCTCTTGCCTTAGCCGAGGAGTTTTCCAGGATAGGAATTTCAATAAATGTTTTTGAGGACAGGATGGAAGTTAATGGGGGAAATGTCAGAGGCGGCACAGTGGATTCTCATAATGACCACAGAATCGCAATGGCCTGCGCAATTGCCGCCCTCAGAGCGGATGGCGACGTTTTTATTGAGAGACCGGCCTGTGTTTCTAAATCGTACCCATCGTTTTTTGAAGATCTGAATTCAGTGAAGGTGAAATATGAATAGTTTCGGACGTATTTTCAGAGTATCCATTCTTGGCGAATCCCATGGAGAATGCGTTGGTGTTGTCATTGACGGCTGTCCTGCCGGACTTGACCTTCCGGTTTCCGGGTTCTCTGATGACCTGAAGAGGCGCATGGGAGGTATTGAGGGCACGACACCGCGAAAGGAGCAGGATATGCCTCTCATAAAGAGCGGAATATTTAACGGGAAAACCACAGGCGTCCCGATATGTATCCTTTTTGAAAATAAAAATGTTGATTCCAGCGCCTACGACAACATAAAAGACACGCCCAGACCAGGGCACGCGGATTTCACTGCCTGGAAAAAATTTAATGGCTTCAATGACTATCGCGGCGGCGGACATTTTTCCGGAAGGTTGACTGCTGGTCTTGTTGCCGCAGGGGTAATCGCGAAACTGCTCATAAAACCCGTGAAAGTAGAAGCATCACTTATAGAAGCAGGCGGTTCTCAGGATATTACGGCTGCTGTTAAATCGGCCATAGAAAACAGGGATTCCATCGGCGGTATCGTATCATGCAGGGCGAGCGGCCTGCCGACAGGATTGGGAGAACCTTTTTTTGATTCTGTTGAATCCTTGATAAGCCATATGGTTTTTTCCATACCGGCAATTAAAGGGATAGAGTTCGGCGCAGGTTTCTCTTCCGCGCAAATGAGCGGGAGCCAATGTAATGACGAGATCGTCAATGTAAACGGCGAGACAAGGACTAATAATGCCGGAGGCATAAACGGCGGTATGACAAACAGCAATGATATTCATTTTAAGGCGGCTGTTAAACCTGCATCGAGTATTTCCATAACGCAGCATACAATTAACCTGAAAACCGGCGAGCCTACAGAGCTTACAATAACAGGAAGACATGACGTATGTATCGCGCTGAGAGTCCCTGTCATTGTGGAGGCTGTCACGGCAATAGTTCTTGCGGACCTCATGCTTGTGGATTCTCAGGGGATGAAAAGGGCATTAACATGAAAAACAGTGATCTTAATATTATCAGAAAGAAAATAGATGTGCTTGACAGTGGAATTATAGAGCTTTTGAACCAGAGAATGGAACTTGCGATAAAGGCGAGAAAATTTAAGCAGTGTATTTTTGATCAAAAGAGGGAACAGCAGATATTCAGCAATATAAAGAAGTCATCGCGCAACCTGCTGCATCCGGAATTTCTTGAAAAATTATACAGGCTGGTCATTGAAGAAAGCAAAGAGGTGCAGGAACAGAATCTCATTATCATCGGTTTTCAGGGAGAGCACGGCGCCTACAGCGAGGTCGCCTCTCTTCTGTATGATCCTTCTCTGATTCCTGTTTCTTGCAGGGAATTTACTGAGATTTTTGACGAAGTATCATCGGGCAGGATTAATCTTGGCATTGTCCCTGTTGAAAATTCCCTTGAAGGGGCTGTAACACAGGTCAACGATCTGCTGGTTCAAAGGGATTTGAGGGTAATCGGAGAGATCAGTATACCTGTCCATCACTGCCTTCTCGCGCTGCCTGAAACTCAGTACCATGATTTGAAGGTTGTTTACTCTCATCCGCAGGCGCTCGCGCAATGTCGTGAATTTATCTCAAGACACAGACTTGAGCCAAGACCCTTTTATGATACTGCCGGCGCCGCCAAAATGCTCTCTGAAAACAGGCAGGAAGCTGCCGGCGTCATCGCGAATAAACTTTGTGCTGAGTTGTACCATCTGGAGATTATCAAAGAAAACATTGAAGATCACGAATCGAATTCCACAAGATTTATCGTGTTATCAAAGGAAGCAGGAGATGAGCCGGGTGATAAGTGTTCCATAATATTTTCTGTAAAACATGAGATAGGCGGGCTGTTTTCCGTTTTGAAGATTTTTTCCGATAAAATGATAAATCTTACAAGAATAGAGTCAAGACCTGTAAAAAATGATCCGGGGAACTATGTATTTTTCACGGATTTTGAAGGTTCTGATAAGGAAGAAAGGGTAGCTGGAGTCCTTGAGCAAGTACAAAAGCTGACAACAAGCTTTAAATTTCTCGGATGTTATAAATCTTATAAAGGAGCAGCATAATGAGAATCGTAATTCTGGGTGCCGGAAAAATGGGTTCATGGCTTTCAAGGGAATTGTCCGGGAGTCATGATATGGCAATTTATGATACGGATGAAAAGAAGCTGAAGGGCTTTGATGAAAAAGGCATAACTGTACTTCCCCATGTGCAGGAAATTGCCTTGTTTGAACCGGAACTTTTGATTAATGCCGTGAGCCTCCAGAATACTGTCGCAGCTTTTGAAAAAGCCGTGCCTTATCTTTCAAAAAATTGCATTATCGGAGATTTTGCGTCGATTAAGGGAGAAATAGCCGGTTATTACGAACAGGGCTCCTTCAGATTTGTATCCGTGCATCCCATGTTTGGGCCTGTATTTGCCGATATGAAAGATCTGAAAGAAGAAAGCGCGATCATAATAAGGGGGTCAGATAAAAAAGGCGCCCTGTTTTTCCGTGCCTTATTTGAAAAACTCCAGATAAATATTTTTGAATACTCTTTTGAAGAACATGACAGGATGATGGCCTATTCCCTGACTCTGCCCTTCATTTCTTCAATGGCCTTCGCGTCATGTGTCGACAAGAGTGCTATCCCCGGAACAACCTTCTCCAAACATATGCGCATCGCGGAAGGACTTTTATCCGAGGACGATCATTTACTTACTGAAATACTGTTTAATACTTATTCCATGGTTGAGCTGGATAGAGTCACAGCAAAACTGGAATATTTGAAGCATATTATCAGGGAAAGGGACCATGAAGAGATGGAAGCATTTCTTCAGCGATTAAGGGAAAATATGTCGGCAAAAGAGGGGCTTTATGAATAAAAACTCCATGAATTATAATGATTTCTTGAAACAGACTGAAACGGATGATGTGCTCCCCTTTTTCAGGGAGATACTTGCCGACCTTGATACCCCTCTGTCATGCTATATGAAAATGAAACGCGCCTATCCTGCTTCGCCTTCTTTCCTCCTCGAAAGCGTGGAAACAAAGGAAAGGCTGGGCAGGTTCTCTTTTATCGGCTTTGAACCCTTTCTTGAGTTTAAGAGCCTCGGTAATAATGTGTTCTTGAAGGGACTCATAGATGACACATTTGAGAACGACAACCCTTTTTTAATATTAAAGGAAATTATGCATAAATTTAAGGGGTTAGGTTTCTCAGACAGCATTGCCCGTTACGGCGGTCCTGTCGGCTATGTGAGCTACGATGTAGTCAAGTTCTTTGAGAAAATACCTGATCAAAATGAGCGTGTTCTCAATGTTTATGACACATATTTCATCTTCCCGAGAAAGCTTATCATTTTTGATAACTATACCAGAAGGATGACGCTTTTTGTATTCCATCACGCAGGAAAAGATGAAAGTATGCGGGAGAGCTACGCAAACGGCCTTGCGGAGCTTGATGATCTCCAGGCCATAGTCCGTTCTCCTCTTGTTTTCAATAAAAAAGGTGAAATTTCGGTACGTGTCATGGACAGCAATACCACCAAAGAAGAATTTGAAGAAATGGTGCGGAAGGCAAAGGCATATATCCATGCCGGCGATGTTATTCAGGTTGTCTTATCTCAAAGATTCGCCATGGAGGTTTCCATTGATAATCTCAGCTTATACAGGGCGCTGCGGGTGGTGAATCCCTCTCCATATATGTTTCTCCTCGATTATCTTGAATACAGCATTATCGGTTCTTCACCTGAGACGTTAGTGAAATTAGAGAACAGGGAGGTTGAGGTGAGACCCATAGCAGGAACAAGGAGAAGAGGCAAGGACAGAGAAGAAGACGAACTTCTTGCAAAGGAACTTCTGTCTGATGAGAAAGAATTGGCCGAACATACCATGCTTGTTGATCTCGGGAGAAACGATGTTGGCAAAATTGCCGTAACGGGAAGCGTGTCTGTGCCTGAATTTATGGGCGTTGAGAGATATTCTCACGTGATGCATATTGTATCTTCCGTCAAAGGAAAGATTAAAGACGGCATGGATGCCTTTGATGTTTTTCAGGCAACATTTCCCGCAGGTACTGTAGCCGGTGCCCCGAAAATAAGGGCAATGGAGATTATAGAAGAACTGGAAAAGGAGAAAAGGGAATTTTACGCAGGAGCAGTGGGTTACTTCGCCTACAATGGAAATATGGATTTTTGTATTACCATACGGACACTCCTGAAAAAGGAAAATAGAGTGTATATCCAGGCCGGGGCAGGAATTGTTGCCGATTCCCTACCGGAGGCGGAATATATGGAAACGATTCACAAATCGCAGGCTTTAATAAAATCCATTATGGAATTAAAGGAGATAATAGACTGATATGCTGCTCATGATTGATAACTACGATTCATTTACCTATAACCTCGTCCAGTATTTCAGGGAACTTGGTGAAGATGTAGTGGTTTACAGGAATAATGAGGTTACGTTGGAAGAAATTGAAGAGCTTTTACCGGAGAGGATAGTCATATCTCCGGGACCATGTACCCCCCGGGAAGCGGGCGTATCGGTTGACGTAATTAAACGATTTGCGGGAAGAATTCCCATTCTCGGTGTTTGCCTTGGCCATCAGGCTATCTGCTATGCTTTCGGAGGTGAAATTGTCCAGGCAAAGGAATTGATGCACGGGAAGACCTCCCAAATTTTCCATGATGGAAAGACAATTATGCATGACATAAACAACCCTTTTGAAGCTACCCGTTACCACTCGCTTGCAGTGGAAATGAAGGGGTTGGAGGATGCCTTTGAAGTGTCTGCCTGGACAAAAGACGGCGAGGTCATGGGTATAAGACATAAAACGCATATGCTTGAAGGGGTACAGTTCCACCCGGAATCGATCCTTACCAAAGAAGGAATGAAGATATTGGAAAATTTTGTATCAATTTCAAAAAGGAAGGCGGGGTCTGAAATAATGATTAAACAAGCTATAGATAAAGCTGTAAACATGGTTCACCTTAAAGAACATGAAATGGCTCAGGTTATGGAGGATATTATGGAAGGGAAAACAACCCCTGCCCAGATTGCTTCATTGATTACGGCGCTTCGCATCAAGGGGGAAACCGTTGATGAAGTTGTGGGGGCGGTGAAGGTTATGAGAAGCAAGGCGGCGAAAATGGCCATAGACGGAGAATCAATCAATGACTGTATAAACAGAAGAAACAGTGTGATAATAGATATTGTCGGCACAGGCGGAGACGGCACAATGACATTTAATATTTCTACTGCAGCCGCATTTGTAGCCGCGGCAGGAGGCGCTACAGTGGCAAAGCACGGCAATAGGTCTGTTTCAAGCCGTTGCGGCAGCGCTGATGTTTTGGAAAAACTGGGCGTTGATATTGAAGCTTCGCCGGACGCAGTGGCAAAACATATCAGTGAAATCGGCATAGCCTTTATGTTTGCTCCTGTATTCCACGGTTCAACGAGACATGCTTTAGGTCCGAGAAAAGAAATAGGTATCAGGACAATATTCAATATGCTGGGCCCTCTTACAAACCCTGCCTCGGCCAGACACCTGCTTCTCGGCGTATACAATGAAAGACTGTGCGGAATGTTTGCCGATGTGCTTTTAAAGCTTGGCGCGGAAAGAGCTATGATTGTCTATGGGCATGATGGAATGGATGAAATATCGGTTACTACAGACACAAAGGTGGCAGAGATAAAGGACGGTGAGATATGCCATTATCTGATAAATCCGAAGGATTTTGGCCTCAAAGAGTACGATATCGAAGATTTAAGGGGAGGAGATGCCCATGAGAATGCTCAGATACTCAAAGGCATTTTCTCAGGCAAAGAAAACGGGGCTAAAAGAGCCGCGGTCCTTATCAATGCAGGCGCCGCGTTTTATGTCGCAGGCATCCGGCGGGATATAAAAGAAGGCATAGCATATGCTGAAGAAGTTATAGACTCAGGAAAAGCCTTGAGTAAGCTTGAAGAACTTGCAGGAGCAGGCAGAGGATGATTGAAGCTTGAACCATAGAAAGGTTCAAGCGGTTTAAAAAGATCAAAGGACGATAGGACTAACATGACATTTCTTGAAAAGGTTTTAGAAGAAAAGAAGAGGGTAGTGAAGGAGTCAAAGGCGAAAATCCCTCTTTCAGAACTGAAGCGGATTATGGAAGAAGTGAAAAAGAGACCTTTTTTCAAAGTTTTCTCCCAAAGGTTCCCGGAAGATGTGAAGATAATCGCTGAAGTAAAAAAGGCGTCTCCTTCCAAAGGTATCCTTATTGATGACCTTGATTTGACGGGACTGCTTATGAATTATGAAAAGGGCGGGGCTTCGGCAATATCAATTTTAACGGAAGAAAAGTATTTTAATGGTTCCCTCGCCTATCTCGGAGAAGCGAAAAAGATTGTTAACCTGCCGATATTAAGGAAAGACTTTATTGTTGATGAGTACGAAATATATCAGGCCAAGGCTTTTGGCGCAGATGCAGTGCTTTTGATCGGTGAGGCGCTGGATACGAATCAGATAGCAGAATACCTTGATATTACCCGACAGATTGATATTGATGTGCTGCTTGAGGTTCATAGTATGAAAACCTATGAAAAGATAACTGATCTTGAAGGATATATTCTCGGGATAAACAACAGGAATCTTGAGACTTTGAAGGTTGATCTCGCTGTATCGGATGAGATTATCAGAAATATTCCCAAATCATTGCCTGTTATAGTGGAAAGCGGTATTGAAGACAGGAATCATATCGAGGATTTTATGAAGCATGGAGTCAGTGGTTTTCTCATCGGTACATCGCTTATTGTTTCGGGAAATCCCGGTAATAAACTCAGGCAACTGCAGGGAAAGTTATGAAAACACGTGTAAAAATATGCGGAATTACAAACCTGGCCGATGCATTACTGGCAGTAGAGTTTGGCGCCCATGCAATAGGTTTTGTGTTTTATGAAGGAAGCAAGAGATGTATATCCTGTGAAGATGCCAGAGAGATAGCTTTCAGATTACCGCCTTTTGTAATCAAATGCGGTGTTTTTGTCGATGAGGGATGGAAAAGGATTATGGTAATTAAGGATTACTGCAATTTGGACAGGGTGCAGGTATATGCAGGGGATGAAAGCCTATGCGGTAATATTGTCCCCGGTATCACAATTATGGCCTATAGAATAAGGGACAAGGAGGATGTGGAACAAGCGCGAAGATCAGAGTCGTTTCCGCTTCTTGACAGCTATCACGAGAAAATGCACGGTGGAAGCGGTGTAAGGTTCAACTGGGAGCTTCTCAAGGGTTTCGGCAGACCCTTTATTCTTGCAGGCGGAATAAATATTGAAAATATTGACAGCGCGCTGAAGCTTAACCCCTATGCAATAGATATTGCATCAGGTGTTGAATCATCGCCAGGCAAAAAAGACCCTGCAAAGATGAGAGAAATATTCAGAAGAGTATTATAAAATGTTTTATGAAAAATTGGTATGAAGATTGTGTGTAGACAAACCTCTATTAGGAAAAATAAGGGGGAGGTAGAAATAGAATTGAAAATGAATAAATTCACCCCTTTCTTTATTCAGGATTCACATAAGTGTATATGTGAATCCTGATTGAGTGGTCAGCAGCATTTCGGAAATTTTGTAGATGTGGATGGGCTGCAAGAGTTGCAGGCTGTAATCGTACTGAATGTACGATGGAGGATCGCAATGCGAAGCAGACCGCCGCAGA
>CAZHHX010000059.1:0-24603 GCA_964532465.1 uncultured Syntrophorhabdaceae bacterium | reverse complement strand
TGTCACACCGAAAACGCAAGATGAGGATTAATGGTCAAATGTCGTTGTAGTATTATTTAATGTGTTTTTTTAAAAGTTAATATTATAAAGCCTGTAATTTCAAGGATATCCAGACTATCTATTGAACAGGCAATCAGGTACATAACCGTGTAATTTTCACATGTTACCAACTGTATTTTTCTATATTTAAACAGGTTATCAACATGGTCTGTGGAAAAGTATAATAGAAGATTTTGATATAATTGAGGAAATAGAGATAAGGGCGATAATGCTTCCCCTATGACTAACAGTTGAAGAAAATTCACACTTTCAGATGCTCCAACTTTTTTCGCCAACAATGCTAATCCATCAAAACCTGTAAAAGCTGATTCGTGTATGCCAGCCGCTCTCCCAGGCGATGAACAATGAATCTGTGGAAGGCGGCAGCCAGTTCCGGTTCTTTTTCTTCCATGTTTTTTAAAGCTTCAACAGTTAATCTGAAAAAAACACTTTGTTTTACTGTTACGACAGACGCTGTAGCCGGCATCCTGAGATAAAGCCCCAACTCTCCGACTACCGCCCCGGGCCCCATAGACCGTAAACGGACTGCCTGACCGGATTCATTCCTGAGCGTTACCATTACCTGGCCTGATTCAAGATAGTAGAGGGAATGGGGAGGATCGCCCTGATTTATCAGACAATAGCCTTCCGGAACCTGGCGTCGTTCCAGATAGGCAAAAAAATGGCCTATTCTGACTGAAGGCGGGAAGAAATCCTGCAGTTGTTCTTCCAGACTCTGCTTTTCAATAATACAAACTGCGTCGGTATCACACAAAATCTCATTTTCACACCACTCCATGCCAAGATCGAGATCGGGGAATACATGGAGGGACTCATTGTCCCTGAAATCAAAACCACCCCTTTTGAACTGTATTAAAAGCTCTTTCGAGAGCTGCGTAAATACCAGAATATAGTTTTGGGATTCCGCCTGTTGTTTCATCTTGCTGAAACTGTTCGCTGCTGATGAATCAACTCCGTTAACAAACCTGAAATCAAGGACAACAGCCCGCAGCGGCAATAAAGACCGGTCGTTTGCCCTTTTGCGGATCTCCTCGAATAAATTGTTGGCTGTGCCGAAGAAGATGAAACCCTGCAGTTTCAGAATATGTATCTCCTCCCCTTTCTCTGCAAGAACATGCTCCTGACCGGGACTTCGCTCTACGTTGCTGTGATAATTAACCCCTGAAAGGGTATGCTTTATGACGCTTACATGGCTGTACCTGACTACAAAAATTGTAATAGCTATCAGCACACCTGCGCCGACGCCTTCGAGAAAACCGAAAGCTCCGATGATAGCAAGAATAAAAAATATGAGAAAGCAATCAATCCTGGCCAGTTTAAACCAGACTTCGTAGAGCCATTCGTAAAGGAAGGAAAAACCGAGAAAAAGAAGGAGGCTGCCCATGATTGGTCTTGGAAAATACGATAAGAGGGAGCTTCCGAAAAAGATAATGGAAGCACAAAGCGCCGCGGAAAAAAGTCCTGTCATGCGGCTCTTTGCTTCCATCGAATATCTGAGAGTAGAAAGGCTGAGTGAATGGAAGCCCACAGTGCCGCCGCAAAGACCTGCCATGATATTGGCGACCCCTACTGATCGGAGTTCGCGGTTCAGATCAATATCTTCACGCACCACAAGCTCAAGGCCGCTGGCATTGAGCAGCAGGGAGATGCAGCAGATTATTGGAATAGTCCCCATCCTGCCGATCTGGGACAAAATCAGCGGCCAGTCAATCTGTGCAAGAGATGACAATGATAGAGGATGCCGGAATTCTCCTTTTTGAAAGGGCCCCACAAGCCAGCCCTGCACGCGCACTTCGCTTAAAGGGATATCACAGGCGAAGAAAATAAGATAAAAAAAGCTAAAAGAAGCCGCAAGCCAGAGAGGCATAACAAGATAGTGATTCCGCCGGCGCTTCATCAAAAAAAGTATAACGGCAAGGAACAAACCGGGAAGCCATTTGGTTAAAACATCAGGATTAAGCAGATAAAACAAATTGTTAATGGTAAGCACTCTCCCGGTCATTACGGCAAAAGCTCCTTTGACAAGCAGTAAACCTGTGCCCGCGAGAAATCCCCCTATAACCGGATAAGGAATAAAACGTATAAGATTCCCTGCTTTAAAAAAACCGAGCAGAAGAAAAAAAATTCCAGTGGCAAGAGAGGTCAAAATAATTGCTGCAACAACGGTTGCAAAAGCAGCCTCTCCTCTTCCGTCACCAGGCATGGCGGCAACGATGAGAGACGCAATAAGGGCAAGAATTACCGCGGGAACTTCCTGGGGATGCACTACAGTGCCTTTATAGGAACTTGTTATTGCCGTAAAAGCGCCCATAACAAAAGCTCCAAAAAGGATAAGGCTGATGCCTCGGGACATAAAATCAGACAGGGGACCCACGAATATAAGGGCGGCAAAGGCTGTTCCCATGGTGATCGTGACAACTCCCGAGATGAGCCCCGCTGTCAATCCGGTAATATATTTGCCAAAATTAAACGGTATTTTCGAAAGCTTTTCTGAATGATTGGGGCTATCCGCCATTTTTCATAACATACCGGGATATCAGGATATTGTCAAGGATGGATATACGGTCTTTTCTGCGGAGGGTGAGGACCGTGGGACGCAGTGAGGACCGTTGGACGTCCGCTTCGCTGGGACGTTCAGTCGCTTACACTCCTTCGGACGTGGGACGAAAACGCAAAACCGTTATAAGCTGTATGAAAAGGCAGTTGCGTCCAAGCGAAGCGGACGTCCCAGCGAACACAAGTGAGCGAACTTCCCAGATCCTACGGGTTTTATCTCTCACAGAGCCGCAGGGATACATACATCTATAATAAAATCAGTTGCCTTCAGTCCTGACGGTAGATATCTTGCCTGCGGCACAGGTCAAAGGGTAATGATATGGGAAATGGTCAACAGAAATTCGTAAAATACAGGGTATTGTCAAAATTTGAATGAAAAAATGGCAGGAATAATGAACGTTGACAAGCATGCACGGGAAGAAAAACAAGTGGAATGGCAGTGAAGTATGGGAAATGAAGAGATCAATTCTGTCAAATATAAGGAGACAATTTCACCGTTTTTTTAAAGTAATTTTACTGGTAGAAATATGTACATTAAGTTTTTTAGCGCTTACAATATAAAGAACAGGGCATGCTTTTAAATCCTTACCTTACATTAACAATAACGCAATGATAAGGCAATTCGGATATGAATTTTCTATAGACAAATTGATAATTTATTAGTAAAATGTTTACGCGTTAACAAGCAAGTTGTTATTCAGTATCTTATCATAATAACTTTGTTATCCACTACATTAATAAATAACTTTTGGAGGATTGAACCATGGACAAGCTCATGTCAGCTGAACAAGCAGTAAAACTAATCAAGAACGGCGACACTGTCAACCTCGTGGCTTCCGGCGGTGGTTTTCAGGATGCCGATATGGTCTATGCTGCTGTTGAAAAAAGGTTTCTGGAAACAGGTGAGCCAAAAGACCTTACCTTGGTACACATCACAGGTGTTGGTGGCAGGAATTTCCTGCATGGCCATGGCCGCGAATCAGGTACGGGCTACTTTGCCCACGAAGGTCTGGTGAAAAGGGTCGTTGGCGGTCACTGGCGCTGGTCCAGGGTAATGGGTGGACTAGCGAATGATGAAAAAATCGAAGCATACAACCTGCCCCAGGGTTGTTTAGCAATGCTGATGCGCGAAATTGCTGGAGGTAGAGTCGGGCTTGTGACGCACGTTGGCCTTAACACCTGCGTGGACCCTCGCGTTGAAGGTGGAAAGCTGAACAAAAGGGCGCAGGTGGAAGACCTTGTTGAACTCGTTAATATAAGCGGAAAAGAGAGACTTCTCTATAAATCTTTTCCCATCAATGTTTGTATTGTCCGCGGCACTTCGGCAGATGAGGACGGCAATATCTCCGTTGAGATGGAAGCCCTCGACCTCCATATGCTGAATGCGGCCCAGGCAACCTATAACAGTGGAGGAATCGTCATTGCCCAGGTAAAGCGGATCGTCAAGAAAGGAACCCTGCACCCTCGTATGGTGAGGGTGCCTGCACATATGGTAACCGCCGTTGTTCTGGATCCCAATCAGTGGCAGACCTATAATGAGGAATACGATCCGGGCCTTTGCGGTGAAACAAAAGTCCCTCTCCACGCCCTTGCTCCTCTCGATTTCAACCTCAGAAAACTTGTTGCCCGCAGGGCAGCTCAGGAACTGAGGAAGGGCGCAATTGTTAACCTGGGAATCGGTATAGCGGATGGTGTTGGAAATGTGGCAAGTGAAGAGGGTATGCTCGATGAATTTTACTTCAGCATCGAGATGGGGATCGTCGGCGGCGTACCCACCAAAGGTGTCCAGTTTGGCGGTGCATGGAACCCTGAGATTATTATGAGCATGCCTTGTCAGTTCGATTTCTATCACGGCCGCGGCCTTGATATGGCATGCCTTGGTATGGGACAGATGGATGTGGACGGCAATGTCAATGTTAGCAGGCTCGGCAAAGACATTACCGGCACCGGCGGTTTTATCGACATCTCACAGAATGCGAAAAAAGTGGTTTTCTGTGCCCCCTTCATGAACGGCAAGCCAAAGATTGAGATGAAGGATGGGAAACTGAACATTCTCCAGGATGGACCGGGCAGGAAATTCCTTAAGAAGGTCGATCAGATCACCTTCAGTGGCAAGTACGCTGCTGAAACAGGACAGAAGGTCGTCTATGTTACTGAACGCGCTGTTTTTAAATTGATAGACGGCAAGGTGACTCTGATGGAAATAGCTCCGGGCATAGACTTGCAGAAAGATGTCCTTGCCCAGATGGATTTTGTACCTGCGATTGATCCGAACCTGACGACCATGGACTCAGCGATCTTCAAACCGGAGAGGATGTTGGATAACAACCCGGAATTTTTCACCGATTTCTGGGAGAGGAAGTTGAGATAGTTGATCTGTATACAAAAAGAGCCTTTCTAAAAGGAATGACGATTAGCGGCGAGACGGATGCAGTCAAGCGGAAGTCTCGCCGCTTCTGTTTTTCTCAATTTTATAATTCCAGTCCACGACAAAGAGGAAAGCCTTTCTCATTCCACCATTCCTTTTTCTTAATTTATTTTCATGTTTCTGCAAATATATTGAAAGCATAAAAATCTTGCCGGTTCATTAAATGCCATCTGTTTGTAATAGAGCGTATTAAGTGCGGAAACAAAAAACTCTGTTTCAAGAAGACTTTGATAAAATTCATATTCCTTATTTTTTAAAAAATGAAAATGATAAAATTGTACACAGCACCTACAAAACTGCACCGGAAGGCGATTCAGAATTTCATTTATTACGGGTAGAAAGAAACAATAGGGCATAACTTGCAAGACATAATCTCAGAGTGGTTGTTCTTTTAATCTTAATATTGACGGGAATTTGCGACAGGCAGCAGCCGGGATTATTTTGTCAGGCAGGATATTTTTCAGAACCGGTTCCTGACATTCAAACGCCTGCCCCTGAAGTTCCAGGGAAGGCGATCTGCCGGCTTGCCGTAGTGCTTGATTGATGCTTAGTTTTTAATTATTTAATGCTGCGCAGTTTCTTAGGATCTTCAATTTCTACGATTCCTTTTATTGCGTCTACTCTTACAATATCTCCGTTTTTGATTATTTCCATTAGCCCGGATACACCAACCAATGCCGGAATACCATATTCCCTGGCAAACAGCATGGTATTTGAAGACTGACCGCCGCTTTCCGAAACTATCGCGTTAACTTTAGATAATATTATCGCAAGTTTAGGTGACGCTGTTTTGCAAATAATTACCGAGCCTCCTTTTACTTTTGATATATCGGCATCATTTGTTATTAATGCAGCTCTGCCCATTGCCACTCCCAATGATGCTATCCTTCCACGAATAGGCTCTCCATTCAAATATCCTGCTATGATTTTTGCCTTGCTTCTGTAATCCTCCTCATTCGATGCGTATTCTTCGTAAGACTGGTCATACTGTACTGATTCTGATTTCATTGCTTATTCTCCTTTTTTTTATTATAATCGCCACGTCGCGGTTATTTAGCATTTTTTATAATTTATGTTTAGAGTCAAATCCCTTAATTCTCCTGCGGCTGTTTCAATATTCCTCCTGCCAACACCTTTACGGCAAGATCGTTCGTAATATTCAGATTATTTTTTTTGGAAAGGATGTTTTTGCCTCGTTCAAGATAAACAATACCCAAAAAAGAAGCCCATATAACTTCTGAAAGAGTTCTTGGATCCGCCTGAATAAATATTCCTTCTGTAACCCCGTATTCAACTATCAAGCGCTGCAGGCCTACCACCTTGGCGCTCGATCCCAATAAAACATTGCGTAAATCTTCAGGAAGATTACGGATCATTTCTCTTTGATGAAAATATTGTGAAGCGGCAAAAGTCGCAGGGTCCTTTTCATAAATTTGTTTAAAACATTCCCATAGATCATCCAGCAAACTATGCTTATTTTTTTCCCTGTTATCATAGAATTCCTGAAGCACGGCAGCAAAATTATTAAAGAACGACACTGTAGCGCTAATGAGGATTTCCTCCTTGCTCTTAAAATAGAGATATAACGCGGCCCGGCTCAATTCTGAACGTTCCGCTATCCTTTCCATTGTAATAGAGTGATACCCTTCTTCATTGTATATAGCCATAGCAGCGCTTATTGCCAATTCCTGTCTTAATTCTTTCTCACGTTTTCTTCTTTCCGGAAGACCCATTGGACTATTCCTTTACTTAGTAGACACTATGTCTATATAATAGACTATATGTTATTTATTGTCAAGATTTTTTTGCATCATCAGGCCCTTGCCGGAGAGGAATCAAATTAATACTTGCCATAAGCATCTTCAATAATATATAAAATCATTATGAAAATCATAGATGTACACATACATGTGGGACACAGGTTTGAATGGACGGAACGAGCAAAGGAAATATGGATGGACACAGGTCCATACATACCTGAAATATTTGATAAAAACGAGATGCAACTGCCGCGGGAGTACGGCGATGTTATAAAACGCGAAGGGGTTTTAGGGGGAATCCTTATTCCGGAATATTCTCCTCTCACCGCGGGAATACAGCCTTTCGAACGCGCCCTGGAGATACATACATATCACCCCGAGTTTATTCCCATAGCAAATCTGAACCCGAATTACCACCCTGATCTTATGCGTGAGTTCGAGAATCAGCTCAAGAACGGGGCAAAGGGATTAAAAATCCACTCTATCCACGGTTCTTTCTTTGCGAATGACAGGAGGCTTTACCCGGTGTACGAAAAATGCCAAAAAGAAAGTCTGCCTGTTATGTTCCATGCAGGCACAACCCTTTTTAAGGGCACTAAGATGAGATATGCCGACCCTTATACCTTTGATGATGTAATAAGCGATTTTCCGGATATGAAGATAATTCTCTGTCACGGCGGTAGGGGATTCTGGTATCATATCGCGGAATTCATGGTGAAAAGTCATAAAAATGTCTATATTGACGTATCGGGGCTTCCGCCGAAGAATCTTCTGGAATATTTTCCCTCAATGAAAAGATTCGCCCATAAATACTTATTCGGTTCCGATTTTCCCGGTGTTCCCGGCATAAAAAAGAACTACGAAGCCATAGAAAAACTCATAAAAGACGACAAGGCCATGGAGATGATCGGCTTTCAAAATGCCTGCAATCTTTTTGGTTTCTGGAAATAATTCTACAAGCAGAAATTGAATATTTCGCAGAAAAACATGGCCCCTAGGCTCTGTCGCGCAAACATTATTATTAAACAGTGTAAATTTTTGTACACATTTTTAAAAAAACAATATAGAATGTGAAAAAAGAAAAACTTGAATATCATGGTTTTAGCTGTGTCTTAGGGTGAGGGGTGCAAAAAGGGACATAATTGCCGTTAAAAAAAGGGGGCATTAATGGACACATGGGCTCATAATATACTGAAGCGCTGTAAAGAATCCTGTAGAACCGAAAACACAAGGGAAGAGATACAAGCAGTCCTGACAAAGCTTTTTGATATTATGTTTTCAGTGGGCAGCATCCTCGGCGGAATCGCTCTTATATTTTCAGTATATCAATCAATAAATTACGGACGGTTTTTCTCCGCCTTCCTGCACACAGGCATGTATCTCTTTGCCATGACAATTCTCCTTTTCCGGCGCCGCATACCGGTTGTTTTCATATTTTCAGCCCTGCTCGGTCTTATCTTTATTGATGTCCTGCATTCTCTGTTCAATACGGGTCTCTCAGGCGCGGGTTTCGCCAGTCTCAGCGCTCTATGTATCTATACGGTGGTTTTTCTCGGTGTAAAAGCAGGAATTATTGCCCTGTGCGCCGGTCTTGTTTCCGCGTCACTAATCGGCACAGGCATTTTCACGGGTATGATCATCATAAAACCGGATATTATCAGCCACATGTCTGATCCTGTGCCCTGGATTATACAGATTACCCATTTTATGGTCTATGTTTTGCCCCTTATCCTTGCAATAAACGGCCTACAGCAAAGAATGGTCACATCTCTCAATAAATCGAGGGAGACAAACCAGAAGCTCCATGCTGAAATATTAGTGAGAAGAAAGGCTGTGGAGGAATTTCGGGAAAGTGAGAAAAAATATCGAAATATTTTTGAAAACGCCATGGAAGGCATTTTCCAGACTACACCGGATGGAAAATTGTTAAATATAAACCCCTCCCTTGCAAAAATGGCCGGTTTCGCCTCTCCCTATGAAATGATTACAGAAATTGAAGATCTTGATCAATTCTATGCTGATACCGAGGAAAAGAGTCATCTTAAAAAAATGATAATCGAAAAGGGGTATGTTGAAGATTTTGAAGTGCATTTGTACCGGAAGGATAGAACTGTGGCATGGGTTTCAATAAATGCCCGCTCCGTTCGCGACAGCGATGGCTGTTGTTTATACATAGAAGGAAGCATAGAGGACATTTCCAAAAGGAAGTCAGTGGAAATCGCGCTCCGTGAATCCGAGGAAAAATACCGGGCTGTCGTGGAGAACTCCCTTGTAGGTTCCTTTATTGTTCAGGACGGCCTCTTCAAATTCGTCAATCCCTTGTTTTGTGAGATATCAGGATATACATATGACGAAATCATTGATAAAATGAGCCCTCTGGATATCGTGCTTCCCGAAGAACGGGAAAAAGTGCTGAAAAACCTCAAAAACCGCGCAAACGGCGATATGCATCAAAGCAAATATGAAATTAAGGCAGTCAGGAAAGACGGCAAGGTTGTTTCAGTAAAAATTCTGGGGAATTTTATCATGTTCAATGGGAGGCCTGCTTCATTCGGAACAATGATTGACATTACAAGAGAAGTGGCGCTGGAATCACAACTCCGTCAGTCTCAGAAGATGGAGGCCATAGGCACCTTGGCAGGCGGTATTGCCCATGATTTCAATAACATTATTACTGCCTTGACAGGTTTTGGGACTCTCCTTCAAATGAAAATGGAGAAATCAGATCCGTTGAGGGTTTATGTGGAACAGATAATGTCGGCATCCAGAAAGGCGGCAAGCCTGACGCAAAGCCTTCTGGTCTTCAGCAGACAGCAACCCGTAACTTTAAAAAGGGTGGACGTCAATGATGTACTCCGGGGATCGGAAAAGCTCCTTAAACGCCTGATTACCGAAGATATTATTTTTACAACCGACTTGTGCAATAAAAACATTACAATTATGGCAGATCCGAGTCAAATTGACCAAATCCTCTTCAATCTCGTTTCCAACGCAAAAGACGCTATGCCCAACGGCGGAAATCTAAGCATTGCAACAAAAACAGTCGAGATAGACAGAAAGTTTGTTTTAACTCACGGGTTCGGAAAAACAGGAAATTACGCTCTTCTTTCCGTATCGGATACCGGTATGGGTATGGACGAAAAAACAAAGGAAAACATCTTTGATCCCTTCTTTACCACTAAAGCTGCCGGAAAGGGTACGGGGCTGGGCCTGTCCACTGTTTACGGGATCGTAAAACAGCATGAAGGCTACATTACCGTTGATAGTTCTCTCCAAATGGGAAGCGCCTTTAACATCTACTTTCCTGTGATTAAAAGTATAGCCGAAAGCATAGAGCCTTCCTTTGAACTTACAAGGGGCGGAAAAGAGACAATTCTTGTCGCGGAAGATGATGAGGATGTGAGGTTTTTTGTCAAAGACATTCTCGGCGAACACGGCTATACGGTTATTGAAGCTGTTAACGGAAATGAAGCTATTGAAAGATTCAATGAGCACAAAGGCATATCACTCTTAGTTCTCGACACGGTTATGCCGCGCAAAAACGGTATGGACGTTTACAACGCGACAAAAACACTTGATCCTGACATTAAAGCCCTCTTTATGAGCGGATACACCATGGACATGGTCTCTGACAAAGGCATTGAGGAAGGCAAATACGATTTTATAAAAAAACCCCTTTTGCCCGACATATTCTTAAATAAGGTGCGTGAAATCCTCGATAGACAAATTTGATACAGACTGCCAATCAAACCATTTGCCTATATCCAGGCAAGGCATCCTGACCCCCGACAAGATCATTCGAGGGCAGGCAACGGGTATGATGTGGACGGGGTGATTAATGAACTGGTGAGATATATGCGGAGGATTAAAGACGCACCCGAGGCTGTTGTAGCAACTGTTGCTACAATTCTTGAAATCACCGGAAAGTCAATACGGACGCTGCATCGCACGATTTCACTCTTAAAACTCCCTGATGAAATTCAAGCCGCTATCCGGTAGGGAAAACTGCCGGTTTCTCAGGGTTACATCTTTTCCTCTCACCTCGACTATCCCGATCTCAAAAAAGTCTTTGACAGTGTCAATAATCGACATTATGATCGGCAGAATTGACCATGTTTATACTTTTATTTGACATAAATATCCTTTTCTGATAGATAGTTATGTAACACATTACTTCGGCAATAAGATAGGCAATATGTACGACAGAATATCTCATATGGAGCCCCTGTTCCCCACTGGCGATCCCGGTCTTGAGGATATGGCACGGGAGATTGTCGGGCGCTCGGCTGCCCTGGGCAATTGTCTGAATCCTGTCAGTCAGAAACCGGTTGTTGAACTGCTGCGGCTCATCAACAGCTATTACTCGAACCTCATCGAGGGGCACAGCACACACCCTGTTGAGATTGAGCGGGCAATGGGGAATGACTACTCCGGCGAGCCGGCAAAACGGGACTTGCAAATTGAAAGTCTTGCCCATATTGACTGTCAGCGTAAAATCGAGGAATTTCTCCGGAGCGAACCCGACCTTAATCCGGCAAGTATTGACTTTCTTTGCCGGATACATAGAATCTTCTATGACGAGCTTCCTCGTGAGTTCCGTCGGGTGAAGGACGAAAAGACCGGTGAAGAGTTTGAAGTAGTTGGAGGCACATTGCGACAGCGGGAGATTCGGGTGGGTCGCCATGTCGGACCGACAGCCCAATCGCTGCCAGCCTTCCTTGAACGGTTCGCCGGTTTTTATAATAGCGACAGTTATCATGGTATTGCACCCATTATTACCATTGCCGCCTCTCATCACCGCCTCATGTGGATCCACCCTTTCCTCGACGGCAATGGCCGTGTAGCAAGGCTTTACACAGATGCCTCTTTCCGCAAACTCCCTCTTCCCGGATACGGCCTGTGGAATGTGAGCAGGGGACTTGCGCGACGCCGCGATGACTATATGGCGGCGCTAACCTGGGCAGACATGCCGCGACGTAACGATTATGACGGCAGGGGGAATCTTTCCAATGAGGGACTGGTGAAGTTCTGCCGGTTTTTCTTCGAAATCTGTCTTGACCAGATTGATTATATGAATGGCCTGCTTAAGCTTAATAATCTTCTCGACCGGATAAGGGGATACGTGCAGTTACGAGGGGCAAAGATCGCTCCAGCGCCAAAGCCGGAAAATCCAACACTCAAGGCAGAAGCTGCCTATATGCTGCAAGAAGCCCTTTTGAGAGGTGAGACAACAAGAGGAGACATGATCCGGGTCTCAGGTATGGCGGAACGGACCGGACGGATGCTGCTTGGGCAGTTACTGGATGAGGGACTCCTTGTTTCCGATACGCCAAAAGGACCGGTAAGGATAGCTTTCCCGACCTTTGTGGCTGGTTATCTGTTTCCTGATTTGTATCCGGCACAGGTGACTTGATAGTTTTTTGAAATATGACACAGGCATTTTCAGAAAGTCGCAGTGAATATTATTTGCAATCCCGCTGAAAAAATAGGAGAATTATTTATTAGACTAAATGCTCCAGAGCATATGAAGGCGTTAGGTGGCTGCGATTTTAAGTGATATGAACACTGAAGATAATGAATTTTTCATAAGGCAAAAAGTTCAGGAGCATATACCTGAAACAAATGAGAAAATATTCTGGTCATTACACGCCGTTGAAAAACTCAGAGTAGAGGGTGTAAGAAAAAAAGAAGTCGAAGATTCCCTGAAAGAGTGTATAATAATTGAAGATTATCCCGAGAAAGGCAGGCCCTTACCAAGTTGCCTTGTTTTAGGTTTAATCGGCTCACACCCTGTACATTCCGTAATCGGGATTGACAGAGACTCTGACAGAATTTATATAATAACAATCTACAAACCTTCAAGAGAGAGGTGGGAAAATGGCTGGAAAAAAAGAAAAAAATAGTCCCAGGCTTTGCCCCTTGTGTGGCGGTGAGTTAAGAGATGGGACTACCACAGTGCCCTTTTTTATCAAGGAAAAAGTCATTGTCATTAAAGAAGTGCCAGCAGAAATCTGTGCTGATTGCAGCGAGGCATATATGAAAAGCAGTGTGGTGGGCAGGGTTGAGTCCTTACTGGATAAACTGGATGAACTGGATTCAGAAATGTCGGTTATTCATTTCAAAGCAGCTTAGTTATTTAGTCACAAACCATATAAACAACGATTTGGCTTTGAAGATTTTCACGGTCTCTTAGAAAATAATCAATGTTATCAGGCATACCTGCCGAAGCAGAAAATACATTTGCAATCCATTGAAAAAAGAGGGAAATAAATTATTCAATTAAATATTGTAGAACATATGGAGCCATATGGCAGCGAGGTTTTAAATGCTCTCAACTATTCACTATGTCCCGCATTAAGCGGGATTAAATCGTGCACTAACGACTATTCACTGCATCTAAGTTTTCTCCCGCCCGTCCGCAATATTGGTAAATAAAATCCCCACAACGAGATAATGTTCACCATTAATGCTGAAATTGTTTGTATTTTCCATCTCATAGGGGTAAAATTCCTGAATACAGAAAAAAGAAGTAGTGTGGCGCTGTTCTTCCGGTATTAATCGGGAGGACTTAGCAAAAGGACTTAGCCGGCAGCAAAGCTAATATGGATCTTGAAAAAATGAAAACATGCACATCGGCAATGTTAAAATCTAAGCATAATGGATAAAAAACAACTAAGTGAGCGTGATATATGCAGTAAATTTATAACCCCTGCGATTCTACAGGCGGGTTGGTTGCAGAATCATTTCCGTGAGGAAGTAAAACTCACAGACGGTCGGATTGCAGTGAGAGGCAAGATAGCCGCACGGGTAAAGAATCCTGACGCAAAAGGTGGTCCCAAGCGTGCGGATTATGTCCTTTATGCCCGCCCCAATGTTCCTATCGCTGTTATTGAAGCCAAGCAAAACAGATACCCTGTCGGGCATGGCATGTCACAAGCCCTGCTTTATGCAGAGATGCTGGATGCTCCCTTTGCACTGAGTTCAAACGGAGACAGTTTTCTTCTCCATGATAGAACCGGTTTGACCCAACCTATAATTCGCGAACTATCCTTAGAGAAATTTCCCGGCCTTTCTGAATTGTGGCCTATCTATAGGCTATGGAAAGGTTTGGATCAATCAGAGGCAATCGCGTTAATAGAACAACCTTATCATATCAGCACCAGCATGAAACCCCGATACTATCAAAGAGTGGCTATCAACCGTGCGATTGAAGCTATCGCAAGGGGACAGCAGCGTATTCTTCTGGTTATGGCAACAGGAACGGGAAAAACATACACGGCCTTTCAGATCATCTGGCGTCTCTGGAAAGCCAAAAGGATGAAACGCATATTGTTTTTAGCAGACCGTAACATTCTTGTTGACCAGACCATGTTACAAGATTTCTCGCCCTTTGGTGAAGTGATGCATAAGATCACTAACCGTGAGGTCAAGAAGAACTATGAGGTTTACCTTTCCCTCTATCAATCCGTAACCGGTGTCGAGGAATGGAAGCAGATTTTCCGTCAATTTCCCAAGGACTTTTTCGACCTTGTTGTGGTGGATGAATGTCATCGCGGCAGTGCCGATGAAAATTCTGCCTGGCGCGAGGTGCTGACGTATTTCAGCAGCGCTACCCAAATCGGCATGACAGCCACACCGAAAGAAACAAAAGATATCAGCAGCAGCACGTACTTTGGTGAAGCTATCTATACGTACTCACTAAAACAAGGAATTGAAGACGGGTTTCTTGCTCCATATAAAGTAATTCGCGTTGTTACCGATGTGGATGCCCTGGGATACACGCCGGAGGCTGGAAAAGTCGACAAATATGGACATGTAGTTGAACAGCGGCAGTACAACACTATAGATTATGATCGTAATCTTGTATTGGAAAAACGCACTGCCCTTGTTGCGGGAAAGGTATGGGAATATCTCAAGGCCACTAATCCCATGTCCAAGACAATAGTATTCTGTGATGACCAGGACCATGCGGAGCGGATGCGCCAGGAACTGGTAAAGATCATTCCGGCAGCAGCCAATAATCGCCGCTATGTCATGCGAATGACCAGTGACGATAACGAAGGAAAGGCACAGCTTGCTTATTTCATTGATAATGACGAGCCCTATCCCGTTATTGCGACCACCTCCAAATTGCTGAGCACAGGTGTGGACGCAAAAACCTGCAAGCTCATAGTCCTCGACCAGAATATTAATTCTATGACAGACTTCAAGCAGATTATCGGACGGGGAACGCGTATCCGCGAGGACTATCAAAAGCTCTATTTTACAATTATGGATTTTAAAGGCGCCACACGCCTCTTTGCCGACCCTGATTTTGACGGTGAGCCTGTAGTAATTTACGAACCAAAACCGGATGATCCGATTGTGCCACCCGATGAGGTTGAAACCAATACCCAGGATGGTGTCAATGAAACTTCACCGCCATATCAACCGGAAGGTGACAAAGACAAGGGCAGCGGTGAACGTCGCACCAAGTATTATCTGGATGATGTGGATGTCCGTACCGCTGTGGAACGTTCCCAATATCTGGATGCAGACGGAAGATTGATTACAGAGAGTTACCGGGTGCACTTGAAGGAAGAGATCAGGAAGAGCCTACAGGTGCAGTTCGGATCACTCACAGATTTCCTCCGGCGATGGAATGAGACAGAGCGAAAACTGGTAGTGATTGATGAACTCAAAGATCAGGGTATTCCTTTGGAAATCCTTCAGGAAGCCGTACCAAATGGACATGAACTGGATGTTTTCGATCTCATTGCCCATATTGCTTTTGATCAAAAACCTCTCACGCGGCAGGAGCGGGCCAACAACGTGAAAAAACGCAATTACTTTGCAAAATATGGAGATCAGGCCAAAGCTGTCCTGGAAGCGCTTCTGGAAAAATATGCCAACCATGGGGTCGGTGATATTGAAGATGCGAAAATACTAGAACTGCCGCCATTTGATCAATACGGCACGAAAACACAGATCCGACGCGGCATATTCGGCGGCGCCGATAAATATGCACAAGCCATTACAGAACTGGAACAGGTGCTCTACGAACAGATGAGCGCCTGACAAAAGGGGAATAGATGAATTTAAGCAGCACAATTAAAACGATTCAGGATATTATGCGCAAGGACGATGGCGTAGACGGCGATGCCCAGCGTATCGGCCAGTTGACATGGATGCTATTCCTTAAAGTATTCGATCAGCGGGAGGAAGAATGGGAAGACGACGATCCCGCCTATGTATCACCGCTACCGGAAGACTGCCGCTGGCGTAATTGGGCTGCCTTTACAACCGACACCGACGGCAAGAAAAAGCCGCAAATTCAGGGAAGCGAACTGATTCCTTTTGTGTACAACAAGCTCTTTCCCGCACTGAAAGATATTGACCCTTCCCTTACCCCCATGCACAAGGTCATCAAACAGATCTTTGAGGACACAAACAACTATATGAAATCAGGCACACTAATGTTGGCTGTTATCGAAAAGCTCGAAGAAGCCATCAACTTCCACGATTTCAAAACCAGAGCCAACCTGGGAGATGTGTATGAACAGATTCTCAATGACCTTCGGAGCGCCGGAAATGCCGGTGAATTCTACACCCCCCGTGCCATTACCCAGTTCATGGTTGACCGAATCAGTCCCAATCTGGCCAAACGCGAAAAAGTCCTTGACCCTGCCTGCGGTACAGGGGGCTTTCTTACTGCCACAATTGATCATTTCAGCAGACAATTCGATATAAAATCCGGCGCTGAAGACAAGCGCGCCATAGAATTATTGATCCGCGGTATTGAAAAGAAACAACTTCCCCACTTGTTATGCACTACCAATATACTCCTCCATGGCATTGATGTGCCCAGCCAGATAGAGCGTCGAAACACCTTGGCTATCCCATGGAACGATTGGAATGCTACAGAAAAGGTGGATTGCCTTGTCACGAATCCCCCTTTCGGGGGTTATGAAGATGAAGGTGTCGGCGCCGACTTCCCGCCCGATTTGAGAACACGGGAAACGGCAGATATGTTCATGGCCCTGATTATCAAGAAGCTCCTTAAAGACGACGGAGGGCGAGGCGCCGTGGTTTTGCCGGACGGCACTATGTTCGGGGAAGGCATTAAAGGCAAGCTGAAGGAATTGCTTCTTCGCGAATGCAACCTGCACACGATAATACGCCTGCCCAAAGGCGTATTTGCCCCTTATACAAACATCAAAACCAATCTGTTGTTCTTTACCAAGGGTAAACCTACGGAAACTATCTGGTTTTACGAACACCCCTATCCTGAGGGTTATAAAAGCTATTCCAAATCCAAACCCATTCGCTACGAGGAATTCAAGGCGGAACAGGAGTGGTGGGGAAGCGAATCAGACGATTTTGCCGGAAGGGTAGAAAGTGGATTAGCCTGGAAGATCGATTTCAAATCCAGGAAGATTGAAGCGGAAGCGGCAGCCAAACCCCACTGGGACAAGGCCGAGCAGCTCAACAATGAGGCATCTGCGCTGGACAATCAGGTAAGAGCCTTGCGGAGTTCCATCGTCGGGGTAACCGATGCGGATAAACGTCAACAGGCAGAAGATCAGATCGCAGAATTACGCAGACAAGCGGAACCGATACGCATGGCCGCACGGGATGCCCAGGCGGCAGGTGACCGCCTCTATTGGCCCATCTACAATCTCGATATCAAAAATCCCAATACACCTGAAGAGGAAATCCATGATCCGGATGTGCTGTTAGAGAAATACAAGCTATTACTGAGCCAGATAGAGGAAACGCAGAACCTCCTGAAAAGCGAACTTGCTGCCGCCCTTGCACACCATTTTGCCAATGAGGATGCCTGATGGATGCCAAGCAGTTCTTAGCCGAGTTCGGGCATATCGTATCGGCACCGGAGGGGGTGCAGAGAGTAAGGGAGATGATTTACAACCTGGCTATTACAGGTGACTTGACTGAGCAACTCACAGAAGATGGTGACGCCAAGAGTTTGCTTGAGGATATCGAGGAAACAAAGCAGCATCTTATCAAAGAAAAAAAGTTCAAGCGTACAGCCAAATTGGAAAGTGCACCTCTGGATATCCCCGGAAACATCAAGCTACCGGCATCATGGTGCTGGACCCGCCTTCTTGATATTGGCGAGATTGGTCCACGGAATGAGGCAGAAGATGAAGAACTGGCTGCCTTCATCCCTATGAGTGGAATTCCTGATCATCACAAAGGCATGCTCCATGCTGAGTTGAAAAGCTGGGGCAATATAAAAAAAGGATTTACTCACTTTGCCAATGGTGATGTCGTCGTAGCTAAGATAACTCCCTGTTTTGAGAATGGCAAAGCAGCAGTGATTTCAGGGCTGGACAACGAAAAAGGCATTGGCGCAGGAACTACTGAATTGCATGTATTCCGTTCTATCCACCCGAAAATTCACCCAGGTTATATTTACATTTTCTTGCGGTCTCCATTTTTTGTGGTTGAGGGAATTCGTAATATGACGGGTACGGCTGGCCAGAAAAGGTTGCCCATGGACTATTTTGCAACAAGAGTAATGCCTTGGCCACCCTTTAAAGAACAAGAGCGGATTGTTGCCAAAATCGATGAACTGATGGCTTTGTGCGATAAGGTAGAAAAACAACAGTATCAAAGGTGCAAACTTGAGAAGAATGTGCGATTAGTTTTGTTGCAAAACATAATCAACACAACTGAACCAAATGAATTAAAATCTTCTTGGGAAAAAGTAAGTGGCGACTTCGGGCATATCGTATCGGCACCGGAGGGGGTGCAGAGAGTAAGGGAGATGATTTACAACCTGGCTATTACAGGTGACTTGACTGAGCAACTCACAGAAGATGGTGACGCCAAGAGTTTGCTTGAGGATATCGAGGAAACAAAGCAGCATCTTATCAAAGAAAAAAAGTTCAAGCGTACAGCCAAATTGGAAAGTGCACCTCTGGATATCCCCGGAAACATCAAGCTACCGGCATCATGGTGCTGGACCCGCCTTCTTGATATTGGCGAGATTGGTCCACGGAATGAGGCAGAAGATGAAGAACTGGCTGCCTTCATCCCTATGAGTGGAATTCCTGATCATCACAAAGGCATGCTCCATGCTGAGTTGAAAAGCTGGGGCAATATAAAAAAAGGATTTACTCACTTTGCCAATGGTGATGTCGTCGTAGCTAAGATAACTCCCTGTTTTGAGAATGGCAAAGCAGCAGTGATTTCAGGGCTGGACAACGAAAAAGGCATTGGCGCAGGAACTACTGAATTGCATGTATTCCGTTCTATCCACCCGAAAATTCACCCAGGTTATATTTACATTTTCTTGCGGTCTCCATTTTTTGTGGTTGAGGGAATTCGTAATATGACGGGTACGGCTGGCCAGAAAAGGTTGCCCATGGACTATTTTGCAACAAGAGTAATGCCTTGGCCACCCTTTAAAGAACAAGAGCGGATTGTTGCCAAAATCGATGAACTGATGGCTTTGTGCGATAAGGTAGAAAAACACCTGAAGCACTCGTCTCTATTAGCCCAGAGACTGGCGTTTGCCGCCACTGCGGCCATCACGGGCATCCACAGGGAGGAGGTAGAAATAATGAAAATCCCCAAGACTCAACTCATATCGAAGCTTCGTATCGGTATCAGCCCCACCAACAAAGATCAAGCTCTGTTAGCCGCCATACTGGTGCACCATAATAATGAAATGGATGCCCACGATCTCTGGCAGCGTTACGGCGGTGAGATCGATGCCTTTTACCGTCAGCTCAAGATCGAAGTAGAAAAGGGATGGATTCTGGAGCCGGAAGAGGCCGAGATGCGGGAAGTGGAGGCGGGCTGATATGCACCTACGGAGAATTAAAATTAAGGATTTCAAGAACCTGAAAAATGTCGAGATTCATTTCAGTGAGCATTTTGAGAAAGCAGACATTGACAAAAGTGATGCCATAGCCAAACCCATCCGCAGTCATGCGATTATCGGACAGAACGGCACCGGAAAATCCAATCTCATCGAAGCGATCATCACGATCTTCCGTGACGTGGATTTGAACAACGATGCAAGCTTTGACTATGAAGTGGACTACAGGATTCGCGGTCACGAAGTGCGCCTGATGGCCGACCTTGCCAGGCAGAAGAGGCCCTTCGTCACCGTAGACGACAAGCAGGAATCACAGGGTTTTATTGTTGAAAATAAGGAGTATTTGCCTTCCCATATTTTTGCATATTACTCAGGGCGTAATGAGCGTCTGGAACCACTTTTTCAGGCTCATCAGCAGCGTTTCAACCGCAGGCAGGAGATCACCGCAGACACAATCCTGCCTGAGCAGTTGCTCCACGATTTTCAAGCAACGGAAGCCCAGATTCAATCGCTGGAGGCGATTCATAAACGTGAAGAAAAACGGCGGGAAACGCGTTACGATGACAAGCTCCGGCGCCTTTTCTACTGCCGCGGCGGACACAGCCAACTGGTCTTACTGGCTTGTCTTCTTTCAAAAGACCCGGCCTTTGAAGAGATTCTCGACCAATTGGGTATAGAATCTCTGGAATCAGCTTTATTTGTTTTGAAACAGCCCCACCGTCTGCGTACTTTGGATGAAAGGGATATTCTCAACGGCGATCCCCGTTTCTGGTATGCACGGGGAAATGTTGTCGATGAGTTCCTCGACAAACTCTGGAAGGTTGCCTGGGCGCCTATTGAACATACGGAAAGCAAACTGATTGATTTCAGGGGCCGGAAAGAAACGCAAAAGCAGCTTTACCTCTTTGTACCAAATAAGGAGAAGCTCACCGAATTGGGCGAATTGGTGGGCAGCCCTAACAGTTTCTTCCGCTACGCCGAAGGTGCGTATATTGGCGACCTGATTGATGAAGTCCGTATTACCGTTAAAAAACGCGACGAATCGAGCGGCAATATCAGTTTCTCGCAACTGTCCGAAGGGGAACTGCAAATGCTCACCGTGCTGGGGCTCATGCGCATCACCAGCGAAGACAACTGCCTGTTCTTGCTTGACGAGCCCGATACCCACCTCAACCCTATCTGGAAACTCCGTTATTTCGATGAGATCGAAAAAGTCATACGACATGACGATGACGAAACCCCATCCGGTGAATCACAAATCATCATTGCCACGCACGATCCTCTGATGATCGGCAGTTTGAGACGGGAACAGGTACGGATTCTGCAAAACAAGCATGGCAAATTAACCGTTGAGATGCCGGATGAGCATCCGCAGGGTATGGGTGTGGGAGGATTACTGAAGAGCGATTTATTTGGTTTACGTTCCACTGTAGATTCCGAAACCATGCGTCGCCTGGACCGCCGTAATTATTTGTATGCCCTGGGAGACAAACGAACGCTCGACGAAAACAATGAGATGTCGCGGCTGAGTGAAGAATTGTCTGATCTTGGTTTTGCAGGTGATTTCAAAGATCCATATTTCGCCAAGTTTGTCACTAAAATGGCATTACACACCAAGTTCCATAAAGAGAGTCTTTCTCCTGAAGAACAAAAAGAGCAGGATGCAATTGCTGATGAAATTATTACTGAGATTCTTGATGCGGAGACGTGCCGGTGAGACTAATTGAATTTCACGGAAAATTACCTACAGATAATGATATCCCCAATTGGGAACCTTGGACAAAAGAAGAGTGGCAAAAATGGCTTGATGAGTCTGAACGTTTACTGAAAGAACTGAATGATAGGCACGTAAATGGTAATCTGGCTGCTCGCAATAAGCTTATTGATGACAACAGTGACCATTGGGGCAAGCTAAAACCATGGTTGCTTGCTTTGTCGGGAGGAAAGTGCTGGTTTTCCGAGGCAAAGGACATTTATTCGCATATGGATGTCGAGCATTTCCGGCCAAAGAAAGAAGCTAAGAATCTTGATCATACTGCAAGGGATGGTTATTGGTGGTTAGCATTTGACTATGCCAACTTCAGGGTATGCGGTAATGTCGGAAATAGAAAAAAAGGTGGTTGGTTTCCGTTAAAGAAGGGGTCGCTTGTATCATGCTACGAAAACCAATGTGAAGAATCAGAGGATTATTATTTGCTTGATCCTATTGATCCAGAAGACGTTACCCTGATTGCTTTTGATGAACAAGGAAACATTATTCCGGCGCCTGGTGTTTCCGACTGGGAAAAACAACGTGTTGAAGTGACTATTGAGCGTTTGAAACTGAATGCCCATGAAGCATTGACGGAAGAACGTATGAAGGTCTGGAAAAAAATAACGTTTGAAATTGAAAGTTACTTTAAAGCAAAAAGTCGCTGTGTCTACGGTATTAATCCGGCAGCAAAACAAAAATTACGGGATCATGTATCTAATATTCGTGCAATGACATGTAAAGACGCTGAATTATCTTCTGTAGCAAAGTGGTGTGTGTTGTTTCGTAACGATCCTAAATTAACGAGTTTATTGGCTTAGATAACAGAATATCTGATATTAAAGAAGGACAAGGAAATTACATAAACAAAACAAGGTCGAATATATGCCGACAGAATTCAAAGAATCTGAAAAACTGGAACTGAAGAGATCAACATCCGAGCTGAAAGAAGCAGTTATTTCCATTGCTGCCATTCTGAATAAACATCGGGTTGGTGATCTTTATTTTGGAATCAGCAACGATGGAACCGTTATCGGGCAGACCGTTACAGGGAAAACAATACGGGATGTGACAAAAACGATTTCAGAGCATATCGAGCCGAGAATTTATCCCAAGGTTGAGAAGATTGAGATAGATTCCAGGGATTGTATTAGAGTTGAATTCCAAGGAGAAGAAACTCCTTATTTTGCTTATGGAAGGTCTTACATACGTGTGGGCGATGAAGACAGGCAACTAAGCGCGAAAGAACTTGAAAATATGTTTCTCAGGAAAAATAGAGATCAATTCTCATGGGAGAGAATGATATCCCGAAGTTCTCTCAAAGACGTGAATGAAAAAATACTTAAGCAGTACATTTCCAGGGCACAATCTGCGGGCCGACTTGATTTTGATTTTGAAGGTGTTAAAACAACCCTCAACAAGCTGAATATGTTTCAAGGTAATGAACTATTAAACGCTTGCGAAGTCCTTTTTTGCGACAATAATTTAATGGAAGTACAAGCTGCTGTCTTTGCTGGTACAGACAAAATAACTTTTCTTGACATTAAAAAGTTCCAGGGCACTATTTTTGATCTACTTGAAAAGTCAGAGCAGTATATCTCAGAGCATATCAACTGGAAGGTAAAATTCGGCAAGATTAAGAGAGAGGAGATTCCTGAGATTCCTATAAAGGCTGTCAGAGAAGCTCTTGTCAACTCTTTCTGCCATAGGGATTATATAATTCCCAAAGGCAATGAGATTGCCGTCTTCAAAGATCGAATAGAAATTTACAACCCAGGCGCGTTCCCGGAAGGCTACACTCCGCTGGATTTCATAACAGGGAAAGAAAGGTCAATTCTTAGAAACCCTCTTATTGCAGAAACGCTATACAAGTCGAAAGAGATCGAAAAATGGGGTTCAGGATTGAAAAGGATTTATGACGAATGCCGGTCCAATAATGTAAGGGTTGAATTTGAACCCATCAAGAGCGGTTTTCTCGTTATTTTCCATAGAGATTTAGCCATTGCAAAGGCTGAAACTCCTCGGGAGGATGGCGGAATAAATGGCGGAATAAATGGCGGAATAAATTCCTTGCTTGCCTATATAGAAAACAACCCAGGTAAAAAAACTGCTGACATCGGAAAGGGAATCAACGTTTCGACAAGGACTGCGGAACGATATATTAAGAAACTGAGAGACGACGGCAAGATAGAGTTCAGGGGAAGCAAAAAGACCGGTGGATACTACAAAAAATAGGATTTTGTTGAACAGGGATACCAAAAAAACAGTCTCTGACATTTGAGAAAAAAGAATCTGTATCTGAACGAGAAATTATATGAACTGCTCTCAACGTTATATGTCGATGAAAGAGGATGTGAGGGGTTAAGCACTGACACGGGACATGGGCGTAAGGAGACAGATCTATTATGTATCGACTCAATGAATCTTTTGGAGAGCAAGGAGCCATGACTAACTCAACAATTAGACATTACTATGTTTATGAAGCCGGTCGGGACTATCTTCAATTCAATGCCAGAGGCAATGTTAAAAAGGGGATAACATATGAAATTTCACATATCTAAACATGCCAATGAAGAGTCAGAACGCAGGGGCATTGCCCCGGAAATACTTGAAGCTGTCCTTGAAAATCCAGATCAAATCGTTGAGGAATATGAAGGAAAAAAAGCTTATCAGTCGAAGATTGATTCAGGAAGTGGTAAATATATCTGGTACGTGCAACTGTAAAGGAATATAGTGATAATTCGTGGTTGTAACAGTATATAGAACAAGCAAGATCGATAGATATTAGAGGATACCATGAAAATTACCTATGATCCTGAGGTCGATACATTGACAGTTATCTTCAGTAATATGCCTATCGAAGAGAGCGACGAAGAAAAACCAGGAATGATTCTCGACTATGATAAAAACGGCAACATTGTCGGCCTTGAAATACTTGATGCTTCCAAGCGCATGGAAAACCCCCGTTCCGTTGAGTATGCCGTAGCATGATCTGCCGGGGTTATTCGCCATGCAGCACATCTTGCCATGGCGTCGGTTCACAATATTGATTACCTGGTAACATGGAATTGCGTTCATATTGCCAATGGAGAGGTCATTAAGAAATTGATAAATATTAACGAGGATCTGGGAATAAAGACTCCTGTTATTTGTACTCCCGAAGGACTTGTCAAGGGCCAAATTAATTCCCCACCTTCAGGGCCGCGTTTATTCCCCACTT
>CAZHHX010000058.1:0-25312 GCA_964532465.1 uncultured Syntrophorhabdaceae bacterium | reverse complement strand
TTTTGTAAAAGTGTTCATGGAACTACCTCCTGATTAATTGATTTGAACTATAAAAATTATAAAAATAAAATATATTTTCATGGAACCTTTGTTTAAATTTCAAAAATAAGCTGTTAAGTAATAAAGGTTGACGGCTATTTAAAAAAGGCCGTTCTTTGGAGGAAAGAACGGCCCGGAGAAGCAAGATGGTGTATGAGAACCATCTTTCCCGCGAACTGCCTTATCAGCCAACTTTTATAATTATTGTAGCAGCGGTGTCACCTGCGGCGCAGCCGGTAAATAAACCGTATCCACCACCGAGAATCGCTAATTCTTCTATCATTTCAATAATGCCTCTTCCTGCTGTCGGTCCCTGCGGATGCCCGTAAATCAGGGATGACCCATAGTTGTTCATCTTCATAACATCTACGCCGAATTTTTTGGCAAAGTTAACGTCATTAATCGCAAAAGGGTTATGTGATTTGAACGATTTAATATCAGTAATCTTGAGCCCCGCTGTAGCAAGAGCCATTTCTGACGCAGGGACAGGAGCTGCAGGCATAAAAGCAGGTTTAGTCCTTGCAAAACCGTAGGCTACAATCTGTATCTCTATCTTGGGATCTGTGCTCAACTCCCTGGCTTTATCGCGGGTGGTTACAATAATGCCGCAGTTGCCGTCTGCCGGGAATGTCTGCGCTCCAAAACTGTGGACCGCGCCGGGACGAACCGGTTTCAGTTTTGCAAGTCCTTCAGCAGTGGTTGGTGTCCAACCCTCGTCCTCTTCCACAAGTTTTTTAATTTTTTTATTGACTGTACATAATGGAGCAAACATGTAACGTTTCTGGAATTCCCTGTCGTTTGCGAGAGCATCCTGATACTGCTCATAGCGTCTCAAAACCACTGCATCGCACTCTTCTTTTGTAGCGCCTATTTCCTTGGCAACATTCTCACCGGTTTCTACCATTGCAACCTGCACACGGGGATTCCCGCCGAAGTTGTCCATATTCCAATCTTCGCGATAGGGCTCACCGCCGTTTCCAAGCGGGTTACCCCATACGGTATGCGGTCCATTGGAGCAACGATCGGTCATAAGACCATAAGCCACATCGTAAGCGCCGAGTTCCATATCTTTGGCCGCAAGCGCAAGAATTGTTGTAGAGGTTGAACATGCCTGGTGAATAAAAAGTCCGGGCACGAATTTTTTGTCGTCTGTCAATATGGCGCCTGACCACTGGTGTGAAAAGAACCAATGATGCTGGGCAATAGTAGTGCCGTAATATAAGTAGTCAATTACAGTAGGGTCAATTTTTCTTTTCTCAAGGAACCATCTCCTTGCAGTCTCAGCGCCAAGCGTTATGGAGTTGTCGTGCTGCATGCTTCCCTGCCAGCGGGAAAAGGGTGTTGAATAGTAACCTCCGTAGGGTATATATGCCTTTGTAAAACTGTTCATAATAAACTACCTCCTGAGTTATTTAATCCAAGCTATAATGGCTGTCATATTCGCTTAAAATCACTTACCCTTAAAAACGGGCTTTCTCTTTTCGTTAAATGCCTGAAAACCCTCTCTTCCGTCTTCTGAAACATAGGTAATGACAAAACAATTATTTTCATAAGTAATTGCAGACTGGAGATCCATGTTCATGCCGTTATCAATGGCATTCTTAAGGAGACTTATCGCTACTTTTGGTTTTGCAGCAAGTTTTTTCGCAAGAACCTTTGCTTCGTTAAGTACAGCCTCTTTTGGAACAACCTTATTAACCAGACCGATACGATATGCTTCTTCACCGCTTACCGTGTCACCCATAAAAAGAAGCTCTTTTGCTTTTGAAATTCCGATAAGTCTGGGAAGTCTCTGTGTACCGCCGGAACCCGGTATTATGCCGAGATTTACTTCAGGGCATCCGATGCTTGCATCGCTTGCAGCAATCCTGAGATCACAGGCAAGGGCAAGTTCGCATCCGCCTCCGAAAACAAAACCGAAAAGAGCGGCTATAGTGGGTTTCTGAATACCGGCAACCTTATCAAGACACATTCTTGCATTCCCTGCGAAGGTAAAATAATCCGGTATGGATTTCCCTGCCACTTCCTTCACATCAAGACCTGCCGCAAAGGCTTTTTCGCCTGTGCCGGTAAGAATAATAGCATTTACCTCATCATCATTTTCAAATTCTGCAAATAAATCATATAGTTCACAATAAACTCTGCAATTAAGGGAATTTACCGGAGGTCTGTTCAGTCTGACTATTGCTATTCCTTCTTCTTTTTCGATTGTCAGTGTGTCGTATATCATTGAAGCCTCCTACTTTTTGTTGTAATCATACCAGCCGCCGCCGGTTTTCATTCCAAGGCGGTTGGCCTTAACCATATCTTTCAGAATGCGGGGGGCTACCCATTTGAGTTCCTTGTTCATCTCTTTGTGGAGGTATTCAACTACATGGTAAGCTATGTCAATGCCTGTCAAGTCCATTAATTCGAATGGTCCCATAGGGTAATTAAGGCCGAGCTTTGCCGCCTTATCAATATCTTCTGCTGATGCAACGCCTTCCTGGAGGAGCCACATTGCTTCCACAAAATGGGGCATCATGAGTCTGTTTACAACAAAGCAGGGGATGTCTTTTTTAACTTCGATCGGTTCTTTTTTGAATGCTCTTGCAAGGTCCAAAGAGACTGCAATGGTCTCATCGCTTGTGTAGTAACCGCGAATAACTTCTACGAGACGCATAAGGGGGACTGGATTAAAGAAATGCATACCCACAACCTTGTCGGGCCTTGTGGTTGAATTTGCAATCTCAGTAATAGACATTGAAGATGTATTGGTTGAAAGTATTACTTCCTTTCTTGTAAGTTCGTCCAATTCCCTGAACATCTTCTTTTTCAGGTCCATGTCTTCGAAAACAACCTCGACAACATAATCTGCGTCCTTTAAATCTTCCATCCTGGTTGTGCCTTTAATTTTTCCCATGACAGAATTTTTAGCTTCTGCTGTTATCTTGCCCTTTTCAACGCTCTTTGCGAGAAATTTGTCAATACTCTTCAAACCTTTTTCTACAAATTTCTCTTCAATATCTCTCATTACAACATCATAGCCTGCCTGGGCAGCTACCTGTGCGATCCCGTTTCCCATTGCTCCAGCGCCTAAAACACCAATTGTTTTAATACTCATCGATTCCTCCTTCATTTATTTTGATTATTCTTGCCATAGTCTATACACAATCAGCAGGTCGTAAAATTTATTATATTTCATTATATGTCTATATTGGTTTGTATTTGTTATTATTTGTATCATATTATTCTTTTTATCATATAAGATAAATAGTATCAACAAAATAATAATGAAAATCCTTGCTGATAAAAATCCCTGATATCACAATATTATGAAGTGTTTTCAGGACATCCGGGGAGCGTCGATATTATCTCTTTTAGAAATGGAAGGAAAATGATGATTGCTGAGAAATTAATTTCTGCAATGAAGAAAGTTCCGAAGGAAGCTGGAGCAACACGTCAAAAAATAGCGCTGAGAGACAGATATATCAGAAGCAATTAATTTAGAAGGGTAAAAAAAGGATTTAATCAGTGTCCCGGGGTTTTTACGAATTGTTAAAGATTTCCTGAAATTTATTTGGGCATGAGGCCCGTTAAGCTTTTTCAATCCTGATTACTGCCGCGCCCTTTGCCGTCTTCAATATAGCCGGATCATCAATAATTCTTCCTACAATATTTACTTCACTTGCAGGAACAGGGTCTAAACCGCTGCTTAAGGGTGTTGGTCCGAAGAATATTGCCAAAGCATTTCCCGGAGGCCAGTAACCGATATCGCCGGCCTTCACTTTTGTTGTCACCGTTTCATCAAGGGGATTGTTGACCGGAATTGTAAAATAGAACTCATCCCCCCATTCATTCGGCCGGGCCTCTATGGGCAGGGCATCTGCTACAGCCTTTGCGCAGGCTGTGTCTCCTAACTCTCCAGAGAGAGCGCTATCTTTAATATTAATAGATATTTTTACAGGCATCAGGCCTTCTTTTCCCTGTAAACGATCTTCCCGCCGACGAGAGTAAGGAGGTTCTTTCCGCGTAATTTCCAGCCGTTAAAAGGCGTATTTTTACCTTTCGAAAGGAAAGTTTTTTTATCAACCGTCCACCGGGCATCAGGGTCAAATATGATAATGTCGGCTGCGCTGCCTGGCGAAAGTTCGCCATATGGGAGTTTAAAAACTTTTGCCGGGGTTTCCGTAAATTTCCTCAAAAGCCCCATCAGGTCAAGAACGCCTTCATGGACAAGGGCAAGGGAGAGCGCGAATGCTGTTTCCAGGCCCGAAATTCCCGAAGTGGCAATATTAAATTCTACATCTTTTGATGTAAAATCATGGGGAGCATGGTCTGTCGCAATGATATCGATTGATCCGTTTTTAAGCCCTTCCTTGATTGCCTCCACGTCTTCTTTTGACCGTAAAGGCGGGTTGACTTTTGTATCCGTGTCAAACCCGAGAGTCGCTTCGTCCGTTAGCGTGAAGTAGTGCGGACAGGTATCGCATGTTACCTTTTTAAATCTTTTTTTGACTTCCCCGATAGAACTCACGCTCCCCTTTGCCGAAATATGCGTCAGGTGTATCGGAGAACCGGTGTATTCCGCTAAAGCCATATCCCTTTTAACTATGATCTCCTCCGCAATGGAGGGAACCGCATCAATGCCGGATATGATGGATGCTCTCCCTTCATGGACAAAACCATTTGACAGGTCTTCATCTTCACAGTGGGATATTACAGGGATACCGAATAATTTTGTATATTCAAGAGCTTTCCTTAGCAACTCGGAATTTTTTACCGATCTGCCGTCATCAGAAATAGCAACAATGCCTGCCTTATACATCTCGCCTATCTCGGCAAGCTCTTCTCCTTTCAGCCCTTTTGTTATGGCTCCGCAGGGAAAAACACGGCATACGCCTTCGGTTTTAGACTGGTTTACAATATATTCAGTAATGCTCTTATTGTCATTCACCGGATTCGTATTTGCCATGCATATGACTGTCGTAAATCCGCCCTTTACGGCAGCCATTGTGCCTGTTTTGATTGATTCCTTGTATTCGTAGCCCGGCTCACGGAGATGCACATGAACATCTATAAGACCAGGGGCAACGATGAGGCCTGCTGCATCTATAACCTCTACATCACGGTCTTTTTCATGGATATTCTTATCAATCTTTTCTATAAATCCGCCATTTATATAGATATCCAAAACTTCATCCATACCGTTTTTGGGATCAATAACTCTGCCGTTTTTTATTAAGATTTTCACGCCTCGCCCCCTGTGAGGAGAAAAAGGATTGCCATTCTCACTGCAACGCCGTTTTCCACCTGATCAAGTATTACTGAATAGGGTCCGTCAGCCACTTCACCTGTAATCTCCACCCCTCTGTTCATGGGTCCGGGGTGCATTATAATCACGTCTTTTTTTGCTTTTTTAACCTGATCCTGTTTCAGACCATAAATAGCCGAATATTCGTTAATGGAAGGAATATAGGAAACACCGCCCCTTTCTTTTTGAATCCGCAACATCATAATTACATCGGCATTCTTTACCGCCTTGTTGATATCATATTCTACTTTTACGCCGAGGTCTTCAATAAATGGCGGTATCATTGTCGGAGGACCGCAGCAAACTATTTCAGAATCGAAGTGGTTCAAGGCAAAAATATTTGAACGGGCTACCCTGCTATGGGCGATATCACCGATTATAACAAATTTCAGGCCGTCTAATTTGCCTTTTTTTTCTCTCATGGTAAATAAATCAAGCAACGCCTGAGTGGGATGCTCGTGAGCGCCGTCACCGGCGTTAATGACGGAAGAATTGACTATCTTTGACAGCATATGGGGAGCGCCGGGCATATTGTGTCTTATAACAATAACATCAGGCTGCATGGATTCAAGGTTTTTAGCGGTATCCTTCAGCGTTTCACCTTTCACGTAACTGCTTGTGCTGGAAGAAACATTGATTGTATCCGCGCTCAGACGCTTCGCCGCTATCTCGAAAGAAACCCTTGTCCGCGTACTTGGTTCATAAAACAGGGTAATCACTGTTTTACCGCGCAACGTGGGAACTTTTTTAACCTCTCTTTTTGATATGTCTTTAAAAGACTCGGCAGTATCAAGGATGAGGAGTATTTCGTCTTTTGAAAGCTCTCTTATGCCGAGAAGATCTTTTTTTGTCCAATTCATTTAAACTCTCACAACTACGACTTCGTCTTTATTATCAACTTCTTTGAGCTTCACAAGTATGTCTTCTTCGGGGGTTGCGTTATATTTTATACCTGCATAATCCGGGTGTATGGGGAGTTCCCTGCTTCCTCTGTCAACAAAGACGGCAAGCTGGATTTTCCTCGGCCTTCCCATATCCATGAGGGCATCTATCGCTGCCCTTGTGGTCCTCCCGGTATGCATTACATCATCTATAAGAACGATTGTCATATTGTTCACGTCAAAGGGTATGTCGGTTTTTTTTACTGCAGGCAATTTCAGTTTAAATATGTCGTCTCTATACATCGTGATATCGAGGATACCGAGAGGGAGCTCTATATTTTCAATATCCTTTATCTTATTCCTGATCCTGTTTGCAAGGTGGACCCCTCTTGTCCTGATGCCTATAAGACATAAATTTTCACTGCCCTTGTTTCTTTCCAGAATTTCATGAGCAATTCTTGTAATAGTTCTTTCTAACGCCTTCCGGTCAAGGAGCTGGATAGGTTTTTCGATCATCAGTCATCCATATATATTGCTTTTTTCGGACATTGGTCAATGCAGGATGTGCATTCGATACAGTCTTCAGGCGTCAGCACCATCAGATCTCCATTATTATTCATCGAGAAGACTTCGTAGGGACAGATATCAACACATTCTCCGCAGTTGCTGCACAACCGTTTCTCAATGTATGGCCTCACCTTTCATAACTATAATGGGTTTAAAATAAAAAATCAATGAAAAGCAACAATGTTTTATGTGTACCTTTTAAATTATGTGTACCTTTTAAATATTGTCATGTCATCTGACATATTTGAATGTGCCCATGTCCCGTTTGACTGACATGTATAATGCCCTTGTGACAAAAATCTCTTGACAAACAGGACAGATAAAGATAATTTTGTATGCTTGTCACCCAAAAAATTATATTTAAACGGGGCTGTAGGTGCTTAAATCGATAAAACTACGGGTTTTTTTCATTGTTCTTTTTCTTGTAATATCTATTATTTACTGCCTGCCTAATATCATTGAACCAACAGGCGCATGGAAGAGATACCTCCCCTCAGATAAGATCCATCTGGGGCTCGATCTAAAAGGTGGAATGCATCTGCTTCTTGAACTTGATACCGCCAAGATGCTTGAAAACATGGTAAACAGGAAATTCAATGCGGTAAAAGACGGTATGATACGAGATGGTATACGCTTTCTGGGGCTTGATAAAAAAGAAAATGCGCTTTTCATAACAATACGGGCGGAGCAAAAGGATAAACTTTATAACCTTATAGGCAAAGAATTTGCCGATATGAAAGCCGGAGCAATAAAGGCTGACGGCGAGAATCTGAATATTGAATTTCTCCTGTCAGAAAAAGAATTAACCAACATAAAAGAGAACGCCGTCCATCAGGCACTTGAAACCATACGAAACAGGATAGACCAGT
Source organism: uncultured Syntrophorhabdaceae bacterium (assembly GCA_964532465.1). GTDB lineage: Bacteria > Desulfobacterota > Syntrophorhabdia > Syntrophorhabdales > Syntrophorhabdaceae > JAPLKB01. Next base: position 17,663 of record CAZHHX010000058.1, on the reverse strand, counting down.
TTGGAGTTTCTGAACCTGTTATCGTCCGTCAGGGGGAAAACCAGATACTTGTTCAGCTCCCCGGTATTAAAGACCCTCAAAGGGCCCTGGAACTGATAGGCAGGACAGCCCAACTTGAGTTTAAACTTGTAGATGAAGACAATGCGGCAAGATATACGGGCGGCACTCCCCCGGAGGGCGATGAAGTCCTGACAATGAAAACAAAAAACAAGGAAACAGGCATTTCTACAACTACGCAGATACTGTTAAAGAAACAGTCCCTTTTGACAGGTGAACTGCTGACAGATGCAAGGGTAAAACTCGGAGGAGAATTCGGCGGCGAGCCCTATGTTGCTATAGAATTTAATAGTGAAGGCGCAACATTATTTGATAAGGTTACGGCTGAAAATGTAGGCAAAAGAATCGCCATTATTCTTGATAATACGGTGTATTCAGCCCCTGTTGTTAAAGAAAGGATATCCGGCGGCAAAGCAACAATTTCCGGCAGTTTTACAATGGATGAGGCAAAGGATCTTGCCATTGTATTGCGCGCAGGCGCCCTGCCCGCACCGGTAAAGGTTGTCCAGAATATCACCATCGGCCCCAGCCTGGGTCAGGATTCAATAAATAAAGGCCTGAAGGCAACGATTCTCGGCAGCATACTTGTTATTATCTTCATGATTTTCTACTATCGCATGTCAGGAGTAATTGCAAATATTGCCCTTCTTCTTAATTTGGTCTACCTGTTGGGTGCTTTCAGCGCATTAAAAGCAACGATGACTCTCCCCGGCATTGCAGGCATTGCCTTGACTATCGGCATGGGCGTTGATTCGAATGTACTGATCTTTGAAAGAATAAGGGAAGAACTCCGTCTCGGCAAGACTGTAAGGGCGGCAGTAGATGCAGGCTACACAAAGGCGTGGGTAGCAATTTTCGATTCTCATATTACAACATTGATCACTGCCGCAGTTCTCTTTATGTTCGGTACGGGTCCGGTAAAAGGTTTCGCAATAACCCTGATTATCGGGATGATAATCAATCTTTTTACTGCCGTATTCGGTTCCAAGGCAATTTTTGACTGGATAATGATAAAGTATAAACCGCGGAAGCTGAGCATCTGAGGCAATAATTATGGTTGAATTACTTAAAAATACCAATATAGATTTTATCGGATTCAGAAAAAAGGCTTTTATAATCTCACTGATACTTGTGTTGATAGGTTTCTATGCCTTTATTATGGTGTCCCTCGGAAAGGCAAATTTGAGTGTTGATTTTACCGGTGGCACTAATTTACAGATAAAATTTGAAAATCAGGTTGATATCAGTGTGCTTAGAGAGGCTTTGGTAAATGGCGGGGTTGGAGATGTCCAGATCCAGCAGATAAGCGGGACAAAGGAATTTTTTATAAAGACAAAGCTCTCTGATGTTGGGAGTGAAAAGATACAAAATAAAATATCCGCAATATTATCCGATCAGTTGAAAAATAACAAATATGAAATTCTTGGCAGCAGCATGGTTGGTCCGGGCGTGGGAAGGGATCTGAAAAAATATGCAATCATAGCGGTTTGCCTTGCCCTTCTCGGTATTATTATTTATATCGCGTGGCGGTTTACCTTTATATCAGGTATTGCGGCAACTATTGCCACTTTTCACGATGTTGTAGTCATACTCGGTGTGTTTTATATACTCGGTAAAGAGATTAATCTCCTTATTATTACAGCGCTACTCACAATAGCCGGATATTCTCTTCAGGATACGGTTGTAGTATTTGACCGGATTCGTGAAAACATGCTGAAGATGAAATCGAAAAATGAATTCGGCGAAACAATCAACAAGAGTATAAATGAGGTTTTAAGCAGGACTGTTGTCACCGGCATCAGTACGCTGATAGTATTGGCAATTTTTATGTTTTTTGGCGGTGAAGTGCTTTTTGATTTTTCATTTGCATTATTTATAGGTCTTATTGTAGGCACATACTCTTCAATATTTGTCGCCAGCCCTATAGTGTATGTTTGGAGAAATAAAGTACGATAATCCTCAATAATTCCATTTTGTGCAATGCAGGTATTTAATGCAGTTGAAGCTTGAGGATGTATTAAAAAACAAAGAAAAAGAGCTGAAGCTTCATCAAAGATTCATTGATTTAAAACAGTTTTTTGAAAAATCTCTTTTTTCGTCAACAGCCAACCTACCTTTAAAACAACACATTCAAGACCTTAAGATTTTAATTGAAAAGATCATACCTGATCCGAAAGACAGGAAAGAAGAGATGTTTTCCGGAGAGATATTCACCCTTCTTTGCACAATATATCTACACGATATAGGGCTCGTAAATAATTTTGGATGGAGTTCAAGAAAAAATATATTAAGCAGCCTTGAAGGGGCCGATAAGAGGATGTTATTGAATTACGGCATATGCGATAAGCTGGATATCCCCGAAACAGCGATTGATATTATTAATTATTTGGTTTTTTCGCATGAAATTAGAAAAATACCTGCAGAATGGGAGATTAATGATGACGGCGGGAAGGCTATTATCAGAAACGCCAGGGTCATTGCTCATGTGTTTAGCTTTTCACATCTCATCCTTGACATATTCTGCTCGGATTTGAAATACAGGAAATTCAGTCGTTTTAACGAATCTCATTTCATATTAAGACATCGTGATACAAAGGTTGATATAGACAACAGAGAAGGGATTATTTACATAACATGCAGGTCAAAATGCCCATATGAATCACATCTTCTTGAAAATGCAAAAAAATATACGGACAGCATTTTCAGCACATTTAAAAGCAATGTTAATGGTAAAATGGGGTTTAACTATAAGAGCATACAATGGGATATTGCAGATGATTTTAGCTTTGAAAGGGATGTTTTTGATATGCCGAGATTCTCTCCTTACAATGAGTTTGAGGGCCCACCCCTCGAGAGGTGGGAGAAAACTTCTCTCATATTAGACAAGATGTTTAATTTCGGTTATGTTATCGCTGTCGGGGGTACGACTACAGGCAAGACCACAATAATGCGGTCTTTTATTGTTCCTCAATTGCTTTTGATAAGCCCGAATGTGTTTTATTGTGAGTTCTGGGAAAAACCCGTGAGCGAGATTAAGAATATTATGTGCAAACGGCGCAGACAGTCTAATGATATTGATCTTGATATTATATCACTGTGCAATAAATTTTCAAAAGATACCTATCCCTGCTTTTTTATTCTCGATAATTGCGAGAGGTATGCATACCTCGATACAACCGAAAAGGAGAAACTCGATAGATTTATAAAGTTCTGTCTCGAACAGGATAATATTTACCTGATTTTTTCCGGTGACAAGGAAAGTTTTTTTGAATGGCATACACTTCTCGGCAGCACAAACATATCTGCAATATGTGAAATTAAGCAGATGAAAGGCGCAAAGGCCCTTGAAGCCTTCGGAGAAAATAATATCTTCCTGAATGCAGGGGAGAGATTCAAACCTATAGAATGCGAACTCCTCCAGGCTAATTTGAATATCGGGAAAGTACTGGAAGATATTCTCGATGAATTGAAAGACGAAGACGATTTGAGAAAAATAATCGCGATTTTTGCAGACAAAAATGACCTGCATCTCAAGAGATATACCCTTGAAAACATCTTTACTGAAACAGTTGTACCTCATAAAAGAATCCTCGGCTATCTGGGCCTCTTAAAGGAAAAAGATATATTGATAGAATATGAGTCAACAGAACAGCCATACTATGCCTTATCGAACAGATACCTGAAAGAACCTCTTTACAGGGTTTTAAGACTTGAAGCCTTTGAGGAGAAGAGAAAAATACGTAATATGCTCCAGAATTTAATTGCAAACGAGGCATTTCTTGATATTGAAGCGCTGAAGCTCCTTGAAAAATGGAAGGATGAATTAGTCTTTTCAAAAGAAGAGATGGGGCTTATTCTATCAAGCATTATCATCCAGGAAAAGGATTTCGGACCATTTTTCGAAAAGGCAAAAAAGGACGGCAAGGGGATAGATATTCAGCCTATTCTCAAATTACTCTATATTAAAGACTCGGATAAAAGAAGTAAGGCCATAAGCCTGCTAGTTGAAATACAGGACAAGGACATGATAAATCCCTTATTGGAACATTTAAAAAAAGAGAAAGTATTTGAAATAAAAGACCTTATGATACGGGGAATGGGTCTTGCCGGGAAAAAGAGAACAATCTTTGCAATAATGGATGCTTTGAAAGATATTGGCGACAGAAATTTAAAATCGCGCGCCATAGAATTTCTCTATTCACTTCTTAACGGTAATGCCAAGAGCATACTCTCCGAATTCAGGGAAATTGAAGAAGACCCTGTCATACTAAAGAAGATTGACGATCTCCTATCAAAAATTAAGGAAACCTGAGCATCCCATGCACATACGGTTTTAGCGCTTCAGGAACTGCAATAGCCCCGTCTTCTGTCTGATAATTTTCCATTACAGCCATAACCGTCCTTCCGATGGCAAGACCGGAGCCGTTAAGCGTATGGACAAAATCTGTTTTCCCATTATCCTTCCGGTATCTGATTTTTGCCCTTCTTGCCTGGAATGTATCAAAATTACTGCATGACGATATTTCCCTGTAAACATTCTGCCCCGGCAGCCAGACTTCAATATCATAGGTCTTTGCGGAGGAAAACCCGAGGTCGCTTGTGCAGAGCAAGGAAACTCTGTAGTGTATGTTTAATTTTTTCAATACATCTTCCGCATCAAGAAGAAGGCCTTCGAGTTCCTCATACGATTTTTCAGGCGAAGAAAACTTGACAAGTTCAACCTTGTTAAACTGATGCTGACGGGTAAGCCCTCTCGTATCCTTGCCGTGAGCCCCGGCTTCTTTCCTGAAACATGGGGTGTAAGCAACGTATTTGATGGGCAAAGCATCTTCCTTCAAAATTTCGTTGCTGAATATATTTGTCACCGGTACTTCAGCAGTGGGAATAAGGAAATAATCAAGTCCTTCAAGTTTGAAGAGCTCTTCTTCGAACTTGGGAAGCTGGCCCGTTCCGGTCATTGTCTCCCTATTTACCATAAACGGCGGAAGCACCTCTGTATACCCGTGCTCACGGGTGTGCAGATCAAGCATAAAATTAATGAGGGCACGTTCAAGAAGGGCACCAAAAGATTTATACAGCGTGAATCTTGAACCGGTGATCTTTGCAGCTCTTTTAAAATCCAGTATGTCAAGCCTCTCGCCTATCTCCCAGTGGGGCTGAGGCTCAAAGGTGAAAACAGGTTTTTCTCCCCAGACCTTCACAATCGTATTATCTTCCTCGCTTGTCCCAACAGGAACGGAACTGTGCGGGATATTCGGGATTACCATAATCATGTCATCCCATGCCTTTTCCGTTTCTCTCAATGTCTGCTCAATATTTTCAATATCCTTCCCAAGCGCTTTCAGATGGTCAATCTTATCAGGAGGCATAGAGCCCGACTTTCTCAGTCTTGCAATTTCATTTGAAAGCTCATTCTTTTCATTTTTCATTTTTTCGGATTCTTGTATAAGCCCTCTGCGCTTTTCATCTGTTATGAGGAGCTTTTCAATATCAAAAGAAGCGCCTCTTTTTTCAAGGCTTTCCCGAACAAGCCCGACTCTTTCCCTGATAATCTTAGGGTCAATCATTTAGTCCTCCATTAAATCTGTTTTAAACTCAATCGGTTTATAAATATATACTACCCCGTTTATGGTTTCTGTTGGATGTCCTTCAACAAGCAACTGAATTTTATTAATATTTCTAAAGTTGGATATGAATGTGTTCACAATGGCATAGGTCATGGTTATCTCCCGTGATGCACTCATAGCTTTATCACCCAGAAGTTCTTTTGAGAAATTCAAATACATAACCCCATCTTCGCCTGCTGCAAAATCATAAAGCGTCAATTTTTCAGGAACACACTTCTGCCTCTTTAGCTCATTTATTATTTCATCAGCTTTTTGTCTTTCCGATATACTCGCTTTAACCTCTAATACGTTCTGGGCAAGTTTGACTCCATCCTTCGGGGCAAATATATACAGGCTCTCTGTGGTAACAGAAGCAACGCTTTTCATCGGCTCAGGGCGTTTCAAATAACTATAAATAGCCAGAAGAGCTGTAAGGGCAATTGAAACAGTAAAAATAATGATTGCCAGTCTTTTGCTTATGAAGCTTTTGTGAGAATCGTAAATATCGAGTCTGTAATCGATGACTTTTTTCTTCATTGTTCAAATTATATACAAATGTCGTTTTTTTGTCTATCAACTAAAGGGGCTATCGTCGCCCCCTCCACCGGCATAAGCCGTCGGAGCCTCCCCTTCTCGCTCACCGTGTGAGCTATTTATCGCACTGACACCATGTCTACCGGGGCTTGCTCCTCTCTAAAAACAACAGTTCAATCGGGGGCTTCTCTTCTCACTCACCGCGTGAGCTGATCTGATGGACCTCATTAGAGCGTTGCCCCCGTCATTTTAAGCTTTATTAAATTCATTTAAAAATTCTCCGGAGGTCATTACCCTGAAAAGCGGATATATGGCAGAATTTCTGTAGGCATCAAGAAAATTATTATGAATTTCTTTTTTAAATGCAGCGCTCATATCTTCAAGTATTATGGTATAAAAATCATGGCAGACAGCGTCAAAAGCTGTCGCAAGCACACAGAAATGGGTATTGATGCCACCGATGACTACAGTGTCAACGCCCATTGTACGCAAGGTCTGATCGAGATCGGTTTTAAAAAAGGCGCTGAACCTTCTTTTTTCGAGCACTATATCTGTGTTCTGCGGTTCAAGGTCGGATAAAGGCTGCGTGCCCTTTGTCCCTCTGATGGCATGAGGCTTCATTCTCCCCTTGAAAATAAAATCATCCTTCAAAAAACTGTCGCAGGCGAAGATAACGGGTATTGAAATATCCCTGCATTTTTTTAGAAAATCCCTGACATAAGGGACAATTTTTTCTTCTTCTTTTTCGCCTGTCCTTACATTACCGTAATTTCCTTCAAGCATGTCAATAATAATAATAGCGGGTTTCAATGTTTTTCTCCTTCTATTACCGGGGCTATCGTCGCCCCCTCCACCGACATAAGCCACGACCCGCGAAGCGGGTACCCCGGCCTCCCCTTCTCGCTCAACGTGTGAGCTGTTTATCGCGCTGAGCTTTGCGCGCACTGGGCTTACGCCTGTCCCTGTAAGGGGGTTGCCCCCTCTTCACCGGCCAGGTTGTCGGAATTTATATATTTTTGCCCTAAAAAAAGTCTGACAAAATTTTCACGTATGCTTGATGCAACCTCTTCAATGTCCTTGTTCTTAATCTGTGCCAATTTTGCAATTGTGTATTTTACAAAATGAGGCTCGTTTCTTTTGCCCCTATGGGGGACGGGTGTTAAATAAGGGGCATCTGTTTCAGCAAGAAGTCTGTCCATGGGTATGTTCTTTACAACTTCTGTGGCTTTTTGCGTGTTGGTATAAGTAATTGTTCCCGGAATGGAAATGTAAAACCCCATATCAAGCAGTTTTTTCGCGGTATCCATGTCATAGGAGTAACAGTGGATAACGCCTGACGCGTTGCCATGATATGTTTCCTCCAATATACTCAGAGTTTCATCCCTGGCATGTCTTGAATGGATTATAACAGGGATATTCAAGCTTTTTGCCGTCGTCAACTGATCTTTGAAGGCCTTTATCTGTGTGTCTCTTGGCGAATAATTCCTAAAAAAATCGAGTCCTATTTCTCCGTAAGCAACGATCTTTTTATGCGTTAAATATTTGCCTATGATTTTTGCCGTTACCTCGTTGTATTCACTGCTGTTGTGAGGGTGAATACCGATAGCGCCGTATATATTATCGTACTTCTCAATAATTTCTACCACCTTCTCAAAATAACGTTCTTCAGTGCCAACAGTAAGGATATAATCAAGTCCTTCTTTTGAACTTTTTTCAATAACCTTATCCCTGTCCTGTTCAAAGGAATCCATTTCAAGGTGGCAATGGGAGTCAACAAACATGCTTTTTTATAGCATATTCGACGAAAGACAATCTATAGATTTCCACGGGCAAGCCCTTGTTACTGTTATTAAATGTGATTTATGCAAACAACGGGAGCCTTTACCCGCTTCAGAAACATGGTATCATGCCGCTTAAGTTGTTTGCGGAATAGATTTAATCCACAGGGCGAGCCCGGTGTCAGCTTGCGGGCAAGAAAGGAAGATATTTGCATGTAGAAACGCGATGTTTTGCGTTTCTACATGCATTGAAGGGGGGGGTGATATGAAGAGCAATGAAAACAGATTATAACTGTTGAAGATTCTAAGTCCTCATCTTTTTATTATGTGGATGTTGGTATAACAAGCCCTGTCCTTTTCTGCCAGACTGACGCGCAATCACACCTGTCGTCGATATAGTAAAGATGATTACAGTAATCCTGAAACTCACACATGGATTGCCCTATGCTTTCCTGGCGGGAGCAGCGTTGAGAAATTCCAGCGCAAAAGGCGTTAAAGGTATGCTGATGCGCATTGGCAGATTCTTTATGGGAAAATCCTGAAGGATAGCTCTCGCATGCCTCGCGAGTCGGATAAAGCCCTTCTAACGTCATCATGGTATTGTTTTTAAAAGCCTTTTGTCCCATATTGCCTCCTTGTGACAAGGTTTCAAGGATACCTGTTAAAGTATGCTCATGCAATAAGTGTGCCCTTGTTATACACAGAATAATTTTGTATGGTTTCATGTCGATAACCGTATCAGTTCCATAAATAGTTAACAGAAGCTCTTTTTCTGACATAGCATCATATGGCGGAGCAGATAAATTATGGTTTTTTGTATTATGCATATAGTTCACAGTTATTGATACCTGACAGATATCCGTCATATAATTGACCCCCCTTCAGAATAGGCCTTGTCCCGCGAAAAGATGCAGCGAGGAAACCTCTGTTTGCTTGCAGTTTGTTAACAAGTGATTATATTAGGATTACTTAAAAAGTCGGAAGCTTTTTAATGGAGGCAGTTTGAAAGTATTAATAGCAAGTATTATAACGTTGTTTTTGGTTCTGGGTTTTCAGTATTTCGGTAAAACTCAACAGGAGGATAAAGGCATAATGAAGAAAACAAAAGATGTAAAAACTCTATACAGGAATCCGGCAAGCTGGAAGAATTTTAAAAAACCCGATGACGCGACACTGAAGAACAAATTAACTCCTCTCCAGTACGATGTAACCCAGCACGAAGGCACTGAACCGCCTTTCCATAATGAATATAACGAAAATAAAGGGTCAGGCATATATGTCGATATTGTTTCCGGAGAACCCTTATTCAGTTCAATGGATAAGTATAATTCAGGAACGGACTGGCCAAGCTTCGTAAAACCCGTTGAACCGGACAATATTGCAACAAGGCAAGACAAGAGACTGTTCAGCGTGCGGACAGAGGTGCGAAGCAAGCGGGGTGATTCACATCTGGGCCATGTCTTTCCTGACGGGCCCGAACCGACAGGACTCCGGTACTGTATGAATTCCGCTGCCCTGCGATTTATCCCGAAAGAAGACCTGGAAAAGGAAGGTTACGGGGAATACAAAACACTTTTTGATAAAAAGTGAGAACAAAAAAACAAATACTTTAAACAGGCAATGTTTGCTGCCGGATTCTTTTTGGTGTATGGATATATTTATTGACAAATACCCGGATATTCAAACAAAATAAACAACAGAGGTAAATCCATGACAAAAGAATTAATGAAACAATTGCTGAATGTTTCAAAAGGTATCGAACCGCCTGATACTGTTATCCGGAACGGGAAAATTATAAATGTATTTACCGATGAGATAGAGGAAGGGCTTGCCGTATCAATTAAAAACGGTTGGATTGTATCTATCGAAGATAATGAAAAAATATCCATACCGGAAGGCACGGCAGAGATAGATGCAAAAGGACTTTATCTTTGCCCGGGGTTTATTGACGCCCATACACATCTCGACAGCGTTCTGTCTTACAGTGAGCTTGTTCCCTACGCAATCAGGGGAGGTGTTACAACTATTATTTCAGAAACAGCAATGGCTGCAACAGCTTGCGGGATCAAAGCAGTGCTTTCATTCATAGAGAGCACAAAAGGGTATCCCTTGCGTTGTTATTTTGTCGCGCCGCCCCTCACCCCTCCTTTTCCAAAAATGGAAAGCGCTCTCGGCTTGAGCCTGAAAGAATTCAAGAGCCTTCTTAAGAGGGATGATTTTGTAGGTATCGGCGAAGGCTATTGGACGGGAATTGTAGACGGAGATGAGAGAGTGCTGAAACAGGCGTCTTTTGCATTATCTCTTAACAAAAAACTTGACGGTCATTCCTCGGGAGCCCGGAAAGATAAACTCATCCAATATCTTCTTACAGGAATTACGTCCTGCCATGAATCGGTTACTCTAAATGAGGCCCTGGAAAAGCTCAGACTTGGCATGTATATTATGATAAGGGAAGGATTTGTAAGGAAAGAACTGAAGGAGCTTTCAAAACTGAAGGATTTGAATATTGATAAAAGAAGGTTAATCCTTGTCTCCGACCTCTTTGATCCGGTCATGCTCATTGAGGAAGGTTATCTTGATTCCGTGGTCAGACGGGCAATTGCCTATGGTTTTTCTCCTCTTGACGCGATTAAGATGACGACAATCAATCCGGCAGAATACTACGGCCTCAGGTTTCATGGTGCTATAGCGCCTCTGAAGCACGCGGATATACTTTTCCTGAAGAACATAGAGAAGGTGTCTGTTGAAAAGGTTATGTGCAACGGCAAGATCGTATTTTCCGATACCCGTTTTACAGAAAAAATATCGTCCGGCAGTTATCCTGAAGAGATGAAAAAAACACTAACACTACAGAAGATGAATGAAGATGATTTCAGTATAAAGGCAAAATCGTCGAAGAATATTGTAAGGGTGGAAGAACTTGTAAATGAGACCATCTCCAGAGAGCTTTTATGGGAGGCCCCTGTGAGGGAGGGCTTTTTGCAGAATGACGTCGGGGATGATGTCGCGTATGCGGCTGTGATACATCGCAATAACAAAAAACGAATGGGAAAAGGTTTTGTAAAGTCAACAGGCATTAAAGACGGCGCTGTTGCAACAACGCTTATCTGGGATACATGTAATGTTCTTGTCATAGGAAGCAGTAAACAGGATATGAAGGAAGCAGTAAACAGGCTTATAGACATACAGGGCGGAGTAGTTATATCGAAGGCAGGGAAGATAATCTATGAGTTTCCCATGCCGGTTTACGGACTTATATCGCTTGATCCGATAGAGATACTCCGGGAAAAAATAAAATCCCTCGACAAAGCCATGAAAGCTATAGGGTCATCAATCAAAAGACCTTTTCTCACTGTTCAGACAATCCCCTTTACCGGCCTGCCCTTTTTCAGAATAACGGATAAAGGACTGGCGGACATGAAACAAAAGCGGTTAGTCCCTCTTTTTGTAAAATAGAATATTACAACTGCGCAATCTATTCACTTCCCGACTAAAGATTTTTTTTGCAAAATTAACCTTTGAGACTATAAGCTTGCCGTCCTGTACAATGAAAAAGTACATAATATGATTGACTTTTGGAACTTTTTCCTATATCATATATCCATTGAACAGCGGGGTGGAGCAGTTTGGTAGCTCGTCGGGCTCATAACCCGAAGGTCACTGGTTCAAATCCGGTCCCCGCAACCAAACAAATCCAGGGGTTAGCCATTTTGGCTAACCCCTTTTTTATTTGATTGTGATAAAATTGTGATAAATTCATCCAATTTTTATATCTTCTCGAATACATCCGTATTTATCTAAAACATCACGTCCGGCAAGACTGAATATGGGGATTATTCCGAAAAGTATAGTAAAGCAGTCAAAATATTTTTTTCTTTTCTTTATTTTTTTTCATTTTAAGCTTAAGTTTTTTTGCAACTCATCCGATAAAGACTTTAGAGAATACTATGACGATATCAGACTTCCAGATAAGCAGCGTAATAAAAACCTACATGAAGAACATGAAGGTTAAAGCAAAAGGTGTTGAAAAAGAACCTGCGAATGGTAATACGATGCATGAAGACCGTATTATAATATCTGACGCAGGTATGAAAAGGATGTTGTTTGACAGAATAGGCGAGCAAATGACGGAAAGATTAAAAAAAGAATATGAGTAAAAAAGATGATATAATCAGAATATTTGGCAGGGTTGTTCAGGCTGATAGCTTGAGAGGATGTAAGAATAGTTCTATACTATGCATATAGTATAACGGCTAAGAAGGAGGTGTTTTATGAGGATTGATAAGGATGTAAAGACCAACCCACTCAATACGGCTGTAAAATCTGCCCAGACTAAAACACCGAAAGAGACGGCAGTTGAAAAACAGAATGTAAATTTATCAGATAAGGTAGAACTATCAGGCAAAAAAACAGATATAGCTAAACTTGTTGCAAAGGTTAATGAAGTGCCTTCAATAAGGGAGGATAAAGTAAATAGCATAAAGGAAGCAATACAAAACGGCACTTATAACGTAAAAGGCGATCTGGTAGCAAGGGCTGTTTTAAAGAGCACCCTTATGGATGAAATACTCTGATTCCCTATTTGCCCATTCACCGGTTTTAACTTAACAAAAAAACTCTGAACTATCATTTCGTATCTCTCTTTTACCGCTCTATAAACCCTTATATAACAATACAGTATACAATGTAAAAATAAGGACATCTGTAACATACAGATATTTCAAAGAATATGTAATTAGAGATATCAAGGGCCTATCTTGGAAGGCAACATCATAACACCTGTAATTTCAAGGAGATTCATAGTGCCACTTAAACAGGCAATATGGTATGAAATTAAATGAATTTACGATGTTACAGATCGTATTTCACCACTATTAAACAGCTTATGAACAGTCTCATGTGGAAAAGTATTGTTGAAGGCAATGATATTAAAGAAGATAGGGCAGTGCGGAGAACTCTGCAGTACTATTTGTTGTATTTTTATCAGAGGATATGTAAAATTCATTGTGCTAATCAAACCCGGTCCCTACAACCAAACAAATCCGAGGGTTTAAAGATTATCTCTAAACTCTTTTTATTATTTTGGAAGGCTTCACAGAAAAGATCGGGGGGAATTCAAAAAATGTATTTTAAACTCACAAGGAAATAGTCGATAAAGCAAATACCATAAAATCCATCAGGAGGAAATTAGATGAAAAATACAGGCATGTTAGACCCCAATGTGACATACCGGAAGCTCCCTGACGATAAAAAACCTATTCAGCTTTTTGTATCTCCCTCTCAATATATCCAGGGGCAAGGCGTTATTAATTTTCTTGGAGAGTATTTATCCCTGTGTATTTCGGGCTGCGCGGGTGTTCTCATTACTCCGGGCCGGGATCTTTTTCTTGGCAATATCGTTGATAAGAGCCTGAATGCCGCTGATTTTACAGTAATAAAAACTATCTTTCGCGGCGAATCGACTCTGAGGGAAGTAGAAAGAGTGGTGACCTTTTTTGAAGACCCGGGCCCTGAAGTAAATATCCTCATCGGCATCGGCGGAGGTAAATGCCTTGATACTGCAAGAATGGCAGCGTCAAGGCTCGGTGTGCCTGTTGTTACAGTTCCTACCACAGCTTCAACAGACGCTCCGACAGCAGCGCATTCCGTTATATACGATGAGAAAGGGGTTTTTTCCCATGTGGAATTCAGGGCAACAAATCCTCTGCTTGTTTTGGTTGATCTTGATATAATTGCCGCTGCTCCGCCGCGCTATATTGTGGCAGGCATGGGAGATGCTTTTTCCACATTCTATGAAGCGCGTTGCTGTATGGGAAATCCGGAAGCCCGAACCCCGAGAGGCGCCAGACCGACTATGGCGGCCCTGGCTATTGCCCGCCAGTGCCGTGACCTGCTTCTTGATTACGGTGCTGCGGCACTGGATGAGGCAAAGAACCAACGGGTTGGCAAGGCCCTTGCCCGTATTACGGAGGCAAATATTCTTCTCAGCGGCCTCGGATTCGAAAGCGGCGGACTTGCAGGAGCGCATGGCGTGGCTCAGGGTTTGACGGTTTGCAGCGATTTACACACAAACTGTCTTCATGGAGAATTGGTGGCAATCGGTGTTATGACACAACTTATCATGGAAAAAAGAATGGATGAAGCGGAACAGGCAGCCCGGTTCTTCAAAGACGTAGGCCTGCCGCTACATCTGGCACAGTTGGGTTTTGACCCGCTACAACAAGAGTCCGAACTGGATAACATTATTCAGCACAGCCTGAATGTATTCTTTATACAATACGAACCTTTCGAAATAACGCACAGTTTTCTTAAAACGGCAATCCTCGAAGCAAATGAGTTTGGTATAACCATGGAAAGAAACCTGACAAAATAAGTTGTTCATTTTTCGCAAGTTTAGACCGCCTTTTCGAGATATTAGTGTCCACAGTGGACACTAATTCTAAAATGGCCGCAAAACCAATACAGAAGGCATTTTGCGCGAATTTACTTTTAACGGCAAAGACTATGGGGTCAAATCTTTATTCTTGACATTACCCCTCTTTTTAATGCACGATTCAAAAAATCTCTGTCCGCTTCACTTGGACGTAACTGCCTTTAAATCCAGGTTTTGCCTTTTCGTCCCACGTCTTTTAACCGTAGGACGTTCGCCCCGCTGATAGCGGGACTGGGAGTTCCGCTCACTTAAGTTCGCTGGGACGTAACTGCCTATATATCCACCTTCTATCAGTTTTGCCTTTTCGTCCCACGTCCCAGCGAACGCAGTGAGCGTACGTCCCACGTCCTACGTTCTTCACACCGTCCCACGTCCCACGGTCTTCACCACGTCCTACGTTCCCTTAGCTGTGCCACGCATTCACAACCATCCCCATCAAATCCTGGTTTCTTCTCACATCATCCACATTCGTAAGGGATATGCCGTTATTTGCCGCAAAGGCCGTCATCTGCTGGATGACAAGGTTCACATCCGCGTCTGTTAAGAACTGTCCGCTGGATAGTTCTATCTTTTCTATGCCTTGCGTGTCGTACGTCTGCGAATCGATGGTAATATTGTCATTTGTTCCGTAGCCTACTATGACATTGGCTCCGTTTTTAAAGAGAGCAACTGTTTCTTTTAATACATCCTCTTGAAAGAGAATTCTGTCATTAGTGCAGGCATCGGAACCCTGATCGCATAGGGTATCATTGCCGTCTCCTGAATGAAAACAGTATGTATCGTTGCCTGCGCCTCCATAGAGACCGTCATTGCCCTCATTGCCGTATAAAGTGTCGTCTCCCGCGTATCCTGACAGGGTGTCATTGCCTGCGCCTCCATAGAGATTATCATTCATTACCGTTCCATAGAGGGTGTCATCTCCGTTAAGACCGAAGATAGTTGATGCGTATCCTTCAATGCCGTTTATGGTATTATTTGAATCCGTACCGTATATGCTGCTTCCCATAGCGCTTGCCTGGGATTCGTCAAGCTCTCTGTCGGAGAAGACAAGGCGGTCTGTATGGAAAGCGTTTCCTGCAAACCATTGATTGAATTTAAGGGTATCTCCTGTTGTTTTGTTCTTAAGGACAAGATCGTAATACCCGTTACTGCCTGTTTCCGCGTAGTAATCAAAGGATGTACTGGCGGTATTGAACTCAACCGTATCGTATCCGTTATTTGCTCCTTCATAGTTTATAATCCTGTCATTGCCTGAAGAATAGATATAGGTGTCGTCTCCCATGCCTCCCCGTAAGGTATCGTTTCCTTCTCCGCCGTTTAAGGTATCGTTGCCTTCATAACCGTAGAGGGTATCATTGCCTTCATTGCCTGAAAGGATATCATTGCCTTCATGTCCGTAGAGAATATCATTGCCTGCGCCTCCATACATTACATCATTGCCTGCATTGCCTGAGATTATATCGTCCCCTTCATTGCCGGAGAGGGTATCGTTGCCTCCCTGTCCGTTAAGATCATCATTGCCTTCATTGCCGTATAATGTATCGTTGCCTTCTCCTCCATAGAGATTATCATTGCCCTCATTGCCGTATAAAGTGTCGTCTCCTGCATATCCTACCAGGGTGTCATTGCCTGCGCCTCCATAGAGATTGTCATTCATGACTGTTCCATAGAGGGTGTCATCTCCGTTGAGACCGAAGATGGTTGATGCATATCCTTCAATGCCGTTTATGGTATTATTTGAATCCGTACCGTATATGCTGCTTCCCATAGCGCTTGCCTGGGATTCGTCAAGCTCTCTGTCGGAGAAGACAAGGCGGTCTGTATGGAAAGCGTTTCCTGCAAACCATTGATTGAATTTAAGGGTATCTCCTGTTGTTTTGTTCTTAAGGACAAGATCGTAATACCCGTTACTGCCTGTTTCCGCGTAGTAATCAAAGGATGTACTGGCGGTATTGAACTCAACCGTATCGTATCCGTTATTTGCTCCTTCATAGTTTATAATCCTGTCATTGCCTGAAGAATAGATATAGGTGTCGTCTCCCATGCCTCCCCGTAAGGTATCGTTTCCTTCTCCGCCGTTTAAGGTATCGTTGCCTTCATAACCGTAGAGGGTATCATTGCCTTCATTGCCTGAAAGGATATCATTGCCTTCATGTCCGTAGAGAATATCATTGCCTGCGCCTCCATACATTACATCGTTGCCTGCATTGCCTGAGATTATATCGTCTCCTTCATTACCGGAGAGGGTGTCATTGCCTCCCTGTCCGTTAAGATCATCATTGCCTTCATTCCCGTATAATGTATCGTTGCCTTCTCCTCCATAGAGACCGTCATTGCCCTCATTGCCGTATAAAGTGTCGTCTCCCGCGTATCCTACCAGGGTGTCGTTGCCTGATAATCCTTCAAGTCTTTCTGAATTGCTTGTTCCGTATATGGTATCATTGCCATTTGTTCCGGTGATAGTGGGAAGGAGCATGTTTTCTATATCAACAGGGGTGCGAGTAGTCCCGTCAGCAAAGACAAACTGCTCTATCTTATTGCCCTGATACCAGTTCTGAATGGTGAGGGTATCCTGGGTATTCCTGATGCCTATTATAAGGTCATTGCCTGATTTGGTTGCGGTAATATCGCTTCCGGATATACCTGTAGAAAACATAACCCGGTCAATATCGCCGGCAGTTCCTGTGTCGATTATCGTATCCTGCCCGTATCCCCGTGCAAAGATGTATGTATCCGAACCCTCTCCGCCAATGAGGGTATCATTGCCTGATGAACCGTCAAGAGTATCGTCGCCTGAATCACCGGAGAGGGTGTTTGCAGCGCTGTTGCCGATGAGCATGTTATTGAGGCTGTTGCCTGTGCCGTTGATGGCATCAGTTCCGATAAGGGTGAGGTTTTCAAGGTTTGATCCTAATGTGTAGGTGGTGGTGGTTTTGACGGTGTCGGCGCCTTCATTGGGGTTTTCGGTGATAGTATCGTATGGGCTGTCGATGAAGTAGTTGTCGTTGCCTGTACCACCGTACATGGCATCTATTCCTGTACCACCGTCTAAGGTATCGTTGCCGTCTCCGCCGTAGAGCACATCGTTGTCTGAGTTTCCATAGATGACATCATCGCCTGAACCTCCGTAGATGTAGTCTGAGCCGGTTCCGCCGGATATGGTGTCGTTGCCGTTTTCACCGTAGAGGGTATCGTTGCCTTCATCGCCGGAGATTGTATCGTTGCCGTAATATCCGGTGATAATATCATTACCTG
>CAZHHX010000057.1:0-27548 GCA_964532465.1 uncultured Syntrophorhabdaceae bacterium | reverse complement strand
TACCCTCAGAAGCTACCTGGGAGCGGAATAAAAATCAGGTGGTGGATTTGGGAAACAATGTCCCGTTGACTATGCGATATGTTTTTTCTATAATGTTGTCAAAGGTAAATTATATATGGAAATTTCAGATGAACTCAGAATAGAACTCACCCGCCTTATCGCTGAAGGAGGAATGGGCTCAATACATGAATGCGTAATCTATGGCGTTGAGGGTTTCGAAAAACTTGCCTGTGTGAAACTTATTAAGAAAGCCTTTTTCCAGAACGCGGAATTTGTGAAGCGTTTTATAGCAGAGGCAAAGCTTGTAGCCGATCTTGTACATCAAAACATAGTCCAGGTATACAAGCTGGGCTCCTTCGGCAATCAGTATTTTATTTTAATGGAGTATGTCAACGGTATTGATCTCCATGACTTCATTCAGAAGCATAAAGCGGAGAATGTAAAATTCCCTGTTGATCTGGGTGTTTTTATCGTATCGCGTATCTGCCGGGGTCTTGAATATGCCCATAACAAGAAAGATAAATACAATCGCCTTTTGGGCATAGTACACCGGGACATATCACCGAAGAATATTATGATAAGTACAGAGGGTGAGGTAAGAATTACCGATTTTGGCGTGGCTCTTTCCGGAAACGTGGAGGAAAAGGACGGTCAGTATCTTGTAGGCAAGGCTGCTTATATGTCGCCGGAGCAGGTAATGATGAAACCGGTTGATAAAAGGTCCGATATATTCAGTCTCGGAATTCTTATGTTTGAGCTTCTGACAGATCAGAGACTCTTCGGAGGCGCGGGCAGCTCAGAGAAGGTTATGAAAGATGTTCTTTCAAAGGAAATTCCCTTGCCGAGCACCCTCAATCCGGATATTCCCGAATCGTTGGAGAAGATCATTCTTAAGGCGCTTGAGCGTGATGTGGAGAAACGCTATCAGGATGCGGGAGAACTGGGCAGGGACCTTGAATATTTTATATATCATAAGGGTTATGGACCGACCATTCAGACAATAGCAACCTATCTTAATAAGATTTTTCCGGATATGTATGAGGTAAAAACCGCAGAGGATTTACAGGAAACAATTATAATTTCAAAGGATCAGGTTCAGGAAAAAGAGGACCCGGATGAGACGATTATAACAAAATAACGCAATAGTCAGGCACGCCCCGGAAGTTTAGAAAAAAATCCTTTAAATATATCCTTCTTACCATACTCAAAAAGAATTATTGATACATTGTCAGGCGCGCCTTTTTGAAGAACCCCCTCAAGAAGGGCATTGCATCTGTCTTTTAATTTACCCTGCCCGGCCAGTATTCCCCTGATAGCATCAATATCCAGCACTTTTGTAAGGCCGTCAGAGGAGAGGAGATAAACATCTCCGTCATTCATATCAAACAATCCGATAGAAGGCTCAATACTCGCAGATGAACCAACGGCTTTTGTAATTACATTGCTGAGTTTGTGGTTCTTTGCTTCTTCTTCGCTTATCTTACCTTCTTCTATGAGTCCCTGAACCAGGCTGTCATCTTTTGTCAGTTTTTCCATTACACCGGAGCGAAGCCTGTACACGCTGCTGTCGCCTGCATGGGCAATATAGCTTTTGCTGTCCCTTATGAGAGTCATGCTGACCGTGGTCCCTATGGTTATTTTCTCGGACATACCCCGTGAGCGGTTGAATATCTCTGCGTTGGCCTTTTGTATCGCAGATTTCAGTAAAGAAAAAATGAATTCATCCTTTTTCAGGTCTTTCGAAGGGGACGATGAAATCTCTTTTTCCATAAAAGCGTTAATTGTGTTTGCCGCAGTGTTGCTGGCATAGTTTCCCAAGGAGTGTCCGCCCATTCCGTCAGCCACTATAAAGAGCGACAAATTTTTATTAATAAGGACACAATCCTCATTACGCTTTCTTTTCTTTCCAACATCCGTTAAACCGTATGATTCAATCATGTTTTTATTTTACAGTAAAATACAAGAAAATCAAAGCAGATATGGTTTTTTCACATTTATAAAACTAAGGCGCAAGCTGGACCTGATCTTCAAAACGTTCTTTCAGCGCTTCAGACAAGCCTTCGGCATTCTTCTCATCTTCAAACTCCACTATGAGCTCGCCTCTATCTCCTACCACAAGACGGCCGTATTTCTTCACAATTTCTGCCACATCCGTCGGCTCCACCGTCCACCAGCCCCGTGTCCTTCTGAGCAGTTCTTCCCCTTTCAACGGTTGCGGCGTTACAAGATCAATAGTCCTGAACCATGCGCTCCAGCCGATCTGTGCCGGAGCCCGCATAATAGGCGATACAGGATCATGGTAAATGCGGCAGCGGCCAAAGAGACGCAAACGGATCATTTCAGCACCTCCTTTAGGAGACTGTCGATGTTTTCATCAACAGGCAGCGCTTCGGGAGAGACTACTATCCTGTTCAGTTTAAGGAAGTGGGCAAGACAATGGAGGTAGATTTTTGATACCTGTTCTTTTTCAGAAGTTGCGCCCCTTTTTGACGATAACATCCATACTTTTTCAAACAGTTTCAACGCTGTCTCACGCCAGCGGCGAAGTCTGTCGTCAAAGGGAGATATGTTTAAACGACGCAAAAAATCCGCCTGCGCTGTTTCTGTATATCCGAATACCTGACGAAGGTATCTGATCTGCGGATCGGCGCCAAAATTATCTCTTTCCAAGTCCTTGCCTCCACATATTATTATCCCCTAATCCTTTTAATAAGTAACTGCCGATAAGAAGCTTTATACTATGTGATAATGGTATCAAGGCAGTTCAAGCCTGTCAATAAGTTTTGAAGCATAGAGGAGGAAGCAGCATCATTTTTCTTTACTTCAAGGCTGATTTTCGATAATATTTTTCTATGCAAAATTCAATGTTATCTATCCGAAAAGTGTTCGCAAACCTTGTCTTGTCAATAATGGTCATAATGACCGTGCTTATTTGCAGCGCCTGTGTTGCCGCGTCTCCTGATCAGGAAGCCGGTATTATGACTTCATTCGGCGCTGGCAAAATCAAAGTCACATTGTACTCCGATTATTTTTGCGGGCCCTGCAGAGCCACTGAACCCGTGATAGAACCTGTCATAAAAACGCTGGTTCAGAATAATACAATCAACATTACCTTTATTGACGCCCCCTTCCATAGATTTTCCTCGCTTTATGTAAGATTCTTCCTCTTTATATTGAAAGAAAAAAATGATTTCAATTACGCTTTATTTGCAAGAGGGATACTCTTTGAAATGGCGAAAGAGAATCTTACCGAAGCGGAAAAGATAGAGGAATACCTCAAGAAAAAGAGCATTAAAACTAAGCAGTTTGATGTCAAGCCTGTTTTTGGTGTTTTTGAAAACCGCCTGAAAACGGATAATATAAGTTCCACGCCCACCTGTGTTATTGAACGTAATGGTAAGAAAGAAATATTCAAGGGCAGGGATGATATCCTGAAATCACTTGAAAGCCTCAAGTCTTAAAGACATATCCATAAATAAAAGTCGCAGGAAGAAAAAGGGAGATTATTATGAACGATGAAGATATATCAAGAAAAGAATTGTTATTGTCATCAAAGGTAATAGCCATAGTCGGGCTTTCGCCGAAGGAAGATAAACCGAGCAATGAAGTGGCAAAATACCTCATTGAGGCCGGATACAAAATTATTCCTGTTAATCCCGGATATGATGAAATACTGGGCGTGAAGTGTTGGCATACCCTTTCGGATATCCCTGAAAAAGTTGATATTGTGGATATATTCATGCGGGCTGACAAGGTCATGCCTGTTGTTGAAGAAGCCCTTGCCATGAAACCCAGGTGTATATGGCTGCAACTGGGGATAGTCAACGAAGAGGCAAAAAAAACTGCTGAAAGTAAAGATATCACATTTATTATGGATCTTTGCATAAAACGGGAGTATGAAAGGCTGTTTAAGAGCAGTGAATAGTTGATAGTGAAAAGTCTAAAATCAACATGAAAAAGTGCAAATTGATCTGTAAAACGGCGCTGAGAGTCTTTTAGCTGGAGTACAAAGCTTTCACTTCTGAGTAACTTGCCTCTTTTTTTAAAGCTACTCAGGAACAAATCGCCCCGAAGGGGCGTGTAGTACTATTCACTATCAACTGTTCACTGTATTTATTGGCGCGCCCGACAGGATTTGAACCTGTGGCCTTCGGCTCCGGAGGCCGACGCTCTATCCAACTGAGCTACGGGCGCAAAGGTTTCCAAGAGTATACACTAAAACTGTGATAAAAACGTGATAAAAGTGTAGCATTCTGCTTTTTAATCATTATTTGCGATCACTATTTTGAGTTTGCCGGTCATTATTTCTATTGTTCCAACGCTGGTACGCAAACTCTCCGAGTCATGATGTGTATATCTTTTCGTCGACTGTAGTTCTTCGTGGCCCATGTAACGGGCGATAGTATAAATGTCCACACCGTTTTAGGCTACCCAGACACCGAAGGTGTGTCTCAGGTTGTGGAACACAAAGTCCTCGATCCCGACCTTTCGACAAACGATAGTGAAAGCCCGTTGCAGATTACGCGCTGAAATTCTTTTACCACTTTTTGTTTTAAATACAAGGCTGTTATTAGGTTGAGATATGCTTATAATCTTTTTGTCCATCCTGCGCCTGAAAATATTCAACACTGTTTCAGCACCAAGCCATCTGCTTTTAGAGGAAATAGAACCGGATCGTTTTATACACTTCCTTTACAATGTTGAAGATGGTATAGTGTATACATACTTGGAGAACAACTTCAAAAACTTTTTAAATAATAAAACTTAATTTTTTTTAGTTTTGTCCGAATAGATAAATATAGACCTATGGAAAATTACGCTATAAGAGATACCCTTCTCAGTAAAGCAGTGGATTTAAAAGTTATCCCCACGCTGAGCACGATAGTTGACAAGGTTTTTACTGTTCTCGGCAATAAAAATTCGTCCTTTTTGGATTTAAGCGATATTATAAAGTACGATCAGGCGATCTCCTCAAAAGTTATCAGTATTGCCAATTCGGCATATTACAGCAGGGGAATAGAAGTATACAGTCTCCAGCAGGCAATGATAAATATTGGGTTTGAGGAAGTAAAAGGTATTATTACATGTCTTCTGTTTATGGAAAATATATTAAAACATTTGAAGCTCAAGGAAGAAGACTTGTTTTCTCTATGGAAACACTCAATGCATGTTGCCTGCGCATCAAAGGTTCTTTCAGAAAAAACACTCGTCGAAGACCCGGGGAAAGTATATACAATAGCGCTGCTCCACGATATCGGAAAGATCGTTTTTTATATGACCACGGATGATTACGGTACACTTGTAAAGGAAGAGGACACTCAAGGAAAATCCATTACCCGCACGGAGAAAGAACGTTTCGGAATAGACCATCAGGAAACCGGCTACGCCATATCTCTAAAATGGAAATTACCTCTTGAATTTTCACATGTCATACAGTATCATCATGAAAATACAAATAATACTCAGTATGAATCTTTGTTGAAGCTGATAAGCGCGGCAGACAGGTTTGCTGTATCGCCGAACAGTGTTTCCGGTACAGAGGGCTATATTCTCATGAAAGAAAAGGATAATATAGAAAAAGAGCTGCACAATATTATGGATACTTTACGTCTGGCATGATTATGACACAGGATGATTTAAAATTAGAATCTCTTGGCATTCAATGGAATTTATACGAAAGATCGGTCAATAATTATTCAATTATCATGAGAATTCTAAACTGTCTTGAAAATAAAGACGGTTTTATAAAGGATGTGCCAAAAATATTTGTTGAAGAATCACCTTTTGAAACATGTAAAATCCTGAAGATAGAAAACAATACCATAAAAGAGGGCTTTTTCAGCCTTGACAATTCCCCGGACAATCTGAATATAGAAACCGTCAAAATGCTTAACACGGGTATAATGTCGCCATTAATGCAATATAATGTATCCGGCTACAGCGCTCTTTATATTCACCCGCTGAAAGATGATTTAAATATTATCGGATTTCTGGTGCTGGGGAAAAAATCTCAATTAAATCTTGATAAATCTCTTTTTCGAGAGATGGAAATAGTATGTAATATTTATAACAAGGCATTGCTTTTAAGCTCGAACATTACCGAAAACAGCCAGGTAGTGCATGATAAAACTATTTATGAATTAATCATAAATGAATTTCCCAATGCTATGTTTTTAATTGATAAAGGCGGTTCAATTTGTTTTGCAAACAAAAAAGCAAGGCAAGAATTCGAAAACAGAAAAAGCCTCTTTATGGGAGAAAGGTTAGATAACCTGATTATAGGGATTGACGAAGATTTCTACAAGAAAGATTATTCATATTACGGTGATGTTTCATATAAATCGGGTGATACATTTAAAATCTTCAAGATGAATTGCTTCCCTGTTATGGAAAAACAAGGTATAGCAAGCTGGAAGGTTATCGTGCTCACTGATGTTGCTGAAGAAAAGTTCAAGAATGAGGAGAACCTTCTAAAGGAAAAAATGGGCAGCATAGGGTTGCTTGCAGGCGGAATTGCCCATGATTTTAACAACCTCCTTACCGGTGTACTCGGATATTCATCTCTATTAAAAAACTTTTTGCCGAAAGATGAGAAGCTTTACCGGTACGCAGAGGCAATCGAACATTCTGCGCAGAGAGCTTCAAAACTGACTCAGCACCTTTTGAATTTCTCCAGAAGACAAAAAAAATCAACAGGCATTATGGATGTCAATGCGCTGCTTGAGGATGTACTTTTCCTGCTGAAAGAAAGTTTCAGGGATATTGAGATAGAAAAATCATTTTACGAGTATCTCCCTCCTATAAAAGGGGATGAGGCAGAATTGCAGAATGTGTTTCTCAACCTCTGTATAAACGCAAAAGACGCAATGAACGGAGTCGGGTTACTCAAGGTGAGAACAGAGAGGAGACAGCATTCCGGGGAAAAAGGACTTGTATTGATAGAGATTGAAGATAACGGCAAAGGCATAGATGACGGAATAAAAACCAGGATTTTTGAACCTTATTTTTCTACCAAAGAAAACGGCAAAAATCTTGGGATGGGTCTTTATCTTGTGAGTAAAGTAATACGTGAACATGGAGGGTTTATAGAGCTTGACAGCAAACCGGATCAGGGAACAAAATTCAGCATCTACATACCCGCGGCAGTTGATGAAACCTGGAAAAATGCTCCTATTGAGCAAATTACTAAAGAAAACATTAGAAAAAAAAGGAAAGTGCTCATTGTAGACGATGAGGATATTATTAGAGAATTTGTCAAAGGCATCCTTATGGATGAAGGCGCTCATGTTATTGAAGCAAGCAATGGCAGGGATGCTATAAGGATATTTAAAGAACATCAGAACAATATAGACCTTGTAATCCTTGATATGATCATGCCGGGAATAAAGGGAGATGAAGTTTTAAGAGAAATCAGGGATATCCGGCCTGACATTAAAGTTGTTGTATCAAGTGGTTTTATGAGCGAAGAACAGAAAAACAACTTGAAAGAATACAGTGTGGACGGCTACCTTGATAAACCCTACAGAGATAAAGATGTAATACATACGGTTTTTGAAATACTTTCAAACTGAACTTACAGCCCTATAAACACATTACAAAAATAAATACCTATAACAACAGAAAAAATACGCGCGGATATTAGCTTTCAATAAAACAATTTTTCAACAAAGACCGGCTGAAATATTTCCTGTTTTTTTCAAAAAAACCTGCCTAAAGCACAGTTTTAATAGTGGAGAAAATAGCTTAGAGGATGTAATATATCCAGGTTAATTGTTTAAGAGGAGGAATTATGAGCGGAATTTTCGGAATTGTATCCAAAGAGAACTGCGCAAGCAGCCTACTCTACGGGACAGACTATCATTCGCATATGGGAACAGAGTATGGCGGAATGGCCGTACTGGGAGATAAATTTTATCGTTCTATTCACGATATAAGCAAATCTCAGTTCAAGTCGAAATTCTTCGAAGAATATAAGGAAATGGAAGGCAATCTGGGCATTGGAGTAATTAGTGACCGGGATGCCCAGCCTTTAATAATAGGATCAAAATTCGGTACCTTTGCTATTGTATTTACAGGACTTGTAGAAAACGCAAATGAACTGGCTGCAGAACTTCTTGGACAAGGAGCAACTTTTGGTGAAATGCAGACAGGGGGTGTTAATTCCGTTGAGTTGCTTGCGAAAATGATCAATCAAGGAGAAACATTGGTTGATGGTATTCTTGGGATTTATGACAGAATAAAAGGGTCTGCTTCTATTCTTATTATGAAAGAAGATGGAATTTACGCGGTCCGTGATCGTCTTGGCCGAATGCCCCTTGTCGTTGGAGAAAAAGACGGGGACTATGTCATTGCCACTGAAACATGCTCTTTTCTGAATTTAGGTTATAAAATCAATAGATATCTCGAACCTGGTGAGATTATCCGTGTGGGAAAAAACGGATTGGAAGAGCAATCTCCGGGGAAGAAAGAAAACAGGATATGCGCGTTCCTTTGGATTTACACCGGATACCCTGCTTCAAGTTACGAGGGTATTAACGTTGAAATTGTCCGTGAACGCTCAGGAAGGTTTCTGGCTGAAAGAGATGATGTTGAAGCAGATCTTGTTGCAGGAGTTCCTGATTCGGGCGTTGGCCATGCCACAGGGTATTCCATGCAATCCGGGCTTCCCCTGCGGAGACCACTGGTAAAATATACTCCGGGATATGGCAGGAGTTACACACCTCCCGCGCAGGAAATCAGGGATCTTGTGGCAAAAATGAAGCTTATCCCGATAAAGGATGTTATTGCCGGTAACCGCATCGTTCTTTGTGAGGACTCCATAGTCCGCGGGACACAGCTTAAGAATTATACCCTGAAAAAACTGTGGGAATCCGGGGCCAAGGAAATACATGTTCGGCCAGCCTGTCCACCCCTTATATTTCCTTGCAAATACGCGCTATCTACCCGGTCTGTTGACGAATTGATTGCAATACGGGCAATATGGGCAATAGAAGGACAAAAAACGGGGAACATTAGAGATTATCTTGATGACAGTTCAGAAAAATACCGTAAGATGATCGACTGGATTGCAGGGGAGCTTGGTGCGACAACATTGCGATACCAGAGGATCGGCGACATGGTAGAAGCAATCGGTCTTCCCCGTGAAAAGCTTTGTCTCCATTGCTGGACGGGCTGATTTATTTATAGGGCAGTTCTGTTGTAAACATAGAAAATTTTACTTTGCCCGGAACTGCGGCATTCGTTAAAACGAATACCTCTTAAACCCGGACAGTTTTTGTTTTTTTGTGTAATCCTCTGATTTTATACTTTTAAAAGATTTTTTTGCGCTTCTCTTAAAAGCCCTATAAGGGTCTCTATTATTTCAGGAGCCAGAAAAATTCCCTCCGGGGTAGGCGATAACTCTCCATCATTAATAACCTGGTAAGCTCTCAAATCAATAACTTTGACCCCTTTATGATCCTCTGTTGTAACTAATAGTCTTTGTTTTCCGTTCCTTGTAATTTTTCCTATTAACACCGATCCTCCTCGAGTTTTTTCGTTTTGTTTAATGAATCAAGGCTTTTTAAAACGATATGTCCATATACTTCCTTCATTATCTCCTAAAACCACCTTATTAAAACCAGCCTTTTTGAGGTGGTCAAAAAAATTTGTTTCATCTACAATCCTGTCAATTGATGTTTCACGGAATAAAGGACACAATAATTTTATTGATGCCTTATCCGGACCACCGAGTTCTATTTCAATGAATATGCCTTTGCTTAAATAATACTGCTCCAGTTCATTTGCCAACATTTCACGCTGTTTAATCATAAGCCGGTTTGCAACATTAGCGCATACATATTTAATATGCTTTTCCCTTAAAATTGTTTTGTGCATAAGCCCCTGCGCAGCATTATATTGAGATGATCCTGCATCAATTGCTCCAAGATGTTTCTTAGCGTCACCGACTCTGCCCCATACAGTTTTTGTCGGGTCTGTATTAAGTTTATAACCGTCAGCAAGCGCGTTTCTTGCTTCATGCAAATGCTCATCAGGAGCCATAAGTAAGAAATGTTTTTCTGTTTCAGATTCTCCTAAAACTTTTATAGGACTAACTTTCCGCGATAAAGAACTATTACCGCTACCATTGTTTGCATACGATCTTTCCATTCATGTCTCCGTGGAGCTTTTGTGTGTTGCTTATATGCTTTGTGCCGGTATTCTTAAGATCTTAAAGCTATCTGCTCTGATGCTTAGGCAAGTTAGTTTTTATGAGAATGTTATCAATTATAGCACATCATGAGTTTTAATACTACAGAGAAAAAACTGTCGTAATTAATGCTAAGAAACAATAAATGCCGAACCTTTTATATCAATTCCGTCATAACGGTTTTTACGATACAGGAAATAGATAGAATCCAGGTCTATATAGTCAAACCCGCCTGCACCGGAGGCAAAATAAATGCCTGCCGACAACCCTGTCATTGTTTCCGTCATACATCCGATCATCAGTTTGATTGCATGCTTTTTTGCGATATCGTATATCTTTAAGGATTCAGCAATGCCACTTTTTGCAACCTTAATGTTGACTCCATCACATAAATTCTCCTCAATGGCTTTGCACATATCTTCACTGGTAAATATCGTTTCATCAAGGATAATCGGGATGATTGAGCGCTTCTTAATCTCCTTCAGGCCTTTATAGTCGCTTTTAGGCAGGGGCTGTTCAAAGAGCTGAACATTGTAGCCTTTCTGTTCGATGAGGTGAACCATTTTCAGGAAGGTTTTTGCGCTAAATCCCTGATTGCCGTCAAGACGCAGAATAAAGCCTTCTCTTTTTCTTTCCAACATTTGGTACACGAGGGATATGAGTTTTATGTCCTTTTCAATATTACCGCTTACCTTCAGCTTAAAGACTGTGAAATCCTTTCCTATTATATACCTTAGCCACTTTGTGAGAGCGGCATTATCTGTGCTGTACGGTATCGTTATATCTGTCTCTATGTGTTTTGATTTACCTCCCCAATAATCATATTCCAAAATCTGTTTTTCGTGAAGCCAGGCTCTGAATAGCGCCACTTCCAGCCCTGAAATCGTCATAGGGTTGGAAGGATATTTTCTGCGAAGCTCCAAAATTTTATTGCCATAACTATCAATCGGTAAATCAAGGAAACCTGGGGAAACCTCGCTGACTATCCCTTTGATTGCCGGTATCGTCTCGTTTTTTAAGGTAAAACTTGTAGGGCATTCACCTGTTCCGTACGAGCCGTCTTTCAGGGTAACTCTGACAATAACGCTTCTTATCACGTCCTTTCTTCCCATGGATGTGGAGAAGGTTGTCCTAAGTGGTTTTATAATTTCATAAAAGCGGATATGCTTAATGCTGTTCATTGTTTCGATATAAAACTGCCTAAATATATCTGCTTGTTTTGGATAAGAAGATTATGTTCTGCCAGCCGGGCAAGGCCTTCCCCGAACTTATCCGTAAAAGTGTTTATCTTTACAGCGCTGCCTGTCTCTGCTGCTTCAATAAACCTCTTTCCGTCAATATTGAGCATTACATGGACAATGGTATCCGGCTTGCCTTCCGCTGATATGAAGATTAAATCACCCGGTTTAAAGCAGGCATAGTCAACTTTATGAGCTGCCATCCATTGTTCATGGGCATCACGAGGAATATCAATATTGCTTGAGCGGTATACAAGGTTTGTAAAGCCGGAACAGTCCACACCAATGACAGGGGCATGAGGTGCCGGGTGCCGGATACTGAGTATTGAATTGTTAGTCCCTTGCCTTTCTTCCAGAGGTTCAGTCTCATATGTACTTCTGCCTCCCCATAGATATGGCACACCGAGAAAAAGCCTGCAAATAGCGACAACAGTCTCTCTTAATACACTCTCATCCGAACAGGCCTCCACGCCTGCTATACAATCTTTCCTTACATAGCCTGTTTTATTGCCGGGAATTATTACAGCACAGAACTCTTCGTTTCCTTCTTCTTTAACCGACAACCTTGTCCCGATTGAAAATGTCAGCAATACGCCTGACTTTTCGGATCGCTTCATGAGAACACGGGCATTCTTATGCCTTACAATTGCATTATATTGCAACGGTCCACCAAACATGGCTACACTGAGCTTTCTGATCCACCCTGGATAGCCCTGCCATACATTTTTGCAGGTATATTTTTGCTGTTCTATTGCTTCTACATAATACCAGTCATCAGTTTCATCAAGACATCGCAGTGTCTCATTATAAAGGACCTGCGTCACCCGGAGATCGTCGTGGACATTTGCAGGCTTTGCATCGACAGGCTTGCTCCTGAGATCTGCAACCGGTACTATCACAATTAAAAAACGGTTTGTTTTTTCCATGTTTATCAATCGAACATTCTTCACCGGGTATCATAGCAAAACGGTTTGCGCGAGAAATATTTAGCGGGCGGCATAAAACGTAAATTCAGCAATGCTCATGGTTGAGCAAGCCGAATCTGTAACGTCTTACAATCAAAAAAGAAGTGGGCAAGAGTTCTCCCTTTGCATTCCACTATTTGCTGTCTTTGTTGGTGTAAACCTCTTCTTCGTCAAAGACCTTTGCACCCGACACCTGCCAGCCATTTTCCCATATCCTGTAAAAACAACTCCAGTAGCCTGTATGGCAGGCAGCGACCTTCTGGTCAACGGCAATAAGGACTGTATCATTGTCACAGTCAATACGCACTGATTTCACTTCCTGCGTATGGCCTGATGACTCGCCTTTAAGCCACAGTTTCTGTCTTGATCTTGAAAAATAATGCGCCTTGCCTGTTTTTATTGTCAGATCAAAGGCTTCGTTGTTCATATAAGCAACCATCAGTACATCTTTTGTTTTCTCGTCCTGAACAACGACAGGCACAAGCCCTTTCTCATCCCATTTTATGTCTTCCATAATGTTCTCCTGAAATATTAATTTTATTACATGAACTGTTTTCTAAAACTACTGCACCATGTTCAACCAAAGATCTGCAAGCTCTTACTGCTGTGGGGATTAAAACCAGCAACAATCAGGAATCATCAGAGTCTTATGGCAACACCCCTGTCTCTGAGGTACTGTTTAGCGTCGATAATCGTATGTTCTCTGTAGTGAAATATGGATGCAGCGAGCACTGCATCGGCTTTTGCGTCAACAAGACCTTCGTAAAGATGCTCCAGCGTGCCCACACCTCCTGATGCAATTACCGGAATATTCACAGCTTCAGAAATTGCCCTTGTGAGCTCAATATCGTAACCGACTTTTGTCCCGTCTCTGTCCATGCTTGTTAGAAGGATTTCTCCCGCTCCAAGCTTTTCCGCGTCTTTTGCCCATTGGACAGCGTCAACGCCGGTTGGCTTTCGTCCTCCATATGTAAAAACCTCAAAACCATCGCCCCTTCTCTTCGCGTCAATGGCAAGACAAATACACTGGCTCCCGAATGTATCGCTCGCTTCTTTTATAAATTCAGGGGACTCGATGGCAGTTGTATTTACCGTAATCTTATCTGCGCCAGCAAGGAGTATCTCCCGTATATCCTTTATCGTCTTTATTCCACCCCCCACGGTAAGAGGCATAAAGACCTCATTGGCAACCTTTTCAACAACCTTTATAATTGTCTTTCTCCTCTCATGAGAGGCTGTTATATCAAGAAAACAGAGTTCATCCGCCATTTCTGCTTCATACATTTTTGCGTTGTCAACAGGGTCTCCCGCATCCTTCAGCCCTAAAAAGTTTATCCCCTTGACCACCCTGCCTTCCTTCACATCGAGGCACGGAATAATCCTCTTAGTCAGCATATTTCACTGCCTCTTCAATCTTAATCAATCCTTCATATACAGCTTTTCCCAGAATAGTTGCCCATGCGCCCATGTCTTTCAATCGCTTCACATCATCAATATTTGTCACGCCGCCGCTTGCGATAACCGGCAGCTTTGTCATTTTCATGAGCGTTTCCAAGCCATCATAATCTGGGCCTGACAGCATACCGTCCCTTGCAATACTTGTACAGAGGACAGCCGTAATGCCGATTCTTTCCGACGCCTCAAGTATCTCTCTTACATCTTTATTAACCGTTGTTTTCCATCCGCGCGACATGGGTTTGCCTTCAAGAAGATCAAGGCCAAGGATAATATTGCCGTATATAGACAACCCCTGAAAAAAGGTATCGTCCTCAAGAGCCTGTGTGCCCACAATCACACCGTCTATACCCAGTTCGCTATAGTATTTAATGTCGTCTTCAGTCCTTATTCCGCCGCCTGTTTCCATATAGCCGCCTATTTTAGACCGGATATTCTTAATAATCTCATGATGGACACGTTTCCCCGTTCTTGCGCCGTCGAGATCAATAATATGGAAATCACGGGCTCCTTTCTCAATCATATCTTCGATTTTCGCCGCAGGATCTTCGCTGTAAACGGTTACTTTTGTAAAATCACCCTTTATCAGCCTGACAGCCTTGTTATCCATTAAATCCATTGCAAAAAGCGCCTTCATATTAAATTACTCCGCACTGCCTATATTTTCATTTCAGATCATCTGAAAACAAATCCAAGCCTTTTTCTATGCCTTCCTGCGAAAGCACATCCATCGTTACCCACTTTGCGCCCCTTTTCAAAAACTTTCCGATATCAAGGACATTTTCACTTAATGAACGCTGATCTTCGTCAAAAACAAAAATACGCTTTATGCTGTCGTTTTCAAATAAATGTATATGGAAACCAACCCCAGCCGGTTTCTCAACGGCAAAATCACTGCCTTTTCTTTCTTCAAATCTGTATATATAAACATGCAGGTATTTCTTTTTATCCTTACCCCATTCATATTGTATCTTCCTGTAATCCAGTTCGGCTCCTATCTGATTGCCTACAATTATATCTGCATCTGTATGGATTTTTCCAAACTTTATAAACCTGCCGCAATACCGGCATTTATCAATCTTCCTTGTTTCTTTGTCAATTGTCAGTTTTTCCACAAAAATCCCTATCGGATTTTCCTGTGCCGAAAGAAAAGCGGCGAATATCAAACCTACGCAAGCCATTATTATCGTGAAATAAACAAGATAAACTTTGTTAAAATATTTTGTTAAAGATAACATAATCTTGTAATTCTATAGGAAAACACCGGCAAAATAAAGCAGAAAAAGCGGATCGGCATTAATCCGTTTTTCAAATGCAGACTTGCAAGTCTTCTCTCACAGCGGGACACTTTCTCACTTCACAAGGTCTGACAGGATAAGGACGGTTGCGTAAGGGAAAAGCATCAGGATTATAATTGAGATGATATATGAAGGTATATAGTACAGACTTCCTCGAAAAACTGTTCCCAGAGGAATATCTTTTGCCATGCCTGCCACAACATAACAACAAATCCCGATAGGCGGCATAATAGAACCCATTGTTGTTACAATACAAATGACCTGCCCGAACCATATAGGGTCATAGCCCATTGCAATAACAATAGGATAGAATATGGGGAGGGATACCAGGAGAAAAGCAAGGGCATCCATCACGCATCCGCCTATAATATAGCACAGCATAATTATCCAGAAGAGCACCCAGTTCGGGAGCGCCAGGGAACTGATCAGGTTGGCCGCCTCAAAGGGGAGTCTTGTAACGGCAAGAAAACGGCTGAACACCACAGCACCTGCCACTATCATGAATACAAGACATGAAATGCGCAGCGTATCAACTATGGATGAAAGAAAACCCTGCCAGGAGAGTTTCCGTCTTATAATACACAAAATAAGGGCAACTGCACAACTCGCAGCCGCTGCTTCTGTAGCGGTAACAACACCGGTAAAAAGGGCATACATAATAAGGGCAAAAAGAATAAAAATGTCCAGTAGATCAGGAATGGCTTTCATTCTTTGAAGCCATGTGCTTTTAGGCCCTTTCGGGCCCCAGTCAGGATGCTGCCAGCAAATGTAAATAACAGTTGCCGCAATTAAAATAGTGAGTATGGCACTTGGAATAATATTTCCAAAAAAAAGTTTTCCTATGGACTGACCTGTGTAAATTCCATACACAACAAGAACTATACTCGGCGGTATAAGAACACCGAGGGTTGCCCCGGCAGCAACGGAACCGGCGCTTAGTTGAGGGTGATACTTATATTTCTTCATCTCCGGTATGGCGACAGTGCTCATAGTCGCGGCTGTTGCCGTATTGGAACCGCTTATTGCGGAAAAGATGGCGCAGGCCATAATGGTGGTAATTGCCAAACCCCCTTTGTAATGGCCGAACCACTTGTGTGTGGCACTGTACAGACTGGTGTTATACCCGCCGTAATGGGCAAATTCACCGACCAGGATAAACATGGGGATCACCGTAAGCCCATAACTCGAGAAAATATTCCATAAGTCTATGCCTATCATTCCAAGGGCAGCTTTTATGGATGTCACATACGCCACCCCAAGAAAACCTATGAGCGCCATGGTAAAGGCCGCAGGTATCTTTAATAAAAACAGGACGGCAAACATAATAATGATGCCATATACACCGACGATAGGGCCTTCCATGCTTATTTTTCCTCCGGATTCAATAGGGTCTTCATAAAATCAACAACAAGAGTAAGGGATAAAACCGCAAACCCCAGCGATACAGAAAATATAAAAGGATGATAAATAATTTTGAGAGTTTCTGAAACTTCATGCGATTCCCAAATCTTCATACCCCAAACAGATACCTGCCATGAAACAACAGCAAAAAATATCATTGTAATAAAATAGTTTATGCCATCAAGCACTCTGTTAACTTTTTTCGGGAATTTCTCTGTCAGTATATCCACAAGGATATTGCTCTTTTTTTTCTGTGTGTAGCCGAGGGCAAAGGCTATTACAATGGCTCCCAAAAATGATACGAGTTCATAGGCGCCTCTGAAGGGAATATGAAACATTCTCAACATTACATTAATTGTAGCAATAGACATGAGTAGGATTACGGCAATACCACCTAAAATCAGCATGATCTTGTTAAGGTAACTTTCTATCTTTTCAAGATATTTCATTGCTTTCCTCCGCTGATTAATAGATCTGAATACAATTATTCATAAAGTTCAAAAAGGCGCCTGAGCTTGCAGGCGCCTTTTTGAACTTTTCTGTTACTTATATTGCTTTTCGTATTTTGCCTTTAATGCCATAACATCTTTAACTATCTGTTCACCTGGCAGACCGAGGGCATTTACCTTCTTCACATATGCATCAATGATAGGATTTAAAAGTTTCGGAATCTGTGCTTTATCGGAAGCAGGAAGCTCAAATATCTGAAGATTATATTTCTGTTTTGACCAGGCAAGCGCGTCCTGTACATGGTCATCCACATATTTGCCTGTCCATTCAGCCTGCTCACGCTTCATATCATCAAAGAGTTTCTTTACATCATCAGGAAGGGAGTTCCATTTATCTTTGTTCATAACAACAGCAAATGTAACAACCCACAGATTTGCTATTGTCGCATTGGGGGTATAAGCAGCATAATTAAAATCTTTGAGAACTTCCATGGAAGATACATGACCTTTTACAACACCTTTTTGAATTGCCTCGGGCGTATCGGATTGCGGCATCGCCACAGGTATGCCGCCCAGATTCTTTATTATATCTGCCTGGGTTCCTCCCACCCTTAATTCCAATCCCTTCAAGTCTTTTAAGGATTTAACCGGTGTTTTTGTCATTATATTTGCAGGCGGACAGGTAAATAAGGTAAGAATTTTTACTTTTTCAAATTCCTTGGCATTATATTTTTCTACAAGATCAAGAAGAGCAAGGCTTGCAGCTTTTGCGCTTGTAAAACCTACCGGCAGGTCAATGGCCTCCGAGATAGGAAAACGGCCGGGCTGGTAACTCATTGCAAAATTGCCGATATCTGCCATTCCTGAAATTACCCCGTCAAATATGTTTTTGGCAGGCAATAAAGTTCCGCCGGGAAAGGTTTGTATTTTGACTTTTCCATTAGTTCTTTTTTCCACCTCTTTTGCCCATCTTTCCATCTGGACACAGGGGAAGGTAGGAGCAGGCGGAAAGTTTGCGTATTTAAGCGTTATTACTGCCTGGCTGTGAGCTTCCCTTGGTGCGGCAACATATAATAAGCCAGTCATTAGAGCAAATGCGACAAAAATTAATAATAAACGTTTTGTTTTCATGAAAAACCCCTTTTTAATAAGATTTAAGAAACCTGCCAACCCTTTTTATAAGGGAACTGGAACCGGAGCAACTCAATACGTTATACCAAGAAAACCCTTAATGCACTTCTACTGTAAAGATGTGTTTTTGTCAAGAAGTTTCTGATATTACAGCAACTAGCAATAAATTTGTTATAATCACCTCCATATGATAAGCAATAAAAAAGGGTCATGAGCAAAAACCCATGACCCTGTAAATATATGGCCATGGATGGCATAAAACCTTCCATGGCCATGGTTAACGGTTTCACGCCAATATTTTTCTTTTCCGCCACCAAAGCCTTTTTATATTGAATTTATTCATATTCGTAGCGCCGTTGAATTTATTAACACAATATCTTTTTTTCTGTCAAGCTTGTAATGCATAAAATAAATCATCAGAAAATCATATTCTCGGCTGTTCTATAGGCTTCTATTAAGCCTGAAGGATTTGCCGTACCTTTGCCCGCTATATCGTATCCTGTCCCGTGCCCCGGTGAAGTACGAACAAAGGGCAACCCCAGCGTAATATTCACCGTATTTTCAAAACCGGTTGTCTTAACAGGAATGAGACCCTGGTCGTGGTACATTGCAATATAGGCGTCACAATCTACCTTATGGAATAAAGTATCTGCAGGAAATGGGCCATCTACATCCATATTTGAATCCCTTGCCATGGAAATTGCCTCGCGGATCATAATCTCTTCATTTCCCATAATGCCCTGTTCGCCTGCATGAGGGTTGAGACCGCATACTTTAATACGAGGATTTTTGACATTGAAACAGTTCATCATGGAACGACAGGTGATGAGTATGCACTTAAATATATTTTCAACACTGAGAGAATCGGGGACATCCTTGAGAGGAATATGAATGGTTGCCAGAGATACACGCATTTTTTTGTTGGCCATCATCATAATATAATCCCTGACTCCGCCGAAATGGGCAAGGAGTTCCGTGTGGCCCGTGAACGGAATATTTGCGGAACGGATAGACATTTTATTGATGGGGCAGGTAACGATTGCCGAGACATCTCCTGAAAAAATAAGTTTAAGCGCCTCAATAATATATTGATAAGAAGCATTGCCGTAAGCCGCGTCAATTATGCCGAATCGGACATCATCTACCAGGCCGAGGTCGATAAACTCAATATCTCCGGGTTTGCCCTGTTTGAATTTTTTAAAATTGAAGGCTTTATTGCTGAATAGATGTTTGGAAAGATAATCAATGAGTTTTATATCGCCTATCAGGACGGGAATACTGTTTTTGGAGATGCTCCTTAGAGATTTCAAAGCCACTTCCCCGCCTATTCCAGCGGGATCGCCCATTGTTATTGCAATTCGCTTCAGATTTTAACCTCAATATAAGAAGATTTTCGCAATTTATTCATGTACTCTTTATACTTTTTTTCAGATTCTATCTGGATCATCCTTTCATGG
This sequence comes from uncultured Syntrophorhabdaceae bacterium, assembly GCA_964532465.1. Lineage (GTDB taxonomy): Bacteria > Desulfobacterota > Syntrophorhabdia > Syntrophorhabdales > Syntrophorhabdaceae > JAPLKB01. Next base: position 7,965 of record CAZHHX010000057.1, on the reverse strand, counting down.
ATTTTATCTTTTACTGTCTCAAAGGCAATTGTATCGCCTTTTTTTGTTTCGATGAGCTTCAGGATAAGAAACCCGTAGGGTGTTCTTATTATATCGGTATACGCACCCGGCGCGAGAGTCCTTACTGCCCCCCTTAATTCAGGCACAAGATCTCCGCTTTTGACAAATCCTATATCGCCTCCGTCAGCAGCAGAGGGGTCATCAGAAAACTCTTTGGCAATTGATTCAAAGGCTTTTCCTTCTTTCAACTGGCTGTAAGCTGCCGCTACCTTATTTTGCGAATCATTTTGCTTATTTGAAATAAATATCTGTTTTAGCCTGTATTCTTCTTCTTTAAAGTCAGTTATATTTTTATTGTAAAATTCCATCAAATCATTGTCTGCAATAAGAACCTCCGGAGAAATTACCTGCGACAGCACTTTAGTCCGGATTAAGTTCGTTTTCAAACCTTCAACAAAATCTTTAAAATTGACATTATCTTTTTTGAGTTGCTCTTTAAGATCATCCTCGGTAATCAGATACTGTTTTTTAATATTATTTATAATAGAGTCAATTTCTTTATTGGATACATCAATTTTCATTTTTTTTGCCTGCTGTTTCAGAAGCAGGTTATCTACCAGAGCGTCTATCTTTTGAAGAAGCTGAATGTTTCTGAAATACTCGTTTACGGATACATATCTACCATGCTTTTCGACATGGACATACTTTTCCAATTCCACCATGGTTATTATATCATCGTTAACGATGGCAATAACCCTGTCGACTATTTCGCAGTGTGAAATATGCGGAAAAATAATCGTCAGGGCAAGAAGGGATGCTGCAACAAGACGGTTCATTTTTTAGCCGGCGCGACATCCTTTGTTTGTGGCTTTTCAACTTTTTCCGGTGTTCCCGGTTTGGCTGCTGCCTCAGGTTTAGCTTCAGGTTTTACCTCAGGTTTGGCGCCTGCTTCGGGCTTAGCTTCGGGCTTAGCTTCCGGTTTGGCTCCTGCCTCAGGTTTTACTGCCGCTCCCGGTTTTTCTTCTTTAAGAAGCTCTTCTTTTATCGTAACTTTAGCTTCTTTTTTCAAGGTGCTTATATATTTTTCCAAAAGCTCTGCCTGTTTTTCCTGAGCCATCTTCTGTTTTATAAAATCTTTTACCTCTTCAAAAGAAACATAGGCAGGCGGTTTTACACCTTCCAGTTTTATTATATGGAAACCGAATTTTGTCTTTACAATACCGCTCATCTGACCGACTTTTGTCAGCTTTGCAGCAGCTTCTTCAAATTCAGGAACAAGCGTTCCTTTCGGATGATATCCAAGATCTCCTCCATTTGCGGCTGCTTGAGGATCAATGGAATATTTCTTCGCAAGGTCTGAAAAGTTTTCGCCTTTTTGAAGTTTGGCCTGGATCTGCTTTGCTTCTTCTTCTGTTTTAACAAGAATGTGGCGGGTATTTATTTCTCTGTCCCTTTTAAAATTTTCTTTATTTGCATCATAATACTTTCTCATATCTGCGTCAGTTATGCTTGTATCGGCATTTATTCTCTTTTTTAATACGGATTCTATAAGAAGCTGATCTTTAATATCAGCTAATCTGTCCTGAAAGTCTTTATCGCTGTCAACCTTTTCTTTCTTTGCCTCCCTGAGAAGGAGTCTTTTAACAACTAATCTGTCAAGATAGTTTTTTTTACCGGACTGGGTAGCAACAAGCATTTTCATGTTTGTCGGTATTTTATCAAGTTCCTTGTTGAATTCCTCGAGGGTTATATTATCATTATCGATAGTTACAAGGATTGTGCCATTTTCCTTTTTTGAACAGGCAAAAACAAGAAATATCAAACAAAAACAAAGGAAATATTTTTTCATCAAATCACCTCATTATTCTTATATTCTCAACAATCAGTTTTCAGCGGCCACTTCTTTTGTCCGACAGCCAATAAATTTATCAAAAAATGCGTGCCGATTTCTGATAGCTGGAATTAGTTCTCTTATATCATATTGAAATTATTTCCTTCAAGACATTTCTTGCCAAACTTATGATATCTTCTGTTTTTTTATCAACCGGCATAATAATTTTATTGTCAGGTAAAAGTTTCAGGCCATGTCTGCCTTCCTGAACAAGCCCTAACATCCTCTTCATATTAAATGGTGTCTCCTCGGTGGCCTGAATAATAATCCGTTTTGCCGAATATTCCAATTTTCTGATTTTCAGTCCGGTCAGGAATATCTTAAACGATATAATTTTGAGAAGATTACTTAACGGCTCAGGTATTTCACCATATCTGTCTTTAAGTTCTTCTTCCATTTCAGTGAGTTCAGATGTTTCCCTTATTTTTGAAAGCCTCTTATACACAAGAAGCTTATGCGCCGGGTCTTCAATATAGCTGTCCGGAATAAAGGCGTCTATGGGAATATTGATTTCAGTAACAATTTCTTCCTCTTTTGTTTCTTCCTCATTTTTCAATTCATTTACCGCATTTTCCAGCATATTGCAGTAAAGCTCAAACCCGATAAGGTTTATATTACCTGACTGTTCCTTTCCGAGTAGATTCCCTGCGCCTCTTATTTCAAGATCGTAATTTGCAATATGGAAGCCTGAGCCGAGATCGGTCAGCTCTTCAATGATCTTCAGTCTCAAAGTCGCATCTTTATTGAGAGCTTCATCTTTAGGAACAAGCAGATAGGCATAGGCCTGTTTTGTACTCCTTCCTACTCTGCCCCTTAACTGGTACAGATCGGCAAGGCCCATTCTTTGTGAGTTGTTGATAAAAATGGTATTAACATTCGTTATATCAAGACCTGACTCGATGATATTTGTGGAAAGCAAAATATCATATTTTTTATCTATAAAATCGAGCATAATCTTTTCAAGTTGTTTTCCTTCCATCCTTCCATGTGCAACGGCTATTCTTACATCAGGCAAAAGACCTGCCAGATGATCATATACCATGCCGATATTATGGATGAAATTATGCACAAAAAACACCTGCCCGCCCCTGTTCAGTTCATTTCTAATGCCTCTTTTTATTGTTTCATCCTTGGATTTAACAACAAAGGTTTTCACGGCAAGTCTGTCAAGGGGGGGCGTATTGATGATACTTAAATCACGGATGCCCGTTGTTGCCATGTACAGCGTCCTCGGGATAGGAGTCGCGCTGAGAGTGAGGACATCTATGTTCTTTTTTATCTGTTTTAACGCTTCCTTATGTTTAACTCCGAACCTGTGTTCTTCGTCAATAATGAGCAGTCCCAGGTCTTTAAACATCAGGTCTTTCTGAAGCATCCTGTGCGTACCCACAACAAGATCTATTGAACCTTTATTTATCGATTCCACTATCCGCTTCTGTTCCTCCTTGGTCCTGAACCTGCTCAACATTTCAATATTTATAGGATAATCCCTGTACCGGTCGGTAAAATTCTTGTAATGCTGCTGCGCGAGTATTGTAGTCGGAACAAGGAGCGCGACCTGCTTGCCATCCATAACAGCCTTGAAAGACGCCCGCAATGCCACTTCTGTTTTTCCGAAACCGACATCCCCGCATACAAGCCTGTCCATGGGCTTTGTGCTCTTCAGATCATCAAGCACTTTTTCAATTGCCTGGGATTGGCCCTCTGTCTCTTCATACTCGAATCGCGATTCCATTTCCCTGAAGGCTTCATCTTCCGGCGGGTACGCATAGCCTTCTGCCATCTCTCTTTCCGCGTATATCCCGATCAGTTCTTTCGCAATATCCTCAATATGTTTTTTTACCCTGCTTTTTGTATTCCTCCAGTATTGAGAACCAAGCTTGTCTATTTTGGGCTTATGTTTTTCCCCGCCCATGAACTTCTGCACAAGGCGAAGATCATCAATAGGAACATACAGTTTGTCCCCATCCTGGTATTCAATGAGGATAAAATCCTTGGCAGACCCGTTTATCATCAGTTTCATAATGCCTTTATAGATCCCGATCCCATGCTCAACGTGGACAACCCATTCACCGACATTCAGGTCTTTAAATGAATTGAGTAAATCATCAAGTCCGTTCCATCTTTTTTTTACCACTCTTTTTTTGGGGCCCACGATATCTTCTTCCGTCAGGACAATAACGTTGTCCGCCCTGAAGCCACGCCTCAGCGGCGCGATAACGATAGCCCACTCCCTTTCTTTCCCGGATATCCCTATTTTATCCATTATAGGCAGGGAAATATCATAACTTTTAAGAATTTCCTGCATCCTTTCGCCCTGCCGCAGGTTATTGGCGCATATATAGATAAATCTGCATTCCCTCCAATCGCCTTTGATTTTGTCAGAGAATGTTTCGAATATGGCGGCCTTTTTTATTTCAAAAAGATGTTTCAAGTCCTCATTAGAAACTGCCTCTATAACTTCTCCCTCTGCATCCCCCTGGACGCCGGATATGTCAATATTAAGGCTCGAATTGAATATTTCTTTCAGTTTTTCCATATTGCAGGATATCTTGCTGTCATCCCCTATTATCCGAAGAATAGAATCAATCCCCTTATGCACGAAAATCATATCCTCTTCCAGATAGTCCAGAAGGGTAACATTCTCGTCTTTCAGTATTTTTGCCGGTGTAATGCTGATTTTTTCTATCTCATTGAGAGACCTCTGAGTTGCAGGATTGAAAATACGCAGAGAAAATATCTGGTCCCCGAGAAATTCAATTCTCACAGGTTTGTCTCTTGACGGGGGGAAAATATCTATAATACTTCCCCTTTTCGCGTATTCCCCTTCTTCCCGCACCAGGGAAGCCATTTCGTAGCCATTTTCGTCAAGATAAGAAATAAGTTCTTCCTGAAAAACCGTATCGCCGAAGTTCAGGTCTTTTGTATGGGCAATTATGGCGCTCTGCGCCGTCAGGGGGTGTGTGATTGCACTGTAAGGGAATATACCGGTAAATGCGTCATCAGCAGTAAGATGATATAAAAAGCTGATTCTTTTTGTTTCATCTTCCTTTTCAAAAACCTTATCCGTATATACAGGAAAGAGATGGACTTCACTTCCTGTAAAGAATTCCATTTCTTCATTCAACAGGAGAGCCTCATCCTCTGTATCATAAAATAACAAGGTTTTTCTGTTAGTATTTGAAAGGAAAAAGGAAACAAAAGAACCTATTTTGCCTGTAATATAAATGAAGCCATTTCTGTCAAGTTGATACATAATAAATATATCGTTACGGGTTATGGGTTACGGGTTTCCAGTTATTCAAACCAAAGGCCTGCGGGCTGCGACATGGAACTATTAATATACTACGGATCAGGCAGAATTATCATGTTCTTTCTGTATTCTCTCAAAACAAGTTTTGAAAAACCCTTTTCCTGCCTGCTCTTTTCCGGCAAAATTCCCCTCAGCCTTGTAGGGCCCATATTGTAGGCATGGAGGGCCATATTAATATTCTTGAAATCCTCCATAAGCTCTGAGAAGAAATGGATGCCTATTTTTATGTTTTTATCGGGCTCATCGAGCGTCTTCGGCCCATGCCATGTGATCCCTATGTCGCGGGCAATGAACTTCGCGTGTGACGGTTTAACCTGGAGAAGTCCCCTCGCCCCCTTTGAAGAAACAGCATCATGCTTGAAATTACTTTCAATCTTCATAATGGCAAGGATCAGCCTGTAATCCAGATTATACTGACCGGATGCTTTGTATATCATAGCCGCCGCGTTTTTCAATTCATCTTCGCTTATCGTGGCATCCTCTTTGACCATATAATCGGCTATTTTTTTAATAATCCTTTCCTGACTGGCAGCTTTATTCCAGGAGAATATAGAATTGTGATTAAACCAACCGTACATAACCATAAACATAATTACAACAAGGCTGCCCGATAATATCTTAATTTTCATATTAAATTTCATAAAGGACACTTTACAACAATGAAATATATTTGTCAAATCCTGTAAACCTCTGTCTCTTTGAGGTTTACTGTATATGCTCTTCCCCCTGGCCGGTCAGGGGTTTGTGAAAAATTGAAACATGATTTTATTAAATATATTTCTAAAGCTAACACTCATGTTTCAGTGAGCGATACACCCTTTCGAATGGTATTTTGTTGTGTTCCCATTCCATGAATTTGGACTTGACTCCAGAGTAAAATAAGGGGACGATAAAAACATCATCTGGTAATAATAAGGGGAACATGGAAAGTCAGGAGGAGATCAAATGAATCTGCGGGACAGCACATTGTTCAGGCAACAGTGTTATGTAGGCGGCGTATGGATCGATGGTGACGATAAGCGGTTTCTGGTGATTGCCAACCCGGCAACCGGCGAGCGACTGGGTCAGGTTCCTGTGCTGGGCAGGGAAGAAACACACCGGGCGATAACAGGGGCGGATGTTGCGTTGCCAGGCTGGCGTGCCCTCACCGCTCAAGCACGGGCTGTGATTTTGGGGCGCTGGTTTAAGCTGCTCATGGAAAACCAGGAGGATCTGGCAATGCTTATGACTCTGGAACAGGGCAAGCCATTGGCTGAGGCGCGTGGTGAAATTGCTTATGGTGCGAGCTTCATTGAATGGTTCGCAGAGGAAGGTAAGCGAGTATATGGCGATGTAATTCCGCCTCATCAGGTTGACAAGCGGATACTGGTGGTAAAAGAACCTGTCGGTGTATGCGCTGCAATCACCCCCTGGAATTTCCCGGCGGCAATGATCACTCGTAAAGCAGGAGCGGCGCTGGCTGCGGGTTGCACGATGGTGATCAAACCGGCTTCACAGACTCCCTTTTCGGCGCTGGCACTTGCGGCGTTGGCGGAACGGGCAGGCTTGCCGGCGGGTGTGCTGAACATTGTAACAGGGCCGGCACAGATCATCGGGGATGAGATTCTGGATAACCCCTTGGTGGCTAAGCTCAGTTTTACGGGATCCACAGGCACCGGCAAGTACTTGATGCAGCGTTCAGCTGGTACGGTCAAGCGGCTTTCTCTGGAACTGGGCGGCAACGCGCCGTTTATCGTATTTGAAGACGCCCATCTTGACGCGGCGCTGGCAGGGGCGATGATTTGCAAGTATCGCAACACCGGACAGACCTGCGTTTGCGCCAACCGCTTTCTTGTACAGGATAGAATTTACGAGGAATTTGCCGCCAGGTTGACCGAGTTGGCAGGCACACAATTAAGGGTTGGCAACGGCTTGGAGCCCGGCATAACTCAGGGACCACTGATAGACAAAGCAGCGCTGGCAAAGGTTGAACATCATGTCGCTGATGCCGTGGCCAAAGGAGCGAAGGTACTGATCGGCGGTCGACGTCATGCTCTGGGCAGGACTTTTTACGAACCGACAGTGTTGTCGGACATGACGGAAGACATGCTGGCTGCCCGAGAGGAGACCTTTGGACCGGTGGCGCCCCTGTTCCGGTTCCGGGAAGAAGAGGAGGCAATCCGACTTGCCAATGCAACGGAGTACGGATTGGCAGCGTATTTTTACAGCCGCGATGTGGGACGGGTATTCCGGGTCGCCGAGGCGCTGCAATACGGCATAATCGGCGTCAATACCGGCCTGATTTCGACCGAGACCGCCCCATTCGGTGGAATAAAAGAATCAGGTTTTGGTCGGGAAGGCTCGAAATACGGCATCAACGAGTACCTGAATATCAAGTATGTATGCATCGGGCTTTAGGCAACCCTTTACCGGAAGGGGATGCTCGGCTCCAGAGGGTCTATTTTTCAGTGCATTGAAGGTCTTCAATGAATCCCGAGAACCTGGAGGTGATGCCCGCGAATAAGTCGTCTATAGCTTCTTTCTCCGGCAGTTCACTCCGTATGCGCGACAGCACATCCCGTTCCATTGCAAGGCGCAGCGCGGATGGATAATTCAGTTGCGCCATTGTCGAGGACGCTTTGCGTCCTCGACAACAGGTTCTTGTCAATTTTATATAAATCAATAAAACATTTTAGTATCTGTAATGATCAGGCTTGTACGGTCCCTCGATCTTAATGCCGAGATAATCGGCCTGTTTCTCTGTAAGAGTGGTAAGTTTCGC
>CAZHHX010000056.1:0-27647 GCA_964532465.1 uncultured Syntrophorhabdaceae bacterium | reverse complement strand
TGAGCCACGGGGCGTGAAAGAAGCAAGGGATATAGGGCTATTCTAATAGCTGGAAGTAATGGCTTGAGAATATGAACTTAATTAAGATATCAGAAAAAGGAGGGTATAATGGCAGATAGAAAGTACGATGCAGTTATAGTAGGCGGCGGGCATCACGCCACAATCATAGCCTGCTATTTGGCAAGGGCCGGTTTAAAAACGGCAATGTTTGAAAGGTGGCACGAAATGGGCGGCGGCGCCTGCGGTGAAGAACTGCCGGTACCAGGTTTTATACAGAATGTATGCGCTCATTTTACAAGATTCTATACAAACCCGGCTTATCAGGATTTTGATCTGAGAGATCACGGGCTCGTTTATCTCTTCCCTGAAAACAATGAGGCATGGATCTACCCTGACGGCAATTACATCCTGGGTAAAACTATATTCCCGGTTGTTGATCAGCTTACGGGCAGGTGTGAATTTTCTCCAGAGGCTGCTCAGTACACTATTAATGAGGTATCCAAGATCAATAAAGACGACGGCAATACTGTGGAAGAGATTATCAGGAGATATAAGGCCAAGTGGAGAGACGCGTGGCACCATTACCGTTTCAGTGGTACTTCCGAATGGCCCGAGGGCCCCGATCCCTTAGAAGCTCTTGCCTATGATACAAAGGACGGCATTGACCCGGATATCGCCTTCGGAACAGTAGGTTATATCGCTACACATCTGTTCAAGAGCCCTGAGATGCAGACCTTCTATATGAGGGCCATCCAGACGTCCACCGGGTTCTTCCCTCAGGATAGACCCGGTCCCTACTGGCATATCCATGCCCTGGGCCTGATCCTGTCCATGGACTCAGCGGCCATAGTTACCGGCGGTACCCACAGTATTACCCATGCTCTGCTCAGGGCTTTTGAAAAATATGGAGGAGAGTTCTTTGTTCTTAATGAAGTAAAGAGGGTCCTTGTAGACAATAACAAAGCCTACGGGATCGAGCTTACCAGCGGTGAAAAAATCCTTGCCGACATCGTCGTGAGCGACCTGAATACAGAGCTGACTATAGATGCAGCCGGCAAAGAAAACTGGCCGCCTGAGATCTGGGCAAAAGGCCAGAAACTGAAAGAAAAACCAGCTTCCCTCTATGATGACAAGGGTTATGAGAGAACCCAGCTCTTCTGGGGGAATGTGGCTCTTATGGATGCACCGGTTTATCCTCAGAATCCTGAACTTGGCAAGGTTCCCAGGCTCTACTTCGGTCCCGCAGACCCAGAGTACTTTCTCTCCGGTCGATACCAGAAGGAAAGATGGGCAACAGGCATTGCCAACCAACTCTATCTGCTGGTTGCCCCTGATGTCCAGTGGGATAAGACCCGTGCTCCTGAAGGCAGGTTCGCCGCGTTGGTGGAGGAATTTACCTGCCCGTGGAGAAATTTCAGTGAGCGTGAGTGGCTGCGGATGAAAAAAGAAATAGAAATGAAGTTTGTCAAGGAATGGGGAAAGTACGCTCCGAATGTCAATGAAGAAAACTTCATAGCCGCCTGGATCGCAACCCCGGATGACGTTGTCAACAGGAATCCCTGTATGCCTCAGGGCGGTTGGGGTGGTCTTGACGCCCATTATGAATGTTCAGGAAGAAACAGGCCCATGCCTGAGCTTTCGAGCCAGCGTACGCCCATCAAGAACTATTACATGACGGGCATGTGTATGCACCCTGCCCACGGCATCGGACGCGGCCAGAGCTACAATTGCTATAAACTGATTGCACAGGATTTTAACCTTAAATACAAACCATGGGAAGAACGCGGTTGGTAATATTTCAGAATTAGGCACCATCGGTTCATCTGCTTATACCCCGGCAAAGCAATCAAGAAGGGGGATATAAGCAGATGTCCTATAAAATTAGGCCCTCCGAAAAAACCATATCAAAAGATGCCGGTGTCTACAGTGGGCACTGGCATCAATTTTTTATAACTAATCCTGACAATAAAAAATGTCGGGCCTTATTAAAGATCGAGAATTATCTCCGACAGAGGGCGTTTCGGGACATGGTGTAGATCCTGCTCGTCCCTCCAGTATTTTATATCCCCCTCTTTCACTTCGTCTATGACAACAGGCTCTTTTGGAACTCCAAGGGTAATGACGAGCAGTATATCGTATTTATCCGGTATTATAAGCGCATTCCGTAGTCTTTTTCTGTCAATATTTGCAATAATACACCCTCCGAAGCCGGACTCAACTGCCCCCAACATAATACTCTGCGCTGCAATTCCATGATTGCAACTGAAATCTGACATAATATTTTTATCGCCGAGAATTATTATGTAGCCCGAGGGCTTTTCTCCCTCCACGGGACCATTCCAGTCTTTCAGATAAGCAGCCCAGGCAAGACAGGGAAATATGAGACTGTTTTTTTCCGGTGTCCATGAAAGAATGAATTTCAAGGGTTGAAGATTGGCAGTTGAAGGGGAAAGACGGGCAAGCTCAACAAAATTCTTCAGTATTTCTTCGGTGATTGCCCTATCCTGGTAAAAACGGCGGTAGCTCCTGTTCTTTCTGATCAGATTATATATCATGCTTTCAAGATTATCATAATTTAAATTTTTTAAAATACTTTTTTTCTGCAAATTTTTCCAAACGTCTTACGTTCTCTTGCACTGCGGAGATATAACCACCGGGCGTGATCCCTGTGACTCGCTTGAAAGAACGGGTAAAGTGGCTTTGATCAACAAATCCCGTGTCAAGAGCGACTCCGGCTATGCTATGCCCTTTTGCAAGAAGCTCTTGCGCCTTCTTAATTCTAAATTGAATGACATATTCATGAGGCGAAATACCTGTGTTTTCAAGAAACAAACGTTGGAAATAAAAGGGACTCAAACATGCCTCTCTTGATAATTGTTTCAATAACAAATCTTGCGAATAATACATCCTGATGAATTCGCAGGCCCTTTCAATTGCACCTTCATGCGAGCTTGTCTGACGTGGAGCTGGCGGCTCATTCCCATAACGCATAATGAGTGTGGAAAGAAATGAAGACAGAACCGATTCTCTCTCCAGAGAGGAACATGTATTTACAACAAGCGAAATGAAACGACGGATTTCTGAAACCAGTTCCTTATCGCATAAGAGAACGTTTTTAAAATAGGGGATAGCGGACTCTTTTCCGGTTATTTGAGAGGCGCTGGTCTTCATACTTTCCGCTTCAATACAGACCGTGAAGTAGCTGTGCCCTTCGTGCCCGGATTTACACGTGTGGGATTCTCCCGGATTGATCACAAACAGACTATCTTCAGGGATTTTTGTCGATATTCCGCCGCAGTATATGACGCGCGCTCCTTTCAGAACGATACCTATACAGAATCTGTTGTGTACATGACGTGGGAATTCATTTGCCACATTAATGCCATGAACAGCTTGAAAGCCCTGCAAGCCAGGGAGATTGAAGAAATGAAGGGTTTCCTGGTTTATTCTCTTCATCTGCTGTACTCCTGTCTTCTTTGTAACCAATCCACTAAATTAATGCCGGAAAGAATTTTGCGAACAGAACAAGGCCGCCTTTACCTGCAATTACTTTATGTTTCGTAGCTTTTGGAATTATCCCCATTCGTCCCGGATGATAGAGTGTTTCTTTTGACTCCAGGATGAACCTGCCTTCGCCCTCTATAATTTCATGGAGTTCCCATTGGTTTTCATGGACATGCTCTTCCAGTACAGCATCGGGATCGATTTTTACAATATGGCAACTTAGCATGCCGTCAGTATCCGCGCCTTTGATAATATGCTTTAAAAAGACCCCCTTGAATTTAGGGTGCTGATCCCAGGGAATGTCTTCTGTTGCATCTTCTCTGTCCGTGAAGGTAATGGACCCATTTGTCATGCATGCTGTGATTTCTCTCGTTTCCATACCGCCTCCTTTAATCTCTGAATTTATTCAGAGCATGTTTTATAAGAAAGTAGCGTAACCCATGAGATAATACCTGTATTGTATAATGTTGCCATTATTTTGCTATTGTCCGTATTTGTCCATGTGCCGTTTCAGGGTTGTCTGCCTTAAGCTCTTGCCGCGATCCTCATATTCAGAGCGCGGTCAGGAGTGTTCCACAGGGAGAGGGCAATGCCGCACAGGTATTAAATTGTAAATCTCCATTTGCAAAAAGTATCACTTGGATGAGGGTCGGGAGGAGCAAAAAGACACTCCACCTTGATTCCGGGATCAATTTCATGGGCAAAGGCAGTAAATTCACCTTTGTGCATCTCCTTGCATACGAATTCTCCGTCGCCGCGTTTTAAACGGGCTTCCTGTGTAGGACAGTGAGGTATGGTTATGATTACCTCATTGTCTTTTTCTTCAATCTCGTACCCCACAATAATCGTCCAGGTAAAAAGTCTGAGGGTTTTCACAAAACCTTCCAACCCTTTTTCTTTAATATTGAAACGCCTGACCAAGTCTTTTGCCGCCATCTTCGGTACACGACCCCAAACCTTTTCATTAAGACGTTCCGCAGTCGGCTGATCGAAATCTTCCGCCACATTGAGAAACCAGAATGCATCAACAACCCTGTAATGCCAGAGAAGAAACTCAATATAGCTTCTCAGTTCAGGCGCTTCCATTTTTTCAATTACTTTTAAGTCCATACACTCTCCTTGCATGGCTCAGGAACCCACCGGCTTTAGTTGACGGCGGTTTATACCAAGCCGCTGTCAAACATTATAAGTCTGATTTGCCGGGCATAATACCAAGTAAGCTTTCAAATATTCATTTTTTATTTTTTGAAAGCAACTTGGTATTAGATATCTTCTTCTTTGAATGCCCTGCTTTTAATATCTTTAAGCGTCATCTGAAGGTTTTTTCCTTCAAATACTATTTTATGCAATTCCTCTGTGATAGGCATTTCTATGTTCAGCATTTTCGAAAGTTTATACGCGGCCTTAATTGTGTAATATCCCTCAACAACAGCATTTTGTGATTTTATAATATCTTCCGGTCTTTTTCCTTTTGAGATATCCACGCCGAACAGCCTATTTCTGCTGAGCTGTCCATAGGATGTGAGCATCAGATCGCCTATGCCGGAAAGACCCATGAAGGTGGTTTCTTTTGCGCCGATAGCCTTGCCCAGTCTTTTGATCTCAGCAAGAGCCCGTGTTGTGAAAGCTGCCTGGGTGTTTGTGCCGAGCGCCAAACCTTCGATAATGCCCGCGCCTATGGCCATGACATTTTTCATTGCGCCGCCCAGTTCTACACCAACAATATCTTTGCTTGTATATATACGAAAGTTATCATCGTGCATATGTTTTTGGAAATATGAAGAAAACTCGCTATGTTTTGACGCCACAACAACGGATGTGAAAGCTCCCATAGCAACTTCTTTCGCGAATGACGGACCTGAAAGCACTGAAATGCGGGCATTTCTTTTCCCCAGGCATTTTTCCACTACTTCACTCATGCGCATCAGCGATGTTGTTTCAAATCCTTTTGTGAGGAGCAATATGTTTTTATTTAAAAGGGATTTGGATGCCTTTTCTATGGTCTCTTTTAAAGCAAAGGAAGGTGTTGCAACAACAATATCATCAGAATAATCTGCAAGCTCAGCCAGGCTATCGGTAAAGTCAATCTGCGCAGGCAATGAAAAATCTTCCAGATAGTATCGGTTTACTCTATCTTTTTTAAGTATTTCATAAAGTTCCTTTTCAAAAACCCACAGAAGCACTTTGTAGCCAATTTTTGCAAGATGTATGGAAAAGGCAGTTCCCCACGCACCTGCTCCGATTACCCCTATCTTTGTCTTTTCGTTATCCATTAACATCTATTCGACTCAAATAATGTCTTTCGTGCCCGGTTCTTCCAAATCCAATAACAGCAATCCGGAATTGCTGTTATTCCTCAAATGTTGTATCTGCTATTTCAGCCATTGCCGATGTAACCACTGCGCCGACTATTTTTTCAGCATCCCTTAAATCCATAAGCTTAACCCCGAGACCCCCTCTTTTCTGGACAGGAATATCCTGAATTTTGAACCGTATTGTTCTTCCGGTATCTGTTGTAAGTATGACTTCATCGTTTTCACTTACCTGTTTCAAACAAACCACTTCGCCATTTTTTACCCCGCACCTTACATTTATGATGCCCTTGCCGCCCCTTGACTGAACCCTGTAGTCCTTGCAAGGCGCGCGCTTTCCATAACCCCTTTCCGTTACTGTAAAAACATTGCAGTCCTGGTTGACGATTTCAACGGAAACCACCTCGTCATTTTTTGTAAGTCTTATGCCCCGTATGCCATATGCAACCCTGCCCATGGAACGTATCTCTTTTTCCTCAAACCTTATTGATTTGCCTTTTTTAGTGGCAATCTCAATTTCATTTTCTCCTTCAGTTTCCAGTACCCCGATAAGACTGTCATCTTCCGGAAGGCTGATTACACGCAATCCCGGAGAGCGTAAATGCTTCAGGGAGTCGAGGCTTATCTTTTTTACCTGACCTTTCTTTGTTACTAAGAAAAGATATTTGTTCTCGGAAAATTCTTTCACATGCGCTACAGCCGTTATCCTTTCGGTTTTATCAATGTTTACCAGATTGATAATCGGTTTTCCCTTTGATGACATGGGAGCTTCTGGGATTGTGTGAACTTTTACAATGTGGGCTTTTCCGGAATTGGTAAAGAATATTATATAGGAATGTGTAGAGGCAACATACAGATGATCTACAAAATCCTCTTCTTTTACGATTATACCCATCCTTCCTTTGCCTCCCCTTGCCTGGTGTTTGTACTGGTCCAGGGGAGTTCTCTTTGTATAACCGCGGTATGTGATTGTTACAACAACCTCTTCCTCTTTAATCATGTCTTCTCTGGTAATGTCAGGCAGTTGATCGACTATTTCCGTCAATCTGCCGTCACCGAATTTTTCTTTTATTTCAATAAGCTCTTTTTTAACTACTCCAATGAGAAGTGTTTCATCTCCGAGAATCTGCTGTAATTTTGCTATTTCTTCTGAGGTACTGTTGAAGTCATCAAGGATTTTTGTTCTCTCAAGTGAAGTAAGTCGTTGGAGACGCATTTCCAGGATACTCGTAGCCTGTTTTTCGGTAAAGGCAAAACGTTCTATGAGTGAGACCCTTGCTTCCTGTACGGTTTTTGCCTGTTTAATGAGAGCGATAACTTCATCTATGTGGTCAAGCGCTACCTTAAACCCCTCAAGAATGTGGAGCCTATCCAGGGCTTTATTTAACTCAAAGGTAGATCTTTTGGTTACTATATCTTTTCTGAATTTTACAAACTCTTCGATTAACTGGAACAGGGTAAGAGTTTTGGGCTCATTATTCACAATCGCAAGGAAAATAATACCGAATGTTGTTTGAAGCTGAGTGTGTTTATAAAGTTGATTCAAAATGGGCTCGCCCACCTCACCTCTTTTCAGTTCCAGAACAATCCTCATACCTTCCCTGTTTGACTCATCTTTTATGTTTGATATGCCCTCAATCCTTTTTGTATTTATCAATTCAACGATATTTTCAATAAGGCGCGCCTTATTGACCTGATACGGTATTTCCGTGATGACTATAGCCTCTTTGTTCTCTTTTTTCTTTTCTATCAACGCGCGCGCGCGGAGGATGATATGCCCCCTGCCTGTTTCATAGGCTTCCCTTATTCCCTGTCTGCCGTAAATAATCGCGTGTGTGGGAAAATCAGGTCCGGGTATAAGTGTTATAAGTTCATCCAATGTAATATTGGGATTATCTATATATGATATTATACCGTTGACTATTTCCGTGAGGTTGTGAGGAGGTATATTAGTCGCCATACCGACTGCTATGCCGGAGGAGCCGTTAATTAAAAGATTCGGAATTTTTGAAGGCATGACCATGGGTTCAACAAGAGATTCATCATAGTTTGCTTTAAAAGATACTGTCTCCTTTTCAATATCCTTCAGTATCTCTTCCGCCATTTTTGTAAGCCTGACTTCCGTATACCTCATTGCAGCGGGAGCGTCCCCGTCTATTGAACCAAAATTCCCCTGACCGTCTATTAAGGGGTATCTGAGGGAAAAATCCTGCACCATCCTTGTAATTGCATCGTATACCGACTGATCTCCATGCGGATGATATTTACCGATGACGTCTCCCACTACTCTTGCGGACTTTTTATATGGCTTGTCGTGCATGTTGTTCAAGTCATACATGGCAAACAATATTCTCCTGTGGACCGGTTTCAATCCATCCCTGATGTCCGGCAATGCTCTTCCTATTATGGTGCTCATTGCATAGTCAAGGTAAGACCTTTTCATTTCCTCTTCAATCGGGATAGTAATTACAGATGTGTGCATTTTAAGAAGCCTCCATTAACATGGTTTTTTATTACTTTAACATAAACATTAACCTGTTGACAAATGGGAACGCATTGATAGAAAATAAAGATATGAAAGCGCTGTCATTTTTTATGATCTTTTGTCTGATTGCTGCAGGATGCTTTTCCTGTGGTAAAGAGGCTAAGGGCTTGCAAGAAGAAATGAGACTCTTGAAAGAAGAGAATAATTTCTTAAAGGCTGAAAACATCGGGTTAAAAAAAGAATTAGAGAAGCTTTATAAAAAATTTGATGAAAAAGTTAATTATGAAGGAAAAGAGGAGATTAAACTGAAACCCGAGGCAAAAGAAGCTGTTAAAATCGAACAGAGCGTTAAAAAGAAACCACGATAAAAAATGTTTTAATATAATGCAAAGAGCCCGAAGAGCCAGGCAACACTCTCGAATATGGGGAACCGGATGCCGGTTTGCCGGTATCCCTGACTAATGCGAAATATATTACTTATTGTTTCCTACGATGGCACTAACTACCATGGATGGCAATGCCAGCCGGATTTAATAACAATACAGCAAACCCTCCAGGAAAGAATCGAAAAAATTGTCAATCATCGAATCAAGCTTTTTGCAGGAGCAAGAACAGACAGTGGAGTTCATGCGTACGGGCAGACAGTTAATTTTTTTACCAATAACGCTATAGAACTTAAGGGGCTTGTTAAAGGCCTAAACAGCCTTTTGCCCCCGGATATCCGGATAATGCGTGTGTATGAAGCAAGCGAGGATTTTCACTCACGGTATTCCGCAAAGAGTAAAATATATGTATATTCTATTTTAAACTCGACAGGCAGTTCACCCTTTTATGCGCGGTATGTGTGGCATATACCATATGCCCTTAATGTGCCGTTGATGGACCGGACAATCAAAGGGATTACCGGGGTTCACGATTTTTCCGCTTTTAAAAAAAAAGATGCGTTGAATAAAAGCCCGATACGCGAAGTGTTGAAAGCTGGCGTAAAAAAAAGAGGAGATTTTATATACGTGGTGATAGAAGGTACAGGCTTTTTGCGTTATATGGTGAGAAATATTGTCGGGACGCTTGTTCTTGTTGGATCAGGAAAGCTGATTGAAAACAATTTCAGGGAGATTCTTGAATCGAAAGACCGTGAGAATGCGGGGCCGACAGCGCCGGCTAAGGGGCTGTTTCTGAGGAGGATAAAATACTGATTTATTGCCGTGCAAATAGAAAATATTATTGCAATAAACATATAGATATTTATAATCCGTCGTCTTATAAATTTGATTACTTTCGAAAGTCTTAATCCGGAGAGGAGTACAATAAATTTGAAAAATGTGAAAAACAGGTCTGAAAAAACAGGTTTACTTCCCGGAACCCTCATCCATATCGGAGAGCAGAAAAGAGAAAATACCAAAATCACGCTTATTGATTATGATGAAACGCAATTTAAGGAAATTGAACTCGGCAGTATTGAGGAATGCTCTTCTTTTAAGGATAAACCGACAATTACCTGGATAAACATAGACGGCATTCATGATGTGGAAATCATCGAAAAAACAGGACAATGCTTTAATTTACACCCTCTTTTACTGGAAGATATACTAAATACAGACCAGCGTCCTAAAATGGAAGATTATGATAATTATGTTTTTATTGTATTAAAGATGATCTCTTATGACGATGTTAACAGAGAAATAAAAACTGAACAGATCAGCCTGGTTTTGGGCCGCAACTATGTCATTTCATTTCAGGAAACCGGATGGGATATATTTGAATATATCAGGGACAGAATAAGAAAAAATAAGGGCCGTATCAGAAAGCTGGGCGCTGATTATCTTATATATTCCCTGCTTGATGTGATTATTGATAATTACTTTATTGTCCTTGAAAAACTTGGGGAAAGTATAGATACCTTAGAGGAAGAACTGATTAAAAACACCAAACCGGAAACATTGAGTTTTCTCCACAGGCTTAAAAGTGAAATGATTTTTTTACGGAAATCTGTCTGGCCTTTAAGAGAATTGATCGGGACTCTTGAGAGAGGAGAATCCGCACTTATAGAAAAATCTACACGCCTTTATCTTAGAGATGTTTATGACCATACTATTCAGGTTATTGATTCGGTAGAGACTTTCAGAGAAATGCTTTCCGGGATGCTTGACATTTATCTTTCAAGCATAAGCAATAAGACAAATGAGATTATGAAAGTATTGACCATGATTGCTACCATTTTTATCCCGCTAACATTTATAGTCGGTTTATACGGAATGAATTTTGAGTTTATGCCGGAGCTTAAGTATAAATGGGGCTATCCTGCTGTACTGGTTTTTATGGCAGCTATAGCAGCTTTTATGCTGAGATACTTTAAGAAAAAGAAGTGGCTGTGATGATGAAGCCAAGGATGATAGCGCCTTGATTTTGAATTGGAATTAAAACAATATCTTTAATTGAGACAGCCTTTCACTTATCTGTTGAGATGTGTTCTTCAAATGCTGAATTATGGAAGGCAGCTTATCATCATACATTGATGTTGAGAAGCCGATTACACAGATGGCCCCGACTGGTACACTGCCTGAATAAATAAGTGTTGCCACGGCGCGTACCCCTTTCAAATATTCCTCAAGGTCAAGGCTGTACCCCATTTTTCTCGTTTTATCAATTTCTTTAAGAAACTCATTAATATCGGTAACGCTGTTTTCAGTATAATCCGGCAGCCCTTTTTCTTCTAAAAACATTTTTATGCTTTCATCATCCATAGGGGAAAGAAAGGCTTTGCATAAAACAGATGCGGTAATAGGAAATCTTGTGCCTACGGGAGAGGATATCTTAAGCGCTTTTTTTGCTTCTATGGTATCGAGAACTCTGGCAGCGGTAGTTTCCCTTATGCAGAGAAAGGTGGTTTCGTCAACAAGTGAAACGAGGTTTTCAAGAAAGGGTCTGGCAACCATAACAATATCTCCGCCTTTAAATACCTTTTTTGAAAGTTCATACAATTCTGTCCCGATTACATATTTCTTGGTTTTGTTGTCTTTTTCAACAAATTTTTCTTCTTTAAGAGCGTTTAATATTCCGTATATTGTGCTTTTGCTTACAGCCAGATTTTTTGATATTTCTGTAACTCCCAGGGGGCTTCCATTATTAACGATGAACTTGAGAACCTCAAGTGATTTTTTTAGAATAGGCGCATTATACATAATTCACTATACTGAACATTATACAATGATATCTTTTGGATGTCAATAATAATATAGCACTAAATACAACGCGCAAAGCATTTGTCTTGTTTTCAATAGTAAACTTTATCTTTATTGTCTTTGTTATCGGGTCCCCTGGTAAATGTCAGCAGACAATTGCATGACCCGGTACAAGACCTGGAGCAAGGTTTTTCGAGGTATAACAATGAATTGGTTTTTTTATGCAATATCATGGATGGAATATGTTGAAAATTGCCAATAATTTGTTAATATTATAGCACTAAGGATTTGAATGGCAAAACATAAGATTAAATTCCTCCCCATAGACAGGATATGTTTTTCTGAGAACGGAGAAACTTTGCTTGAAGCGGCAATGAAATCCGGTATCCATATTAATGCTTCCTGCGGCGGCAATGCTTCCTGCGGAAAATGCAGGATCAAGGTGCTGGAAGGCAATGCATCTTCTGCGGTTCATCCTGATATATCGGCATCGGAGTACGATTCCGGGATAAGACTTGCCTGCATGACAACCCCGCAAACTGATATGACAATTAAAGTTCCTCTTGAGTCACAAGTCGATAGACTGGCACTCAAAAGGAGAAGCAAGGTTACTTCTGTTCTTTCAGCTTCAGACATCGGCCAGCTTGTAACAGGGTGGGATGTTGATCCTGCCGTATCTAAGAAATATATTAAAATTGAACGGCCGTCCATGGATGACAATATATCAGACCTCGGAAGGCTATACAGGGCGCTGAAGGAGAAACATGGCATCGAGGGAATGTCTCTTGATTTTAAAGTTCTTGAAAAGTTGAGCAGGGTGCTAAGGGATGCCGACTGGAATGTCACTCTTACAATAGTTCAAATAAGAGAGAAATATAAACTGATCAATGTTGAGCCCGGCAATACTGAGGAAAAAAACTATTCAATAGTAATAGATATCGGAACAACTACAGTTTGCGCGCAGCTTCTCGATCTTGTAAACTGCAGTGTCTTTAAGCTCAATGATACAACCGGTCTTGGCAGAGATTTGTGCACTCTGGCAGAATCAGCCGATTACAACGCCCAGATCAGTTACGGGGAAGATGTGATATCGAGGATTATGTACTCTCAGAAAAAGGGAGGACTGAAGAAGCTCCAGGAAGTTGTAATCCGTACGATCAACGGCCTTATAAAAGAACTAATTGAGACAAGCGGTGTCAATGAGGAATTTATATCGCATCTCGTATTTGCCGGAAACACTGCCATGACGCACATTGTCCTTGGTCTGGACCCAAAATATATCATGCTTTCACCATATACACCGACAACAACAATTTTCCCTCCTGTCAGAGCGGAAGCGCTCGGCATAAAAGTGAAAAGTCATGTCCATGCGTATTTTTTCCCCTGTGTAGCCTCCTATGTGGGAGGAGATATTGTTGCAGGAGTGCTCGGTTCAGGGATTTTTCAGAGAGATGGAATAACTCTGTTTATGGATATTGGAACAAACGGTGAAATTGTACTCGGAAATAAAGAATGGCTTGTATGCGCCTCATGCTCTGCCGGTCCCGCCTTTGAAGGCGGCGGAATCAAGTTCGGCATGAGAGCCGGAAAGGGCGCGATAGAGCAGATCAGAATTAATCCTTCTACTTTTGAGCCTATGACGCTTACTATCGGACGGGTAAAACCTATGGGCATATGCGGCTCAGGCTTGATAGGTCTTGTCGCGGAGCTTATTGAAACCGGCCTCATAGACCAGAACGGTAAGTTTAAAAGAGATCTTCAGACAAAGAGAGTGAGGGAGGGAGACAGCGGACATGAATATGTGGTCTGCTATGCATCCGAAACCTGTATTGACAGAGATATTGTCATCACTGAAGCGGATATAGGCAACCTGATGAGGGCAAAGGCAGCCATATATGCCGGCTGCAAGGTTCTCCTCGATAATGTTGGCCTTGCCTTTAAGGATATAGATATGGTTATAATATCAGGCGGATTCGGTCATTATATCGATCTTGAAAAAGCACAAATTATAGGGTTGCTGCCCGGACTGCCTCTGAATAAATTCATATTTGTAGGGAATGGTTCCCTCCTGGGCGCTAGGCTGCTCTCGTTCTGCAAAGGTTTTTTAAATGAAACAGAAAAAATCGCGAAAACCATGATGAATGTTGAGCTTTCAAATAACAACAAATTTATGGATGAGTATATAGCCGCAATGTTTCTGCCCCATACACATCAGGAGGAATTTCCCGGTGTGATCGAGAAAATTAAAAGGCAGTGAATAGTAGATAGTGAATGGTAGATAGTGAATAGTGAATAGTAGCCCTGCGGGCTTCAACGGGTAAGATGTTAAATAAGTTAAAACATTGCCGGTTTTAAAACAGGCAATAAAAAATAAAGGTGTCAATTATGCCGAAAGTTATAGCAATTGCGGGAAAAGGCGGGGTAGGAAAAACTACAATTTGCAGTCTTTTAATACGGTATCTTATTGAAGAGGTTAAGGATGGGCCTGTCCTTGCCGTAGATGCCGATCCGAATTCAAACCTGAATGAACTGCTCGGCGTGAATGTCACTGCGACAATCGGTGAGACGCGCGAGCTTATGAAGAAAGATGTGCCCCAGGGCATGACAAAGGATGTGTGGTTCGAATACAAAGTACATGAGGCAATTATCGAGAGCAAGGGTTTTGACCTCCTTGTCATGGGCAGACCTGAAGGACCGGGATGTTATTGCGCCGCAAACAGCCTTGCCAAGAAATCCATTGATACCTTAAAAGAGAACTACGCCTACGTGGTTGTTGACAATGAGGCAGGCATGGAGCATATCAGCAGGCTTGTTACTCAGGATATTGACCGGTTGTATGTTGTTTCGGATGCGACACCAAGGGGCGTGTTGACCGCGAAGCGCATCCTTGACCTCATTAATGATCTTGGCTTGAATATAAAGAAAGTTGATATTATAATCAACAGACTGAAAGAAAACCATGAAGAGAAATTGATGGACATTGCCGCGCAAAACGGGGGAGAAGCAGCAGGCGCGATAAGGTATGACGATATACTTGCGGAAGACGACCTGGAAGGAAAATCAATTTTTTTCCTTGACAAAGAATCTCCTGCGCTGGTTGACGCATATAACATGTTCAGGAGAACACTAAAGGGTTAGGGAGTCGGAAAATATGCATATTTCTATTTTTTTGCAATATAGGAACAGGAATTCAAAACCTGACATCGGATATAGAGCTTTGAGCATTAAACAAAAACAGGAGCTGATATGCCTGCAAAAATCGTAAGCGGAACAGAGATTGCATCCCGAATCAGAGAAGAAATCAAAGAAGGCGCGGCAACTTTGATGGAGCAGCATGGAATCGCTCCCGGCCTCGCCACAATAATTGTAGGCAAAAACCCTGCTTCGGTGAGCTATGTTACGGCAAAACAGAAAACAGCAAAAGACCTGGGTTTTTATTCGGTTCAGGAAGATCTGCCGGAAGATGTTACCGAAGAATCCCTTCTTGAAATAATTAAACAATATAACAATGACCCCAGGATACATGGAATACTTGTGCAACTTCCCCTGCCGAAGCAGATAAATGAAAACAGGGTTCTTTACGCGATAGATCCTGACAAGGACGTAGACGGTTTTCATCCCACGAACGTGGGACGGCTTATGATCGGAGAAGCACGCTTTTACCCCTGCACGCCATATGGAATCCAGCATCTTCTTATAAGAAGCGGTATAGAGATGGACGGCGCAGAGGTGGTAATAGTCGGGAGAAGCAACATTGTAGGTAAACCTATTGCAATGATGCTTGCACAAAAGGCAAAAGGCGCTAATGCCACAGTTACTCTGTGTCATACAGGAACACGGGACCTTGCTTTTCACACAAAACGCGCCGATATTCTTATAGTTGCGGCAGGCAGACCCAAGGCTATAACTGCCGATATGGTAAAAGAAGGCGCCGTTGTCATAGATGTTGGCGTAAACAGGATAGGAATGACGCCTGAAGGAAAGGCAAAACTTTGCGGGGATGTGGATTTCGACGGTGTAAAAGAAAAGGCGTCCCTCATAACACCGGTACCGGGCGGCGTAGGACCGATGACAATAACAATGCTGATGCTGAATACATTGGAAGCAGCAAAAATGAGGGCAGGCAAGTAAGAGCAAATGGTAAAAATTGAATGAAGTCTGAAGAATGGCTTTGGCTTGATCATATAGAAGAACAAATTAAGGAAAGAGAGATACCGAAAAAACTGGTGGAATTAACAATAAATGAACCTGATAAAGTGGTGCCGGAAAAACATGGACGCGTTGCTTATCAAAAAAAAGTAGAAAATAAACTTGTTAGAGTAATTGTTGAGGGGAATAAGCTCATAACTGTGTATTTAACTGACAAAATAAATAAATACACGAAAGGGGAATACAAATGAGGATGCATTACTCACAAGAAGCAGATGCGCTTTATATACGCCTGAAAGAAACAAAAATAGAAAATACAGACGAAATAACCGATGGTGTCATACTGGATTACGACATAAACGGCACTGTTGTGGGAATTGAGATTCTTTCAGTATCTAAAACTGTTGATATAGGGCAGCTTATTATACAATCTTTCGATAAAGTGATGGTGGAGACAAAGGTCGCCTGAAATAAGAGCAGAGAATAAATAGCAGCAACAAGGAGACTGCATGATTGATTACCAATATGATGAAAAAGAGGTTTTTAACGGAGAAAAAGTAAAAGTTCTCGGAGCCACCTTTGAGGAAGGCAAACCTGAAGGTCGACAGGATTGGAGGACAAAACTTGCAACCCGTGAAGAAAAACTCGGATATATAAAGACAGCTTTACGATACTGGTACAGCAAAGACTGGTACGGAAGCGAGAAAAGAAAAACCAGTGAATAGCAAAAAGGCAGTGAATAGTGAATAGTGAAAAAGGGCAACGAATGGTAAAAAGAATGCCAAAAGCTGATTTTGAATCTGTCTTTAACTATTCACTGTTCACTAACGACGCTTGTCCTCGCTTGACGGGGGATTCACTGCCTTTTTACTATTCACTAACGACTATTCACTCATTCTATAAGGAGGGGCAATGGCTTTTGAAATTCCAAAAATAAAATATACCGGGAGTATAAAAGAAGTAAAAATCGGTGTCGGATCAAAGGCGGTCACCATAGGCGGTGAGAAGTGCTACCCCTTTTATCTTTTTGAAGGTGAGATGTCCAATCAGCCGAAAATAGCCCTTGAAGTATGGGACTATGAACCGGAGGAATGGCAGGAATGGGCCATAGAGCCTTTTAAGGATGTCATTAACGACCCCGTTGCCTGGGCTAAAAAATGTGTGGATGTATATGGCGCCGAGATCATTGCTTTGCAGCTTAAGAGCGCCGACCCGAACGGTATGGACAGGGATATAGAAGAATCCATAGCAGTTGTCAGGAAGGTTGCCGATGCCGTTGATGTTCCTCTTATCATCTGGGGAACAGGGGATGAAGAGAAGGACATTGCTCTCTTAAAAAGAGCGGCTGAGGTATGTGAAGGGAAGAATGTGGCAATCGGCCCGGTAACGGAAAAAAATTACAAACAGATAGGGGCTATGGCCATTGCCTATAATCATGTTGTGCTTGCGTCAAGTCCAATAGATGTAAACCTCGCGAAACAGTTGAATATTCTCTTGGGAAATCTTGGCGTGCCCGATGATAAAATTGCCATGGACCCCACAACCGGCGGACTCGGTTACGGTCTCGAGTATACCTACTCAGTAATGGAGCGGGACAGGATGGCGGCGCTCACTCAGGAAGATGTAAAACTCCAGTATCCTGTTGTCTGCAACCTTGCGCAGGAAGTATGGAAAGCAAGAGAGACAAGATTAACAAAAGAAGAAGAACCGAACCTCGGAGATGAAAAAAAGAGATCCGTAATGATGGAAGCGGTTACAGCCATGAGCTTTCTTATCGCCGGCGCTGATATTGCGATAATGAGGCACCCTGACAGCGTGACCCTTATTAAAGATATGATAAAAGAATTGACAGTATAGATGGCTAAATTTAGTTTACGTATGAGCGCATTGCCGTAGGACGTAGGACGTTCAGTCGTTTACACGTCCTTGGGACGTAGGAAGTAAAAACATTTTACGTCCAAACGTAAGCGGACGTCCCAGTGAATACAGTGAGCGGACATCTCACGTCCATACGGGAAAAAGAGGGACAGGCGTGAGCCCCGGCGTACATAAGCGTCAGTGCGATAAATAGCTCGCACGGCGAGCGAGAAGGGGAGGCTCCGACGGCTTGGCCGGTGGAGGGGGCGACCCACCTCCGCTAACGCTGCGGAGGACAGGCGTGAGCCCCAATAAATAATAGAGGTATATATGTCTGAAAATAAGTTGAGAAGCGTAGACGGAGCAACTATTGAACTTCTGGATAAGGCTCAGAAGGAAAATATAAGTACGGTATTTTCCCGTGCGGATGAAATAAAGCCCTGCCCGATAGGTGTTGAGGAAAGCTGCTGCAAAGTCTGCGCTATGGGACCATGCAGGCTCCCCAGGTCTAAAAAGGATGAGCAGAAGGAACGTAGAGGTGTATGCGGCGCCACGATTGACACGGTTGTCGCAAGGAATTTTGCCCGGAAGGTGGCGGCAGGCTCTGCCTCTCATTCCGACCACGCAAGAGAGGTGGCGGAGACCTTTATAAAAACGGCACGCGGTGAAGCCCAGGGATTTACGATTCAAGATGAAGTAAAACTCCTTGAGGTTGCCCTCGATTTCGGTATTGAGGTTGAAGGAAAGGAAATGAAGGATATTGCCATTGAACTTGGCAATAAAGCTTTGGAAGAATTCGGAAAACAACAGGGTGAACTTGTTTATACAAAAAAAGCTCCTCTGAAAAGACAGGAAATCTGGAGAAAACACGGCGTTATGCCGAGGGGTATCGACAGGGAGGTAGTGGAGGTCATGCACAGGACCCATATGGGCGTTGACCAGGATTACCGGCACATACTCCAGCAGGCAACGAGATGCGCCCTTGCCGACGGATGGGGCGGTTCCATGATATCCACCGATTTGCAGGATATTATGTTCGGCACCCCGGTACCAGTCCTCGGCAGCATAAATCTCGGCGTTTTAAAGGAAGACCAGGTAAACGTCATAGTCCACGGCCATGAGCCTTTTCTTCCCGAGCTGTTAGTTGCCGTAAGTAGGGACCCGCAGATTAAAGAGCTTGCCGGGAAGGTGGGCGCGAAAGGTTTGAACATTGTGGGCATGTGCTGTTCCGCCAATGAAGTGCTCATGAGACACGGCATCCCCTGCGCGGGAAATTTCCTCCAGCAGGAACTTGCTATGGTTACCGGTGCTGTGGAACTGATGACTGTTGACGTGCAGTGCCAGATGCAGGGCCTCCAGAGCGTGGCAGAGTGCTTTCATACAAAGCTTGTCACCACATCAGACAGGGCGAAGATAGAAGGCGCCACACATATGGAATTTCATCCTGAAAATGGTCTTGATACGGCAAAAAGCATCCTGAAAATGGCTATCGAGAATTTTCCGAACAGGAGACATGAAGTATATATACCTGACTATTCACAGGACATTGTTGCAGGCTTCAGTCATGAAACGATCAATTATCTCCTTGGCGGGCTTTTCAGGGCAAGCTACAGGCCTTTGAACGACAATATCATAAACGGAAGGATCAGGGGCGTGGCAGGCGTTGTGGGATGCAACAATGTAAGAACACCCCACGATTCAGCGCACCTTGCAATGATAAAGGAACTTATTAAAAATGATGTGCTTGTGTTGACAACAGGCTGCGCCGCAATGGCATGCGGAAAAGCAGGACTCCTGACGCCGGAGGCGGCCCGTGAGTACGCGGGGGCCGGACTGGCCGAGGTCTGCGAAACAGTGGGTATTCCGCCTGTTCTCCACATGGGCGCCTGCGTCGACAATTCAAGAATTCTCATAGCCGCAACTGCCATGGTAAAAGAAGGCGGCCTCGGGGACGATATAAGCGATCTGCCTGCCGCAGGGGCAGCACCGGAATGGATGAGCGAAAAAGCCCTTGCCATCGGACAGTATTTTGTAGCTTCAGGCGTGTATACGGTCTTCGGAACAACATGGCCCACAACAGGGAGCGACCACGTAACCAATCATCTCTTTGAAGAATACGAAGATATTTTCGGTGGAAAATGGGCATTTGAGACTGACCCTGTCAAGGCAGCCCATATGATGATCGAACATATTGATAAAAAGAGAAAAGCCCTGGGAATTGATAAAGCCAGAGAGCGCGTACTCTTTGATATGGCCATGAGAAGGGCAATGGTGTAAAGGCAGTGAATAGTGAATAGTGAATAGTGAAAAAATGATGCATAGAATGAGTATAGATAAACTTTTACAAAGAGAATACAGGGGAGGAAATAAACAATATAAAAAACAATCCCTGTCTTTTTATTTTCCGGATTCACATAAGTGTATATGTGAATCCGGGTTGAGTGGTCAACGGCATATCGAAAATTTTGCAGATGTGGATGGGCTGCAAGAGTTGCAGGCCGCAGACGTACTGAACGTACGTCGGAGGATCGCAACGCGCAGCAGACCGCCGCAGATCAGAATTTTTGCTCGGCTTCGGCTCGCAATGAAACCTTGTCGATATGCCGTTGACCGACAAAGTGAACAAAGACAAACTGCTCAATAACAAGAGCAAAAGGCAAGAGATGAAAAGTAAAAACATTAAAAAATCAATTTTAAGGTGTGGGGGCTGATATGTCCAAGATTATCGCATCTGCGGCTATAAGAGGAGCGCAGAAAATATATATGAGGGCCGAAGAAAAATACAAAGAAGCTCTGGAGAAATTCGGTCCGGAACAGGAGGTGGGTTTTCCCAATACCGCCTATTATCTCCCGATCATTTATGCAATAACAGGTATCGGCGTTTCCAGGCTTAAAGATATACGGCAGGTTCTCGATATCTGCAAAAGGCTTATTCCGCCTCCGGTAAAAGAAAAGACCCCGCTGCCCTACCTTGCACCTGCACTTGACGCAGGTATGGCCACATTTTTCGCGGAAGAGATCATTGAAGCAATACGGTATCTTGATGCCCCTGATTTCTATCTGTCTAACAGCGAAGAAACAACTGAAAGCAACATATGGCTCGGTGCAGCGAATGATATCGTCTTCAGGAAAAGAGGTGTTGAATTTGTAGACGGCACTGCACCCGGTTTCGCGGCCATTGTCGGGGCCGCGCCTGATCCCGCCACTGCCGCTAAGATCGCCCTTGAACTCCAGGAAAAAAACCTCTATGTTTTTATGTGCGCCGAACATGAGGGGAAAAGCTTCTCAAAACAGCTCGTTGAATCGGGCACACAGATCGGCTGGCCCACAAGGCTCGTATCCTTCGGCCCGGATATATCCGCGGCAGTATTTGCCATCGGTTTTGCCTGCCGTGTTGCCATGGCCTTCGGCGGCATAAAACCCGGTGATTTCAGAAAAAATCTTATATACAACAAAGACAGGACATACGCCTTTGTCCTTGCCCTGGGCAATGTAACCGATGAATGGTATGCCAACGCGGCAGGGGCCATCAACTGGGGATTCCCCACAATTGCCGACACGCCAATCCCGCAGGTACTGCCCACAGGCATATGCACATATGAACATGTGGTTTCCAATATACCCCACGACCAGATCACGCAGAAAGCTGTAGAAGTAAGAGGTTTGAAGGTACAGGTCGCAAAAGTTCCCATACCTGTTTCCTACGGCCCGGCATTTGAAGGCGAAAGGGTGCGCGGAGAGGATATTTATGTTGAGATGGGCGGTGGGAGGACTATTGCCGTTGAGTGGACAACCTCGAAAAGGATGGAAGAGGTTGAAGATGGAAAAGTCGAAGTCATCGGGAAAAACGTTGCCGACGTGACGCCCGGAACAAGGCTGCATTTTGCAATGGTCGCAGAAGTTGCAGGGCGCAATTTCCAGGAGGATTTTGAACCGATTCTCGAAAGACAGAATCACCATCTGATTAATCAGGCTCAGGGCATTATGCATATCGGCCAAAGAGATATAGCATGGATACGCATATCGAAACAGGCAGTTGAAAAGGGTTTCAGTCTTGAGCATATAGGAAAGATTATCTACGCGAAGTATCACCAGGATTTCGGTGCAATCTTTGACAAGGTCCAGATTAAAATATACACGGATGAAGATAAGGTGCGGGAAGTTCTTGAACTCGCCCGCGCGTCCTATAATCACAGGGATGCCAGGATCGAAGGTATGACGGATGAAACTACCGATACTTTTTATTCCTGCATATTGTGCCAGTCTTTCGCACCCGATCATGTGTGCGTGATAAGTCCGGAGAGAACAGGGTTGTGCGGCGCCTATAACTGGCTCGACTGCCGCGCTGCTTACGAGATAAGCCCGGAAGGGCCGAATCAGCCCGTCAAAAAAGGCGAATGCCTTGATGAGCAGTACGGCCAGTTCAAGGGATGCAACGAATATGTGACAAAGGCTTCAAGGCAGAAAGTGCAGAGCGTAAGTCTCTATAGCCTGATGAATGACCCCATGACTACCTGCGGATGCTGTGAATGCATCGCCGCAATTATGCCCATGTGTAACGGTATTATGACCGTTGACAGGGATTTTACCGGGATGACGCCCTGCGGAATGAAGTTTACAACCCTTGCCGGCTCAGTTGGCGGCGGAGCCCAGACTCCCGGTTTTCTGGGTCACAGCAAGTACAACATAGCGCAGAGAAAGTTTTTAAGAGGCGATGGCGGGCTTTTACGTATCGTATGGATGCCGAAGAGATTAAAAGAGGAAATTTACGAGCGTCTCAAAGCAAGAGGTGAAGAACTCGGCATACCAAATTTCCCCGATATGATAGCCGATGAAACAGTAGGCACAACAGAAGATGAAGTCCTCGCCTACATAACAGAAAAAGGTCATCCATGCCTGACGATGGAACCATTGATGTAATTATCGTTACGCTATTTTGCGTTCTAACAGATGTTTCTCTTTGACGGTCAACGGCATGGGAGAAATACTCATCTGCGGCGATCTGCTGCTCCTTGCGCCCTCCAACATACATAAAGTATAGTTTCCGGGCTGCAAGGCTTGCATCTCATCCACATCTGAAGCATTTCTCCCATGCCGTCGCCCACTCCAAGCCATATTAGCATCAGCCTTCACGCTGATGCTAATATGGCGGAAATGAAGATATCAGTTTTCATTTTCAAATCCCTTTTTTGCCTCCCTCATAGTTTTGGTATTTTAAATCTTTGTAATAAAATTTCATGAAATTTTTTGATGACGATACCGTAATATTTGATAAATCAGTTTTAAAAATGATCCCGCTTGGCCAATAGCTCTGCGGACAAGATTGTGTAGAATACTGTCTGTATTGACTTTACAGAGATTTTAAAAATCCGTGTAACATTTACACGGATTTCTTTTTTGAGACATCCTGTTATGCCGTTGCTCACTCAAGCCAAATTCGCATAAGCCTTCAAACTGATGTTAATCCGGCAGAAAAAATCATTATTATAATATGTATATGTGTATCCAATATTTGTTATGTGAAAAAATTAATACCGATGAATACAAAAATGATATAATAAAAACATTATGCCGACTATCTCTATGTTTTACGGAATCATAATACGCATGTACTGCTCTCCCGGTGAACACAACCCTCCGCATATTCATGCATATTATCAGGATTTCATGGCAATCATTGATATTATTGCTTGCGAGATATCGACAGGCAATTTACCTCCAAAACAAACAAAACTTGTTCTGGCATGGACCGAAATCCACAAAGAAGAGTTGTTTGCAGATTGGGAGCTGGCCTCAAAAGGTGAACTTCCTTTTCCGATCGAGCCATTAAAATAGAGGAGCGTGGGCATGTATACACCGGTAAAAAATGTAAAACCGTTAGATAATTATAAATTGCTCCTGGAATTTGGAAATGGAGAAAAAAAGGTTTTTGACGTCTCCCCCTATTTGAGTATTGGTAAATTCGCCGAATTACGAGATTTATCCATCTTCTCTTCTGTAACAGTCAAATTTGACAGTATCGAATGGATTAATCATTTGGACATTGACCCGGAATTTTTATACGAAAAAAGCATAAATGCAAAGACCACATGACAAGCAGGTGGCCGATCTTTATCGTTATGCACTATTAAAAAAAATTTTGTTAGGCTATAATAACTTTTATGTCAATGTATTTTGAGATCATCGGCGATATTCTATGGATTGGAACAATTGCTTCAGGTCACAGCATTCATGAACTGCGGAGCTGGAGTTGACGGTTGTGAAACACAAATTTTTGCTTTGTATAGAGAATGAAGGTTACGAAGCATCATTGGAGATACGGAAGCTGTATGAAATTATCTCGGACAAAGAGGCTGAGCGCCACAATCAGGTCAGAATCATTGATGAATCAGGTGAGGATTATATCTATCCCGCACATTTATTTGCACTTGTCAAACTTTCAACTCAAATAAAAAGAAAAATTGTGGAAAGAACAGCATAGCAGATAGCTGGAGTCAATCGGCCTGAAATCATGCCCCTTGCTCAGATTCCCTTCGGTGGTAGATTTATGAGGAGAAATATGGAATGTTTCCAAGTCCCACCCCTAAGCTGATGCTAATCCGGCAGAAAAAATACATTTGTTGTCATTTTCAAATCCCTTTTTTTGC
Organism: uncultured Syntrophorhabdaceae bacterium; assembly: GCA_964532465.1. Classification (GTDB taxonomy): domain Bacteria; phylum Desulfobacterota; class Syntrophorhabdia; order Syntrophorhabdales; family Syntrophorhabdaceae; genus JAPLKB01. The sequence continues at coordinate 3,511 of CAZHHX010000056.1, read as the reverse complement.
TTCTCCTGCTGTTTTGGTTTGTTAAATTTTGTAACAAATTTTCATGAATTTTTTTATGAAAATACCCTAATATTTGATAAACCAGTTTCAAAAATGATATTGTATAGAACATTGTCTGTATTGACTTTACAGAGATTTTAGTAATCCGCGAAACAGTTTCGCGGATTACATTGGTCAGGTTTTCAGGCTACACATCACACGCCTCACAAATATAATTTCTTTATGCCCTGTCAAGGGCATATTATGTTGCTATAATTAAGCCTTCTCATAATTATGGCAACAAGCATATTCTGCCTTTCTCTGCGCTCTCCGCGAACTCTGCGAGATATAATGTCTTTGATTCTTTTTCTTCTTGTTTGTGAATTCCCCAATATAAGAACAAAGATTTGACCCTCCCCGACTGGTATGAATGTTTTGTCCGGATTTCAGTTAAAGAGATAGCGACAAGTAAAATAAACATTCATAAATCATCGAAAATAAGACTTTGCAGACACATTGTCTGCAACATCGGTAGCAACTGTTGCTACCAAATTTATAATCTCCATAAAACCAATACAGGCTTTGATTCTAACAATCAAGTTAAATTTTCTCTCACTGTGAGAGAAAGTATGAAAACTATTTTAATAATGTATATTATGAAGTACAGGAGTATCTTCTAAATTTGCTCGCTTTCTTTTTTCACGAAGTCCCTTTCCCGGGAAAAACCGATAGAATGCCTGCGCCCATTTTACATAATAAGCGGAAGCGGCTATGATCTATCCTGTTTTCCTCCACACAGGCCCGGAAAACGTCCCAGAACCTCATGGCTGCCGTGTATTGCTTTGAATCTGAGTTATTCATAATTACTATCCAGATCAATCAGTTAGCACTTATTTAGTAGTCTGTAATATATAAAATCATTATATCAATATTTCACAATCTTGCTGAATTAATTAATATTTAATATTGACATGAAATTCCACCATACGATAGAATATTAAAATTACAGAACAATATGAGTTTAAGAGAGATAATTAATGTACATGCGTACATCTAATATATGTTAGATTTCGCAAGCGACCGTCATGAGTGATAAGAAAGATAACTTGAGCGTTCCCAGCCGTAGTTCCCGTGATCAGGGTTACGCCGCAATTCGTGCTGTAATTTCAGCCATTCCGGTCGCTGGTGGGCCTGTAGTTGAACTGCTGGGGGCGCTTGTTACACCGGAGATTGATAAGCGTCGAAACGATTGGATGAAGACTGTTTCTGAGAAATTGCTTGCGCTCGAGCGAGAGCGAGGGATCGATCTAGCAACCTTGGCAAGCAATCCGGAGTTTATTGATACGGTATTAGTGGCGTCCAGAATCGCATTGCGAACGTCTCGTGCGGAAAAATTGGAAGCTCTGCGAAATGCCGTATTGAATAGCGCCCTCCGGACGGAAGCCAACACGACAATTCACGAAATTCTGCTCAACTTAATCGACGGACTGACCCCAATGCATCTGCAATTTCTTCAGCGTTTTGCGGGCATTAAGGGGTCGACCACCACATCCACCGATGGCTTTGCTTCGTTCTTTCCGGAATTGAAAGACTCGGCCTTACTCTACCGTACCATATGGAAGGATCTACACGATCATGGCTTGATTGAGTCAGATGCGCCCATACCAAGCCAACAACTGCAAACCATCACTATTGACGTAAGCGAGCTTGGGTTGAGTCTTCTTAGGTTCATAACTACACCAGCTTTGTACTTATGACGCGAAATCTAACCCCCAATTCGAGGCCGACGCGCAGCAAGCCGCGCGCGGCTCAATTGGATCGTTAGAGCTAAACTATGAAATACATCGACCTTTTTAGAATGCCAACTCCAATGAAAATAACTGGTAGATCTTCAAGCATCACGAACGCATTCATTAATTCAATCATTCCCGTGATCCAACCATCAGAATCAGAGGTTAAGAAGGCGCTTGAAATACTTGGAATGGGACTTGATTCATTTCAATGTGCTTACTGTGGTTCCATAGCATCTGAATGGGATCATCTCCGTCCACTTGTAATGAAACAAAAGCCTACAGGATATATCTCAGAAATCCACAATCTTGTGCCCTCGTGTGGTAAGTGCAATCAGTCCAAAGGAAACAAAGAGTGGCGTATATGGACCCAAAGTAATGCAAAGCTCTCCCCAAAGACGAGAGGCATTGCTGATCTTTCTGAAAGAATTTCGAGACTCGAAAAATATGAGATGTGGGGAGAACCTACTAAACTCGACTTTGCTGAAATAGTAGGCATTGATGAGTGGGAGAAGCATTGGCAGAAATGGCAAGCAATTCTGGATTTAATGAAAGATGCGCAGGCACATGCAACAACAATTAAGAGTTCCATTGCTCGTGCATATAAAAGCTCTAACAAGGGCACGCAGATGGGAGAGGTGGGGGACCCACTTAGGGGACGTTCTTTAAAAACTAAAAAACGTTTAAAAAACGTAGGATAAAGTTTGTTTTCTTAGTTTTTAAAGAACGTCCACTCTATGCCAGAAAAAGAGATTGACCCAATGTATACATTCATGGTAGACGTGTAAAAAATAAAGAAAAATTCTGGAGGCAGCCATGAAGAAGGTCCTTGTTGTTACAGTGTTAATATTTTTTGTGTTTTTATTTACGATGTCGGCATCCATGGCAGCGGAAAAAAAATATTCCGGTTTTTTAGGTGATTACAGTAAAAATCTGGAGCCTGGACCAAAGGACGGCGTAAAAGAGAGATGGATGAAGCCTGGTGTGGATTTTTCAAAATATAAAAAGCTTATGATTGACGGGGTAATCTTCTATTTTGCTGATGACTCGGAAGATAAGGGTATTGACGGCAATGAGATGAATGCGCTGACAGAAGCTTTTAATCAGGAACTTGTTAATGCCTTAAAAGATAAATATCCGATTGTTTCAGAACCGGGGCCCGATGTTATGCGGGTAAGGTTTGCAATAACCAATATTAAAAAGAGTAAACCCGGATTGAGCGCTATCACGACAGTCATTCCAATCGGATTGGGTATCAGCGCAATAAAGAAGGGTACAGGGGGTTCGTGGTCGGGCTCTGGAGCCACATGTATGGAGGCAATGGGTATTGACACTTTAACCGGTGATGTGATCCTTGTTGCAGCCGACGAGAGAACAGCAGCGTTCACAGAGCGCTTTTCCGGTTTGGGTGCGGCGAAAGAGGCTTTTAAATTCTGGGCAGGCAGGATAAGGATCAATATGGATATATTAGAGTCAAAAAAGTAGATTGTATTAAAGGGTAGAAAAATTATTTGAGAAATTTAGCATAAGCTATCTACTATCGGCTAAAGCCGGTAGCCTGGGGGGGCCGGAGTGAACGTTCTTTAAAAAGTAAAAAACGTTTAAAAAACATAGGATAAGCTTTGAGTTGCTTAGTTTTAAAGAACATCCCTTACAGCTTTCCCGAACGGGGAATGGGAGAGCTGTAAGGGGACATCTTTAAAAACAACAAATTTTTGTAAATTAAGGTTTTATTGACACTA
>CAZHHX010000055.1:0-27734 GCA_964532465.1 uncultured Syntrophorhabdaceae bacterium | reverse complement strand
CAGCCATGCTTGCAAAGGCAGCGGTCGATGGAAAGCTGGCAACCCGTGCAGATGCTTCCAAACACAGTGGTGACTTCCAGAAAATCGTCTCCGGTGTCAACGATACATTAGATGCAGTAATCGGTCCATTAAACGTAGCAGCCAAATATGTAGACCGCATCTCCAAGGGCGATATTCCTGCCAAAATATCAGACACCTACAATGGTGATTTCAACGAAATCAAGAATAACCTGAATGTCCTCATCGAAGCCATGAATGAGGTCACAAAAATGGCGCAGGAAATAGCAGGCGGCAATCTTATGGTAACGGCAAGGGAACGCTCACCTCAGGATGAACTGATGAGGGCTTTGGCTGAAATGGTTGCAAAATTGACCGAGGTAGTCAATGATGTTAAAACCGCCTCCGATAATGTTGCAACAGGAGGCCAGCAGATGAGTTCCTCCTCCCAGCAGATGTCCCAGGGCGCAACAGAACAGGCAGCATCCGCTGAAGAAGTATCCTCCTCTATGGAACAGATGGTATCCAACATAAAGCAGAATGCCGATAACGCGCAGCAGACAGAAAAGATAGCTCTGAAAGCTGCCCAGGATGCACGGGAAGGCGGCAAGGCAGTATCGGAGACCGTTTCCGCAATGAAAGAAATTGCCACAAAGATAAACATCATTGAAGAGATTGCCAGACAAACAAATCTCCTTGCTTTAAATGCGGCAATTGAGGCAGCCAGAGCAGGTGAACACGGCAAAGGTTTTGCTGTAGTAGCCACAGAAGTAAGAAAACTCGCTGAAAGAAGCCAGACCGCGGCGGCAGAGATTAACAAGCTATCCGGTTCAAGCGTGGAAGTGGCAGAGAAGGCAGGGGAAATGCTTACAAGGATTGTCCCGGACATCCAGAGAACAGCGGAGCTTGTCAGTGAAATTAATGCCGCAAGCAACGAACAGAATACCGGAGCGGAACAGATCAATAAAGCTATCCAGCAGCTTGATTCCGTTATCCAGCAGAATGCATCGGCAACTGAGCAAATGGCGTCAACAACAGAGGAGCTTTCCTCCCAGGCGGAACAGTTGCAGGATACAATAGCCTTTTTTAGGGTTCAGGAAACCGGAAAAAGAAAAGCGGAAGAACGCAGGCATGTGGCAATAAGAACACAAAGAGAACAATTCAAGACAACACAGCGTCCTGCCGCCCATGCTGCAATACAAAAAGCAAGCAGCGGCAACGGGATGAAACAAGCCGGTATCTCCGTAGATCTTGGCGGTGGCCACGACAAACTGGATGATGAATTTGAAACATTTTAATTAAAACAGTGAATAGTTTTAAAGGCAGTGAATAGTGAATAGCTTAAAAGCAGTGAATAGTATTTAGTGAACAGTGAATAGTATTTAGTGAATAGTTAAAAGGCGGAAAGAATGGAAAAGGCAGTGAATAGCATGACAAGGTTTGACTCTGAATTTGTCTTTAACTATTCACTATGTCCCGCATTAAGCGGGATTAAACCGTACACTAACGACTGTTCACTGCATTTTAACTATTCACTATTCACTAACGACTGTTCACTGCCTTATAACTGTTCACTGCCTCTTAACTATTCACTAACGACTATTCACTGCCTTACAGCTATTCACTATTCACTAACGACTATTCACTGTCTCTAAAGGAGGAACTATGAGCGTTTTATCTATAACTGACACAAGACAGTATCTTACTTTCCAGCTTGAGGAAGAGGTTTTCGGGGTAGATGTTTCCCATGTGAGAGAAATACTTGAATTTTCAACAGTGACAAAAGTGCCCAAAACCCCGGATTACATGAGGGGAGTCATTAACTTAAGAGGCAGCGTAGTCCCTGTCCTTGATATGAGATTAAAATTCGGCATGACCATGACAGAAAAGACCGTCAATACCTGCATCATAGTTGTAGAAGTATCTTTTGACGGAGAGACCACTATTATCGGCGCCCTTGTAGATTCCGTTGATGAAGTATTCGAACTGGAACCCGATCAGATAGAGCCTGCTCCACACATAGGGATGCAGCTCAAAACAGAGTTCATCAAGGGTATGGGGAAAAGAGATGAAAAGTTTATTATTATCCTTGATATTGATAAAGTATTCTCCTCTGAGGAACTGGCCGCGGCACAAGGAGCAGAGATGCAGATGGCGGGGAATGATGAATAATACAACACATTTTATACCCAGTACGCTTTCAAGAAATAAACAATGAGTATTTGAAATCTTACTGGATGTTATGCCCGGCAAATCAGATTTGTAATGTTTCGCAGCGACTTGGTATTATTGCATAAAAGATTTTATTTCTATTATAACAAGGAGGATTGTGCAGTGAAAAATTTACGTTTCCGGGATTGGTCAATTTCCACGAAGGTCATGTCTATTTCTATCGGAACACTTCTTTTGATGGCTGCGCTCATACTCCTTTACGTTATGCCTCTTGCAAAACAAAAATTGATTGATGAAAAAAAGGCCGCGACAAAGAACATTGTAGATGTTGTCTATTCACACATCAGCATGTATGATCAGAAAGTAAAGTCCGGGGAAATAAAGATAGATGAAGCGAAAAAACGCGCACTGGAGAGCATTAAGAACATACGATACGCGGACAACGATTACATATGGGTAAATGACCTTGACGCGGTTATGGTCATGCACCCCATGAAACCGGAATTGAACGGGAAGAGCCTCATGGATGAGAAAGACTCCAATGGAAAAAGGCTTTTCGCGGATTTTGTGGCAATAGCAAAAGAAAAGGGGCAAGGCGATTCCGACTATTTCTGGCCCAAACCGGGCATGGCAAAACCGGTGCCGAAAATCTCCTATGTAAAACTCTATAAGCCATGGGGATGGGTAATAGGGAGCGGAATATATATTGATGATGTGGAAGCAGGCTTAAAAGCAATGATATTGAAGATTGTCCTTGCCACTATTGTCTGTGCCTGCATTGTCCTTCTTCTTTCTTATGTCTGCGCCCGTATGATAAAGAGGAACCTCCGTATTGCCGTTGAGGTAAGCAATAATCTGGCTTTGGGAAAGCTGTCGGAACATATCGAACATCACGGTATGGATGAAACAGGCTGTTTGCTTATATCCATGCAGAGCATGTCCGACAGAGTGAGGGATATTCTCATTGAGATGTCAGTTATAACTCAGAAGACGCTTGAAGGCAAGCTCGATTACAGGGGAAACATTGACCGCTTCAGCGGTGAATGGCAAAATGTAGTAAAAGGGGTAAACGATACCCTGAATGCCGTCATCGGCCCCCTTAATGTAGCAGCCGAGTATGTGGATCGTATATCCAAGGGTGACATCCCGCCAAGGATTACCGACTCATACAACGGCGACTTTAATGAAATAAAAAACAACCTGAATGTCCTCATTGATTCCATGAACGAAGTCACAAATGTTGCGCAGGAGATTGCAGGCGGGAATCTTATGGTCAATATATCAGAACGTTCCAAGCAGGATCAGCTTATGAACGCATTGGCAAAGATGAGCAAAAGGCTTGTCGATGTTGTAAATGATGTAAAAAATGTATCTGATAATGTTGCCTTAGCAAGTCGCCAGATGAGCAGTTCCGCTGAGCACATGTCACAGACTGCCACAGAACAAGCGGCTTCCGCGGAAGAAGTATCATCCTCCATGGAACAGATGGCATCCAATATCAAGCAGAATGCCGATAACGCACAGCAGACAGAAAAGATAGCGCTCAAGGCGGCTCATGACGCACAGGAGGGCGGCAAAGCAGTAACGGAAACTGTTTCCGCCATGAAAGCAATTGCCGTAAAAATCAACATTATTGAAGAAATAGCCCGGCAGACCAACCTCCTTGCCCTGAACGCGGCCATTGAAGCAGCCAGAGCCGGTGACCACGGCAAAGGATTTGCGGTGGTCGCGACAGAAGTAAGAAAACTCGCGGAGAGAAGTCAGACAGCAGCGGCAGAAATCAACAAGCTATCTGCTTCAAGCGTGGAAGTGGCAGAAAAGGCTGGAGAAATGCTTACAAGGATTGTTCCTGACATCCAGAAAACTGCTGATCTCGTTCAGGAAATCAACGCCGCAAGCAACGAACAGAGCGCCGGCACAGAACAGATCAATAAGGCCATACAGCAATTAGACAAAGTGATACAACAGAACGCTACTACAACGGAAGAGATGGCATCAACATCGGAAGAGCTTTCGAATCAGGCAGGGCAGTTGCAGGACACCATTGCCTTCTTCAAAATTGAGGATATCGGAAAAAATAGGGAAGTGAACCGGTCTTACCAGCATGGGAACGGCCATGAAACAAAAAAAGCTCTCCCGCGCCACAACGCCCATACTTCGGGACAGGCTGCCCGGAGCGGCAATGGAACAAAACCAGGCGGAGTCCTCTTGGACCTCGGCAACGGTCATGACAAAATGGATGAGGAATTTGAACAATTTTAGAGGCAGTGAATAGCTTAGAGACAGTGAATAGTCGTTAGTGAATAGTTTAAAAGCAGAAAAAAGATTGAGGTGGTAAATGGTGAATAGAATGCCAAAGATTGACTCTGAATTTGTCTTCAACTATTCACTGTTCACTAACAACTGTTCACTGATTTTTAACTATTCACTGCTCACTAACGACGCCTGCTCTCGCTTGACGGGGGATTCACTGCCTCTAAACTATTCACTATTCACTAACGACTATTCACTGTTTTTTAAACTATTCACTAACGACGCCTGCTCTCGCTTGGCGGGAGATTCACTGTTTTTTAACTATTCACTGTTCACTAACGACTGTTCACTGCCTCTTTACTATTCACTATTCACTATTCACTGCAGTTAAGGTACGGAGCAATTATGCTTTTAGAAGAAAATGATAAAAACTTTTATATGCCGGGAGATGAAAAAGAAAGATTTAAAAGTCTTGCTAAATGCGCTCCCTTCGGTATCGCATTAATAAACAAAGACGGTATGTACAACTACGTGAATGATAAGTTTACGGAGCTGTTCGGGTACAGCTTATCAGAAATACCGGATGGAAGGACATGGTTCAGGAAGGCTTATCCTGATCCTGAATACAGACATGAAGTTATTGCAAACTGGCTGGATAATCTTTCATCAGCAGGCATCGGCGAGCTGATACCGAGGACATTTAAAGTAATATGCAGGGATGGCAGGGAAAAAACCATTAATTTCAATACCGTGCTGCTGGGTAGCAAAGAGCTTTTTGTAACCTGTGAGGATATAACAGAACAAATAATATCTCAAAATAAACTTCAGTCTGCCTACCACCAGCTCCACAGTATTATTGAATTTCTCCCTGACCCGACCTTTGCCGTTGACCTTGAAGGCAAGGTAATAATATGGAATAAGGCAATGGAGGATTTAACGGGCATCCCGAAGGAAAAAATACTTGGTAAAGGCGATTACGAGTATGCCATACCGTTTCGCGGGAGAAGAACGCCTATAATGATTGATTGTGTGAACAGGGAGTTTGACGATACCATCCGAAAATTATACTTCTCAATTGATAAAAAAGGCGATACCATTACCGCGGAAACATATTCAGACAAACTGAAGGCCTTCGGGGCTTACTTATGGCTAAAAACAAAACCGTTAAGGGATGCTGACGGAAATATTATTGGCGCCATTGAAATCATACGTGATATTACTGCCAACAAAAGGGCGGAAATAAAGCTTACGGCATCGGAAACACGCTACAGGACATTGATCGAGGGCTCAAATGACGGGATTGCGATTATGAGGGGCGGCGTTCACATCTTTGTCAATCAGCGTTTCGTGGAAATGTTCGGCTATACAATTCCCGAAGAGATTATTGGCAAGGAGTATTCAACAACTGTCCATCCCGATGATCTCGACCGGGTGTCGGCATACGCAAGATTAAGAGAGAGCGGGGCGCAGGCGCCGTCAAGATTTGAGTTCAGGGGAATCATGAAGGACGGCACATATATCGATATTGAGTCCTCTGTGACAACAACAATTTATTATGAGGAAACAGTGACCTTAGCCTTTCTCAGGGATGTTACCGAGCGCAAACTGGTTGAGCAGGAGATAAGGAAGGCAAAAGAAACGGCTGAATCAGCAAACCGGATAAAAAGCCAATTTATTGCCAATATGAGCCACGAGATACGGACCCCGATGAACGCTGTTATCGGACTTACCGAGCTTGTTTTGGATTCTGATTTATCAGAAGAACAGAGGGAAAATCTTGAATTGGTTTTACAGTCTTCCCGGTTGCTCTTGGATTTTCTTAATAATATCCTTGATTTTTCAAAGTTTGAATCAGGAAGGATGGAGGTTAAAGATTCTGAGTTTGATTTTCATGAGGTATTTGACAGTGCAATAAAACCATTTTCCATTCAGGCGGAAAGAAAGGGATTAAAGTTTTCATATAATATGGACAGGAATATCCCCTTAAGTCTGAAAGGCGATTCGCAATGCCTGGCACAGGTGCTTATCAATCTTATGGGGAATGCCGTCAAATTTACCGAAAATGGAGAGATTGAACTGAAGGTAAAACTGCTGCCAAAAGGACAGACAATAGATAAAAGTTCCGATTCTAATTTTCAACCGGAAAAGGTCATTCTTCTTTTCTCCATTCGTGATACGGGCATCGGTATCCCGGAAGACAAACTTGAAGCCGTTTTTAAAGCCTTTACTCAGGCAGACGGTTCTTCAACAAGGAGATATGGCGGAACCGGCCTTGGTCTTACCATATCAAAGAGAATTGTTGAACTTATGGGCGGCGATATATGGGTTGAAAGCAAACCGGGTGAGGGAAGTACCTTTTATTTTAACTTATCCTTCGAGTCATCCCGTGAAAGGCAGAATACCTTTGCTGCATCTGAACTTACCCCGTCTATTGTCGACAAATCCTTTACGGATTCCGCTCTTTCCCTTTACAGCCGGAAAAAAGGAGAAGACGACAATGCGATTGTAAAGGCCGGAGAGGAATTGCAGATACTAATTGCAGAAGATGACGCTATAAACAGGTATCTTGCTGAAAGCATTTTAAAAAAACGGGGACATTCTGTGGTAAGCGCAAAAAATGGAAGAGAAGTCCTTGATCTTTTGCGCAATAAACAATTTGATGTGATACTCATGGATATACAAATGCCTGAAATGGATGGGTTGGAGGCTGCCCACATTATCAGACATCCTGACTCTATGCATAAAAATAATAAAATCCCTATTATCGCATTGACAGCCCATGCCCTGAAAGGCGACAGAGAAGTTTTTCTTGAGGCCGGGATGGATGATTTTGTATCCAAGCCCTTCGACATAGACGAGCTGATTGAAGTAGTTGAGAAACACGGACACAAAACTCCTGTTCATGCAATTAACAGGGATAATGTTCTCCCGTTGTTTTACGGTAATAAGACATTCCTTCGGGACGCCTGGAGAACATACCGCGAAGATGCCCCGCGACAGATTGAAAAACTGAGCGATGCCATGAAAAGCAATGACCTCCTTCTCGTGGAACAGATTGCTCATTCATTAAAATCATCGTCTAATGCTGTAGGTGCCATGCTTGTGCAATCAATGGCGGAGTTCATTGAACAGGGGGCCCAAAATGGAAAAATAGATGAGATTTATGCGCATTATGAGGGGCTAAGAAAGGAACTGGATAAGGCGCTGGATAACATAGCTTAATAGGCAGACAGGACATGACAGAAAATAGCAATCAAGGCATTTTTGCAAAGGTTTCAAATCAGTACGACTGAATACAACAAAGGCGGCAAACAAGGGCAGTCTTGTATAAAATAAATCAGCCAGGAGGCGTTATCTATGAAAGTTTTGATCGCAGAAGATGATTTTACGTGCCGCAAGTTAATGCAGGGTATTCTCTCCAAATACGGTGAGTGTGATATTGCCATTAATGGAGAAGAGGCTGTCAAAGCTTTCAAGACGGCCTGGACGGAAGGAGACCCTTATGATCTTATCTGCATGGATATTATGATGCCAAACATGGACGGACACGAAGCCCTGGCGAAAATAAGGGGAATAGAGGAAGAAATGGGCATTGTAAATTCAACAGAGGTAAAGGTTATTATGACTACCGCCCTTGGGGATCCTAAAAATGTTATGAAAGCCCTTTACAAGGAAGGAGCCACATCTTATCTGGTTAAACCCATAGGAAAACAAGCCCTGCTTGAAGAATTATCCAAATTCGGACTTATAGAAACGAAGGGATAGGGCATAAACCATGTGAAACCTGATAATTTCAATTCATACACAAATTCTCACATGATAAAAAGAAAGAGGGGGGTTCTGTATGGCTTTTATTTAGAGCGCGCCTGCCGTGACTCGAACACGGAACCTACGGATTAGAAGTCCGTTGCTCTATCCAGATTGAGCTACAGGCGCGTTGAATTTCTATTATATCTATTTTTGCATGCCCTTTCAATATAAACATCGTTGAAAGAGGAGTTCCAGGTTCAAAAGTTCAGATATATTTAAAATATCCTGTTAATTCAATCATTTTTTTGCATAATAAAATGATAAGATCGAGACCATAAACTTTTGCGCGACTCAATACAAGAAGCATTTGCGAATATAAGAAATATTTAGTATTATAGGCAGATGATGCGGCTTAAATATCATACAAGATTATTAATAGTATTCGCTATTTATCTTTTTTTATTACCTTTTACGGTATTTTCCAAGGATTTTTCTTCCTTTGCGATCATCGGTGATACAAAAATAGGAGCCACAGAATCCGTATATAAACAATTTCTCAATATAATAAGCAAAAAAAATATATTTACAATTTTCCTCGTTGGGGATGTTATTGACAGGCCTGGAAATGAGAAGGAATGGAACAGATTTCTCGAACTGACAGGGAGTAATTACGACTTTCATATAGCTCCCGGCAATCATGACATGAATAGCGCTAAATCCATGAAAGTTTTCAGTAAATTAATAACAAACCCCGTCTACCATTCTCTTTCCACGGAAGACGCTCATTTTATAGTGCTTTCCACGGAAACGCCGGGGGAAACAAGCAGGATTGCCGGTAAGCAGATGGAATGGCTTAAAGAAGAGCTTAAAATAAGTTCAACATATAAAATTGTATTTCTTCATAAACCTCTTTTTCCGACAACCTTCGGTAAGGGTTACTGCCTTGACAGATACGCGGCGGATCGAGATGCTCTCCATAATTTATTCGTGAAAAATGGCGTGAATATTGTTTTTGCCGGTCACGAACATCTTTATAACAGAATTGAAAAAGACGGCATTATATATGTTACTACAGGCGGAGGAGGCTCACGGCTTCTCGTATTCGACGAAGAATATGGGGGCTTCTTTCATTATATTATTGCAAAAAGAGAAAATGGAGGTTATATTTTCACCGTTTATGATATGAACGAATATCCAAAAGATAAATTTTCTATAAAAAAATGAGGTGAAACAATGGGCAGTGTTTTAAAATGGAGGAAAAAGAAAATTAGAAAACATAAATATAGAAAACTGAGAAAAAGAACGAGACACCAGCGGAGAAAATAAAAGTTTATAATCATTTGTGTTTTCTTTGTCAATTTTACCCATCTTCGTGGTATCTACAACTACCGGGAAGATGGGTAAAATTTTAATTAATATTGATAAGCTGAAAAATCAAGAATGTTTTACCCTTTTCCGACATAGAGATGAAGACGCAGGCAATGCACTTAAATCTTATAGACATTGACTGATTTGATCAAATATTTTAACAAAAATGCTTGCAAATAAAGAAAGAAAAATGCAAAATAAACTCATATGGTAAAAGATACAGTCGGAATAATAGTGGGTGGCGGACCGGCTCCGGGAATTAACGGGGTTATAAGCGCCGCGACAATTGAAGCCATTAATCAGGGGAAAAAGGTTGTCGGCATTATCGGCGGCTTTAAGCCTCTCTTTGAAGGAAACAAAGACTGCGTTATCCCTCTTACAATAGATGATGTGTCAAGACTGCACGCCACAGGAGGATCAATTCTCAGGACATCCCGTGACGCCCCGGAAAACGCCAAGCAAAAATTTAAAACTCTCATGTCTACATTAAAGCAGATTGGAATAAAATATCTCATAACAATAGGGGGCGAAGGCACCCTCTATATGGCAAACTGGATAGAAAGAGAGGGAAGAGGTTCCATAAACGTTGTCCATACTCCAAAAACAATAGATAATGATATTCCCTTGCCCGGCGGATTCTCAACCTTCGGATATCAGACCGCACGGCATGTCGGGGTCGAGCTTGTCACCAATATTATGGAAGACGCAAGAACAATGGGAAGATGGTATTTCATCAGCACCATGGGAAGACATGCAGGTCATTTGGCTCTTGGAATCGGCAAGGCCTCCGGAGCAACAATAACAATCATCCCCGAAGAATTTAATGAACAGAAGATTTCAATACAAAAAGTGGCCGACATTTTAACCGGTTCAATAATCAAAAGGGTCTCCATGGGAAAAGATTATGGGGTTGCCATAATAGCCGAAGGAGTAGCTGAAAAATTTGACACAGAAGAACTTGGCAGATGTGAAAATGTTGAAAAAGATGAAATAACCGGTAAAGTTAGGCTGCCTGATATCCAACTCGGCAGGATTTTTAAATCGCTCGTCAGGAAAAACCTCCATGGAATGGACATATCCGCCCCTATTGTCAGCATGAATATCGGATATGAATTAAGGGCGGCAAACCCTATACCATTCGACATTGAATACACAAGAAACCTCGGGTACGGCGCAATACGCTTCCTCATGAAAGGCGGATCAGGCTCAATGATAACCGTTTATGAAAGCCACATTATCCCGGTCTCCTTTACTGAGATGCTTGATTCAGGGGGCACTTCTAAAATACGGATAGTGGATATTAATTCCGAAACATATGAAGTTGCAAGAAAATATATGATCAGACTTGAAAAGGAAGATTTTGAAGGAGACCGCCTGAAACATCTTGCTGCTACGGCAAAATTAAAACAGGATGAGTTCAGATCAAAATTCGATTACCTGCTTTAGGAACAACTCTGCTAATTCGAATCAACAATTTATTATTCAGCAACGCTTTGCTCCGTATTTTTTGTATCTGATTTTGTGTTTCCTCTTTTAAAAGATATAAAGAATATTTTCACACTCGATTTATCAATACCAAACAATCCGGATAATATTTCATAGCCCATATTGCCCGATTCCTTTTTAATCTCAAAAAGAAAGGCAAACCTTGTCTTCCAGTTGTCACCCTCTTCTTCTCTTGTAACCAATCCGTAAAAGAAGCTTGTCATGCTTTTATTTCCTTCAGCATGATGTTCCAATATTGTAAAAAGCGGTTTTATAATTCTGTCAATGCCCGGAGACCTTACCGGCAGTATTGAAGGCATAATAACATCGGTACGTCCTCTTTGCTCCTGATGTTCAAATACGGGCCAGATATTATAAAAAACACCATCCTCATCATCCACGTACCTGTTGAGCAGCAACACACGTTTTTTTGTATATCGCCTGTCCTTTATTAACCATTCCGACTGATTGTATAAAACAGGCCACAATATACTCAAAGTACTGTAATCCTCACGTTTTTCCGACGACACCAGCGGAAAAATACCGTATCCTGATGTGTCCTCGCCTTTTGTGAATGAAAAAACAGGCCAGAGAATTTTTGTTTTTTCTCTGTACTGATCTTTTGAATATGAATAGAGGGGGAACATAATCGCGTATTCATCCCTTTCTTTAGATTTTGATGACAAATAAAAGGGTACGGCATAGAATTTTTCTGTCGGATCGTCCGTATCAAGATAATCAGCTTCCTTATAAAATAGGGGCCAGAGAAAAAAACTTGACTTCTTTATTCCCTCCCGTAGTTTTGTCCCGAATAGAGGCCAAAGCTTAAAACCCTTCTCTGTGCCGCTGTAAAAAGATATAAAAGGCCAGAGGAGATTAGTTTTTCTTGCACCGTCAGTTTCCGTATAACTGTAAAAGGGCCACATAAAAAATCCCATTTCATCTTTTCCGAACCTTTCGTAGAGTTTTCCATAAAAGGGAAATAACCCGCCATATGCTCCCTTAGAGGATGTACCATGAAAATAAAGAAGAAATGACGTATCATCCGGCTGGGATAAAGTATCTTTATCAGAGACAGCTTTATCGGATTGTGATGTGCCTTTTGAAAGGTAGAAGGGGAGAAAATACGATTTATCTTTCGCTGATTTTCCCAGAGGATAAAGATAATTGTAAACCCCTCCTTCATTGGAATCATATGAAAAAAGGAACGGTCTTATTGTAAGATTAGTTTCGTTGTTTTCCTGCTTATAAGAAGCAAGGGGACCAAAGAATCTCTTTTCTCCCCCGAATTCCCAGTAAACCGGCCAGAATGCCTGTAACGTAAAGGGAAATAATATAAAAAGAAGAACAAATTTCCACATCACATCAGAAAAACATACCGAGAAGTGTGCCGAGAATCGTGACAGGCGTCATTTCAGAGATGCCGTCCGCTGCCCTTTGAACCTTTTTCACGGCCTTTTCCGTTTCATTATATAACTTGTCATCCTTTGCGAGCTTTCCCAGGGAGCCCTCGCCTCTCTTGATACCATCTGTAATATCCTTTATATTTTTCATCGTATCTTTTGCATCCGTATATATGGCATCATCATTAACGAGTTTGCCTATTGTTCCTTTCCCCTGTTCTATATCTGATGTAATGTTTTTTATCGTGTTCATGGTATCCTTTGTGTCCCTGTAAAGCTTATCGTCTTTAACCAGAAGACCCAGTGTTCCCTTCCCGTCCTCTACATTTTTCACAATCGTTTTGAGTCCTGTTAATGTTTCGTCGGCATTATCAACAATACGGCCTATATTCTCTTTTTTACCTTTCACAAGGTTTTTAAATTCACCGCTCATTACCTGTATATTCTCAATGCTCTTTTTTATATTAACCCTTTCATTCTCACCGACTAATCCCCTGAATTCACTCATCGTATCGCCGAAGTTTTTCGCCGCCGTACTGACATTTGTAAAAATTTCATCAAAATTCGGCGCCTGAATTACGTCCTCAATTTTTCCGCCCTGCGCCAGGAACGTTTTTCCTGATCCGGGTATAATTTCAATAAACTTATCTCCGAGAACACCCTGTGATTTCACTGCCGCTTTACTGTCAAAAGGAATTTGTACGCTTTTCTTTATGGTAAGAATTGCCTTGGCCTTATAACCTTCAAGGGCAATCTCTTTGATTTTCCCGACAGCAACACCGGCAATCTGGACAGGGGTTTTAACATCAAGGCCGCTTGCATTGGTAAAGGTTACGGAAAGCTCATATCCCTTCTCCTGAAACATCCCATACCTTCCAATTCTGAATGACATATAAAACAACATGAGAATTCCTGTTATAACCAGTACGCCCACCTTTAATTCAGTGGAAAATATTTTATTATTCATAAATCGCCTCCTGCAAACCCCGGTATTTTTGTCGCTCTCAAGAACTCTCTGGTGGCATCATTGGCGCTTTGTCTTATCTCAAGGGGAGTTCCGTATTCTATGATCCTGCCGTTGCTCAGCATGGCTACTTTATCGGCAATCCTGAACATACCGAGTATATCGTGACTTATTACAAGGTATGTTTTTTTTAAATATGTCCGGGTCTCCTTTATTAAATCCAATATCGTCAATGATATTATAGGATCAAGAGCGCTTGTCGGCTCGTCAAAGAGTATTATGGCCGGATCAAGGGACAGAGCCCTTGCAAGCCCCACCCTTTTTCTCATACCACCGGATAGTTCAGACGGTATTTTTTCAGCAACATTTAAAAGACCGACCTGTTTCAGCCTGTCCTCAACAATTCCCTTTATCTCTGTTTCAGTCATTCTTGTATGTTCACGAAGCGGAAAGGCTACATTTTCAAAAACATCCATTGAGTCAAAAAGAGCTGCTTCCTGAAAAAGCATTCCGAATTTTTTTCTTACATCATTCAGGTCTTTTTCCTTTAATTTTGTAATTTCAACGCCGTCAATCCATATTTCGCCTTTATCAGGCTTTAAAAGGCCGATTATATGCTTAAGGAGAACGCTTTTCCCGCCTCCGCTTTTTCCTATTATTACCGTAGTTTTCCCTATTTCTACCTCAAGATTAATTCCATCAAGCACTTTCTGATTACCGAAGCTTTTATGGATATCAATCAATTTTATCGCTATGTCATTCATGTTAAAACATCAAAGAAGTCAATACATAATCCGATATCATTATAATGAGACTTGAAAAAACGACAGCCTCAGTAGTTGACCGGCCCACGCCTTCTGCGCCCCCCTTTGTGTAAAAACCTTTGTAGCATGAGATAACACTCAAAATAATTCCGAAAAATGCTGCTTTTACAAGACCGTTGTATATGTCTTCGACATTCAGAAATTTAACTATCTTGTTAATAAACGCGCCTTCATTGATCCCCAGGAGCTTGACACCAACAAGATAACCGCCTGCAATCCCGACAAAGTCCGACACAATAGTTAAAATCGGAAGCATTAAAAAAGACGCTATGACTCTTGGCGCAACAAGATATTTTATGGGACTGAGAGCCATGACCGTTAACGCGTCTATCTGCTCCGTTACTCTCATTGTTCCAAGCTCAGCAGCCATTGCTGAACCCGCCCTGCCGGCAACCATTAGACCTGTGAGAATAGGGCCGAGTTCACGGGTCATACTTAATGCCACAGTAATCCCCACAAGCCCTTCAGAGCCGAAGCGCCTGAAGCCGTGATAAGATTGCAGAGCAAGGACCATACCGATAAACCCGCCTGAAATCACCACAACAGCAACAGAATTCACGCCGATAAATTCCATTTGTTTGAGTATATACTTGAATTTAAAAGGTTTCCTGAAGCACATATGAATGCTTTGAATAAAAAATAACCCTATATTACCGGTCTCTTTTAAAAAATCAATGACCGGGGTAAAGACTCTCCTGATCAAACTGTTATTCATAAATCCTCGGAACTCTTCCGGATATTTTACAAAGTATTTCGTAAGGGATAGTTCCTGTCAGTTGCGCCATCTCATCGGCAGTAATTGCGTCAGTATTCCCGTTTCCCAGCAGAATCACCTCATCGCCTGCGCTTACACCCTCAAGATACGTAACATCAACCAATATCCAATCCATACAAACCTTTCCAACCACACTGCACCTTTTATCCTTTATCAACACAGAACCTTTGTTTGACAGAGCCCTGGGGTAACAATCAGCATAACCTATCGGGATACATGCTATTTTTGTATTCTTTTCCGTAATATAGGATCTCCCGTAGCTCAACGCGTATCCTGAAGGAAACTCTTTTATGAATGCAATTCTTGAAATCAGTTTCATTACCTGTTTCAAAAAAAGCCCCTCTTTCAGCGCCACAGAGGAATGGGAACCGTAAAGGTTAATTCCGACTCTAACCATGTTGAAATGCGCATCCGGATAAATCCCCACGGCCCCGCTGTTTGCCATATGATTAAGTTTTGTTTTAATACCACTATTTTGAAACAACTGCAAAATATTTTTGAAAACCTTTACCTGTTCTGTCCCGTATTCATCCCTTATTTCCGAAGAAGAAAAATGACTCATAATGCCTTCTACATTGACATGCTTTAATCCTTTTATCTCTTCAATCACAGAGGCCACGTTGTCAGGTTTAAAACCGAGCCTTCCCATTCCGGTGTCAACTTTAAGATGGATATTTATAACTTTGTTTTGAAGAATAGGTGCATCTTTTATCTTTCTTAACATATCCATATCATGCACAACCGGCGTAAGATCATTATCCAAAGCTTGTTGCACATCCTCCCAGGGCATTATGCCGCTCATGACAAGGACCGGGATATTTATATTATGCGATCTTAGCTGCAAGCCCTCACTGATTGTTGCAACGCCCAAATAATCAGCCCCTATGGATGCAAGTTTCCCGGCAACCTGAATCATGCCGTGGCCATAGGCATCTGCTTTTACTACGCAGAGTATTTTTACATCCCCGGACAGCCTGGACTTTACAGACCGGTAATTCTCTTCAAGAACCTTTAAATCTATATACGCGACAGCTCTATGATTATTCATTTCAATCATTTACATAGTACCCTTAATCGTTTTAAAAACCTTTTCAAAGGCATTTATGGTCTTTAACAATTCATCTTCTCCGTATGAGGCTGTTAAGAATGAAGCCTCAAAGGGGCTTGGAGCAAAGAATATCCCTTCTTCAAGCATTAATTTGAAAAACTGTTCATAAATCGCCCGGTCTGACGTCAGGGCAGCCTCGTAATCGTTAACATTATTTTCCGAGAAGAATCCTGTGAACATGCCGGTAATATGATTAATCTTATAAGGAATGCCGTATTTATCCGCAATTTGAAGCAACTGTGTCTTTAATCTTTCAATGTTTTTATCCATTAAACTATATATGTCATTATTTTTTCTCAAATACTCCAGTACATAAATCCCTGCCCTGACAGCTACAGGATTGCCTGATAATGTGCCGGCCTGATAAACCCCGCCGAGAGGGGCAATCATATCCATAATCTCTTTTTTGCCGCCAAAGGCGCCAATGGGAAAACCTCCGCCGATAATCTTTCCAAGGCATGTTATATCCGGGTCAATCCCATAAATATGCTGCGCCCCGCCGTATGTAACCCTGAACCCCGTTATTACTTCATCGAAAACAAGCAGTATGCCTTCCTGTCTGCATATATCCTGCACATCCTCAAGAAATCTTTTCTCAGGCAGGATGAGCCCCATATTGCCCATAACAGGTTCCAGTATGATGCAGGCAATATCTTTGCTTTCTTTGACAATATTCCGCACCGAATCAATATGGTTAAAGTCGGCAATATATGTACATTTCGCGAGAGACTCCGGGATGCCCTTGCTGTCCGGTATCCCATAGGTAGCAAGACCTGAACCGGCTTTTACGAGAAGACTGTCAACGTGCCCGTGATAGCAGCCCTTAAATTTTATGATATTGTTTTTTCCGGTAAAACCCCTTGCAAGCCTTATGGCGCTCATTGTTGCCTCTGTGCCCGAACTTGTCAGTCTTAAAAGCTCTATCGAAGGAAATGCTTCTGTAATGAGCCTTGCCAGTTTAATTTCGCTGGGGTGGCAGGCGCCGAAACTCGTGCCTTCTTCAAGCGCGGTCTTAACCTCTTCAATAAGCCCGTCATGGGCATGTCCGAGTATTATCGCGCCCCATGAGGCAACGTAATCAAGGTATGCGTTTCCGTCCATATCAAAAAGGTATGAGCCTTTTGCCTTTTTCACATAAAAAGGGGTATCGTGAACGGACTGAAAAGCCCTTACAGGGCTGTTTACACCGGCAGGCATATATTTCCTTGCTTCTTCGTATAATTCACTCGATTTTTCTCTATTCATAAATCACCCTTAACGGTATCTTTTTAAACTCCCTCTTGCTGAAAAACATTTGAAAGTCTTTTATGCCGGTACTCTCTGAGATACGTCCGGCAATTTCTTTACAATCTTCCAGGCTTTTGCCGTGTATCATTGTATATACGTTGTAATCCCAATAACCCCCTTTTTCCCTCTCATAGCAGTGGCTGACTTCAGGGATTGAAGCCATGATGCCTCCTGCCCTGTCAACATCATCATCTTTCACCTTCCAGACAACCATTGCATTATGCGTGTACAATGCTTTTCGATGATAAAGTATCGCGGCAATTCTCCGTATTATTCCTTCTTTTTTCAGTTTATTAAGTTCAGACAATAACCGGGCCTCGCTTATGCCGGTCTTGTCCGCTATTTCTTTATACGGCATCTCAACAATGGGAAAATCACCGGGTATTGTTTTCAGAATTTTATACATGCCGTTAATTTTCACATATACAGGAAAGTGTTTTCAAATAAAAAACATATCCTTTCTGTTTTATAAGCCCTCCGGGACTGCAATCTATTTTTTTCCGGATTCTTCGCAAAATCATAAAACATTATCATCACGACCTGAAGGCAATGAACTATCGCTGTCAATACCCGGAACATATGAATTAGTCAGGTTCAATAATAGCAGATCATGAATAAACATTTGCACGGCTATTTCCTGCATGTTCCAATTGAATCCTCCCCGCATCTGGTCCCGTCAATCCACGTTGCATTACCGAGACGGGCATTGGTCATGTTTGTATTGGTCAGGTTTGCTCCGGTTAAATCTGCATCCCAGAGAACTATGCCCGACAGGTTTGCATCAGTCAGGTCAGCATTGCGGAGTATTGCTCCTGTCAGTATTGCAATACGCATATTTGCATTGGATAGGTTTGCTCCGGTTAATTTGGCATTATTCAAATTTGTTCCGTATAAATTAGCCTTCGATAAGTTTGCATTGGTAAGGTCAACACGAGAAACACTGGCATTCGATAAATCTGCGCCTGATAAATTTGCTTCATGGAAATTGGAACCTGTCAGATAGGCACCGGCAAGATCACAATTCGGGCATTCGCCTGTTTTTTTCGCTTTCCGGAGATCTTCATCACTGAACCCATAGACAACGGTTACTGCTTGAAAAAACACAACCATGACCGCGACAAGAAAAATTGCAGCCCTTTTTACCATCACTGTACCTCCTTTTATAAATTGAGCTATCATTATCAGGATATTAAAACACATATTGTTGATTAACCCTGCCGAGACTAAACCTGATTCTAAGGTAATTGAATAAGGAGTTGTATCGCGTCCAGCAGGGCAATGCCTTTCAAGGGGTCTTTGAGATTGGAGGCTCCTATCAGGTAGCGGCCGCTTTTACGAATCACGAAGCCTTTATATAACGGGTCCCGGGTTATAAAGGTAATTTTCCCTGAAGTCCCGGCAGGTTGAAGCTCCGCTTCGGCATTCTTCAGATAATCGAAATAACTGTTGAGCATATCATCAGCATCCTTGTTAGATTCACCAAAAATAATAAATATTTTTACTTTATCGCCTCCGAGATCTGCCTGTGTCGTTATCCCTTTTTTAAAAAAAGCATATCCGAGAACGCTCTGCGAGATATATGTTTCCAATCGGGGAATAACGCCTGGAATATTAAGTAAATCAAGTTCTTTCGGGCGAGAAGTTCCACCGGGAATTTTTTTCGAAATCTCCTTCGCGCATTCAATAAAAGCTTTAGCCTCAGGATTCACAGATCCTGAGGCAGAAAGCTGAATAAAATATTTGTCCTTATAGAACATTAACTGTGAATCATTTACAAAGCTCCCGTTTCCTATTTTTGCGTCCGCTGCGTCAGGATCGCAGTTGCGGGAATATACACCGAAGGCATTAAGGGGTGACCCCATTTTGTAGACATTTACAGCAAGCGCCCTGTCAGGACTTTCTTTACTTATATAAACCCCTGTTGCGAGCATTTCAAAACCATACGACAAATACAGTTCGGCTTCGCCGTTTATGTACTTATAAAGATTCTCAGAATTGAATGTCTTTATATTTCCATCCAAGGCCCATCCTTCTGAAAAACCCGGCGCCGGGATAATCTTTTGAACCGGTATATCAGCGGATGCGGCTAATATATCAGCCACTTGATGAAAAAAAACAAAGAGAGCGATCAGGATCGTAAATGCTATTCTCATTCCGAAATCTTTACGCAAATAAAACGCGCGCCTTCCGCATCTTTTGCTCTATGTTCAAGCCATTGACACAATGGGCAACACATTCATCGCAGTTGGAGCACGCGAGAGCAGACTCATTCCTCTGCAGTTCATCATAAGTCGACCGGGCAAGTTCATAATTTCCATATCCTTCAGCGTACATAATGGAACGGTTAATTGTGCTGATGGAAATATTTTGCGGGCATGTGGGTTCGCACTGCGCGCACATATGACAATAATAAGGACTGATCGCTTCAGCATATTGATGGAGAATCCGCTCGTCTCTGCGTGTAAGCTTCATTCCCATAACCGCGGAAGCTTCCTGAAGCATACTCATATCCTTCATGCCCGGAATGGCGCAGGCCACATTGGTGTCCTGAAGCACCCACTTGAGCGCTGCCTGATGCGGACTGATAGGTCCGAGAGCATCGGTTTTATACCCTCCGGCCTGCGTCTTCATGGCAACAATACCGACTCCGGCTTTTGCGGCAAGGGCAACAGCTTCCTTTATTGACGGCTCGCTCTTAAAATTATATCCCACCAGCGCCACATCGAAAAATTTTGTAGGGTCATTGGTAATGGCTTTCAGAACACCAGCCTGATTTGTATGTGTCGTAACGCCAAAAAAACGCGCCTTACCCTGCTTGCGAAGCTCAGTCAGGGCTTCACGTGCTTCCGGCATAAAGGCCCGGTCGCCATTTATGAGATTGTGAAGCTGAATTATATCGATATAATCAGTCTTGAGTTTCGAAAGACTTGTCTCAACATCACTGAAAATATCCTTCTTTGTCTGAGATGCAGGAAGAGTCTTGGTTGCAACATAAACTTTGTCGCGTCGTCCTTTAAGAGCCTTCCCGACGATCTCTTCATTCCTGCCGTTCATATATATCCGCGCAGTATCAACATAATTTATCCCAAGGTCAAAAGCTGTCTCCATGGTTTCATAGTCAGGTGTAAGCATGGCGCCGAAACTCACAATCGATACTTTTAAACCTGTTCTGCCGAGAGTCCTGTAAGCCGGAGTTATACCTGATTTCAAAGCAGCTTCCGCTATCCTGCTCAAACCATCCAAACCTGCTGCAGCCGCGACACCTACAACACCAAATTTCATAAAATCCCTGCGATTTATTGAATTATGATCTTCAGTCTTGCTCATATGACCCTCCTTTCAGCATATTAGCATCGCCTCATTATATCATATGTGAAATATATTTATATATCGTGTATTTTCTCCAATCACCCTTTATGTTGAAAAGATTCAGGTTTCGGTATAAATTGAATTTGTGATTTTTGGGTAAGCGGCTCAAGGTTGGCAATGGTAAACTGTTAAAAAAATAAGGCAGACAAATTACAGGATATTAACCATGAAAATAGGTAAGAAAACAGGATCAACGAGGATGCGGGCGCTGTTCAAGGATGGTTTTATACCTGGGTTTACCCGTATTCAAGACATATTCAAAGAAACCTTCGGGCTTGGCCGTACTGCTGCTTTGGCTTCTATTATTTTGATTATTATCGTTGCAATCTTTGCCGCTGTCTGGTTCTACCATGCAACTCCACCCAAGAACGTTACTATAACAAGCGGCCCCGAAGGCAGTTTTTTCTATAAAACCGCCGAGAAATACGCTGCAATACTGGCACGCAATAAAATTAAATTAAAAATCATTCCGTCACATGGCTCCTTAGAAAACCTCAAAAGATTGAAAGACCCTTCTTTTAACGTTGACATCGGTTTTGTTCAGGCCGGACTTGTCCGGGATCAGAATATTGACAAACTGGTTTCTCTCGGCAGTATCTTTTACCAACCGCTCCTTATTTTCTATCGGGATGCTTTGCAAATGGAGATGCTCTCGCAGATGAAGGGCAAACGATTGGCAATCGGTCCGTCCGGGAGCGGGTCAAACGTTCTGTCGTTGGCATTACTCTCAGTCAACAGGATAGAACCTGGCGGCACAACCACACTGCTCGAACTGGACTCGGAAGAGGCGGCAAAGAACCTGATAGAAGGCAAAATTGACGCCGTATTTCTCATGGGAGACGGAACATCAATAAAGATCATGCTTACCCTTTTCAAGACACCGGGGATAAAGCTTTTCAGTTTCGCCCAAGCCGACGGATATATACGCCGTTTCACATATTTAAACAAGCTTGAGATTCCCAGAGGATTGGCCGATTTCGAAAAGAACATTCCGCCGCAGAATATTAATCTCATCGGCCCCACTGTAGAACTCGTTGCGCGGGCTAATTTACATCCCGTATTGTCGGATCTCCTGCTTGGGGCAGCCGCTGAAATACACGGACGTTCAAACATATTCCAACGACAGGGAGAGTTTCCCGCGCCCCTTGAACATGAATTCCGCATAAGCGACGACGCGAACAGATACTATAAATCCGGCAAGAGTTTCCTCTATCGGTATCTGCCGTTTTTGCTGGCCAGTCTGGCAAACCGCGTTCTGGCGTTATTCGTGCCTGTTTTTATTATTTTAATCCCCGGATTGCGAATCATTAACGCAGTCTATCAGTGGAGGATGAAAATGAGAATTTACAGATGGTACGGTAAGCTGCTTGCGCTGGAAGGGGATATTTTAAGCAACAAAGCATCCGATAATCAGGAAGAATTGCTCAGAAGGCTCAATTATATTGAGCAGACAGTTTATAAAACAAAAATGCCTGCATCATTTGCCGAACAATTCTATATACTCCGGGGCCATATAGGCTTCGTCCGCAAACAAATCATGGACAGCAGGCAATTATAAAATACAATGAAGTATGAGAGCAATATACCTATATGTGGGCTGATATCGGGTCTTCTCTGATCGTTTTTCTAAATTGGTTTATTTATCGCGGCTCATTCCTCCCAACAATTTCCAGCAACCGCGCTCTTTCACCCACGTATGGGTTATCCGCGATGATTGCGTCTTCTCCACGCCGGAAGAGTCACTGCAATTGACATGAAGCATGTATTGAGTTATCGCCGCATTTCCCAAAAGCCTGATACCGGCTCGTTCAATCCTGAGAGCGCAGGGAGCAGGCTTGGGAATTAATTGCTTCATAAAACGGGTGCTTTGTTCTTTGTTAATAGGTTGCGGCACAGAGTCGGGCCATCCAAGGAATTGATCGTGAACGATGTCGATTACCGCCTCGTAATTTGCTTTATAAAGATTAGTAAAGTATGCCTCTTCCAATTCCCAGATTTCCTCTTGCGCCTCTTCTCTCCTGCTGCCCGTGTCTGCCGCAATCGAATGCCCTCCTGTAAAGAGGCACAGAACAAATGCCGGAATGATTGCCAACAATAGAAATGTATTCTTCATTAAAGTATCCTCATTCTTCCCGACTTTTTCCGGATATTTTTGCTTTTTGTTTTTAGATTTTCCTTCTGAACATGAACGCAAGTCATATACCGATTGTAACACGAATGGTTCATGGGTTCTATTTTAATAATTTATTTATTCGTAATGTGCTGCCCCGGCAGAGGCCGTAAATAATCATAAAAACATGAAAAATGCTCCGGCAGCAGCCTGCGGGGAATTTGCCCGCTTGGAATCAAGATGAAAAACATTGACTATTTTGAAGGCAAAATGATATTTTAAAATTATGTTCGGTCTTGGATTTCCAGAACTTATAATTATACTGGTTATCATATTCATAATTTTTGGCGCGGGCAAACTGCCCGGCATTGGTGAAGCAATCGGCAAAAGCATTAAGAATTTTAAAAAATCATATAAAGAACCTGACACAATAGATATAACCCCTTCAAAAGGCAACAAAACCGACGACAAGTCTTCTCAATAGATGTGATGGAACAAAAAGCTTTCATCGGGATCGGTTCAAATATCGGCGACAGCGCAACAAATTGTTCAACAAGCATTATGAAATTAACAGAAGACCAGCGGGTCAGGCTCATTTCCAGGTCTTCCCTGTACGCCACTTCACCGGTGTCAACGATAGAACAAAACGACTTTATTAACTGTGCGGTATGTATCATGTGGGCCGGTTCGCCCTTTGACCTGCTCAAACTTCTCAATACCATCGAAGAAACAATGGAAAGGAAAAGAGAGGTTAAAAACAGTCCGAGAACAATAGACCTCGATATCCTGCTTTTCGGAGATTTGATGCTTAATACTCCGTCGTTAAAGATACCCCATCCTGAACTTCATAAGAGGAAATTCGCCATCATTCCCTGTATTGAAATTGAACCTGGGATAATTCATCCTGTCTATGGAAGGCAGCTTAATGAATTTCTTGTTCATATAGGTGATGAGCAGAAAATAGAGAAGCTCGAATCCCTCTGATTTTCCATTGACAAAAAACATCCCTAAGGATTAGGATGTAATGCTGAAATAATACTATAAGGAGCTAATAACCATGCCGGAAGTTGACGAATCAGAAAAGGAAAAACAGTTTTATACGGATATACCTGCCAAAAGTGAGCCTTTCTTCCTGAAAGGCTGCAATAATACGGACTGGGGCATGAAAAACCGTCTGTCCAAAATATTCAATCCCAAGTCCGGTAAAACGGTTATGCTGGCCATTGACCATGGATATTTTCAAGGGCCCACAACAGGTCTTGAGCGTGTTGACGTAACTATCCTGCCGCTTCTACCCTATGCGGATACACTGATGCTTACCCGCGGTATCTTAAGGACAATTATCCCGCCTGATTTTGACAAGGGAATAGTGTTGAGGGCAAGCGGGGGGCCAAGCATTTTGAATGAGCTTTCAAATGAGCAGATTGCTATAGATATTGACGAAGCAATTCGTCTCAATGTTTCAGCTATGGCTGTTCAGGTCTTTATCGGCGGCCAGATGGAAACACAATCAGTGCATAATATGACCCGCCTTGTGGATATGGGCAACCGTTACGGCATTCCCACGCTCGGCGTTACCGCAGTGGGCAAGGAGATGGCCAGGGATGCCAAATATATGCGGCTCGCCTCGCGCATCATTGCGGAACTGGGCGTCACATATGTAAAAACCTACTATGTGCCCGAAGACTTTGACACCGTTGTAGCCTCCTGTCCAGTGCCGATTGTTATTGCCGGCGGTAAGAAACTGCCTGAACTTGAAGCTCTGACCATGGCTTACAACGCCATCCGGGACGGCGCGGCAGGTGTAGACATGGGCCGCAATATTTTTCAATCAGAGTCGCCTGTTGCCATGATTAAGGCGATCAGCAAGGTTGTTCATGAAGGGGAAAATCCTAAGGCAGCCTATGATTTCTTCCTCACCGAAAAAAACGAAACAAAGAAAGGATAATCCGGTCATGCGCGTAGGAATGTATTACAGCAACAGTAAAGTCGAGGTGGAAGAACTGCCGATCCCTGCGGTGGGAAAAAAAGATATTCTTATTAAGGTTATGGCAAGCGGTATTTGCGGAAGCGACGTCATGGAATGGTACCGCATAAAAAAAGCTCCTTTAGTGCTTGGACATGAACTGGCCGGCGAGATTGTTGAGGTTGGGGATGAAGTTTCAAAGTTTAAGAAAGGCGACAGAGTCTTTGCCACACACCATGTGCCCTGCAACGAATGCCACTTCTGCCTAACCGGCCATCAGACTGCATGTCACATATTCCACACAAAAAACAATTTTGATCCCGGAGGATTTTCGGAATTTCTACAGGTCTCAGGCAAAAGCATCGATACCGGCACCCTGCTCCTGCCTGATGAGATGTCCTATGAACAAGGGTCATTTATTGAGCCTCTGGGAACAATAGTCAGGGGGTTGAGGGCTGTTGACCTGAAGCCCGGCGATACACTGCTTGTTCTCGGCTGCGGAATCGCAGGCCTGCTTATGATAAAGCTTGCCCGTTCTCTTGGCGCCGGAAGGATCATCGCAACGGACATTGACGATTACAGGCTGGAAGCTGCAAAGAGATTCGGTGCTGAACATACAATACATGCTGATGGAGATATACCGGGACTGATACAGGAAATAAATCATGGCCGACTTGCCGACAAGGTAATCATCTGCGCCGGGGTTTTGTCTGCCGCGCAGCAGGCTTTGCAGTCTGTTGAACGTGGCGGCACTGTTTTATTCTTTGCCGTACCGAACCCGGGACAGACGCTTGATATTGATTTCAATCCGTTCTGGAGAAACGATGTAAGCCTTAAAACCTGTTACGGGGCTGCCCCCCTTGATAACGCACAGGCCATGGAGTTGATAAGGGCCGGCAATATTAATGTGAACGAATTGATTACACACCGATACGGCCTTGAAGATATTGCGTCGGGTTTTAAGGCTGCAGGCGAAGGGAGAAACTGCCTGAAAGTTATTATTGAGCCGCACAAGGAATAACGGTTTTAGCGCTAACCTTCAAGCCGTTTCACGATATCTTCTCTGAGAACTTTCTTGTCAACTTTGCCGACTTTTGTCAATGGCAGCATGTCAACGAACTCTATTCTCTCAGGGAGCTGCTGTACGGATGCGCCCTTCCCTTTCAGAAAGGCAATAATTTCTTCGAAGGTGAGCATTATCCCGGGCCTCAAAGTAACGTAAGCGCATATCCTCTCGCCCAGTATCTTGTCGGGCATGCCGACCACGGCAGTTTCGTGGATATCCGGATGAGCGCTCATCAGATTCTCAATTTCTGAAGCGCTTATTTTTTCGCCGCCTCTGTTGATTATATCTTTAAACCTGCCTGTTATGGTAATGTTCCCGTATTGATCTTTCTTTGCCTTGTCACCGGTTCTGAAAAACCCGTCGGCGGTGAATATCCGGCTATTCTCATCGGGAGATTTAAAGTAACCGGTAAAGATACCGGGGCCTTTGGAAACAAGCTCTCCTTCCATGCCTGTAGATACTTCGTTTCCTTCTTCATCAATTATTTTGATCGTATCATAAGGGCAGACTTTTCTACCTACACTGTTGCATATGACATCAATGCTGTCACCCGGCCTTGTGGCAGTGTTAGTACCCTCGGATGAACCGAAGCCGTTTATAAATACACACTTTAACTTGTCATATACAGCCATGACCAGATCCGGGGTACTCGGTGAACCGCCAACAGATATTGTCTTCAGCGAAGTCAGGTTATATTTTTCGAGATTTTCCATGCTGACCATCCTGGCAATCAGGGCAGGAACGGAAGGTATGGCCGTAACCTTTTCCGACTGAATCCGTTGGCAAATGTCTTCAGGTTGAACCGAATCAAGCAGGACAAGTTTGGCATAATTAAAAATTGCCGCACCAATTCCCCAGTGCATTGCCATGCTGTGCGTTACAGGTGTTATAACCATAAGAGTATCATTGCTTGTGATTTCCCACGCTCTTGAATGATATTCTATGTTGCATATATAACAATTATGTGTCCGGACACTTGCCTTCGGCAGTCCTGTGGTCCCTCCGGTGGGCATGATATGGGAGACCTCATCAGGATCAGGCCTTAGGTTGTCTAATACCTTAAGATTCTCTTCGGTCAGTTGAGCTTCTTCGATCAATGTATCAAGATCATGATATTTTTTGTTTTTCTCAGTTCGGACTTGTATTATATGTTTAATGTACGGGTTTTCTTTTAATACGTCATCAATTATTGGCTGGTAGTCTATCTTGCCGTAATGTTGAGGCAGAATCCATGCCACCGGCTTTGTTAATTTGGCAAGATGGTTAATCTCCAACTGATTGTGTCTCGGGATAAGGAGCACGGTAATGGCGCCGATCTTCTGCATGGCAAAAAAGGCCAGGATATATTCATGCCAGTTAGGAAACTGGAGCATAACCTGATCATGCGGTTTTATTCCAAGCTTCATTAAACTAATTGCAAGGCGGTCCACTTTTTCACGAAGTTCCTTATAGGTCCAACGGCCTGTATCATCAACCAGACCAATTTTATCAGGATAGATATCCGTGGCTTTGTCAAACATGTCACCCCATGTCATTCCAAGCCACCATCTCATTTTATTATATTTCTCTCTATCTTCCCTTGCATATTCAGTAAAACCTTCTGTTGCCATACAGTATAACCTCCTCTAATTTTCTCGCAATACCCCAATCCTTCCTTAGATAATTTTCTGATTTTACCATAAGTAATTAAACACCGGCAAAGAACAATAGTTCATACTATGATAACGATATTCATTTAATGATATTGACTGTTCGAAATAATTTTGTCAAGACTAATGTTTTCTGGAGTTTCCTGACTTTTATTTTATCCGCATTCCTCCCAGAAGGGAAAGCTTAG
>CAZHHX010000054.1:0-27767 GCA_964532465.1 uncultured Syntrophorhabdaceae bacterium | reverse complement strand
GTAAAAGGCTTGTGGCGTAAAAATATATGGTGTCCACTATTGACATCAGGGGTCATTTCATCTTGTGCCCTATTGATATAGTGCTGTCTGGACAAATAACCAATCCAGTTACTCGCCGTTTTGATGCGCGTGAAGAATATACAGTTTTTTCTCCATTTATTTCTAGTCTTGGCGAAGTAGTCTTATCAAATAGCTTCTGCAATTCTTTAACGAAGGTGGCACTACCTCCCTTTATATTAGTTGAAAATACAATGTCATCCGCATATCTCGTATAAACTGATTCGTTGGAGATTAATTTTGTAAAATTTAGAATAGATGAGTCCAGGTCGTACATTACTGCGTTACTTATCATTGGAGACGTAGGTGCTCCAATTGCAAGTCCGAGATGGCCATCTTTGTATCTAACAAAACAAGAAGACTGAATAAAACTCACTTCATCGTCAAATATAGTAGCAAAATCTTTGGAGCCGCGTAGTATTCTCTCTAAATCCCTTGGTGTTATTGAGGGAAAAAAGTTACGACAGTCTATCCGAACTGTATACTGCAGGGACCTGTGTTGTAAAGCGTTCTTGAGTAGAGGAGATTTTATACCTGACCTATATGCTACAGCAGCATCATGAACAGGAAGATGGGAAAATATGATCTCAATAAGGGCATATTGAAGTGCTTTGGTTTCTTTTGATGGATGAAATATTTCTCGTTTGCCACCCTTTTTCTTGTCAATGAAATATCTGCGATATGTCTTGGGGGCTTTTTTGGCTATTGCCCGTGTCTGAGTTTCATCCAATGAAAGGTAATTAGAAACCAGCGTTATTATGCCTTGGGTCATTCAACTAAACCCAATTTTTTATGCAAAACTTCTATTTTGTCGGGGATATATTTATGGTAGTGGTTGATTATATCTGCCCGATATTTTGGGGCATCGAACCCAACATAGTCAAGAAAGAGTGTGTTCTTGTATAGTGCTGACGTGTAGTACTTACCAAACAGTTCTGCTAAACCAAGTGCTCTCAACATGCTTAGCTCTAAGTTTAGATCGAAGTTTTTCGTACTGTAAATCGAGGCAAGTATTCCAATAATTTCCTGGAGGTTCAAGGGATTAAAGATGGAAATTAAATCCATCAGGAATAACATCCGTAGCCTAGGAGGTAATTCTGTGAACGTAATGTGAGTAGCAAAATCAATATTCTTCCGACGCTTTATTTCAATTCGACGCAACCGATCTTCAATCTGGGATGAAGCTGTCAAGATGCTCTGAAACTTGGCATAAATTACTGGCTTAAATTTTGATTCCTTATTAACTTTAGCTACAGGTCCCGCAGTGATAAATGAGCTCGAATCTTTGTGTTCGACGTCGTTGATGGTTAATAGCATCTTGATAATCTTGTCATGATTGGCGAATGCACCGAGTTCAGTAAACGCACCTGGACTCTCAAGAAAAATCATCACGCAATTAGAGAATTCCGTCAATTTGTTTTCAAGACTCAGGAGGTTGATATCACAAGTATTTTGAAAATGTTCAAAGAATCGTTCGGCCACAAAGAACTGGAAGTTAGGAAGATTGCGGCTTGCATATTCCATAAATGTGTCACGGGCAGTAGGCTTCTTTGTGTCAGATTTTGCACCACAAACAAAGACTAAGATAGAATCTTTTGATAAGTAAGTCCCAGAATTTGTTATGCACGAGCCAAATCTTTCAACTACTCTATTAGGTATAGACTCTTTTTGAATCATAATCGCGTATTTTTCTATAAAATAAGGGTAGCTGCCGTATCCTACTCGAAACGGCTGGCGAGAGAAGAACTCTCGTCGAAGATGTATATCTTTGACGAGAGTTCTTCTCTCGCCAAAGAAAGCTAAAATACCCACATAGAGAGCGGCTAAACACCACTCTAAGACGAAGAACACTAGGATACGAAGCTACCCTATCAATATCATATTGTTTTTTTGACATAACACACAGCCAATTGCATACTGTCTATCCTAAAGCTCTTTATAAAATGCCGCTAATACCCCGATGGGGAAGTATAAATAATTATAATTATTTCTTTACCAATGACAATAAATTCTATGCGGTCTCCTGTATGTCATTGTTCCCCTGCCAAAAGCTTCTTAATACGAAACATTATTGAATATTTTATTTTCCTATTTTTATAGGGGGATTGCAAACAAATTTTCATTAGTTGTACAGAAATAGCCTACTCAAACTTTCTAAAGTTGTCCGGAAGGTCCTTCAATATTTTAATACCTCCTTGGAACTCATTAAAAATGCTCTGCTGGATATACCAATTATACCAAAAGGTCACTACTCCCCCTAATATAATGCATTGCGCCCTATTGCCTTTCTGACCTGCAAAGTTGAATTGAATACTTTATTTAGTTACTTTTATTAAGGTTTTTTCAATTGTTCTATTTCATAAAAACTATATTGGCAGGTTAACCATCGAGAAGAGCAACCCTCAGAAAAAATAAACTATTACTGATAATTGATAGGACAAGCAATGGCTTGGGTTTACAGAGAGACTTTGAATTTGCGGCAAATGTTGCCGCAATTAGGGATATCCGAATTATAAATATCTCCCTTCCATTGGTTTGAAATATTCCAATGTGCCGTTCCCACCCTCCCTCAAAATATTTGCTAACACAGTGTTAGCAAATGATAATATTCTCGTAAAGCCAATATGGAAGCCGGTTTATACGAATTGACTTCAAAAACAAAACTTATCGGATTCAAATCTTTGTCCTTGACTCAGGAGCTATTTTATTCCATCAAAAGGCAGTACTTGATGGTGCTGTCCTTAAGTATTTCAATATATTTTCGTTGTGGCCTGTCTTCATAACATTTTTTCCAGTTGCTCGACAAAACCTGGCAGATCTTCCCTTGCTATGCACCAAACCACATCAATATTAATGCCGAAATAGTCGTGGATCAGTTTGTCTCTTGTACCTGCAATTTCCTTCCATGTTATATGGGGATGTCTTTTTTTAGTATTATCAGATAGAAGCTTGACTGCCTCTCCGATAATCTCGATATTCCTGATTACAGCATCTTGAGTTTTATGGTCGTGTAGGAAATCTTCATATCTTATTTGTTCAATATATGACCGGATGCGATGAGCACATTCAATCATATCTTGAACGAGTTCCTGGTCGTTTCTTTTAGACATATGTCAGGGTACTTCTTATGTCATCTGCGACCTTCTTTACGCGTATATTTTCAAGACCATCCCGCGTTAGAAGATCCACTTTTCTTCCCAGAATTCCCTCAAGGTATTCGACAAGCCTGATAAATTTGAGGCCCATAGGCCGGCTGAGTTCTACAATGAGGTCAATATCGCTGCTATCATTATCGGTTCCCGTAACGACAGAACCGAAGAGACCAATCTTCTCAACACCAAATTCTGAAAAAAGATAGTCACGCTGTTTTCTTATCTTTTCTATAGTGTCGTTTTTAATAGCCATTTTATTCACCTCAATTCTTCATTCTACGCATAAATGGTTATGCCGTCAATCTCTTTTTCTAATGCCGACAGGTGAGGAAGGGAATACTGCAAATGTCCCCACTTCTTTTACAATCACATTATCAGGTAGGAAAATATTTATAATCGTTAATCCGACAGAGATAGTTCGTTTTCTTCACACCAAAGTCGAAGCGCTTCTTGTTCTTGTTCATTTTCAAACTGATACCAGGCTTCAAGCATTCCCTTTGATGACAGGAAATCCTTGAAATTACTGTAAGCGCCACGTCGTCTGAACATATCTCGTACCAGGTTATAATCGCCGGACAGGTTTTTTTCCATAAAGTCAAACACGAGAGATTTGCCAAGGCCAAGATTGTTTTTGTGGGGAATTTCGATGGTGTTGTCCCAGTCCATATTTTCTTCATCCACCTCATCAAGGTCGCCCATCTCAGATCGATAGTATATCTGACCTGTTTCAACGTTGAGAAAAGCTGAGTGTTCACCATAAGATGCTGAGCCGACAAAAAGAAAAGCATCTTCAATATCGCCAAAACTTATATTACCCATCTGCTTTGTCCTCCTTTTCGCGGGATCGGCAGGGTATGGAGTGTATATACGGTAACATTTTTTTGCCACCGGTAGGAGAGGATCTGCCAATTTTGACAGATCATTGCTCTCCCTGCATAATACATTGCTTCTTATGTGCTTTTATGACCCACAAAGTTTAATTTAATGCTTTATTCAACTACTTTTATTCAGGTTTTTTCAATTGTTTTATTTCAAAAAAACTATGTTGGCAGATTGACCCCACAAAAAGTATCTATCATAATAAAGTATTTGTTGCTGAGAGCAATTGATAGAACACAGACTGGCTTGGGTTTGCAGATGATTTAGAATTTGTCGCAACAGTTGCGACAAAAGTGAATGTCCGAATTATAAATATCTCCCTGCCACTGGTTGGAAATATCCCAATGTGCCGTTCCCTCCCTCCCTAAAATATTTGCTACAACGTTTGTAGCAAATATTAATATCCTCGTAAAGCCAATATGGAAGCAGGTTTATACGGATTTACTTAAAAATAATAACTTACCGGATTCGAATCGTTATCCTTGACTTAGGAGCTATTTTATTACATTAAATGGTAGTGCCCTATGAAATTTTACTTTAATATTTCAGTATCTATCTACCGACAATAGGAAATACTTCTACGAATAATTGTATCGAATTTATTTTTGGTTAATTACTCTGTGATTTTCAGCAGGTTCATGTTAAGCCAGGCATTAATACTTTGTCCGGATTTTTTAGCTGCCATGTATACCTTACGGTGAATTTCCGGTGACACCCTTACCACAAATTTACCGGAAAAGGGTTTGTCAGGCTCTTCATTTCTTGTTTTACAATAATCCAGATAATCATCTATCGATTCGTTAAATGCCTTTTCAATTTCTTCAACGGTGCTCCCCTGAAATGTCACAACATCCCTGATCCCGATTACCTCTCCGTGAAAGATCCTGGCTTCATCATCAAAATCTACCCTTGCTATATATCCTTTATATGTCATCATGGCTCACTCCTGCCTCCTGTAAAAAACGGCGCATAGATTTTAGCGCGCCTTTGTCGATTTCTTTTTGAGGGTGTGGTCTGTGAAAAACAGCTCTCACCCCCTTCAATGCTATCCTTACCCTTGAGCCTCTGCCCTCGCTCAATTCAGCGCCCAATTTCAGCAACATCGCTTCGATGTCAGACCAGAGAATATTTGATGAAAGAGGATCTTTAAAAATGGCTTGAAGAGTTTTCTTATATCCGCTCATTAATTGAATAGTATCAAA
Source organism: uncultured Syntrophorhabdaceae bacterium (assembly GCA_964532465.1). Lineage (GTDB taxonomy): Bacteria > Desulfobacterota > Syntrophorhabdia > Syntrophorhabdales > Syntrophorhabdaceae > JAPLKB01. The sequence continues at coordinate 22,477 of CAZHHX010000054.1, read as the reverse complement.
CAATGATACTGGTGTCAAGAAGATAATATTTTTAGAGTTTTTTCAAATTTGTCTTGAATATGCTTTGGCAATTCCTTGAAATCTCTTTTAAATGAATAGGTACGGATTATTTTCATACTGCTACCCTAAGCGTCGTGATTGTCACGTCATCCTCAGGTATGGGTTCCCCTTCGTGATTCTTGCAATCCTCGATCCCCCGGTTCATCGAATCCTTTAGCGTTGTATTGGAATTTGTCTCTGCTATCTCGAATTCATCAATAAATTAGCTTTCGTTGATGTACCGCAATGCGGCTGTTTCAATAAAATTGGAGATAGGCCCGTTCTCTTGTTCAGCTATTGTCTTGAAGGTGTTGTATACCTCATCATTAAGCCTGAGCGTTATAACTTTTGCCATAGCGTACCTCCTGAATACAATAATTCTTCTAATGCTGCAAAAACATATCTATTTTAAAGATAGCTGTTGTATAATGCAAGTATATGGTTTTACGATATTTTATAGGGGCTCTCAATGTATATTAGGATTATTATATCAGTCATTTTTATTGTTTTTATCGTATCTTTTGCAGCTGCACGCGAAACAAAATCCAAAGACTCTGCAACCGGCATGGAATTCATCTTCGTCAAAGGAGGTTGCTATGATATGGGTGATACCTTCGGAGACGGCGAATTAGATGAAAAACCTGTCCACAGCGTCTGTGTCAGCGATTTCTATATAGGCAAATACGAAGTTACACAGGAGCAGTGGAAAACTATTATGGGCAGTAATCCGTCAGATTTTTCTTCCTGCGGCGATACCTGTCCTGTAGAAAGTGTATCCTGGGATGATACTCAGGAGTTCATTCAAAAGCTCAACAGCAAAACAGGCAAATCCTATCGTATCCCCACGGAAGCAGAGTGGGAATATGCCGCCCGCAGCGGCGGCAAAAAAGAGAAATACGCGGGAACAAGTTCCGATCCAGACGTTGGAAGTTATGCCTGGTACGGTTCTAATTCAGACGGTGAAATTCATCCTGTAGGCCGGAAAAAACCTAATGGTCTTGGCATATACGACATGTCCGGCAATGTCTATGAATGGTGTCATGATTGGTTCGGTTCTGATTATTATAAAAACAGACCCAAAAATAGTCCTCAGGGTCCTTCTTCAGGTAACAATCGTGTGTTTCGTGGCGGTTCATGGCTGAATGAGCTGCCTCTGCTGCGGGCTTCCGACCGGAACGATGATGATCCGTCAGTGAGGCACCGCCGCATCGGTTTCCGCCTCATAAGGACACCGTAGTCTTACAGACACTGTCCCGGACGTCCTTATTCTGCAAATGGTGACGTCCGAATTATAAATATCTCCCTGACACTGGTTGTAAATATTTCAATGTGCCGCTTCCACCCTCAGCGCAAATATTGGTTGACATATTGTCAACCAACGACAATATTCTCGTAAAACTAATACGGAAGCCGGTTTATACAAGTCACTCAGACCATGGCAGAGCCGAAGTATGAGTGACTTCGGCCCGAAATTGATGATCGGATTCAATATTGCAGATATTTACGCTATGCAACTTTCTCGGGAGTATAGATGCCTTCGAAGGTAAAACTGTAAGATACCACTATAAAATAGTTGCATTTTTATCAAACTTAGAGGAAAATGGAGCAAGATTCGGCATGATGGGAATTTTAAGATTATTTTGGACATGAGAACCGGTCTGTAAATCCATGGATATTCCCTGTCCGCCCTTTCCTGAAAGGTAAAATATGAGATTTAATAAACAATTACTGGATGAAATATCGTTAAAGAATAAAAATCTTATTTACAAACTATATATTATTGTCGGCCTTTTCTTTGTTTTCCCGGTTTTTGGTTTTCTTTTTTATGCATTTAAATATGATTTCCTTGAAGATGAAACCTTAAAAGTTTTCTTGATCGCCTTAATGGGTTTCTCCTTACTGGGTTTTCTCATACTCCGCCATATATTTAATTCAATGATAAACATTTCCCGGAAAATCTCTGAAAAATTTCATGATGATATTTCCGGCTATCAGGTGGAAAACGGTGAAGATGAATTAACAAATATCATCCAGTCTTTTAGCGCCATAGAACATCAATTTAAGAATACATTCGAGCAACTCGAAAAGAAATCATCAAAGATATCAACGCTAAAAGAGCTTTCAGATCTGTGTTATATAACCTATGACGCGGAAGAGCTTATGTATATAACGCTGGAACGTGCCCTCAAACTGGCGAATGCAGATATAGGTTCTGTGCTTATGCTCGAAAGACCGGAAAGAAACAAATTTATCATACAGGCCAATATCGGGCTTGGAGATCTGGTCAAAGTCGGAGATCGGGTTGATTTTGATAAGAGCATTACAAGGTTTGCAGTAATCAACAAATCGCCGCTTCTTGTTAATGATATTGAAAAAGACAGTCGTTTCGGCAGGGGAAATCGCCCCCTTTACGGAACAAAATCTTTTATATGCATGCCCATTAAAACAATTAATGATATCATCGGGGTGCTTACAGTTTCACGAAAAGGCGAGGATGCACCCCCTTTTATTCAGGATGATGTGGAAGCTCTTACATCTCTTTTGAGCGGCGCGGCCTTTACATATGAGAATCTTCGGCTTATTAAGGAAAATGAACAGAAAGACGAATTTATCAGTAAACTGGGAAAGATATCCAAAACAATCAATTCAAGCCTGAAAGACAGAGAGCTTATCTATGCTGTTCTGAATGAAATTCAGTCACTCATCCTCTTCGAGTTGGCTATCATTATGGTCACTGATGAGAGCAACGCAGACAACCTGATGATTTACGATTTCTTCTCTCATAAACCTGTCAGCCTGTCCAAAAATGCTCATTACGACTGCAAAGGATCCATTTTTGAAAAAGTTATCAAACAGGGCGCGACTCTCATATTAGACAATACTCAAAACCTTTCAAATGAGATGGAAAAAGAACTTCTTTTTGACCAGGGGTATAGCTCGTGTATACTGACAGCGTTAAGAATGCAAGGCAATTTGGAGGGAGTGCTGGTTCTCTGCGCGTCAAAATCAGATACCCTGCACAAAACCTCAGAATTTATTGATCTGGCGAGGAACAATCTCTCTTTTGCCCTTGAAAGAAACAAACTGTCTTTTGCGGTTGTTAAACGGGATCAGGAATTGGACACATTGAAAAATATCGGGAATACCCTTGCCATATCAACATTTGATATTGATAAAGTTCTTCAATATGCCATGGATATGATCCATACAGTCATGAATGTAGAGGCAGGATCTTTATTTATATTACATGAAAACGAACTTGAATTTAAGATTGCCTTTGGAAAAGAATCGGAAACTCTCCAGAAATTCAGCATTAAGCTCGGCCAGGGAATTTGTGGCTATGCTGCCAGTCAGGGAAAACCGCTTATTGTAAACGATACAACACAATCACCTCACTTTTTTTCTGACTTTGACAAAATTATTGGATTTAATACCAGATCGGTATTGTGTGTTCCTATGATTTCACAGGGAAAAGTGCTTGGCGTAATTGAACTGATCAATAAAATAAATGGCAGTTTTTTGCCTGGCGATGAGAAGCTCCTCCAATCAATCATTTCATCTCTTGTTATCGCGATGGAAAATGCCCGTCTTTACCGGGAAACTACTTCCATGGCAGAGCATGAGCGGGGACTCAGACAGGTTTTTCAGAAGTTTGTACCCATGGAGGTTGTGGACAAAATTGTATACGGTAAAGATTCAGAGAAAGCAATTATTGATGATTTCAGAAGGCTCACACTTCTCACTCTTGATATCCGGGGATTTTCTAAACTTGCCAAAGAAATAGGCCCGCAAAAGACAGTATCAATGCTTAATTACTTTTTTTCAATAATGGGTGGTGCAGTATTTAACCATTACGGTATTGTTGATAAGTACCTTGGCGACGGTTTCCTGGCGCTTTTCGGCGCGCCTCTTCCGACTTCAATGGACGCGGACAATGCTGTCGCTGCAGCCCTTGAAATGAAAGCATCAATTGAAGAGGTGAGCAATCATTTTGTTCAGGAACTTGGTATTCCTCTTATTATAGGCATCAGTATTCATACCGGTGAAGTTGTAGTCGGCAATATCGGTTTCGACAAAAAAATGGACTATACGGTAATAGGTGATTCGGTGAATACCGTCTTCAGGCTTCAAAACCTTGTAAAACCAATACCGAACGGTATTCTCATCAGCGAAGATACACGCAGGGCGACACAGTCGCGTTTAGACCTTCATGAAATGGGTGAGCACGAGATTGATTCAACAATCGGGAAATTGAAAATATATGAGCTTCTGGGCCAGAAGAAATATTGAAATACCAACCCTGTTAATCTACAACCTGTCTGTGAATAAATGACCAGTAACGAAATTTCTTCGGCATATGGCTGCCTGCCATGCCTGAAATGAGTACCGCTGTCAGAATCGGTTTCAGGAGGTCGGGTTGAAGACGAATTACGCCGAGAAGTCCTACATGCATGAGCACCATAAGCCCGCGGCCCTGATACAGCCAGTGGCGATTATGGTAAACCTCCGAAGCGATGAGCCCGCAGCCGGTGGCAATGGCAATAAAATGCCATGAATACAGTCGGTAAAGAGACACCCCGCAAATAGCTCCGCCGAAAAGAACGCTTGTCCCCGCCACATGAGCTGTTCGCAGAACTATGTCCAATGCGCGGGTCCAAGCCGGACGCTTTTTTTTCTCAGGAATTGTAGTATTGTTGTCAATCATCCGCTATTATACACATTAATTGATCAATTTGGCAGTCCTTCTTTAATGCATAATATTATGGAAAATACCTTTGAATAAATTAAAGTCCTGTGCTCTGTTATTGGGAGGGCTGAATATCAGATTTTCTTACAGTAAGGGATATTGCAGCCGTCTCTGGTGAGGATACGGGTTGTGTTGTCGGCTGGAGTTGATATGCTGCCGTGGTCCGGGAATGCCGGGATTTCCCCCCTACTAAGGGTATCATATTCAGGGTCCCATGGAAAAATGAGAAACCAGTCATTTGAAATAGAAAGAAGAAGAGATAGGATAGGGGGTTTATTGCTGGTTTTTGAAAAGGATATCACTTCTTTTATGGTCCTGAATCTCGAAAGATCTTCCAGGGTCTTTAAAGTGGGAGGACTGAGTACCAGATTGGCTGCCAGATTTTCCTCAAGCGCCTGTTCCGGCGCCATCCACGCCCCTTCAGTTGTCTCCGTTTCATCGGCGCTTGCCTTCTGACCTTCAGGATATGGAGCTATAAAAAAATGTGTATCAAAACGCATAGGCCGGGCTTCAGGGGTAATCCAATGGGCGTAGTGATAAAGCTGGTCAAGGGCAAGAAAGAGCTCTTCTTTTTTTAAAATTTCTTTCAGAGTGATCTTTCTCTTGTTAAGAAGGTTCCTGTATTGATGGATGCGCTTATTTGCTGCTTCGTCACAAACAGTGAAGGGTAGACCATTCATGTCATAGGCGAGGAGCAGCCCAGATTCCTCAAAAAGTTCTCTGACGCCCGCAACCATGAAAGGGAGAAGTTCTTTTTGTGATTCGTCCGATGGAATGCCTTTACAGAAAGACAGGATTTCAGGATCACTGTCGTGCTTGTCAACAACGCCTCCGGGATAAACAAAATTGCTGCCCATAAAAGCGCTCTTTTCGTGTCTTTTAAGAAGAAATACTTCAAACCTTTCCGGAGGAGTTTCTTTCAGGACTATGACTGTCGACGCATCTCTGGGAACAGCAATCATGCGAATAATATACACCAAAAGAATTATTCTCTCAATAGGGCTTATTCCAATTCGGATCAGTACCTATAAGGTCGTGGATGGCGGTTCCATGCGTCTATAAAGGTTCTGAGCCCAAGGTTCCTCATCTTCTGGTAAAATTTACTCTCAATGCTTGTGTCTCCGCCTGTGGCTTGCTCAAACCTTGCCATCCTGAAGAGAATATAACGGTCCAGTTCCATGAACTGCTGACGTATGTCCTCGCTGCTTACGTCATTCAGGAAAGAGGGAGGCCATCCTATGCCGAGGGCGTAAGTGTGAACGGTGCTGCGCGCAATGACGCGCTTGGGGGGAAATCCTAAAAGGGTGCTGATTTTCCATATTCTCCGGGCCAGCCTGAAGTTGGAAGCGCTGGTATAAATGTCCCCGATTGCCAGGTGATGGTGTTCGATCTCTCCTTTATCAAAATGCGCATGGGGGATTCTGGTTAAGAGCCTGATCCTCTGTCTTATTTTACCGATTGTTGCTTCCTTTATCTCTATGGCAGGAGTATTGTCTTTGTTGATATAATAATGATAAGCGCAAAAATCAAATCCATGAGAAAAAACGGTCTGTTCTGTCATGACAGGACGCAATTCGACAATTACAGCTTTAGCCTCATTTATCTGTTGGCCCAGTTCCGTTTCCACAAAACGGATGGAATCTGCACGGGCGTGTTCCGCTGAAGGGAGGTCTTTGAAAAAAAGGACAAGATCATCACCGAAGCGGCAGAAGGGTATTTTTTGTTCTTTGATCCAGGCATCCAGATGGTGAAGATAAATATTGGTAAAGAGAGGAGTAAGCCCTGTGCCCATGCCTATGCCAATGCCGGGGGTACCGAGAATTTCGTCAATCCGTGAAAAGTAGTCTATCATGAGGTGTTTTAAAAGGTCTATGTCATTATCGTCCCATTGGGCTGGAACGCCCCGTTGCAATATAAAATCGAGAAGTTTCTCCTGCGGAACCGTCTCATTAAAGGATTTTATATCCAGGCGGAGGACAACGCGATATCCCTTTTTGAGCTCTGCCATGACCTGACGTACCGTCTCTTTTGTGCCTCTTTCGGCAATATAGGCGCAACACTCACGGAAAAAGTAGCTTTTTGGGAAGAGTTTGTTCAATAAATCAGCCAAAGCTTTCAATACCAGGGAATCGGGAAAAGTCGGCTTCAGCATCAACCGGTACGCGGACTTTTCAGTTGCTGTAAGACAGCGGTATCTGCTTAGCAGCAGCATAGGTTTTGTCGGACTGATATTTTTGTCATTATCAGATCTCTTAAGCAAAGCAATGGCTCGAAAGCGAGAGAAATGGAAGTCGCCCCGACTCATAAGGTTACACAGCCTGTTTACCGCATTAACGGCAGACAGTGCAAGAATAATACGGTGTCGACCTGGTGCACTGTTTTTTTCACCAGGCAATGGCGGTTCATCCGCAAACCATTTGGGAAGGCGGATTTTCTTAGGAACGGACTGATAGACGCGAAATCGCAGGGCAGCAGCCTCTTCATCCGTAAAAATATGATCCAGGGGGTTGTGTATCAGAATGTGAGATCCGGGCAGCATTATCGTAGACGCTGACATTCTTTTGATCACCCTGATATAGATTTTTTTGTCTGATAGTATTTCTTTCAACATATTAGGAAAAACCGGCATGGGATTTCGAGGTTCAGGCTGTTTCGTTGGCCCTTAGGCCAGGGATTAAGATCAATTCCCGAAATTGCCCATGCCGTCTGTTTAAATTAATGGGGGCAATCTTCAATATTTCAAAATATCTATGTAATTGCTTAAACACGTTTTGCCTGAAATGCCTATTCACAGGATAGGTCATTGTTTTCCCTGAAATATACGCCGGGCCTTACGCGCCTTTTTTTCTAAAGATTGGACTAATGTTTATTAAACTACTTTTGATCCGGTTTTTTCAATTGTTTTATTCTCCTCAAAGGCAGGAATTACGGATTTTTCCTGTCAGTCTTCGAAACAGATAAAATTTACCCGGGCGCAATGCCGGTTTTGATGCTGATAAAATGCAGGAAACAATATTCTACAAGATAAAAAAACATATGTCCTGCATATTGTCCTGATCGACTACTGATTTTTTATCTTAATTTAAAATAATTATTACATAAAGGAATATTTTTGTTATATTTTATAGTATTAATATTAGTTGAAAAGCTTGTCAGCCAACTGATGGTTATTTATTAACTTTATTGACGTGCAAATTTAAACTCTTTTGAATATGCACGGGATGGAGACGGAGATGCTTATGAAAAGATATTCTATTTTTCCAATATTTTTATTATTTTGTGTTATCTTTCTGGTTCCGCTCATATCATGGGCAGCTTCTCTGAATAGAATCACTTTTATTGAAGGAAGAGTTGATGTCTTAAAAACCGGCAGCAACGCGGCAATCCAGGCTAAACAGGGTGATTCTGTAGATGTGGGTGATATCTACCGTGCAAAGAGTAACGGCAGGGCTGAGATTACTTTTGCCAACAACAATCTGTTAAAAATAGCGCCGAACACAAGGATTGAAATACAGGAAGCCATGTTCCAGGGCGACAAAAACATCAGCGTGGTTAAGCTGCACCGGGGGAGAGTTCAGGCAATTTCGAGTGAAGAGTTTGTAAAGAAAGTCTCTTCATTAGCAGAACAGAACAAATTTGAAGTCCACACCCCGAACGCTGTTGCGGGAATCAGGGGCTCCAACATGGTAGTCGGTTTTCTTCGTGGGGTTACGAGTACCCTCTTCCTGAAGGGTTTCGGTTACCAGTACAACCCCAACGATCCGCAAAAGAGAACGATTACCCTTACTCAGGGGCAAATATCCTTTGTTGTCACTATTACTTCATCACCGACACCGGCACGGAACGCGTCTGAAGCCGAGATCATGATCCAGGTTCAGGCAGTAACCCCGAGAGGACAATCAGAGGGGACGGGAACAGGCTCAACAAGTACAGCCCCCGGAGGGGGAGGGTATACGGGTCCAACAATATCCACTTCAACAGGCGCTCAGACAGAAGCCTCATCCTTTCTTGCGGCATTATTAGCGCTCTTTGCGCCGCCGCCGCCGCCACCACCACCACCGCCAGAGCCGACTTCCGATGGTGAAAGCGCTCCTTCACCTACCTTCCAGAGCGTTGCCACGGGTTCTCTCTATGCCTACCCCGGTTCCTCCCTTGTCCGTGAAGGATTCTACTATGGTCTCCTGAAAGGCTACGGGACGCTCTGGAGCGCAACCCAAAGCGCTCCTGTTGCCATGAAAATTGTTGACGGTGAATACACAGCCGGCACTCAGCCCTCACATATTTTCGGCAGCGACACCACTCTCTACAGCTACAACTCCCAAAACAGTACCTACACTACATACGATGGCGGCTCTTTTTACGGATATACCGGGGGATATGAAGTCGGCAACTCAATTATCGGCAAAAAAGTTTCCTTGTATATCGATCCTTCAGGAAATATCGGATATCTGAAGGGAAGTTATTCAGGTCAGGGCAATACGGAAACAGGTAAATTCAATGTAAACGGCACCCTGTATCCTGTAGCTATGATAACGGCAACAGGCATACTCCCGGCAAATCTGATAAGTTCCACATGGGCGCCATCATCCGGTACCGGAGGTCTTGCAGGCATATTTGCCTCCGGAGGGAGCCTTGCAGGAATTACCAATCTTACTTTTGACACCATGGCCATATATAACAGCGCCACAAACACAGGCCAGAACTGGGGTATTTACCGGTTTATAGATTACGGTTCTTACTCTAATTCTTCGGGATCAACTGCCTGGTCAGGCAAAACCGGGGGTACGGGAATCTTCGGAGCAACTTATGGAAGTTCCGGGTTTGTCGATGACTCAGGCAGATGGATTGCCGATATTACATCAGGCGCCTGGAGCGGCAATGCGCTTACCGGTTCTTTGAGCGGAAAGTTTATATCCTATACCAGACTCGGCACTATCGGGGGCGACCTCCTTGGTTCCTACAATACGGGCGGTACATGGCAGGCCATGTCTCTGGGAACGTGGAGCGGGACACCGCTTGCATTCTACGGATCGCTCAATCCGGCCCTCTGGTACACGGCAAACGGTTCGGCATGGACTCAAAGCGGGGCCCTCAACGCGCGCATGGGTTCCATTACTTCTCTCTGGAACACAAACAGCGGGTCTCCCGCAGTTATTTATTTTTTAGGATCTTATTCCGAGTCTGGCAACTCCTATCATGCCTTTAATCATGACCTATCGAGCTACAACCATAAAACAGGTGAAAATACCACCTATGATTCTACACCCGGTTCATTCCGCAACATGTACGGCGGCATAAAACTCAACGATTCCATAGAGAGCAAGATCGCTGGTCTCTACATTGATCCTTCCGGGAACGCGGGTTTTGTAAAGGGCAGCTTTGCCGGTCTCTCATATCCCCAGCTTCTCATGTGGGATGCTTCAGGCAATATGTACATTACACAGATGGCAACCAATATAGGGATTACTCCGAAGAACCTGAATAATAATATATGGAGCGGGAGCATTTCCGGCAATATCTCCGAAAGTTTCTTTTCAGCCACCGGCGGAGGATCAAGCTACAACAAGACCTTCAGCATATATAATGCCGCAACCAATATTACTCAGCCCTGGGGTATCTGGCAGTTTTCTTTTCTCGGGACATACGCAAGCCCGGCTGCTTCATGGACAGCAAAGATCGGAGGTGAAGGAACCTTCGGCGCCTACTACACAACCTCCCTTAGTAATGACACCGGTTACTGGATAGCCGATATTTCATCAGGCGCCTGGGCCAACAACAGGGCAGCGGGAAGCATGAGCGGGAAATATATTACAAAGACAAGACTTGGAACGATTGACGGCGAACTTCTGGCGACATACAACACCGGTCTGAACTGGCAGGGTGTGGGCATAGGGTCATGGAGCGGCAGCGACCTTGGTTTCTTGAGCTGTCCCAGTGACAGCGCCTTCTCTTTTAAATATTTTAACGGCAGCTCCCTTGCAAGCCGAAGCGGGACAAATACAGGATATCATGGAGGGCTCACGGGGCTTTGGAGTGCGACGCAGGCAAGCCCCTTATCCACATTGATGATCGGCACATACTCGGCCCCTTCATCGACTCCCAATATCTGGGCAAGCACCCTGACAAGCACCAACTTTAAAACAGGGACTACAACAACCTATGATGGTGGAATATATTCAGGATATTTGATCGGGTCAGAGGTATCCGGCAACCTTGATGCAAAACTTGCTGCCCTCGGCATCAGTCCCTCGGGAAACGCGGGATACATCAGGGGCGGTTTAAGCGGCAACGGATATTCGGGAATCGGTTACTTCGGCATGACGAACGGAAGCATGTATTATGCGCAGAAAACAACAGGTGTAACATCCTTGAATACTGTTTCATGGACAGACTCAGGATCAAATTCTACTTATGCATCTCTCTATGGCATAATCGGATCAGGAGGATATTTATCGAGCTATACAACATCCAATATTCTCCTTACCACAGCGGCAATAAAGGACTCGACAACATCGGTCCTGCCCTGGGGTATTTATAAGTTCACCGATTACGGAAGTTCTTCCAATTCATCGGGTGCAACAACATGGTCTGGTAAAGTTGGAGGCGGCGGTTACGGCGGATACGAGGCCTTTGGAAAATATTATAACTCATCATCAACACCTGCCCTGACAGAAGATTATGGTTACTGGCTTGCTGATCTTACCAACGGTACATCGACCGGCAGTAAGATATCTGCCGGATTGAGCGGGAGTTTTCTTACCCAGACAAAACTGGGAACCATGACAGGTGATTTTCTCGGGACTTATAACAGCAACAGTACATGGCAGGCAGCCTCAATAGGAGTCTGGGAAGGCAGTGATCTGTCTTTTTTCGGCAAATACTTTGGTTTTTCTCAGTATTATTCCGGTACGGGCGGGTTCGCAGCCGACGGAACAATGAGCTTTAACCTGGGCGGAACAAGCTCCCTCTTCGGATCGACTGCCGCAGGCGTCACGGTTATCGGTCAGTATAACCCCGGGTCTAATAGTTCCTATCCGAACAAAGTATGGTCCGCTCCCTTCAATAGTTATAATATAAAAAATTCAAGTGCAAGTGCTACCACTTTTGACGGAGGCGCCTTCAGGGCATTCTTCGGAGGCACAATTATACCCGGAACGACGGAAGCAGCCATGGACGCAAGACTCTACGGGTTATATGAAGATTCGTCGAAAAACGCAGGGTTTATTTATGGAGACGTAAGCGGAACGGGATATAATAATATTAAAATGTTCGGTATGACCGGGACCATTAATAAGACTGAGATAGATACAGGACTGTCAGGATCGACAAGTACTTTTACCTCTACCAATATCGGATACCAGACCTTCTCCTCCGGTACAATACTTGAATTTAATATAAACAGCACTGCTGTTGGAAGCCCACAAAATCAGGATATTATATATAATTATGTAATTGAGAAAGGTAACTGGGGTGTGTGGCAGGCCATCCTGGGAGGCTCCGGATCATCTGGGACGGATACCTGGAAGGGTGATTTTCTGGTAAAAAACAATAACAGTTATGAAATACTGTTCGGTCTGGAAATGGCAGGAACGAAGTGGTCCAATAACAAAATAACGGGCACAGCATACGGTTATGGTGCCGACACTACAACTTTTTCATCGCCAATTACATGGATAAGCGTCGGTGATATTAAAGGGACATACAATCCGTCATACTTTCAAACAATCGCAATGGGTCCATGGATAGAGACAAGCAAATTTCTGACCATGGCGGCGGATACATCAACTGGGGGCCAGTCAAAGCTTCAGGCTCTCAATATCCCTTGTATACAGGTTGGGTCGGACACCCTTACATATAGCAACGCGAATATGAGCCTTTCTTTATCAGGAGTTAAGTTTTTTTCTACAACGTCAACCTCCGGAGTAGTGCCTAAAATATGGGCTACAAACAGCGTAAGCGGCAGCTGGACAGGTTCTAGCTACGGACCTAACACATCCACTACATATAGCATGTCGGGCAGTAGCACCACTGCCGAGATGAACTTTAAGAAATTTTCAGAAAATTCCGGCACCAAATGGACGGCAACTATTAATAATGGGGGCGGAACAATCAACAGCGTGACGATAGGATTCAAGGGAGTTGCTGCTGGTACTGTTGGAACAAACTCTCTTACCGGCACGGCTGCAGGGACAGTAAAACCGGGTGGTCAATAAATCATTTGTTCGGGATAGTCAAGTCTGATTTTAAAAGGAACACTTGGTTGTTATCCTTCATGTCAGCACAAGGACGGTACAGTTTTTCAACATTGTTCCGTCCTTTTCTGTAACATAACATGCTAATACTATGACAAAAAAAAGAAAAAGCGCCGGCTCCGAATCAATATCAAATCTTCACGGAAGATTTTTTTGGAAAAATCATGAAGCTCTGGCCCTCGTTGCCGTACTTTTCACTGCCCTGCTCCTGAGAATCCTTGCTCTTATCAGCCTCAAGGACAGTATTTATTACGACTATTTACTCTGGGATGAGAAAATCTATCATGAATGGGCAAAAAGAATAGCCTTCGGCACATTCCATTCTCAATCGGTTTATGAGTTCCCGCCGCTTTTTGCCTACCTGACAGCCTTTATATACTGGTTATTCTCGGCGGAAGTCTTCTATACCCGGCTCTTAAATATAGCACTTGGTGTTTTGACATGCTTTCTTATATATTTGATCGGTGCAAACCTTGACAGGAAAAGAACAGGCATAATCGCGGCCCTTATAGCCGCCTTATACGGACCTTTTATCCTCTACAGTGTTGTGCCTTTAAAGGAGATTGTCGGCACAGCTCTCTTTGCCTTGACAATAGTTCTCTTCCTCAGGACATTAGCTGCTTTCAGTCTGATCGAGACATTTTTACTCGGTATTGTGGCAGGGCTCATGATAAATGTCCGTCCGAATATGGTTATTCTTCTGCCGGTTTTTGCGCTCTTCATCCTTTGGTATGGATATAGAGAAGAAAAACCCCGCAAAAAAATGGCTTTTATTGCAATAATCTACTGCCTCGGGATTTTTCTTGCTGCATCTCCTTTCATTGTGAGGAATTACCTTGTGGCAGGAAAAATTGCTCTTACCACATCACAGGCAGGGTTCAATCTATACCTTGCCAACAACACGAAAAACCCTGACCCTTATTCCCGTCCCGTTTCTTTTGCAACGACATCCCCCTTTGAACAGGGGATTCAATTCACCATTGAGGCAAGCAGGCGAATAGAGAGGAAGCTTTCTCCACAGGAGGCATCCTGGTATTGGATAAAAGAAACAGTAAGAGAATTATCGGATAATCCCAAAATGTCTTTACGGAAGATGTTTTTGAAGATTGTTGTTCCCTTCCACGGTTTCGAGGCATCAGATCATTACGATATAGGTTTTATGGGAAAATCCTCATGGTTTTTTGGGATGCCGCTTATTTCCTTTGCCATAGTTTTACCCTTTGCTATGGCCGGCATCCTGCTGATCTTTCGTACAAACAGGTCAGCAAGGGCAATAGCCACAATAGCGGGGCTTTATATGCTCACGCTTATCATCTTTTTCACCACCGACCGTTACCGCCTCCCATTAATTACCGTGCTGATACCCTTTGCAGTCACAGGCGCGCAAAGACTGTATACGGCTTTTAGAGCAAAAGAAAAAACCGTGCTTTACAGCGGAATAGGTATCATCGCATTCTTTTTCGTGATTACCCATCTGCCTGTCAATGCCACGAAAGATATGACTGCCTATTATAACACTCATGCCATTCTTCTTAATGCCGGAGGTAATAAAACTCAAGCTATCTCATACTGGAAAAAGTCATCCGATATGAAGGGCGCCTTCTCCGATTTTGCAAATCTTTCAATTGCCCGGCGGTTTTTCCAGCAAAATGATGCAGAGAAGGGTAATTTTTATCTCGACAGGATTATAGATGATTCATACGCCGCGGCTCTAAAGTACGAGATGCTTGGCGATTTCTTCTTTATTGACAAAAGATTTCCTATGGCAGCCGCTTCATATAAAAAAGCTCTTACCATTAATTCCGGATTGATAATTCCCGGAGAGCAGCTTGTCGATATTTTAAGAAAAACAGACCCTGAAAAAGCAGCCCTCGAAGAGAGACGGTTGGATTACATCAAGTCCTTTTATGATTTGATGTAATCCAACGCCCCGAAAACCTCGCAGGGTGTTTACTCTCTGGTCAGGTGTCTGTATTTGATGCGATGTGGCTGGCTTGCAGCGGAGCCGAGACGGGACTTTCTGTCTGTTTCATATTCGGAATAATTTCCATCAAACCAGACCACTTTGCTGTCACCTTCAAAAGCGAGTATATGGGTAGCAATACGGTCAAGGAACCACCGGTCGTGGCTGATGACCACAGCGCAGCCGGCAAAATTCTCCAATGCTTCTTCCAGTGCCCGCATGGTGTTTACGTCCAGATCGTTGGTAGGTTCGTCAAGGAGAAGCACATTGGCCTCTTCCTTTAACATACGGGCCATATGGACGCGGTTTCTCTCTCCTCCGGAGATCATGGAAACCTTTTTTTGCTGGTCAGCTCCGGAAAAATTGAAACGGGCTACATAAGCGCGCGAGTTTATTTGCCTCTTACCGAGTTGAAGAACATCATCTCCACCGGAAATAACCTCCCAGATGCTCTTGGCCGGATCAAGTATATCCCGGCTCTGATCGACGTATGCCAGCTTTACCGTTGCTCCGATCTTGAAAGAGCCTGAATCGGCTTGTTCCTGACCGGTTATCATGCGGAATAGGGTGGTTTTCCCTGCTCCGTTGGGTCCTATTACTCCTATAATTCCACCTGGAGGAAGAGAAAAAGTCATGCCTTCCATAAGAAGATTGTCGCCGAATGCCTTGCCTACCTTATCGGCATCAATGACGACATCGCCCAACCTTGGTCCCGGGGGAATATAGATTTCCAGTTCTTTTGAACTTTTTTCGATATCGCGGCTGAGGAGTTCCTCATATGAACTGATACGCGCTTTTGCCTTTGCGTGGCGGCCCTTGGGAGACATGCGTATCCATTCAAGCTCGCGCTGAAGCGTCTTCTGTCGTTCGCTTTCGGACTTTTCTTCAAGTTGTAGCCGGTTTTTCTTTTGTTCCAGCCAGGAGGAATAATTTCCTTTCCAGGGAATTCCCTGTCCTCTGTCAAGTTCGAGAATCCATCCGGCAACATTGTCGAGGAAATAACGATCATGAGTCACAGCTATGATAGTGCCCGGATAGTTTTGCAGATGGTGCTCAAGCCAGGCTACGGTTTCAGCGTCAAGATGATTGGTCGGCTCATCGAGCAGAAGAATATCCGGCTTCTGCAGGAGCAGCCTGCATAATGCTACACGCCGTTTTTCGCCTCCGGACAGAATATTGACGGGAGTTTCTCCGGCAGGACAACGCAGGGCATCCATTGCCATTTCAAGGCGTGAATCGAGGTTCCACGCGTCCAGCGCTTCCAGCTTTTCCTGTACTTCGCCCTGTCGTTCAATAAGTTTATTCATCTCATCGTCCGACATGGGTTCAGCAAATTTCTCGTTAATAAGATCGTATTCTTTAAGGGCGTCAACTGTTTCATGTACTCCTTCTTCAACAATCTCCCGTACTGTCTTCTTGTCATCCAGCTTCGGTTCCTGCTCAAGAAGTCCTACAGTGTGGCCGGGAGCAAGGATTGTCTCGCCGTTATACTCTTTATCCAGGCCTGACAGAATATGGAGAAGGGAGCTTTTTCCTGATCCGTTCAGACCAAGAACACCAATCTTTGCTCCATAAAAATAGGAAAGATAGATATCTTTTAAAATCGGTTTTTTGTCGTAATATTTACTTACTCCTACCATGGAGTAAATTATTTTGTTCGGTTCGTTGGCCATATTTTAAACCCTCTCATTAAATAAAACCTCCGGCAAAAGCCGGAGGTTGCGAGTATTTTATAAACCCCAATTTATTTGTTTTCTATTAACGTAAATCAAAAGGAATATTTAGAATCAGTCCTTTTCAACTAAATCGGCAAGACCTTTTGAAATCCTTTTTAAAGAATGGGTGAAATCAATATACAAATAAGATGCCTTGGGCATGCAGACCCCCGTTATAAGCCTGTTCTGATGAACAATATCAAATTCGATAACAAGCTCCATGAGTTTTTCCTTTGCCGTTATAACGTTATGTTTCAAATGTGGATTCCTTGTAAGAAAATAGTCTTTTGCATCTCTGCACTGACCGTAAGTAATATCAAGCAAAGTCTTTATTTCTTTTACTGCTTTGTCGCCGAAGAGGACGTTATTTTGAACTTTATCAAGCATTCTGTTAACTAAGTTGTCTATTGCCAAAGCAACCGGCTGAAAAGAAAGGAGCAGGGCAACATACTTTTTTTCAATCGGATCCTTTTCTTTCTCTGAAATTACCTTTTCCACAAATGGTAAAACCGAAGAATGCATTTTCTGGAATTTGGATAAACATTCTTTCAATAAGGTCGGATTATTTGCAAAGAACCCTTTATAGACGTCTTGAAGGATGGGCATTAATGCCTCAAACGTTTTATAGAACCGTTGGGTTAATTCATTTTCATCCATTTTTCCTCCATAACTGAATTATTTTATAATTTATATATTTACTTATAGCATATGAATGTCAGGATGTCAGCATTGAATTGCAGACATCCTGCAAGAAGAAAGGGGAGGCGGGAACTGAATATCTTTCTCCATACTCATGCGCATTCACTGAATCCGCATGAGTGGCACACGGAACAGCCTCCTTCATGTTCAATCCTGCCGCCGCATTCGCGGCATGCCCCCTTAAAAAGCGTTCTCTTCTCAATTTTTTCTTCGTGACTGGCAGAAGACAGATGGTTCCGAATGGCTTTGGAAACGGCATCGGCGCAGGAAAGGATTTTGTTTGTGCCAAAACCGGAATGGGAATGGCAGGAAATATCCATAAGCTGCTTAATGACCTGTTCAGGATCAACACCGCTCCTCCAGGCAAGTGAAACCATCCGTCCGATAGCTTCACTCTGGGAAGCGGCACAGCCGCCGGCTTTGCCCATAGTTGTAAAGAGTTCGAATAACCCTCCTTCATCGGTATTTATAGTGACATACAGGGGGCCGCATCCGGTCTGCATTCTGTACGTCCATCCTTTAAGAGACAGGGGGCGGTCACGAACGATTTTTGTACCTGTTCCATCCTGCTCCGGCGAGGCTTTCCCGGTGGACAGCACTTGATTTTCCCTTGATCCGTCACGATATATTGTAACGCCTTTGCAATCCAGTTTGTAGGCAAGTATATATACTTCTCTGACCTGCTCTAATGTGGCGGTTTTAGGAAAATTTACTGTTTTGCTTACCGCATTATCCGTATTTTTCTGGAAGGCCGCCTGCATCATAATATGATCTTCCGGGGATATGTCGTGTGCTGTAACAAATATGCTGCTTATGTCAGAAGGAATTTCTTCAATGTCCTGAATAGTGCCATGTTCGGCAATTTTCTCCATAAGAGCCTTTGAATAAATACCTCTTTTTCTGGCCATACTTTCAAACAATGGGTGGACTTCGACGAGGATGTTGTTATCCAGTACCTGTCGCACAAAGGAGACTGCGAAGATCGGTTCGATCCCTGATGAAGCGTTCGCAATAATTGAGATCGTTCCAGTAGGTGCAATGGTGGTTACGGTAGCGTTTCTGATCAGAGTTTTTTCATGCTGAGAAAATATTGAACCTTCGAAATTAGGAAAGGCGCCTCTCTCCTTAGCTAAATCCATGGAAGCATCGTGCCCTTCATCATTGATAAAAGCCATGACTTTTTCGCCTAACTCGATTGCGTCATCCGAATTATAAGGAATGCTCAAGGCAATGAGCATGTCTGCCCATCCCATGACGCCAAGGCCGATCTTTCGATTGCCGTAAGTCATTTTGGCAATCTGGGGCAACGGATATTGATTAAGTTCAATAACATTGTCGAGAAAACGTACAGCCAGATGCACAATTTCTTCAAGCCGTTGCCAGTTAACCTGACCATCTTTTACCATCAGCCCAAGGTTGATTGATCCCAGATTACATGATTCATAGGGGAGGAGGGGCTGCTCGCCACAGGGGTTTGTCGATTCAATTCTGCCTATATGAGGAGTTGGATTGTCACGGTTTAAGCGATCAAGAAAAATAATTCCGGGCTCACCACTTTCCCATGCGTGCCTGACAATAAGTTCAAAGACATCTCTTGCTTTTAAAGTTCCGACAATCTCATTTCCACGGGGATTAATCAGAGGATAAGATTCATCCTGTTCCAGCGCTTCCATGAATACATCGGTCAAACCTACTGAAATATTGAAGTTATTCAGTTGAGTCTGATCGGATTTGCATTGTATGAATTCAAGAATATCGGGATGATCGACGCGCATGAGACCCATATTGGCTCCTCGCCTTGTACCACCCTGTTTGACCGTTTCTGTGGCAATGTCAAAGACGCGCATAAAGGATATAGGTCCGCTTGAAATCCCGGCTGTTGATTGAACGACGTCATTCCTGGGACGGAGGTTGGAAAAAGAGAAGCCCGTTCCTCCACCTGACTTATGGATGAGGGCGGTCTGTTTTACTGCGTCAAATATTTCATCCATGGAGTCACCAACAGGCAGAACAAAACAAGCTGACAGTTGACCTAATTCGCGGCCGGCGTTCATAAGAGTTGGAGAATTGGGTAGAAATTCAAGGTTTGCCATAATGTTATAAAACTTGTTTGCCAGAAATGAGATGTCCGCATCGTTTTTGAACTTCTTGTCAGCGTGGGCAATTGTATCTGCAACGCGGCGAAACATATCGGCAGCCGTTTCAATGACACGGCCATGAGAGTCTTTTTTCAAATAGCGTCTTTCTAAAACCGTTATGGCATTTTTTGACAACCGAGGAACTATGGATTGATGAGTGTTCACTGTAATACCCCCTCTTAATATTGCAAAACACATTTATATATGTGACAACACTATATGTGGTATGAATAATCACTATAACCACTATATACAGGTTTCGTCAAGGAATATTTTCAGAAGTTTTATGACTTAAGTCATCCGTATTTTAATGTCCACTATCATGCACCCCTGTCCCTTCTCAAATACGATTACAGGGTTTATATCCAAATCAGTAATTTCCGGGTGTTCTGTAATCATTGCCGAAATCCTGACAAGAATGTTTTTCAGCGCATCAATATCCGCAGGCGGTTTCCCCCGGAATCCCTTGAGCAAGGCAGAGCCTTTAATTTCCATTATCATTTCTTCTGCAATTGCATCGTTGACTGGCAAAATTCTGATTGAACGATCTTTGAAGACCTCTGTAAATATTCCGCCTAAACCGAAAAGAAGAATATGGCCGAATTCTCTGTCGTGACGAGCCCCGACAATTACTTCAATGCCGATTCCAGACATTTTCTGGATAAGACATTCCGTTGAATTAATTTCTCTGTATGCCTGAATGAGAGCTTCGGAATCAACAAGACCAAGCTTTACACCTCCCGTATCTGTCTTGTGAAGCGCTTCCGGTGCTGCTGTTTTCAACACTACCGGGTAACCGATTACTGCAGCGGCATTGAGCGCTTCCTCCTCGCTGTTTATTATCGTGTAATCAGCCACAGGCAGGGAAAATGATTTGAGCATAGAAAAGGCCGATTCGGGATGTACGAATTGTTTTTTTGAATTTATAGATATTGTTTTTCCGTAGCTGTTTATTGGCAGCCCGTCAAGTTTATGCCTGTTTGTGTAGTGACTATATAGCGTGGAAAGAGCTTTAACAGCCACATCAACATCAGCAAAAACAGGATAATCCGCAGCTCCTTTAATTGTAAGCCATTCATTGCGGTTAGTTATAACACAAATAGTAACCGGTTTATCATAATACGATGCCAATTCTTTAATATTACATATAAAGTTATGTATTTTAATCCCGTCGCTTTCAGAACTGTAAGTAATAACAAAAACAACGCCATCAATTCCTTTTTCTTTAAGGGCAGCCTCTGTAATTGCCGTATAATCATCAAGATCATAAACATCGCCCACATCAAGAGGGTTCGTTGCTCTGATAATGTTCAATTTCTTTTCACCAACTGTTTTAAAAAACTGTTCGGAAAGCTCGGCAAGTTCAAAATCGTAGCGGGATACCGCGTCCGCAGACAGAACGCCATGACCTCCTGACCGTGATATGACGGCAAGTTTTTTCCCTTTCAATGACGGCAACCTGAAAATTTTAAAGCAGTCGATCATATCCTGAAAGTTCTGAACACGATGCACGCCCGCCTGTTTCAGCGCAGCGTCCGCTACTTCATCATCGCCGGCCAGAGCAGTTGTGTGGAATCGTGCAATCTCATTTCCAGCAGGACTCCTGTTGGCTTTGATGAGCACAATCGGTTTTATTGTTTGGGCGGCAATATCCATAAAACGTCTTCCATCGACAAAGTTTTCAAGATAAAGGCCGATTATTCCGGTTTTCGGATCGGCGGTAAGATATTCAAGGACTTCGTTTTCATTTACCATCAGCTTATTTCCTATGCTGATAAGTTTATTTAGGCCGATATTCTCACAGGAACAATACATGCAGGTATCGTAAAAAATACCGCCGCTTTGTGATATTAAAGAAACAGTGCCTTGCCTCACATATTCAGGATCAATTATAAAAAAGGGCAGCACTATCCCTTTTTCCAGGCTTACAACACCAAAACAGTTGGGGCCCGCAATATTAATGCTGTATTCAGCAGAAATCTCTTTTATTTCTTCTTCAAGAGTGTTTCTTTCATCTGCGAATTCTGAAAAACCGCCTGATTCTATTATAATTGAATTAATGCCTTTTTCTCCGCATTGTTTAACTGTGGCAGGTACAAAACGTGCGGGAACAAGAATCACTGCGAGATCAGGTATTTTAGTAATTTCATGGAGCCCTTTCAATATATTTTTCCCGGCAACCATACCTTCCTTTGACCCGATGGGATATACATTCCCCTTATAACCAAAATGGACAAGGTTCTCGATAATGATACGGCCCAGATTTTTAGAATCAGCAGATACACCGAAAACTGCTATACTGTCGGGATAAAAAAAGTTTCTCATTATTATTTCCTTAAATATGTTTTTGACAGGCCATAGTATACATGTACAGACAGGGTGAATTCCACTTCAAATTGATCAATGAAAAGTTTGATAAAACAACTTTATACGATAAGACGCGGGTCTGCCTGGGGAGATAAGGACGCCCATTGAATTGTTAAATTCTTTCCTGAGGGCCTCTTGCAAAACTCCTGGCCTTTATGCAGTTGGTTTACCATAATTTGTGTTCATCTTGAGGAATTTATCTTCTATTTCAGCTCAGATAGCCTTGTATGCCTCAATTCGTGCATCGTACTCTTTTTATCCCTTCTTTTTTGACGTGCCTTTCCCGAAATGAACCGAACACAATACGATTATCAAGCAAGCTTCAACAACTGATCGGCAAAGAGTGCAATAATACCAAACATGAGATGGAGCTTTACCTTTATATGCCCTCGTACATTAACGTGTTTTCCTCCGAATTCTTCTTTCAGTCTGCCGTTGGTGTGTTCCGCCACGGTTCTTCCATTGTACCGTGTTTTTTCCGCATAAGAGAGGGGAACAGCTCTTCCTAAATCCACCATCTGATTTTTCATCCTCTCTGGTTGACCCCCCAAAGGTGA